>NZ_LJSA01000537.1:0-300 GCF_002742505.1 Pseudomonas sp. 2995-1 | reverse complement strand
GTAATATTGTCATTTTAACATTCTTCCCAAGACCACAATGCCGCAAAAAAATTTATTTATCCAGCAACCATTTTACATTCTTTCACCAATGCAGTTTTTTTAGAACGTCTTAAAGTCATGTGATAAAATAGAATTAATGTCTATTATGATGGATCAAAGTATAATTCTATTTTTTTTGGAGAGAACTGCTTAATTCATCATAAACAGTTTGTTCGAAAATATTAATTAAGTAATAATAATATAATCGCAATGCCTGATCATCAGGAGATCTTTAGTTTTTTTATATACTATTTAAAAAGG
>NZ_LJSA01000536.1:0-301 GCF_002742505.1 Pseudomonas sp. 2995-1 | reverse complement strand
GGCAAGTTTTCCATTAAACCATAATCCACCTGTTGTATCTAGGAACTGTTTTACCTGTCCAGGTATATTCCCAAATCGAGTCGGTGTACTGAAAATAAATGCATCTGCCCATTCAAGGTCATCTAATGTTACTTCAGGTACATCCTTTGTTTCTTCTAAGTGTGCTCGCCACCATAGATTTGAATCGATTGCTGCATCAGGTGCTAATTCAGGTACTTTTAAAACTTTAACGTCTGCTCCTGCTTCTTTTGCTCCTTCTTCTGCCCACTTTGCTAATTGATAGTTTGTTCCTGTTGAACTG
>NZ_LJSA01000535.1:0-302 GCF_002742505.1 Pseudomonas sp. 2995-1 | reverse complement strand
GAAGAGACATTGAAAGAACTTTTAACATATGCAAAAAATCAGCAAGAAGAGCATTTTAGTAATGGAAGATTTATTCGAAATTTATTAGAAAGAGCCATAAGGTCTCAGGCAGTACGTCTTTTAGAAGAAGGCGACTATGGGAAAGCTGAGTTAATGACTTTGAAAAGTACTTATCTTAAAAAAGCATACCACCATACAGATGTTAAATTGGAATAAGAAGAGAGAAAAGTAATTTGGAAAAGGAAATGCAAGTGAATGAAGAGCGTGTCCTTCTTGTTGGTGTTAAATCAGCAGAGACAAAC
>NZ_LJSA01000534.1:0-272 GCF_002742505.1 Pseudomonas sp. 2995-1 | reverse complement strand
ATTAAACAGTCTTCCTTTACACAAACAGAGTTAATAAAAATAATACAGAACTCACAGATGTATGAGAGACTCGAGCGGGAATTAATTATTGATTTAAATAATATGGAAAAAAGTGACTTTTTATTTATTCTAAGGGCAAAAGACAAAACAGAAAAACTACGTGACCTACTGATGAAATATTACCCTGATGAATCAATCGTATATGAAGTCATGAAGAATCAGTTCAAGTCTACATTTATTGAAGATACTTTTTCCATGGACATTCCTTATGC
>NZ_LJSA01000024.1:0-229 GCF_002742505.1 Pseudomonas sp. 2995-1 | reverse complement strand
GAAAATGGGTGCTAAGTCAGAGGTAATTATGATGACAGCTTACGGTGAGTTAGAAATGATCAACGAGGCTATGAACCTAGGAGCATTAACGCATTTTGCAAAGCCTTTTGATATTGATGAAGTTCGTAACGAAGTCAAAAATTTCTTAAATGTCACAGAAAGTTAATAAGTTATTTGTGAAAATGTTATTAAATCATTAGAAATCACGTGTAATACATAATTACTATGC
>NZ_LJSA01000533.1:0-302 GCF_002742505.1 Pseudomonas sp. 2995-1 | reverse complement strand
GGAATATACTCCCCTCCCTTATTAAAATTTCACTCTAGTTTACATAATATTTATTATCGGAACAAAGAGTAATTTTTTCATTCTGTCTCAAAATTATAGTTTACTTTATGTTTTGAGACAGAATGAAATTAAACTTAATAATATTATCTACCTATTTTTTTCTTTTCTAAAACCCCTCTTTGGCCTGTCTGTTCAACTTCTATATCCACAATTATTTCTATCTCTGAATTAACCCAACCAGTTTCTTCCCAGTTCACAGATTGAAAAAAATCATAATCCTTTGCCCAAATTTCATGCCCTAT
>NZ_LJSA01000532.1:0-426 GCF_002742505.1 Pseudomonas sp. 2995-1 | reverse complement strand
GTATTACAATTTGAAGAGTCTTGGGATCCAGGCATGTCTATCTATGTAATCGGAAACCCACTATTTTTTAACTTTATCGCAAATAGGGGGCATATTATTGATTTAACTGAAGGGCGAGATGTACCGTTTTTAATGATCGATGCACCAATATACCGTGGGAATAGTGGAAGTCCTGTTATTAACGAAGATGGATTAGTAGTAGGGGTTGTATTTGCAACGAGTCGCAGAGATGTGGACGGTGAGCGAATCAGAGTGGGTCTTGCTGTACCAGTGGAGCATTTAATGAACTACTTAGATTTTGATTTTCAAAATGAGCTTGAATAATTTTGGATTTAGTGAAACTGAAAACCACTTATTAGCGTAGTAATATAGAGAAGGTTTTCTAAGAAGTGATTTCATTTGTAATGTAATTAGTTTCCATAAATA
>NZ_LJSA01000531.1:0-303 GCF_002742505.1 Pseudomonas sp. 2995-1 | reverse complement strand
GCCGGTACCTTCGTCGCGAAAGACGAAGAAACCCCGCGCGAAAACCTGAACATCAGCTTCACCGCTGGCACCAACGCAGATGGCTACTACGCCATCTCCGGCAACAACGTCGTGCTGACTGAAAAAGGTGCTGACTTCGTTAACGCGGGTAACCAGCTGCCGAAGATCGACCTGACTGTTACCGATGTTGAAGGCCTGAATTCCACTGGCACCGGTCAACCGACCGTGACCTTGGTTAACGACGTCCCAGTAATTGCTGTCACGCCGACCACCATCGTCGAGAACACCGCTGAAGCAGGCACC
>NZ_LJSA01000530.1:0-48121 GCF_002742505.1 Pseudomonas sp. 2995-1 | reverse complement strand
CGGTAGTTCAGTCGGTTAGAATACCGGCCTGTCACGCCGGGGGTCGCGGGTTCGAGTCCCGTCCGCTGCGCCATATTTGCTTCCACTAAGGCCCACTGAGCGCCTGGAAGCCACGGAAATAGCGGCCTTGTGCCGCTTTTTTCGTTTCTGGAATCCACTGGATTCCACCTCCAGCCACTTGAAAATTGACCCACGGCCGATTGCTGATCGTTGTCCCAATAATTGTGGATGACCTTAGCAGCAGTGTCTTCGCTGAAAACTCATCTGGCCCCACCGCATGCAGGCCTGCTGAACGCGGTCTACGGTGCAGTTCAAACGGCTCATCGCCCTCGATACTCTCTTCGTCCTTGCGCTTTCGTTCACACGATTTGATCTTTCTCTGGGCGGCCAAGGTGCTGTGTTGCAGGCGGTAGGACTCGTTGTCCATTTCGACGATAGGACAGCTGTGTGTCAGCCGATCCACTTGGTAAGTGGCGATATCGGGCAATGAGCCCAGCGCTTGCAACGTTGCAACCTGAACAAACCGACGTCCCGGTTAAATCTTGAATTGCCTCAACAGGCCTTCAAGGCGATGACCGATGGCGTACAGTTCATCGACTGTGTGTACGCCGCTTTGCGTCTGGTCTGCGACGTTTTCAATCGCGTGGGCTATCTGATGGACGCTCCGATTGATTTCTTCGGCGACCGACGTCTGCTCTTGCGCGGCGCTGGCGATGTGCGCGTTCATCGTATTGATAGTGACGATCAACTCGACCGCTTTGCCCAGCGATTGCCCGGCTTGTTCCGCGTGCAGGCTGGCACCATGACCTGCTGCGCCTGAATGGCTCATCGCAGTGACGACCTTGGTTGTGGCCAGGTTAAGGCGCTCGATCATCGCTTGAATTTCCTGGGTACTAAGTTGCGTCCGGCTTGCCAGCGCGCGTACTTCATCGGCAACCACTGCAAATCCGCGCCCCGCGTCCCCGGCTCGTGCCGCTTCGATCGCGGCATTAAGTGCCAGAAGGTTGGTTTGCTCTGCGATCGAGCGGATGACATCAAGCACCGTGACAATGCCTTCTACATCGCCTTGCAGGCTTTTCAACGAGACGCCTCCCGCGGACAAGTCCTCGGTCAGGGTGCCCAGTCGGGCGATGCTTTCATTGACGACCTGCCTGGCGTGCTGGGCCTGCAAATCGGTTTCGCCTGCTGCATCTGACGCGCTCTGAGCACTGATGGCTACCTCTTGCGCCGCGGATGACATTTGATTAATTGCTGCGGCGACCTGATCGGTTTCCTGGCGTTGCTGTTCCATGACCTGATCGATGCATTTGCTCTGTTCGGCCACTTGGGTGACCGATGTATTCAGCTCTCGGGCCATGCCGACGATCTGGCTGACCAGCCCATGAATCTTATCCGCGAAGGCGTTGAACGACACGGCCACCTGGCCGAACTCGTCGCGGCTGATGGGTAAGCGCCGCGTCAGATCGCCTTCGCCCGCTGCGATCTCATCAAGGTGCTCACGAATCCGTGACAGGGGGCGCAGGCTGCTTTTAACCAATAACAAGGCGAGCACGCCGGTGATTCCGAGCGCAACCAAGGCGATGACGGTTATCCCATAGACAAGGCTGCGCACGCGCTGATGGATTTCCCCTCGTACTTTGGCAACCTGGCTTTCGATACTGTCCAGGTTAATCGCGGTGACCACGACCATGTCCCAAGCAGGCAGGTAAAAGCTGTAAGCAAGCTTGGGAACGACTTTATCCGTATTGATCAGGGCGCCTGAATAATTGACGAAGTGGGTGTCGTTCTTCGCTGCGGCCACCATTTCCCGGTTCAGGTAAATTCCATTCTTGTCTTTGCGGTCGCTCATGTTAGTGCCGACGCCTTCGCGGCTGTCGCCCCGAAACATGCGTACGACCTGACTGTCGTAACCGATGAAATAGCCGTCGTCCCCATACTTCATTTGGGACAGTCGCGCGATCGCCAGCGCACGCGTTGCTTTGTCCCCCGTCTCTGCCTGCGCATACAGTTCCGCTACTGAGGTTCGGGCAAGGTTGGCGTAGTCTTTCAAGCGCTCCCGGCTTTCATCAAGCAGGCGTTCCCGAGTCACCGTGACTTCTTGCTCGGCGCTCGACAGCAGAGTGGTGCTCGTTGTCAGCGCCAGCACCGTGGACAACAGCACCACCGGGGCCAGCACCAGCATCAGTACTTTGTTTTTAAACAGCATGCTTGGGGTTCCTCACCTGAATCTGTATGAACGCGGCCGCAAGGGCCGCGATCGTCGACTTACTAAAGGGCGATGTCATAGGTGAGGTAGAGGCGATTGCTGTCGCGGCCGCGGGAGAACTCAGAACGGTAGACATAGTTGCGCATGCGCACGCCCAGCCCCTTGAACGTGCCGGCTTGCACAACGTAAGCCAGCTCGGTATCACGCTCCCATTCCTTGACCGTGGTCGTGGACTTGCCGTCATTGCCGCTCAGGTAGCGCGTTGAAAAGGTCAAGCCGGGCACGCCGACGGCGGCGAAGTTGTAGCCGTAGTTGAGCATCCAGGTCTTCTCATCCTCCTCAATGAATTTGCCGATGCCGGCATTACTGAACGAGTAGACAGTTGCGCCGCTGATGTAGGGTAAACCGGCATCACCGCGAAGGGTTTGGTAGCCGCCTCCGACGGTATGGCCTGCGATCACGTAGGACAACTGGCCGCTGAGCATGTCATTGTCGATTTTGCCTGCGTAGGCAGAGCCGCTATCAACGCTGTTGAAGTAGCGCAGGTCGCTGGTCAACACGCCACCGGCAAGCGGAAGGTCGTGCTGGATGCCGGCAAAGTTCTGTCGGTAAAAGTTCTCCAGCTCCCCGTAGAAATAGCTCAGGCGAACATTCTTACCCCATTTGTACTCGGCCCCGGCGTAATTGAAATCTCCCGATTTTTCCCCGCTGTAGCCATCAGGCACGATCGGCACGCTGTCGGTGGAGTCCCGTAATTTGAAACGGTCCAGATGCCCTCCGGTGACGGTCAGGTTCTCAATGTCGGTGCTACTGACCTGGGTGCCCTGGTAGGTCTGGGACAATAAGCGTGCATCGTTGTAAATCAGCACCGGTGTCTTGGGCAGCAAGGTGCCGTACTTGACGGTGGTTTTGGCGAACCTGACTTTTGCGGTAGCGCCGGCGCTGGCAAACTCGTCGGCCGCTCGCCCGTCATCATGCACCGGCATAAGCCCGGTACCACTGCGACCGCGCCCTGAATCAAGCTTTACGCCATACAGCCCCAGGGCATCCACGCCGAAGCCGAGGGTGCCGGCGGTAAATCCGGACTGATAGTCCAGCAGAAATCCCTGGGCCCACTCGGTGCGTTCGCTTTTTGCGGTGCGCGCAGCCCGTGCGCTCAAGCCGTGCTCGTCGCGAAAGTTCTCGTTGAAATACACGTTACGCAGTTGCAGCTTGAGTTTGCTGTCATCAATAAAACCTTCGGCGTTGGCCCCTGCGACGGGTACCAGGCCTAACGCGCAAAACAAAGCCCGACGGGTATACACATGGTTCATGGCAAATGACTCGTTGTTGTTATTTGGGGTACAGGGCGACACGCGCCTCGTGAGTGAGGCGCGATGGAAGGCAGCAGAGGTTGTGGGTGAATCAGGTGAACAGGCTGATGGCCCCGGTCAACAAGGCCAGCGCGGTGACGACCAGAGAGGTCAGCACTGCCCATTTGACGGTGGCCTTCTGGAAGTCGCCAATATCGCGATCGACCATGCCCACCAGCAACAGGGTCGAGGCCACCAGCGGACTCATGAGGTGAACGGGCTGCCCCAGGATCGAGGCGCGCGCGATTTCCACCGGGTCGATGCCATAAGCGGCGGCGGCATTGGCCAGGATCGGCACCACACCAAAATAGTAAGCGTCATTGGACAGTACAAAGGTCAGCGGCATGCTGGTGATGGCAACCACCAATGGAAACAGGTGACCCCAGGACGGCGGGATCCAGTCGACGAGGGTCTGTGCCAGGGCATCCACCATCTTTGTGCCGGAGAAGATCCCGGCAAAGATCCCGGCGGCAAATACCAGCAACACCACAGTCATGGCATTGCCCGAGTGCGCCAGGATGCGTTCTTTCTGAATGTCCAATTGCGGGTAGTTGATCATCAGCGCGAGCACGAAGCCGATCAGGAACAGGATCGCGGAATGCATCAGCCCCATCACCAGGGCCGCCATCACCGCTATAACCAGCACCAGATTGACATACGCCAGCTTCGGACGTTTGTGGGGCGTGTCCTCAAGAATCGCGTTGATGTAGCAATCGCCGCCGCCGCTTTGCAGTTGCACGTTGCCGATACGCTTGCGCTCTGCGCGACCCAGTATGAAGGCCGTGAAGATCACCCACAGGGCACCGCCGATCATGGTCGGCAGCAACGGCACGAAGTATTCACCCGCATCCAGGCCCAGCGCGGCAATAGCCCGTGTCGCGGGGCCGCCCCAGGGCGTCATGCCACTCATGATGCTCAGCGACAGCATGGAGATGGTCGCGAGGATCATCGGGTTCATGCCGATACGTTTATACAGCGGCAGCATCGCTGCGCAGGTGATCATGTAGGTCGTTGTGCCGTCGCCATCGAGAGCCACCAACAACGACAGTAAGGCAGTGCCTACCGCGATCTTCATCGGGTCGCCATTGACCCGCTTCAGGATTTTGCGGATCAGCGGGTCGAACAAGCCTGCGTCGATCATCAGGCCGAAGAACAGGATGGCAAACAACAGCAGTGCGGCAGACGGTGCGACCATTTTCAGGCCGTCTAGCATCATCTTGCCGGTGGTGCCGCCAAAGCCACCTATGACCGCGAAGACAATAGGCACCACAGTGAGTGCGACGATCGGCGACAAGCGTTTCGTCATGATGAGGAAGGTGAATACGACCACCATGGCCAAGCCAAGGAAAGCGAGCATAGAACGATTCTCTTGTTGTTATCGTAAAAATGGCTGACGCCGAGGCGCACGAGCCCTGACCCGCCGGGCGGCACAACGGCGCCTGGCGGGGAGGGGGGTCAGTCAAGTCAGGGGGGAGGTGTTATCCGGTTTTCTCTAGGCGCGTTTAGCGACCTTCAAATCTTTCCAGGCGTTTCCTGGTGCCTCGGAAGATTTTGCGTCGAGCATCCGGTTCAGCGTTTCGCGGTGGCAGGCATTTTCAGACATCGAAATCACTACCGTTGCTACAGCGTTACTGGCCAAGCTGGTCAGGGCGCGCGCTTCAGACATGAAGCGGTCAACGCCGATCAGCAATGCCAGGCCGGCCAAGGGGATGTCGTGAATGACCGTCAGGGTCGAGGCAAGCGCCACGAACCCGCTGCCAGTAACGCCGGCGGCACCTTTGGAGGACAACAGCATGATCGCCAGCATGGTGATGATTTGCGTCAGGCTCAGGTCGATGTTGCAGGCCTGGGCAATGAAAATCGCCGCCAACGACAGGTAGATGGCCGTGCCGTCCAGGTTGAATGAGTAGCCGGTGGGCAGTACCAGGCCCACGACGCCTTTTTTGCAACCCAGTGCTTCGAGTTTCTCCAGCATGCGCGGCATCACAGGTTCCGTGGAAGAGGTGCCGAGTACCACCAGGAACTCTTCCCGAAAGTAGCGCAGCAGTTTCCACAGACTGAAGCCGTTGGCTCGGCAAATGCTACCCAGTACCACGAAGACGAAAAAGCCGCAGGCGATGTACAAGGTCATGATCAACTTCGCCAGCGAACCCAGCGAGGTGATGCCGTACTGGCCGACAGTGAACGCCAAGGCTCCAAAAGCGCCGACCGGTGCAAAACGCATCAGGTAAGAAAAGATCTTGAAGACCATTTGCGAGGCGGATTCGAGCACGTCGAGTACCGGTTTGCCACGCTCGCCCAGCGACGACAAGGCAAAGCCGGACAACACCGCAATAAACAGCACCGGCAACACCTCACCTTTACTGAAGGCGCCGATAAAAGTCTCGGGAATGATGTGCATGAAAAACTCCACAACCCCAAGCTTTGCGGCCGACTCCGTGTATTGGGCCAATCCTTTAGTGCTCAACTGGGTGGGATCAATGTTCATGCCGGCGCCCGGCTGGAACACGTACACCGCGACCAGGCCAATCAATAGGCTGATCACCGTCAGGACGAAGAACAGCAGCATGGTTTTGCCGAGCAGGCGTCCGAGCGAGCGTTTGTCGCTCATCCCGGCGATACCGGTGACGATGGTGCAGAACACCACGGGGGCAATCATCATCTTGATAAGTTTGATGAACGCGTCACCCAGCGGTTTGAGTGCAATGGCCTGCTGGGCCCAGAAATGCCCGACCACGATGCCGAGCACCACGGCGCAGAGAATCTGGAAGTAGAGCGATTTAACAACTTTCATGGCATCACCCATTTTTAGAATTGTGCGGATGCAAAAATGCCAACGACCGCCGGAATTATCCGGCGAGGCGCTGAGAGTCAGTGGCGTAGACGTAACCGGAAAAAAGCCTGCGCGCGGTGCGTACGACGGACGCTTGAATTGTCTCACCGTTGACGCCGGTGTAGGACAATACGACATCAATTCCGCCGCTCGGGTGTTCGATACGCACCGCTTCAAGGCGCGGCGTACTGATCCCGCCGAGCATCTGCGCGACGATGCTGCCCTCTATCACGCACGCGGTCGCTAAACCAATCGAGCCCGTAATGGCCAGCGCGCGGTGGCAGCTGTGTGGCATGAAATAGCGAACCTGAATCGTACCGCCGGCTTTCGCAGGCGACACCAGGACCGGCTTGGGAATTACCTTGTTGCTGACATCGCCTAAGCCCATGGCCAAGCCGGCCTGAAGCCGCAGTGTCTCAAGGCGTCGCAGGAAGTCTTTATCAGCGTCCAGTTCCGAAGGGGTCTCATCGCCACGCTTGCCCAGTTGGCTGGCCTCGACGAGCACCATGGGCATCGCCATGTCGATACAGGTCACCGCAATGCCGTCGATGACGTCTTGCGTGTTGCCGGTGGGAAAGAGTTTGCCAGTCTTGCTGCCGGCTGCATCCAGGAAGGTCAATTGCACCGGCGCCGCGGTACCGGGCACGCCATCAATGGCGGTATCACCCTCATAACTGACTTTGCCATTCGGTGTGTACACCTCGGAATGGATGAACGTGCCGGTGTTTACGTTGCGAATACGCACACGAGTGCGCTCTTGGGTAGCTTTGACCAGACCCTGTTCGATGGCGAACGGGCCAACCGCGCACAGCATGTTGCCGCAGTTGGGTGCGCTGTCGACCCGGCGTTGTGAAACCATCACTTGAACGAACAAGTAATCAACGTCCGCATCCGGGTGCAGCGAAGGGCTGACAATCGCAACCTTGCTGGTTTGCGGATTGCCACCGCCAATTCCGTCGATCTCCAGTTCATGGCCGGAGCCCATCAGGTTGAGTAGCAGTTCGTCACGGGCCTCAACGGCTGCGGGCAAGTCCCAGTCGAGAAAAACCGGACCTTTTGAGGTACCACCACGCATCAGCACACAGGGAATTCTTTGCATGACACTGACTCTTGTTGATCAATCGGTGTAATTGATGTTCTTGGAGCAAGAGTCTCAAGCTTTAAAAAATGTTTCAAATGCAAAAATTGAAGCGATTATTGCGTTTTGCGAATGATAAATTTACGCTGAATTTCTTTTTGACGCCTTCTGCTGACGAGATAAGACATGGAATATGAGCTAAACGATATCCGATCATTCGTGAAAATCGCCGAACTTGGGAGCTTTCACGAAGCAGCTGATGCCTTGCACCTGTCTCAACCCGCACTCAGTCGGCGGATAAAAAAGCTGGAAGAGGGGTTGGGCACCGCATTGCTTGATCGCACCACGCGCAAGGTCAGCCTCACGAGCGTCGGCCGTGACTTTCTTCCAAAGGCACGTCGGTTGCTGGACGACTTCGATGAGTCGATTCTCAATATCCGTGAATTGGCCGAACGCCAGATTGGCCGTGTCACCCTGGCGTGCATCCCTACTGCCGCATTCTATTTTTTGCCCTCAGTGATCCGCCTGTATAACGAGCGCTATCCAAAAATACGCATCCGTCTGCTGGATTTGAGTGCCAATGAGGGGCTTGAAGCAGTACTGCGCGGGGAAGCCGACTTCGGTATCAATATGATGAGTGGGCAGCATCCGGACATTGAGTTCGTCCCATTGGTCAGCGAACCTTTTGTATTGGCGTGCCGGCGTGATCATGAATTGGCCGGACGCAGTTCGGTCACCTGGTCTGAATTGAGCGATTACCGTCTTATCGGGGTAGGGCGCCTGAGCGGTAACCGGATGCTGCTCGATCACGCGCTGTCTGGCTTGAGTTGGCGGCCGCAATGGTTCTACGAAGTCCAGCACCTCTCTACTTCGCTGGGGCTGGTGGAGGCTGGACTGGGGGTTTCGGCGATGCCGAGCCTAGCCATGCCGGCGGAAGATCATCCCACTTTGGTCAGCGTCCCGTTGATTGAGCCAGTGGTAAACCGCTCATTGGGCCTGGTCTACCGCCGCGGGGCATCGCTCTCGCCGGCAGCGGAAAAATTCGTCTCGATACTGCTTGAGCAGTGGCCGCAATGAGCCATACGGCGAGTATTTTTTCTCAAACACGACGCGGCTCGCCCTCGGCAATCTTGCGCATCAGGCTCAGGTAGCGACTCGCTGCCAGCCCCAGGGGGCGGTTCTTTACCCAGATGATATCGACCCATAACCGCATCTGACTTGGCATGTAGTCAAACACCACCTCCGTCAATGCACCCGAAGTGATCAAGGGTTGTACCAGCGGCTGTGGAAGATAAGCCCAGCCCAATCCTTGCTGCACCAGGTCCAGCGTTGCCAGGTAATTGTCGCTGTGCCAAATGCGCCGTGACAGCACAACACGTGGATCAGAGTCGGTAGGTCCTCCAGTAGCCACGATGATCTGCCGAACGTTGACCAGTTGCTCTTCACTTAAGGGGCTTTTCTTACCGGCGGCGGCAGGATGATCAGGAGAGGCAACGGCCACCAGCAACTGGCTTCCCGCCTCAAGAAACGTCTCCCGCTCGTCGAGCCCTGGTCGTTCAAATCCAAGCGCCAATTGCACACGTCCCTCATGGAGCATGCGCATCGCCTCCGGATGGGACGCGGAGCGAATCTCGATTTCAAGCGTGGGGAACTCGCTGGCGATAATGGACAGCGGACGATTCCATACGCCTGTTTGCAACTCCGGCGCCATCGCAAGGACCAGGCGCTCCTCCAACCCTTGATGAAGCTGGAGAGCATGGGCGTCCAGCAGGTTTAGCTGGCTGGCGACCTGTCGTGCCTGGGGCTCAAGTGCTTTGGCGGCGGCCGTAGGAATGGCTTTGCGGGTTGATCGGTCAAAAAGCAATAAATCCAGCTCTGCTTCAAGCTGCGACACCGCCATGTTGATGGCCGAGGGTACCCGGCCCAATTTGCGTGCGGCGGCAGAAAAGGAGCCGCTGTCGACAACCGCAAGGAAAACTTTCAGTGACTCACTGGTAAACGCCATGGTGGTTGTCAGATTTTCTGATGATGATCGTCTTTATTTATCAGATTTATTAGCCTAATTTCCACTTCTATTACAAGTTAAGTACGTGGGGAACACCATGTTAAATACTGATTTGAGGGGGCAAGTGGCACTTATCAGTGGTGCCGGAAGTGAAGCGGGTATTGGTATGGCGATCGCACGCAGGCTGGGTGCAGCGGGCGCGAGATTGATCATCACCGCTAGCAGCAACCGCATCGAGGATCGAGTTCAAGAGTTACTCGCAGAAGGGTTTGAAGTTGAAGGCCGGGCAACTGACCTCACCGATGAACGTCAGGTGCGTGAATTCGGCCTATGGGCCGCGTCAGTCTGGGGGCGGGTCGATATTCTGGTGAACAATGCCGGTATGGCCATGCAAGGAAGCCCTGAAGTTTTCTCGGAATTGGCAACGATGGAACTGCATGAGTGGAATCTTTCACTGGCCAGAAACTTAACGACCGCTTTTCTTCTGACACGGGCCGTTTTGCCCGGTATGAGGGCGAGAAGTTACGGGCGCATTGTCAATATCAGTTCCACCACGGGCACCCGAGGGAGCAATCCGGGGGAAGCCGCTTATAGCGCCGCCAAGGCAGCGATGGTGGGCATGAACATGGGGCTTGCGCTTGAAGTCGCCAAGCAGGGGATTACCGTCAACAGCGTGGCCCCCGGCTGGATCACCACGGGCTCAACCACGCCCGCTGAAGCCGAGGCGGGGCGCTTCACCCCGATTGGGCGCGCAGGCAGCCCCCGCGAAGTGGCGGCGGCGGTTGCATTTCTGGCATCGCCTGACGCCAGTTACATCACTGGGGAAGTCCTCGTGGTGGATGGCGGTAACTGTCTGGTCGAGAACAAAGCCCCTCACGGCGATTATTAAGTTTGAATACGCTCCAGCGCGCTCAATCCACGATATTGGGCGGGGGGCTATAACCGAGATTTATAAAAGCGCGATGTATCAAAGAACCGTTGAGTTCTTTGAGCCGTATCCGGCTGTCATTCAGCAACGGACTTTTAATTAAGTTGATAATTAACATAGGGTATTGATCATGTCGAAAAGTGGAATTAGTGAATCAGCGATTGCTGCTTTTACCGCCTCCGAGCGTGCCCGGTTTATAGAAAACAACCCAACTTCACTGGCGCTGGCCGAGCGCGCCAAGGCGAATCTGTTCAACGGTGTGCCCATGCACTGGATGAGCGACTGGTCGATGCCTTCGCCGCTCTTCGTACAGCGTGCAAAAGGTGCGCGCTTCACCGACGTTGACGGGCATGAATACGTAGACTTTTGCCTTGGCGACACCGGCACGATGTTTGGCCATTCACCTGATCCTATTGTCCGCGCCATAACCGAGCAGGCGAATAATGGCTTGACCACGATGCTGCCGGGCGAAGACGCGGTGGTCTGCGGCGAGTTGCTGGCTCGGCGATTCGAGCTGCCTTACTGGCAAGTGACCGCCAATGCGACTGACGCCAACCGGTATGTGCTGCGCTGGGCGCGCGCGATCACCCAGCGCAACGTCTTGCTGGTGTTCGATGGCTGCTACCACGGCACCGTGGATGACGTGATGGTGCGCTACCGCGACGGCAAAACAGTGCACCGTTCAGGTCTTGTCGGCCAAGCCTACGACTTGAGCCAATACAGTCGATCCATCCCCTTCAACGATGTCGCCGCACTGGAGGCGGCGTTAGCCCAGGGCGATGTGTGCGCGCTGATGTGCGAGCCGGCGATGACGAACATTGGCATGGTCCTGCCGGATCCGGGGTTCATGCAAAAGTGCCGTGAGCTGACCCTTAAATATGGCAGCCTGTTGGTCATTGATGAGACCCACACTATTTCCACCGGCCTCGGTGGATGCACTCGCCAGTGGGATTTGAAACCCGACTTTTTCGTGGTGGGTAAACCCATTGCAGGTGGGGTGCCTTGCGCGGTGTTTGGCGTTAGCGAGCCAGTCGCCTCGGCTATGCGCGACGTCCAGAAGACCATCAGCGAGGAGAGCGGCGGGCATGGCCACAGTGGCATGGGAACGACGCTGTCCGCCAATGCCCTGGCGATGCGTTGCATGCGCGTCAGTCTTGAAGAGGTCATGACAGAGTCTGCATACGAGCACATGTTGCCCCTGGCCTCAAGGCTGGCCCAGGGATTTCGAGGGTTGTTCAAGCGGCACCAACTGAACTGGTCTGTCACAGAGTTGGGCGCGCGTTGTGAGTTTCAATTCTGTGCTACCTCGCCAAGAACAGGCGCGCAAGCCGAGGCGGCTTTTCATGACAGCCTTCAAATGGCGCTGCATCTTTATCTCATCAACCGCGGAATCCTGATCACGCCTTTTCACAACATGACCCTGTGCTGTCCGCAAACAAGTGATGCGGATATCGACAGGCTGATCGCTGAGTTGGATAACGCGCTGACCACCCTGCTTGCCCTACCTGGCGCGCGGGTTATCGCTTCATAACTGCACGTCTGAAAACGCCATTGTTCTTAAATACTGCCAGTCGCTTGAATAAGCGCTAAGAGGTTTGACATGCAATTCGCGGATAAAAAAGAGGCCGTAGATTATCTGGCCGCCCACCCTGAAGTGCTGAGCATCGAGTTGTTCCTTATCGACGCGAATGGCGTTCCACGGGGCAAACTGTTGCATCGCGACGAACTGCTGGCGATCTACGAAAATGGTCGGCCATTGCCAAGTTCCATTCTCGCCTTGACCGTGCAGGGTGAAGACGTAGAAGACACAGGCTTGGTCTGGGATGTTGCTGACGCCGATTGTTGGACGTACCCCTTGGCGGGAAGCCTGACCTTGCAACCCTGGCGCACCAACCCCACCGGTCAAGTGCAGGTGAGCATGCACCCGACCCAAGGTATTCCCGCCGCACCAGCGGACCCGCGCCACATACTGGTGAACACCATCGAGCGGCTGAAAGCCGATGGATTCCATCCGGTCATGGCCGTTGAGTTGGAGTTCTACCTGCTGGACCGACAACGCGACGTCAACGGTCGGCCGCAGCCGGCGTTGCAGACCAATGGCGTACGCCCTGTTGCTCCACAGGTCTATGGCGTATACGAGCTGGAGCAGCTTCAACCGTTTCTTGATGACCTCTACGCGGCGTGCGCGCTGCAGGGGTTGCCGGTACGTACGGCGATATCCGAGTACGCGCCAGGCCAGGTCGAGTTGACGCTGGAGCATCGTTTCGACGCACTCCAGGCCATTGATGAAGGCGTACGTTACAAACGCCTGGTCAAGGGGGTGGCCAACAAACATGGGCTGCAAGCGTGCTTCATGGCCAAGCCATTCAGCGATCAGGCCGGCAGCGGTATGCACCTGCACGTCAGCCTGGCCGACGAGCACGGGAATAACCTGTATGCGAGTGAAGACCCACAGGGTACGCCACTGTTGCGGCACTCCATCGGCGGGATGATGGAGACCTTGTTTGACTCGCTGGCGATATTTTGCCCCCATGCCAATTCCTATCGACGCTTCCAGACCGGTAGTTACGCGCCGCTGGCTAAAAGTTGGGGCGTCAACAACCGTACGGTGTCGTTCCGCGTGCCCGGCGGCCCTGCCATCAGTCGGCACATCGAACACCGCATTTGCGGTGCCGATGCCAACCCCTATCTCGCCGCTGCCGCGTTACTGGCGGGTATTCACCACGGCATCACTCATCAAAGCGATCCCGGCGCGGCGATTGTGGGGAATGGCTATGAACAGGCGACCGATTTTCTACCCACCGACTGGCTGACAGCGTTGCAGGCACTGCAACGCTCAACCTGGGCACGTGAGGCGCTGGGCGCTGAATTCCTGAAGGTGTTCCTGGCGATCAAGTGGCGCGAGTTCCGTCAATTCAATGCTGAAGTCGGAGAGCAGGACTGGCGCTGGTACCTCACTCACGCATGAATGTCGACCCGTCGGGACGCCTTGGAACGGACCGCTGAGGCTACCTGACCTTTTTCTTGCGTGGCTGGCGCGTGGCCAAGTGTTCGAAGCAAAAAGAGGCAGTGCCGAACACAGCGATTATGGTCAGCACGATCATGCCTAGGGTTGAGTTTTCCACGATGGGCGTCCTACGTGATGGAGTAGGCGTCCACGGTAGAGTTACGGCGAAAGCGCCTCAATAGACCCGACGCAATCCTTACGACGCCGGGCCCATTATTACGCACTCTTTACGGGGCGTTGCGGCTGTGGCGGTAATCGCTGACGGCCTCGTACACCGCCTTGCGCAAGCGGTTGATACCACCGATAGGGCGGTGTTCTTCCACGCCGAACCACGGGTTGAACGACTGGTTGTCACACGCCAGGTTCTGTTCGGGTGTATCGAAGTCCTGAGCCGGGATTCGCACCTTGGCCACGCTCTCGTAGGGCGCATCGCTTTCTTTCCACTCGATGCTGGTGTCTTCGATCGGCATGAATTTCTGCGGGTTCTGCCGCTGGATCTGCAACACGAAACACGCCGGGACGCGGTCCGTGGACAACTGCTGGCTCAGGGCGCTGCGCAGGAAGTTCGGCAGGTCCTGGTTCTGTTTGGGCAGGACGTATTCCGGGCAGCTCTGCGGGTCTGGCGCCACGCGGAACTTGGCATTCGCCGCGCCGAACTTGTAGGGCGATACCGAGAAATACGTAGTTTGCGTCGGGCTTGCCGGGGCCGGTGCCAGGGTTGCCAGGGCGATAAATAGATGACGCACCTGCCAAGTGCGTGGGTCAGCCTTGGGGAAGAACGCCAAGACTTTTTTGCCATCGGCCTGGGCGCCGATGTTCTGCGCGTATTCCGCCACATCGCTGACAAAGAAGTTCGGATGGCTAAACATCACGAAGTCCTGTTCCGTGCGGGTCTGCTGGTCGGCCAGCAGTTGTTTGCCCGGCACGTCCAACAGCTTGAGCGCCATGCCCCGTGCATCGCGAATGCTGTCGAACTGCGGGTAGGCGTTGCCGTTGGATAACCGCATCATGGCCTGCCAGGTCTTGCCCGGTTCGGCGAATACACCCTGGCGTAATGCCGGGTCGAGATCCGCCAGTACGCTGACTTCGGCCTTCACGCAGCCGTGGGCCTTGGCATGGGCATCGCGCAGGTAGCGCGTGCCTTCGCGGTGCTGGTCAACGATGCGCACTGCCGTCTGGATGATGCCCTGAGTCATCGCGGCTTCACCTGCCGGGACGTGTTCATCCGGCGACACCGGCCCGCTGTGCTGCCAGGCATACCAGGCGGTAGCGGCCAGCCAGCCGAGCAAGCCCAGTCCGACCAGCCACAACAGGGTCTTGCCGAGAAACCTACCAATGCGCAGCCACAGGCGGGCGAGCAGGGACGGTTGGTCGTATCGAGATCGAATCATCATGGCAATTGTTGCTCCAGCGGGCCGCCCAGCACTTTGAGGTATTCCAGCAGCGCCCAGCGTTCCTGCGGCTGCAGGCCACGGCCGATGACGCCTTTGCCACGAGCGCCTGCACGGAATTCGTGGCCGCTGTTGTGGTTGCCGGTAATTTTGGTATCGAACAGAAAAGCATTCTTGAACGCCGCAGTCTCGAAGCCGAGATGGCGAGGGTCGTAGTCGAAGGTGCCTTTATAGAACGTGGTGCTGCGCTCGTCCTGAGGCGAGAGCAATTGGTAGATCGTCGGCACCGAACCGTTATGCAGGAATGGCGGGGTGGCCCACACGCCCGCCAGTGGACGGGCCTTGTAGGCACGCAGCTCGCGCACGCCAATCGGAAGGCCAAAACCATCCAGGCGCGGGCGTTCGGCCGGTGTGACACCGGCGGCGCGGTAAGCGTGGTCTTCGACGAAGGCGGTGACGTACGCCAGGCCCTTGGCCACGGACATTTTTTTCAGGTCCAGGGGTTCGGTTGGCGTCGGGTGTAATTGGACATTCAGCTTGGACAGCTCCGCAGGGTCCCATTGCAGGGCGCTGAGGTCATAGCGCTGGTCTGCGATGTTGGTGGCGGTGCCGGGGTCGGTACCGATGTAGTCCACCGGCAGCATTTTCAGTGTCTGCACAGGGCGGCCACCTTCCTGGCTGACGGTGGGCACGTGGCAGCCGGCGCAGTTCTCGGCGAACAGCGCGCGGCCCTGAGCGGCGAGGGGCTTGTCGATAGGCCCGAACAATTCTTCGGGCCAGGTGGGCGGTTTGAGGCGTTGCAGGGTTTCTTCGATCAGGTGGAGGTCGCGCACTCGTACGCTGGACGGGTAACGCGCATCGCCTTGAAGCGGTTGGCCTGCGCCATCGAAAAACGTCAGGGTCGCCCCCACACCGAGGGCTTCGCCGATATTCCGTGCCATCGGTTGCTGGGCCGAGCCGTTCCATTGCACCCAGTCGAAGGTCCAGATATCCCACAGCTGTGGGTAGTCCACAGGTGCGTTGGCGACGCGATAATTTTCCGGGGATATGGCATCGCCGAAGCTGGCATTGGCAATGCGGCCAAACGCGTCGGTACGGCCCGGCCCTTCTTCGGTGGGGTAGAGGCCGCGGTGTGTATCGTTCCAGGCGACTTTTAGGAACTTGTTCAGCGACTGCTTGAAGTCCTGGCGCAGTTGGCTGTGTTCGGCGTCGTAACGATCACCCAGCACCTGACGGGCGAAGCGTTCGAATTTCCATGGGTTGTAATAAGTCGCTGCAAGGCTGGCGACCAAGGCCTGGCCAAAGCTGCCGCCGCGTAGTGTCGGCACGCTTGAAGGCAGCACATGCTGTGCCGAGCCGCCGTCAATCCGCAGGGCCTGACCCTTGAAGTGCAGCTCGCCGGTGTGGCAGGCGGCGCAGGTGATGTCCAAGTACTCAACGTTGCTGCCCGCGTTTTTATGTCGGGCAAAACCTACCGGCAGGTTGCCGGGGTTTTGCGCGGTGGGCACTTGCTTGGGATCCACAAGGAAACCGAAGCGCGCCAGGTACTCTGGCGTGGCAAAACGTCCCTCGGAGAACGGCAGCTCCAGGGCGGTGAACCAGTCGTAATGCAGGCCTTTTACCTGGGTGCCTTGGGGCGTGAAGTAATAGGTCTGGCGGTCGGCGGCGCTCCATTGATCCTGATAGTGCACCTGCTCCACGGGCACGTAGTTCGGTAGCTTGGGGTTAACGGTGTAATAGAGCACCACGGCCAGTGATAGGACCAGAATGGCGAATATCAGGAGTAAAACACGGGAAAAAATGCGCAAGATAACTATCCTTGTCGAGTTGTAGCGTTGTTATGCCACTACGCCATAAGTGCGGCAAGTGGCCATGAGCCTTATGAGAGGCGGTCCCGCGATCCGTCGCGGACGCCCATCATGAATGAAAATGCTTTTAAACACGTGAACTTATCGGAAGTTTCCTGCTCACATGCCGGTAGCCATTGGTCGTGGCCGCCTGATAAGCTCGCGACTTTATTCGAATGCCCTATTGGCGCATGAACAAGGAAATAGCATGAAACAGCATCGGTTGGCGGCGGCGGTGGCCCTGGTTAGCCTGGTACTTGCGGGTTGTGATTCGCAGACCAGCGTAGAGCTGAAAACCCCGGCGCAAAAAGCTTCCTACGGCATCGGCCTGAACATGGGCAAAAGCCTTGCTCAAGAAGGCATGGATGACCTGGATTCCAAAGCAGTAGCCCAGGGCATCGAAGATGCCGTTGGCAAGAAAGAGCAGAAGCTCAAAGACGACGAACTGGTTGAAGCGTTCGCCGCACTGCAAAAACGTGCTGAAGAACGCATGACCAAAATGAGCGAAGAGTCGGCAACCGCCGGCAAGAAATTCCTCGAAGACAACGCCAAGAAAGACGGCGTCGTCACCACCGCTTCCGGTCTGCAGTATAAGATCATCAAGAAAGCTGACGGCGCACAGCCTAAGCCGACTGACGTGGTGACTGTTCACTACACCGGTAAACTCACCAACGGCACCACCTTTGACAGCTCCGTGGATCGCGGCAGCCCGATTGACCTGCCGGTCAGCGGCGTGATCCCAGGTTGGGTCGAAGGCCTGCAACTGATGCACGTCGGCGAGAAGGTCGAGTTGTACATCCCGTCCGACCTGGCCTACGGCGCCCAGAGCCCAAGCCCGGCGATTCCAGCCAACTCCGTGCTGGTATTCGACCTGGAACTGCTGGCCATCAAGGACCCAGCCAAGGCTGAAGCTCCTGACGCACCAGCCGCCAAGAAGTAATAGGCGCCTGAACACACAACGCCCCGTCTCGACGGGGCGTTGTTGTTTCTGAAGCACTTACATTGCGGTTTGGGCAAATCCAAACGAACATCCCTGGCCAGTGGCAGTCTGATATAAGGCTAAGGCAGCACTAGCCGCACACAACCGCCAAGTCAATGAAATCTTGGGTTTTTTTGATGTGCGCAAAAAACGCCCGATCTGACTGAAAGCCTTTTAAACCGTGGCTTTCAGCCAGTAAAACAGGCTCTGTTCACAAGGTTATCCACAATTTGTGTGGATAACCTTTCTGTTTGATGGAACTGGAGTGACAGATGAAACCACCCTTCAATTTCACCCGTTTCCTACCCATGGCTGCACGCTTGCTGGGCCGTGGGCGCCTGCCGACCCTGCTGTTCGCGGTGGCCGCCAAGGGGTCAAGCCAGGGCAATCGCCTGGGCAAGCTCAAGGATGATTTCAAACTGCTCCAGGCCCTGTGCCTCGCGTACTGGCGGGGAGAGTATCGGGCGATCAGCCCCAAGGCGCTTATCTCGGTGGTAGCGGGGCTGATGTATTTCCTCAGCCCGATTGATGCGATTCCGGACTTTATCCCGATGTTCGGCATGCTCGATGACATCGCCGTACTTGCGTGGGTCATGAAGACCCTAGAGGGCGAACTGAGCGCTTTTCGCGCCTGGCGTGACGCGCAGCGCCCGGAAAAGCTCGCGGTGGTTGAGCGTTTGCCTGCGACCCCGGCCTTGCTGGCCAAGGAAAACCCGCAAAAAAACGGATGAGGCAGCTATCCCCTGCGACCTTTGTGGCTGTTAGGATTACACTCCTAAGGAAAGAGCTTACTCAGTAAGTGCAGTTATCCTACGGGGCAGTCATGGATATTCAGATAATTTCACGCAATGGCGAACCCGAGTACGCGGTGTTGCCATGGGATCAGTACCAGGCGCTGCTAAAAGCTGCCGGTCAGCAACAGCCTTCACCGCCTCATTCTCCTACTGTCCAAGCCGCACCTGACCAGGACTTGCGCCCGCTCGCAGACCTGCGCGGTTTGCGTGAAACCAAGGGCCTGGCGATTGAAGTGCTGGCCCGCACCGTGGGCATCAGCCCGTCGTATCTCGGATTGATCGAAAGTGGTGAACGTCAGCCGGATGCCGCGATACGACGCAGCCTGGCCTGGGAATTAGGCGTTGCAGGTTGGAGGGATGAATCTTGAGCCTACGTATCAGCCGTCAGCATTGGGATGGGTTACTCAACGAACTGGACCAGGCGCGCCGCCAGCGCCATCTGTTGACTTACCGCGCGCTGCTGGAGCGCCTGCAGTTTCCGACGCCAGCAATGCAAACCCTGGCCGCTGCTCTGGAGCACCTAGCGGCACTGGACGCCAAGGCTGAGCAACCGTTGCGCAGTTCCCTGGTGATCAGCCAGGGCGCCAGCCGCCTGCCGCGTACCGGCTTCTTTGAATGCGTGGAGCGCCTCGGGCGCTTCAGCGGGCCCTCCGATGGCGTGGCCGCGGCGTCCTGGCATGCCTCCGAAGTGGTGCGGGTGTTCGAATACGAGTATCCGGAGTCGGCCGAGGCCTAAAGCGTCTGGGGCAACATGTCCATGCTGTCGATCACATGGATGCTGTAACCAGCCACATCCTTGGCATGGTGCTTGGCCTGCGACGCCAATTCCGCCAACTGGCTGGCATCGAGTTGTCCACAGGCCTGTGGATACAAATGCACCACTCCAATCGACAACGATAGCAGCGCAAATTCCTGGCGCACGCCCTGACGGTTCAGTGCCACAAAGCAACCAGCGTCGAGATGCTCGGCGCGGTAGAAACGCCGGCATTGGGTATGGAAGTCATCCAGCAACTGGTTGAGCCGCTTGCGCCATTCCTGAGGCCCCAGCACCAGCAAAAAATCATCGCCGCCGATATGCCCGACGAAGTCGCGGCTGGGGTCGACCCGGTCGTTCAAGCACTGCGCCAGGCACAGCAACACCTCATCCCCACGCCCGTAGCCGTAGATGTCATTGAACGGTTTGAAGCTGTCGATATCCACGTAGCAGATCACTGACTCGCGCTGTTGCTGCAACAGCCGTGTCAGGCACTGCTGGATCGGTACATTGCCGGGCAGCAGCGTCAGCGGGTTGGCGTAGCGGGCTTGTTGGATTTTCAACTCGGTGATCAGCTTAAGCACATCGATCACTCGACCCAGGCCCAGGTAATCGCCATTGAGCGTGATGATGAAGTCTTCCTCGATACGTTGCCTTGCGCGGCTGGTCAGCAAGCGGCTGACCTGCTGCAGTGACTGGCTCAGCTCCACCGCCAGAAAGTCAGCGCTCATCAAGCGGCTGATGGGTTTGCGAGCGAACAGGTCAGTGGCAAACGGCTTGAGCAGCGCGTCGGACAGCGAATGCCGATGGACGATGCCAACGGGGTGCCCACGCTCATCCAGCACCGCCAGGGAGTTGAGGTTGGCCTGGCGGCGGAATGCTTCCAGCACCTTGGCCGTGGCGGTGCCTTGATCCACTGCCGGTTGCTCATTGAGCAGGGCGCTGAGGTCGCTGCCTTCGTCGTTGAGCGTCACCGTGGTCTGGTCCAGCTTGGGCAACATCAGCCGTGCTTCTTGTGGCGGTTGTTCCTGTGGACGGCAGAGCAGGTAACCCTGCACCAGATCGACGCCCATCTCAGTCAACACCGCCAGCTCTTCCGGCAATTCAATACCTTCGGCGATGACCTGGGCACGGGAGGCCCTGGCGATTTGCAGGATCGAACCGACAAACTCGCGCTTGAGTGCATCCTGATGAATGCCGTCGATGAAGTGCCGGTCGATTTTCACGTAGTCCGGACGCAACTCCGACCATAAGCGCAGGCTGGAATAGCCGGCACCCAGATCATCCAAGGCAATTGAAAAGCCCATGTTGCGGTAATGGTGCAGGGCGGTTTGCAACAGGTCGAAATCGTCGGTGGGGGTTTGCTCGGTGAGTTCGATCACCACTTGGCTCGGCGGAATGCCGAAGTCGCGCAGCAGTTGCAGGGTGCGTCCCGGTTGGTGCGCCGTTTCCATCAAGGATTCCGGCGAGATATTCAGGAACAGCTTGCCTGGAAGCTTTTGATCGCTGAAGCGTCGGCACGCGCTTTCGCGGCATGCCATTTCCAATTCGCTGAGGCGCCCGGTTTGCCTGGCCACCGAGAAAAGCGCAACGGGGGAGTGCAGAGGGCTGTTGGACGGGCCACGACTAAGGGCTTCGTATCCGAGGATGCGCCGTTCGGACAGGCAGATGATCGGTTGGAACAGGCTGTGCAAACTGCGTTGAGCCAGGATAGAGCCCAATGCATTCAGCTGTTCGGTCATGGTCATGGTGATCTCGATCGAAAAAAAAGGACCGCAGGCGATGAGCCTGCGGTCCTTCATTTCACGACAGAATGATGTCTATATGATGACACTCTGGGGAGCGATCACGTTAAATCGCCATCATTTACTGCTTGGCTACCTGCTTGGTGATTTTCAGGTAGTCCAGCAGGATCCGGCCTGTCTCGGCCAGGTACGCATCGTCTTCCGGCTTGGTTTTATCCGCTTCGGTCGGCAGCGCGTCTTCGTCTTCTTTCTTCAGCTCCTTGAGTGGTTCTTCGCCCTTGGCCTTGCGGCGGACGTTCTCCAGCACAAGCTGCTTGTTTTCGATATCGCTGTGCTGCGCGCGACGGTCCACTTCATTGAGGCTGACGGTTTTTTCTTCCATCAACTTCTTGGCCAGGGCCAGCTTGTCGCGGATGAACACAAACTCGGCATCCATGGCGGAGCGGGTATCGTGGTCAGCTTTCAACTGTGCCAGGAACGGCTTGAATGGATCCGTAGCAGGCTTGATCGCTGGCCGGATGGTGTCCCACGGCATGGCTTCCGGCAGAGCGCTTTCGCCGATTTCCTTGGTGTCGATGATCGACGGGAAATCGATGTCCGGCAGCACGCCCTGATGCTGGGTGCTCTGCCCGGAAACCCGGTAGAACTTGGCCAACGTCAGCTTGAGCTCGCCATGGTTCAGCGGCTGGATCGTCTGCACGGTGCCTTTGCCGAAGGTCTGGCCGCCGATGATCAACGCGCGGTGATAGTCCTGCATGGCGCCGGCGAAAATTTCCGAGGCAGAGGCTGAGAGGCGGTTGACCAGCAGCGCCATCGGGCCTTTGTAGAAGGCGCCCGGGTTCTCGTCTTCAAGCACGTCCACACGGCCGTCAGCGTTGCGCACCAACACGGTCGGACCTTTGTCGATAAACAGGCTGGTCAGCTCGGTGGCTTCCTGCAGGGAGCCGCCGCCGTTGTTGCGCAGGTCGATGACCACGCCGTCGACTTTTTCCTTCTGCAGTTCAGTCAGGATTTTCTTCACGTCGCGAGTGGTGGACTTGTAGTCCGGGTCGCCAGCGCGGAAGGCCTTGAAGTCCAGGTAGAAGGCCGGGATTTCAATCACGCCCAGTTTGTAGTCCTTGCCATCCTGCTTGAGGTTGAGGACTTTCTTCTGCACCGCCTGGTCTTCGAGCTTCACCGCTTCACGGGTGATGGACACGATCTTGCTGGTCTGGTCGTTTGGCGCATTGGTGTGCGGAATCACCTCCAGGCGCACCACGCTGCCTTTCGGCCCACGGATCAGCTTGACCACTTCGTCCAGGCGCCAGCCGACCACATCGACCATCTCTTTGTCGGCCTGGGCCACACCGATGATCTTGTCCGCCGGAGCGACCTGCTTGGTCTTGTCTGCCGGACCGGCCGGCACCAGACGCACGATCTTCACTTGGTCATTGTCGCTTTGCAGGACGGCACCAATGCCTTCCAACGACAGACTCATATTGATATCGAAATTTTCCGCGTTATCTGGCGACAGATAATTGGTGTGCGGGTCGTAGGACATCGCGAAGGTGTTGATGTAGGCCTGGAAGATATCTTCTGCACGGGTCTGGTCCAGACGCGCCAACTGATTCTTGTAGCGCTTGGTCAACAGCTCCTGAATGGCCTTGGGCTCTTTGCCGGCGATCTTCAGGCGCAGCACTTCGTCCTTGACGCGTTTGCGCCACAGGTCATCGAGGGCGGCGGTGCTGGTCAGCCAAGGGGCGTCCTTGCGATCCACCAGAAGGGTTTCCTTCTGGGTGAAGTCGAGCTTGTCGACGCCTTTGTTCAGCTCAGCCAAGGCGAAATCCAGACGCGCTTTGACGCGGTCCAGGTAGCGCTTGTAGATGGTGAAGCCGGGCTGCAGGTCGCCGCTCTTGAGGAAATCGTCGAACTGGCTCTTCCACTTGTCGAACTCAGCGATATCGCTGGCCAGGAAGTAGCTGCGCGACGGATCCAGCAGCTTGAGGTAGCTGTCGTAGATGATCACCGAGCGAGCGTCGTCCAGCGGCGGCTTGCTGTAGTGATGGCGCTTAAGCAACTCGACCACGTTAAGGCTGGCAATCACCTCATCGCGATCCGGTTGAAGGTTGTCCCAGCTGTTGGCTGCGAACGTATTGGTCGACATCGACGCGAAGCCGAGACCAATGAAAAGAGCGAGGGCGGTGCTGGGGAACAGATGCTTCATGCTGATTCGACGCGGGGGCAATTGATAACGCATATTAGGCCGTCTTTGAAGTTGCCGGTTCCATAGGGGCCGGTCGCATAATGCAAAAAGCCCGCGCTACTGCTACGGGCTCAGTCCCGACTCACTATGGAGGCACTGTGAAAGCATTGCAAGGCGTTGAAGGTCATGTGGAGTGGTTGGACGAACCAAGTCCTACATGTGACGTAGGCCAAGTTCGCATTCGCGTGGCGGCTGCGGGTCTTAATCGCGCCGATTTATTACAGCGTGCCGGGCTCTATCCGCCACCCCCTGGCGCCAGCTCTGTGCTGGGCCTGGAATGTTCCGGGGTGATCAGCGAAGTGGGGCCTGGTTCCTCGTGGCAAGTGGGGGATCGAGTCTGTGCGTTGCTCGCCGGCGGTGGCATGGCCGAAGAGGTGGTGGTAGATGCTCGGCATGTGCTGCCGGTGCCGGAAGGTCTGTCGTTGATTGAAGCGGCGGCCTTGCCTGAGGTGTACAGCACCGCATGGCTCAATCTGTTCCAACTGGCGGGCCTCAAGCCCGGTGAGAAAGTGCTGCTGCATGCCGGTGCCAGTGGCGTGGGCTCGGCGGCGATCCAACTGTGCAAGGCGTTTGGCAGCCCGTGCTGGGTCAGCGTCGGCTCGGCGCAACGCCTGGCCTACTGTGAAGACCTGGGCGCCCAGGGCGGCGTGGTACGTACCGATGGGATCGAAGGGCTGCGGGATTTCGGGCCGTTTGATGTGATCCTTGACCCGGTCGGCGGCAGCTATGCGGCGCTGGATCTGAAGCTGCTGGCGCTGGACGGCCGTTGGGTGTTGATCGGTTTGATGGGCGGTCGCGAGGCGCAGTTGGACCTGGCCCAAGTGCTGGGCAAGCGTATCCAGTTGTTGGGCTCGACCCTGCGCAGCCGTGACGATCAGTTCAAGGCAGACCTGTTCAGTGACTTGAGCCAGCATGTCTGGCCGTTGTTTGCCGAAGGGCGCTTGAGCCCGCAGTTGGCCAAGACCTTCCCAATCAAGGATGCCGAGGCGGCGTTTGCTGAGCTTGCGACTAACCAGATTTCAGGGAAGTTGGTGTTGGTGATCGACGAAAGCGTGACCTGACCTTGAATTGAAATGCGACCAAATGGGGAGGGGGCTTGCTCCCGATAACCGTGTGTCAGTGAAGAATATTTCATCTGACCCACCGGCATCGGGAGCAAGCCCCCTCCACATTCGCCTGATTGGATTTCAATTCAAGATAGGGCGTGTCAGATCCAATGGTGGATTGGCCAACCAGCCTTCTCTGCATGCTCGCGCAGCACCGGATCCGGGTTCACCACCTGCGGGTGATCCACCTTCAGCAGCAACGGCAGATCATTGCGCGAATCCGAATAGAAGTACGCGCCATCCAATGTCTCACGTTCCTGCTCCAGCCAATCCAGCAATCGCGTGATCTTGCCTTCGCGGTAGGTGAGTACACCCACGGTACGGCCGCTGTACACGCCATGGCTCACGTCCAGATCAATCCCCAACACCTCATCAATACCGATTCGCGCCGCAATCGGTTTCACCAAATGCGTTCCCGATGCCGAAATCACCAAAATCCGGTCGCCATTCGCACGATGCCTGGCGATGGTCTTGGTGGCCTCGCTGTAGATCAGCGGTTCAATCACGTCCTCCACCCACGGCTCGACCAGATGATCGATCTCTTCCGGGGTGCGGCCGATCATTGGCTCCAGGCTGAAGTCCATGAAGTCCTCCATGGCCAGTTCGCCGCGGCTGTAGGCGTCCATCAGTTCGTTGTTCCTGCGCATAAACGACTCGGGGTCGACCCATCCCAGGCGGCCCATCTGCTCGCTCCACAGGGTGGCGCAGTCGCCGTGGATCAGGGTGTCGTCCAGATCAAAAATTACCAATGCCATCCGTCACGCTCTCTTTGTAAATCGTTGCATCAGGCTACTTCACACAGCGCACTGGGGTCGATGGAAAGTGCCAGGCGTTGACCATCCGGGTGAAGATCGTCCGCCGAGCGGTTGAGCACATCGACGACCAGTTCCACGCCGCGCGCTTCGATGCGGTAGCGGATCACGTTGCCCAGCAGGCTGTGGCTGCGCACCAGTGCATCCAGTTCGCCGCTGCGGCTCAGTTCGATGGCTTCGGGGCGAATCGCGATGCGCCCACTGATCGGGCGTTGCAGTAATTGGCTGGCCTTGTCGGCGTCGAGCAGGTTGTAGTTGCCGATAAAACCGGCGGCGAACACGTCAACTGGCGCCGTGTAGAGGGTCTCGGCATCGCCGCTTTGAACGATCTTGCCCTGGTTCATCAGGAAGATGCGGTCGGACATGGTCAGGGCTTCTTCCTGATCATGGGTCACGAAAATTGTGGTCAGCCCCAGTTCGCGCTGGATCTGGCGAATCTGCTCACGCAGGTGCTTGCGAATGCGTGCATCCAGCGCCGAGAGCGGCTCATCCAGCAGCAGCAGGCGTGGGCGTGTCACCAGGGAGCGGGCGAGGGCCACGCGCTGGCACTGGCCGCCAGACATCTGGTGCGGGTAGCGCCCGGCCAGGTCTTTGAGCTCTACCAGTTGCAGTACTTCCTGCACGCGCTTGTGGCTGTCGTCGGCGTTGACCTTTTGCATGCGCAGACCAAAGGCGACGTTCTGTTCCACGGTCATGTTGGGGAACAGCGCGTAGCTCTGGAAGACCATGCCGATGTTTCTTTTCTGCGGGCTCAGCGGAACGATGTCCTGGCCATCGAGCAGAATTTTCCCACTGTCCACCGAGGTCAGACCGGCAATGCAGCGCAGCAGCGTGGACTTGCCGCACCCGGACGGGCCGAGCAGGGTGACGAACTCGCCTTTGGCAATTTCGCAGTTGATATCGCTAAACACGGGCGTACCGGAGTAGCCCTTTTGCAAGTGTTGGACGCTGACGAAGCTCATTGGCTTTTGTCCTTGTTCAAGATATTGGCGGCCCAGGTCAGCACCAGCACAAAGAAGAAATAGGAAATGACCACGGCACTGGTGAAGTGTCCGCTGCTGTTGCGCATGTTGTTGAGGTACACCTGCAGGGTCTCGTAGCGGGTGCCCACCAGGATGTTGGCGAACACGAATTCGCCGAACAGGAACGAGAACGACAGCAGCAGCGCCACCATCAAGCCTTTGCGCAGGTTGGGCAGCACGACGAAGATCGCCGCTTGCCAAGTGCTGGCGCCCAGCAGTTGGGAGGCGTCCATCAGGTCGCGCAAGTTGATGGCTTGCAGGTTGTTGGTGATCGCCCGGTACATGAACGGCAGCGCCACGGTGAAGTAGCAGCCGATCAAAATCCATGGCGTGCCCACCATTGCCAACGGCCCGGAACCATAGAGTTGCAGCAGGCCCACCGATGACACCACTGGCGGCACCGCGAAGGGCAGCAGGATCAGGATGTTCATCAGCGCGTCGAGCTTGGGAAAGTGGTAATGCACCACGAACAGCAGCGGCAGAATGAGCACCACCGACAGGATCAACGCGCCCACGCACACTAGCAGCGACTGCCCGAAGGCCATCAGAAAGCGCGGGTCGCTCCAGAGCTGCACGTACCACTTCACGGTGAAGCCCGCCGGCAGGATGGTTGCCGACCAACTACTGGCAATCGAGTAAACGAACGTGCCCACCAACGGCAATACCAGGATTGCAAAGAGCAGGTACACCACCACGCGGTGGTAGAGGGAGGCCGGGCCGGCTTCAGCGCGAGACATGGTAGCTCCTCTTGAGCAGCAGTTGATGGACCACGGTGATCACGGTCATCAGCGCCACCAGCACAACGGCCAAGGCGCTGGCCATGTTCGGATCGAGGGACACATCGCCGGAGACCAGGCCCGCGATACGGATTGGCAGCACGTTGAAGTTGCCGGTGGTCAAGGCGTAGACCGTGGCGTAGGCGCCCAAGGCATTGGCGAGCAGGATCACGAAGGTGCCCAGCAGCGCAGGCGTCAGCACCGGTAAACCGATGTGCCGCCAGAACTGCCAGCCATTCGCGCCGAGCAACGACGCGGACTCACGCCAGTCTTCACGCAGCGCATCGAAGGCCGGGTACAGCAGCAACACGCCGAGGGGGATCTGGAAGTAGGTGTAGAGGATGATCAGCCCGGTCTTGGAATACAGGTTGAAGTCCTGAATGATCCCGGCCTGCTTGAGCATGAGAGTGATGCTGCCGTTGAACCCCAGCAAAATGATGAACGCGAACGCCAGGGGGACGCCGGCGAAGTTGCTCGTCATGTTGGCGAAGGCGGTAACGAAGTTGCGCAGCGGCCCATCGACGCGGCGTAGCGAATAACTGCCGAGAGTGGCGATGATGATGCCGAAAATGCTGGAGTAAAAACTGATCTCCAGGCTGAACTGGATCGCTTGCCGGTAGAACTTCGAGCTGAAGATCCGGGTGAAGTTTTCCAGGCCCCAGCCGGCCTCTTCGGTTTGCAGGCTGTTGATCAGCACCCACACCAGCGGGGCGATCTCGAACACGATAAAGAACAGCGTGAAAGGCACCAGGCACAGCAATGCCAGCCATTTGCCGCGAGTCATGGCATTCACTTCAATAGCTCCCGGCATACAGGTTTGTCGTGGGGCACGCCCAGCAGTTCGCAGACGGTGCCGCACAGGTCGGTCTGTTTCGGCGTGGCGTTGGCATCCAGGCTGAAGGCATCGCCGAGGACGAACAGCGGCACTTCACGTTCTTCCGGCAGCAGGCCGTTGTGGGAGCGGTCGTTGTTCATGCCGTGGTCGGCGGTCACCAGCACTTGGCAGCCTGCGTCGAGCCAGCCTTGCAGGTAGTCAGCCAGGATGATGTCGGCCGAGCGTGCGCTGTTGCGGTATTGCGCGCTGTCGAGGCCGTGCTTGTGGCCGGCGTCGTCGATGTTCATCGGGTGCACCAGCAGAAAGTCCGGCGCGTGCTTGAGTCGCAGGTTTTCGGCGTCGGCGAACAGGTGGGAATCGGGGTAATGGTCATTCCAGTAGAAATGTCCGTGCTGGATCGCCAGCGTCGTGTCGTCGGTATGGCGATCACGGGCGGCGAGAAAGGGCGAGCGGTTATACAACTCGCTGACCCAATGGTAAGCCGCAGCCGCAGTGCTAAGACCTGCGTCGGTGGCGTAATGGAAAATGCTGCGCTGGTTGGACAGGCGCGCGACCTGGTTGTGCACGATACCGCTCTGGATCGGTGGCACGCCGGTTAGGATGCATTCATAGAGCGGGCGGGACAGCGAGGGCAGTTCACATTCCAGCTTGTAGAGGGCTGCGCGTCCTGCGCCGACATAGGCCTGCAAGTGCCCCATGGCGTGTCGGGCAACCTCGAAGTTCAGGCCGTCGAGCACGACAAGGATGACAGTGTGCTTCATGGGGGAGAGCGCTCCGCAACGATTGACTTGGCTCAATTCCTCTGGAGGAACGGGGTCAGAAATGTGGGAGGGGGCTTGCCCCCGATAGCGGTGTGTCATTCAACGGATTTGTTAGCTGATCCACCGTCATCGGGGGCAAGCCCCCTCCCACATTGGATCTCCACTGGAGCTCCAATGTGGGATAAAACCCTTACTTCATCTCTACGATGACTTGCTCATTCCACAGCTGCGGCAGCTTCTTGGAAGTCGCTTCCCAGGCATCGGCATCCTTGATCGGTTGCGGGTTGGCCTTGGTGTACTGCTCGCCCGGAATCAGGTTCTTGGCGATTTCAGCTGGCAGTTTCAGGTCGGTTTCCGCACGGATCGGACGCGCATTGCCCTTGGCCAGGTTGAGTTGGCCGGCATCGCTGAAGATGTACTCGCGGGTCAGCTTGGCGGCGTTCGGGTGCTTGGCGTATTTATTGATGATGGTGGTGTAGCCGGATTTCACCGAGCCGTCCGAGGGGATCAGCACCACGTAGTCATCCGGGTTGGCCATCTTGGCTTTGTAGCTCAGGCCGTTGAAGTCCCAGACGATGCCTACTTCGACTTCACCTTTTTCCATGGTGGCGATGGTCGGGTTGGACAGGCCGAGCCGGCCTTGCTGGGCGATCTTGGTGAAGAACTGCAGGCCTGGCGCGATGTTCTTTTCATCGCCTTTGTTGGCGATGGCCGCCGCCAGCACGGCGTTGGAGGCCTGGGCTGCGGTGCTCACGTCACCCACCGAGACTTTGTATTTGCCGGTTTGCAGGTCGGCCCAACTGGTTGGGACTTCGGAACCGTGCAGCAGCTTCTTGTTGACGATAAACGCGATGGTGCCGGTGTAGGCGAGGGCCCAGTGACCGTCTTTGTCTTTCGCCCAGTCCGGCACCGAAGCCCAGGTGGACGGTTTGTACGGCTGGGTGACTTCCTGCTTCACCGCAATCGGACCGAACGCTGCGCCGACGTCGCCGATGTCGGCGCTGGCGTTGTCTTTCTCGGCCTTGAACTTGGCAATCTCCTGGGCCGAGCTCATGTCGGTGTCGATGTGCTTGAGGCCGTAGGTCTTGGCCAGGTCTTCCCAGGTGCCTTTCCAGTTGGCCCAGTCATCGGGCATGCCGACGCTGTTGACGGCGCCTTCCGCTTTCGCGGCGGCTTCCAAGGTTTTTAGATCGGTATCAGCGGCCATGGCGGCGGTGCACATGGCAATGGTCGAGCCTAACAGTGATGCCAGGAAAAGCTGTTTCATCCGAAGCTCCTTTGGGCGTTTTCAACGCTGCGTTTTTATGAACGTTTGCGGTGGTGTTGGTCTAGGTCAGAGCAATACCTGAGCCAATTTAGGCTCGATGGATGACAGTTTCATGTCGTTGTCGTTTTTAACGCGCCGATGTCGCTCGGCACAGGCTGAGCGTAGACCATGCCCAAGTGCCCGTAGGCTCTGGACTTGGCCGGTGTATTGCAAGAGGTGCGGCATGCACTTGAGGCGGGCTGTCATCTGTCGGTCATCTGCAATGCCTACGCTTGTACGCAGTCGCAAGGGCCCGATTGCGGAGCTTTTATGCACCTGAACGGTGCTGGTCTAGTCCAGATAGGTAACGTTGATGCGTGATGAGGCAATCAAGGCGGTGACATCCATCGGCCTGGCGCTGCAAGAGCAGATCGACCATGGACTTTTGCCGCCTGCAAGCAAACTGCCCGCCGAGCGCAAGCTCAGCGAGTTGTTCGGTACCACCCGAATTACCGTGCGGGAAGCCTTGTTACAACTTGAGGCCCAAGGGCAGATTTATCGCGAGGAACGCCGGGGTTGGTTCGTATCGCCGCCACGATTGGCCTACAACCTGATGCAGCGCAGCCACTTTCACGCGATGGTCAACGACCAGGGCCGTGTGGCGTCCACCGAAGTGATTTCGGCACGCCTGCAACCTGCATCGGCGGCGGTGTGTGCATGGCTACAACTGCCGGCATTGTCCAGCGTGATCCAGATCTGCCGAAGCCGGCGGATCGATGGGCGACTGGTGTTGTATGTGGAGCACTACCTGAACCCGCAATATTTCCCGGGGATTCTTGAGTGCGACCTGAATCAGTCGATGACCGAGTTGTACGTGCGCAAATACGACTTGCACTACGGACGGGTGCGCTTCGAGATTGTGCCGACGTCACTGCCGGTGGAAGCCGCCGCCGCATTGCGCGTGTCGGTGGGCAGCCCGGGTTTGCGGATTGCTCGGGTTAATTATGACCAGCACCAGCGCTTGATCGACTGCGACCTGGAGTTCTGGCGGCATGATGCGATTCATGTGGGCGTGGATGTGGTTTAACCACCGCTCTCCCGGCGCTGAGCTTGCTTCTGTAGTGAGCAGGCTTGCCCTGCCCTGGGCTGCAAAGCAGCCCTAAAACAGGATGCTGGTCACCCCCATATCAGTGACTGAGCGTCTTGATCACCTGATCCACATTGGTTTCCAACTCCGTCACCGGGTCTGCACCGTCGACATTCAGCACCAGCAATGTCGAGCCGCCTGCCGTGATGGCGGCTTTCACCGCTTCACTCGGCTGGCGATGGTGCAGCACCACGGCCACATCGTTGTCCTTCAATTCAGTACTGAGTGTGTGCAACGCCTCAGGCGTCCACTCGGCATCAGGTCGCGCATCGGTGCTGATCAGTTCCAGGTTCAGGCTGCTGACCAAATACCCAAAGTGATCGCTCAAACTGACCACACTCAGGTTGTCCGCCTTGGCCAGCCGGGCTTCGCTGTCGGCGGTGAGCTTGAGCAGGCGTTGCTTGAGTGCAGCCAGATTGGCGTCGATTTTCACCTTGGCGCCCGGTGCCAGGCGGCTCAGGTCGGTGGACAAGACATCGGCCATGCGCCCCAGGTTATTGCTCGATTGCCATGGTTGGCTGTTCAAACCGTCAGCGACGCCCGGCTGCACGGCGATCCCCGGCAACCCGCCGTCCACGGGGCGTGCGGCATCGACTTCGACAATGCGGATGTTGCTGCGCCGTGCCACGGGGTACAGCGGATCATCTGCCCACAGCGAGCGCAGGCCGATGGCGGCGTCGGCGTCCTGGGCCAGCGCGCTCAGTGCGGAGGCGCCACGGCCGGTGAAGTACGACACCTGGCGCGAGCCCGGCAGGTTGGCCGGGGCTGCGCGCTCAAGCTGCACGTCGGTGCCTTTGAGCAGCACCTCGGCCAGGCCATAAGTGATTGGCAGCGACGCCAGCACCTTGACCGGTTTGGCGGGGTGGGCAGCCGATTTGACTGCCTCGGCGGCGATCAGCGGCGGAGTGATTAAACAGGCGATGGCCAAGGCGAGAGGCTGAAGAACAGAGCGCATTATCCAAGGTTCCCTTTGAGGCTGGGCACGGTGCCGCGTGCGATGGCGGCAAAAGCGAAAGCGATACCGGCCATCAGGATGATCGCGGCACCGGAAGGAATCGGCAGGTCGAAGATGATCGGCAGCAGGATCCCGCACAGGGTACTGACAGTGGCGATCACCACCGAGACCCAGAAGAAGCCTTTGAGCGACTGGCTCAACAGGCGCGCCGCCGCCGCTGGAATCACCAGCAGGGCGCCGACCAGAATCGCGCCGATGACCTTGACTGCCGCGACGGTGATCAGCGTCACCAGAATTACGAACAGATAATCGAGGGTCTTCACCGCCACTCCGCGCACTGCCGCCAGTTGCGGGTTGAAACTGGCGAGCATGATGCGGTTGTACAGCGGCAGCGCCAGAGCCATCACCAGCGAGCCGACAATCGCCAGCACCAGCAGATCGTTACCGTTGACCGTCAACACCGAACCAAACAGCACGTTCTCCAGGATGTGCACGTTGATCTTGCCCGCCAGGATCAGCAGCAGGCTTGCGCCCAGCGCCAGGGACACCGACAGGAACACGCCGATCAAAGTGTCCGGCGCCAGGCCGGTGCGGTTACGCAGGTAATTGAGCAGGATGCCAAACAGCAGGCAGTAACCGAACAGACTGCCGTAGGGGCCGGTGTAGGGTTCGCCGAGCAAAATGCCCACGGCGACGCCGGTCAGCGCAGCATGGCCGACGGCTTCGGAGAAAAACGCGAAGCGCTTGACCACTACCAGCGTGCCCAAGCCGCCGAGCACTGGGCCGATCAGCAAACCGGCGAGCAGGGCATTGACTACAAAACCATAGGCCAGTGCCTCCGGCAGGTAACCGGCAGAGGCCCAGCCCTGGACCATCAGGCGAAACGCTTCATAACTCATTGCGCCGGGCTCCGAGGGTGGGTGGAGAACAGGGTCAGCAGGCGATCCGGGGTGAGCGCCTCCTGTGGTGTGGCGTCGAACAGCACGCGGCGGTTAAGGCCGGTAACGCGGTCGGCCAGACGGCCTACGGCTTCGAGGTCGTGCTCGATCCACAGCACGGTCATCCCGGCGAGGCGCCAGTCACTGAGCAGGCGTTCGAACACCTGGATGCCCGCTTCATCGAGGGCCGACATCGGCTCATCCAGCACCAGCAATTGCGGCGCAGGGATCAAGCCCTGGGCCAGCAGCACGCGTTGGCGTTCACCTCCGGACAATGCACCCATGCGCCGCTTGCGTTTGTCCTGCATGCCGACCCGTTCCAGAGCCTCGCCAATCGCCGCGGCGTAATGCTTGGACAAGCCCAGAAACGCCGGGCGCCGCTGGCACATGGCGGCCATGAAATCGTCCACGGTCATCGGCAAACCCCGGTCGAATTCCAGCGCCTGGGGCACATAGCCGATTGTGCCCGGCGTGGTCGGCCACTGCAGGCTCAAGCGACCCTGATGCGGCGTTTGTCCCAGCAGGGTTTTGATCAGCGAGCTCTTGCCGCCGCCGTTGGGGCCGACCAGCGCGTGGATGCTGCCCGGCTGCACCTGGAAACTCACGCCGTCGAGGATCACGGTGCGGCCCAGGGTCAGGGACACCGTGTCGAAGTCGAGTGTCGGGCCGACGCTGGCGACCTTCAGGGATTGTGCCGCCGTCATGCGCCCGACTCCTGAATCGCCCGGACCACCGTGTTGAGGTTGCCGGTCATTTCCACTTCGTACTTTTCAGCGCTGTATTCGCCATAGGAAATATGCGACAGCGGGTACAGCTTGACCCCGGATTCACGCTGGATGGTGTCGACGTAGGTGGAGGGGAAATCCATCTCCGAGAAGATCACCTTCACGTCCAGGGCGCGCAGTTCGTCGATGGTCTTTTTCAACTGGCTGGGGCTGGGCTCAATGCCGTGGGCCGGCTCGACCACGGCGGTGACTTCCAGGCCGAATTCACGCAGCAGGTAGTCGTAGGCCGCATGCACAGTGGCGACGCGCAGGTCCGGGTTAGGCGCGCTGGTCAACTTGGCGAGGGCGTCGGCGCGCATCTGGCGCAGGCGTTTGCCATAGGCACGCGCGTTCTGGGTGTAGGTCTTGGCGTTGTCCGGGTCGAGCTTGCCCAGCTCACGGGCGATGTTGTTGACCTGGGCAATCGATGCACTGATCGACAGGAAGGTGTGCGGGTTGACCACCTTGCCCGCACCGCGCGCGGCATTGCCGGTGGCGGCCAGCAACGGCAGGTTGGCGTTGGCTTCGATCACCGGGATGTCCGGGCGCTCGCTGGTGGCGATCATACGGTCGGCGAAGTCGTCGTGGCCGACGCCATTGAGCACGATCACGTCCAGGGTGCCGATGCGCTTGATGTCTTCGGCGCGCGGCTCGTAGGCGTGTGGGTTGAAACCTGCTGGAATCAGCGGCACCACGTCGGCCTTGTCGCCGACGATATTGGCCACGTAGCTGTAATAAGGGTGCAGGGTGATGCCGATACGCAGGCGTTTAGCCGCTTCGGCGTTGGCCAGCGGGGCGAGTATCAGGCTGAGCAGGCTGACCAGCAACAGGCGCAACAGGGGAGATGAAATAGACATGGGCAATCGGTCTTCTCGTTCAGTGACGGTGCTGGCGGGTAACGCCGGCATCGAATTGCGCGACCACTTGCTGCCAGCCGGCCGCGATCAGCGCCTGGTCAGTGAGGTCGGAGGGGGCGGCCAGGTCTTTGCGGCGGTTGAGCCAGATATCCGGCTCGGTGCCTTGTACGCGCATCAGCAGTGAACCGCTGGTGGTCGGCGCCTGGCTCAACCCGAAGTAGGCCGCAGGCGCCAGTAACTGCCAGCGGTGATCGCCACGGCTGACCGAACTCGCATCCTGGGCGAACGGCGCGAAGCCTTCTTCGGCCAATTGCCCAGGCGTCGGCAGGGCGCTTTGCTCTTGCTGCAGCAAGTGGATTTCATCCAGGGTCACCCGCAAGTCGGCGTAGATACCTTGCTCGGCGGCGCTCAGGTCGCGGCGGGCGTCCAACTGGTGGCTGGGCACGGCGGCCACTTCCTGGGATTCGCCGTGCAGCGCCACCACCGTGCCGGCGACCGCGAGGATGATCAGGCACAGCAGCAGGACGTAGAGGGTTTCGTGGCCAGCGCCCGCGGGACGTACAACGTGTGTCGTACTCATTGGGACTGGATATCCGCTTGGTCGATTTCAACGACGTGGCCAGGGCCGGCGTCAAACAGCACGTAGAACTCGGCGGATGGCTTCTTGAAGGTCAGGGTCGAATCCTGGCCGAGCTTGCCGGGCACCAGGATGGTTTCGTCGTAGCCGATCACATCCAGGGTCACGCCGGGCGCACCGCTGCCGTCGGAGAAGCCGCCCTTGCACTGGATCTGCTCGCCGGGGATTTCCTTGCATTCGCACATAGGGTTGTGGGCCAGGGCCACGGTACTTAAACCCGCGCACAGCAACAGCGCGGCGCGGGACAGGTGCTTGATCATCATGGTTTGACTCCTTGCTTGTTCAGCCAGGCAATGGTGGCAGGCGAGGCCTGGCTCAGCGGGATGGAACCCTGGTGCATCGTGCCGTCCCAGCCTTCCATGGTGACCCACAGTTCGGCGTCGGCAGGTGTGCGTTCAGGGACGGGCAGGGCAGCGCCCATGCGGTACGGTGTGCCAAAGAAGATCACCCCGGCCGCGCGCAGGCTGCGTGGCTTGCCGATGCGCAGGTAAGTAGCCTTGACCTGGTCGGCACAGGTGTCGCACAGGGCGGCGTTGAAGAACTTCATCGGGCCGGCTGGGTCCGGGCTTGGGCCCTCATTGCGGAACTCGGCGAGGGTCAGGCTCCAGGGGCCAACCTGTACTTCTCCGGCCACCCGCTCGCCGATACCCGCGTCACCGCGAAACAGTGCGGCATCGGCAAAATACTTGGGCATGAAGCCCAGAGGCACCAGCAGTAGCAGAACATTGATATGGAATCGCCATTTCAGCCAGAAAGCCCGCAGGGGAGTCGGCGGTGTCGCTGCGACCTTGCTCATCAGTGGCTCTCCGAAGTTTCAGCCTGCAAGGCCGGGGTGGAAACAGGCTTGCGCTGGGTCTTGGCCTCGCGCTTGAGGGCATTGAGGGTGGCCAAGGCGGTGCGCTTGGTCCATATCAGCAAGCCGCTCAAGACCATCATGCTCAGCACCAGGCCGAAGAACGCCCAGATCAGCTTGATCCACAGTCCGCCAAAATCGCCGGTGTGCAGCGGGCGCATGGATTCGGTGACGAACTCAAGTGCGGTGCGGTCGGACAGGAGGTGCGAGACAGCGATTTCGCCGCTATAGGGGTTGAGTTGGGCGGTTTGGTACATCAGTGGGTACCAGCCGCGGCCGCCGATTTGCAGGTGGCTGTAGGCGTTGAAGGGCATGCGCACGAAGCTCGCTTCCAGGCCAGGGATGCGCTGGGTCGCAATGGTGATGGCTTCATCCAGGGGAATCATCGGTGCCGGCACACCTGCTGCCGAGGACGGTACTTTTTCACGGGCGATCACCGGGACGATGGGCTCGCTGGAAATTGAAATCTGGTTGTCCCCCAGGATCGCCTGGATCAGGAACCAGGTGCCGGTGATGGAAATGACTGCGATAAACCAGATAGACCAAATACCGCTCAGGCGGTGGAAGTCACCCCAGAAGATTCGCGCACCGTGGCGAAACCGCAGGGTTGGTTTGAAAAAACCTTTCCAGAAGCGCTTGTAGACCACCAGCCCGGTAACCAGCGAGGCCAGCAGCGGCAGACCAAGCAACGACACCAGGTACCAGCCCCAGCTATAGCCATTGGTGAACGGCACCAGCCACCAGCCGTGCAGCGCACGGGTGAACTGACGGAAATTGAACGACGGGCTGATGCCCTGGATCGCGCCGGTGTAAGGGTTGACGTAGACCTCAAGCGAGCGCCCGTCGGGGTAGCTGAGGTCGACACTCAGGGCGAAGTGCGACTCATCTGGGCGGCTGAGCGATTGGACAATCACCTCGGGCTCGGCACGCTTGATGGCGCTGATCACTTGGTCGTAGCTCAACAGTTCGGCGTCATCCGACGGTTTGCTCGCGCGGATATCCGGGTTGGCCAGCCAGACGATTTCCTGGCTGACCACCGCCAGGGTGCCGGTGACGCAGACGATCAGTACAAAGAACCAGATGGGCAACGCCAGCCAGCTATGTACGAGAAACCAGAGTTTGGAGCGTGACTTCTTCGACATGTAAATGAGGGGCTTGATCGGAGGGGGGCGAGGGAGGCCCGGAAAAGGCCAGTCGTAGCTTTTGCTGACGCGACAGGCTGTATCTAAATAAGACGGATGAGAATGAGAAATCCCTAACCCGGATATGAAAGAAAATGTTTCAGATTCACATTCGGTGGTTTTTTACCCGTTTATCGAACACGAAACATGTTCCGAGCTATCACCGAGCAGGCGTTGATAGGGCCGGCGCGCTGCGTAGGATGGGCTTGGCCGTTGAACGGCCCGCCCAAAATGACTGCCAGAACCCTTTACGACACATACGCGTGGGTGGCGCCGAAGGCTTTCTTGTAGCGCTCGATGCCCTCGGTGGCATTGTCGATGCGCAGGTCCGGCCTTTCACGATAGGCCACGCCAATCAAGGGCTCCGGCGGTTACAACGAGAAAGCTCAACTGGGCTCGAGCAATTGCGCACCAGGCCCGCGCTCACCCAGCAGGTCATCCTGATTGCGCAGCGGGCATGCTTCCAACGACAAGCATCCGCAGCCGATGCAGCCGTTGAGCTTGTCGCGCAGCAGCATCATTTTGTTGATGCGCTCGTCCAGGTCTTCGCGCCACAGTGCCGACAAACGTTCCCAGTCTTTGGCTGTCGGGGTGCGGCCATTTGGCAGCGTCTGTAATGCCTCGCCAATCGTCGCCAGGGGAATCCCCAAGCGCTGGGCGATCTTAATCACCACCACGCGGCGTAATACATCCCGCGGATAGCGCCGCTGATTGCCCGCGTTGCGATTGCTCTGAATCAGCCCCTTGGTTTCGTAGAAGTGCAGGGCCGTGACGGCCACGCCGCTACGGGCGGCCAGTTGGCCGACGGTGAGTTCCTTGGTAATCATGAAAACTCCGATTAAGCGCTTGACCTTGACTTAACTGGAGGTTTTACCCTGCGTGGCATCGAATCGCAAGATTCTGCCTACAGTGGAAGGGGAGTATTCATGCAGGTATCAGAGAAGAATCTCGGCTTCACTCAGCTGATCGAGTTCCATATCGAGCCTCAGCAGCAAGTTGCCCTGGTGGCGGCCTTGTCCACCCAAAGCGAGCGTTTGGCCCAGGGCCATGACGGATTTCTCAGTGCGAGCGTGCAGGTCAGCGATGACGGCCGGCGGGTGCTTAATTACCTGCAATGGACGTCCCGAGCGCACGGTGAGGCAGCGTTCAAGCGTTTTGAGCAGGGTGAGGAAGACTTCTGGACACTGATTCGCGCCCATCAGGCCACGGCGGTGACCTTTGGTTCGTTCCAGGTGCTGCGCAGTTTTGAGCGCAGCCATGACAATGCATTGCACTGCCGTCTATATGGATAAATGCAGCATCCGTTCACCTTGCACGTTCTCCCCCGGCCGACGCTTATTCACCGCCAATTCGCCAATCTTGATCAGGCGTGTGCGCGTGACGTTACGGCTCAGGCCCAGCAGGTTGGCGGTATGCACCTGGTTGTAATGGCTGAAACGGTAAGCGGCCCGAAGCAGGGCGTCTTCGACCTTTTCATGCAGGGCGCCAGCCTGTTCTTCAAAGAGCTTTTGGAAGGCGCGCTCCAACAAGGCTTCGGCGCTGTTGTCGGTGCCGTGCTGACTGTCGTCCTGGCGCTCAATGCGCATGTTCGACAGGCGTAAATCATCCCGTTCGATCACGCCGTTACGGCAGATCAGCAGGGTGTGGTGGATGACGTTTTCCAGTTCGCGGATATTGCCTGGCCAGCTGTAGCTCTTGAGTTTTTGTTCGGCTTCGCGACTGATCGTGATCGGGCCGTAGCCCAGGCGTCGGCTGTAAGCCTCGATAAAGTGCCGGGTCAACGGCAGGATATCGCCGGGGCGCTCGCGCAGCGGGCTGAGTTCCAGGCTCACCACGTCGAGTCGGTAGTAGAGGTCTTCGCGGAAATGCCCGGCGTTGATGGCTTTTTCCAACTGCACGTTGGTTGCAGCCAGTACGCGCACATCAATCGGAATGCTCTTGCGCGAACCTAAGCGTACGACTTCGCGTTCCTGTAGGACACGCAGCAATTTGACTTGGATGGCCATCGGTAAATCGCCGATTTCATCAAGGAACAACGTGCCGCCATCGGCTTCTTCGAACCAGCCAGCCTTGGCGCTGAGGGCGCCGGTAAAGGCGCCTTTTTCATGGCCGAACAGTTCGGCCTCCACCAGGGATTCAGAGAAGGCGCCGCAGTTCACTGCCACGAACGGGCGGTTGCGCCGCGCGCTGAGGTTATGAATGTGGCGCGCCACCAGCTCTTTACCGGTCCCGGTTTCGCCGATGATCAGCACGCTGGCTTCGCTGGGCGCCACTTGCTGGATATGGTCGAGCAGCGCCTGGGATTTCGGGTCTTCGAAGACCTGGGCCGTGGCGCGAATCGAGGTCGCAAGGGCGGGCGAGGGCGGTAGGGTTAGAAGCTGCACGGGCACCTCTTTTTTATGAGTAGAACGTAGGAATCGGCAGGGATTGGTTCAACGCCCAGTCCCCCAGTTCATGGAGCTTGTAGTCCACCGGGTCGTGCAGGGTTTGCGTGCGCAGGTTGCGCCAGTGGCGATCCAGGCGCAGGGAGGCATGGGTTGAACGCGCGCCGGTGACTTCAAACAGACGGCTGCACAGATCCAGGCCTTGGCGGGTGGCGGCGACCTTGGCGGTGGCGATGGCAATTGCCAGTTGGCCGCGCTCGTGTTCGCTGAGGTTTGGCCCTTTGGCCCAGGCTTGGTCCAGTAGCTCGGCGGCTCGCTCCACCAGCAGGCGCACGCCTTGGAGGGCCACCCAGAACTCGCCGTAGTGGTGGAGCACGTAAGGATCCTGGCGCACGTCCTCGGCCGAGGATTTGTGCCAGGCACGGGTTTCGGTGAGGGTGTAGGTGCGTGCTTCTTCGAATGCGCCTTCGGCAATGCCGAGAAACATATGGGTAAAGGTCAACTGTGCGATCAGCGGGCGCAGGCAGGCGAACGGTGTGCTCAGCGGGCCTGGGTCGAGCAGCAATTCCGACTCTTCGACGCGCACCCGTTCGAAGCTGGCGCTGCCGCTGTCGGTCTGGCGTTGGCCGATATTGTTCCAGTCATTGTGCAGAGTGATGCCGCTGCGCCCACTGGGGATGGCGGCAATCAGCAGTTTGCCGCCGGCATTTTCATCCACCGCCGAGGCGATCAGCATTTCCGAGTCGCTGGCGCCGGAGCAGAAGCTCTTTTTGCCGGAGAATTCGCGCCAGCCGCCGAAGTCCTTGACCACGGTGCGCGTGTCCAATGGATTGAGGGCGTTGCCCCAGAACCAGTTCTTGCGGGCGGTTTGTTCGAACCAGGGTTGCCATTGGTCCGGGCGTGAAAACAGGCGCACGGTGGCCAGCATCAGATGATGAAAGCCGAAGACGTGGGCGATGGAGCTGTCGACCTTGGCGAATTCGCGCACGATGCCCAAGGTGTCGCTCCAGCGGGCGCCGAGGCCGCCGTATTGGGTGGGAATGCTCAGGGCCAGCAGGCCGCTGTGGCGCAGGGCGTCACGCTCGGTTTTGGGTGTGCCGCCGCGCTCGTCGCGTTCGACGGCGCTGAGGGCGAATTCGGCGGCCAGCAGTTTGGCGGTCTGCAGGGGAGATGGCAGGACGCTGTGGGGTTTGGCTGTCACGGGTATTCCTCTTTATTGGCAGCAGCGGCCCGGGCCGGTGCCGCCGCTGCGCCGATCAGGCCTTGGCCGGCAGTACATCGTTGGCAATCATTTCGCCGAACGGGCCGGTGAGGTTGGTGATACCGCGTCCAGCGAGGCTGGCGTAGGGTTCCGGCAGCAGCGGGAACACCAGTTCGGCGAAGCGATAGGCCTCTTCCAAATGCGGATAGCCGGAGAAGATGAAGCTCTCGATGCCCAGGTCGGCGTATTCCTTAATGCGTTCGGCCACTTGTTGCGGGTTGCCCACCAACGCGGTACCGGCACCGCCGCGCACCAGGCCGACACCGGCCCACAGGTTGGGTGCGATTTCCAGGTTGTCGCGGCGCCCGTCGTGGAGGGCGGCCATGCGGCGCTGACCTTCGGAGTCAAAGCGTGAGAAGGATTTTTGCGCGGCGGCGATGGTGTCGTCGCTGATGTGCTCGATCAGTTTGTCGGCGGCTTTCCAGGCGTCTTCTTCGGTTTCGCGCACGATCACATGCAGACGAATGCCAAACTTCACCGTACGCCCGTGGCGCGCGGCGCGCTCACGCACATCGGCGAGTTTTTCCGCGACGGCGGCAGGCGGCTCGCCCCACGTCAGATACACATCCACCTGTTCGGCGGCGAGGTCGTGGGCGGCGTCGGAGGATCCACCGAAGTACAACGGTGGGTAAGGCTTCTGCACCGGTGGGTACAGCGCCTTGGCGTTTTGCACGCGCAGGTGTTTGCCTTCGAAATCCACCGATTCACCCTGCAATACGCGGCGCCATATCCGTAGGAATTCGTCGGAGACTTCGTAACGTTCAGCGTGGTCGAGGAAGCTGCCGTCGCCACGGTTTTCGTCGGGGTCGCCACCGGTCACTACGTTGATCAGCAGGCGGCCGTTGGACAGGCGATCCAGGGTGGCGGCCATGCGTGCAGATACAGTCGGTGAAATGATGCCGGGACGAATGGCCACCAGGTAACGCAGGCGTTCTGTCAGCGGTACCAGCGCCGAGGCGATGACCCAGGAGTCTTCACACGAGCGGCCGGTAGGAATCAACACACCGTAGTAACCCAGGTTGTCAGCCGCCTGGGCGACTTGCTTCAGATAATTGAGCGTGACGGGCCGGGCACCTTGGGTGGTGCCCAGGTAATGACCGTCGCCATGTGTCGGCAGAAACCAGAAAACATCCATAACCAATCCTTAAGCGATTTTCAGCAGAGAAGGGGAGTGCGCTGCAAACAAGGGTGCAGCACGTTCTGCCGCAAGGCGTATCCGCCCCTTCAGGGGCTCACTGGTTATTTGGTAGTCGGTGAAGTCGGCTTCGGTGGCGTACACACCGATCGGCAGGGTCAGGGCCTGGAAGAAGGCGAACAGCGGGCGCAGTTGATGATCGAGGACCAGCGCGTGGCGTTCGCTACCGCCGGTGGCGGCGAGCAGCACCGGGGTGTTGATCAGGGCGTTGAGACCGACTAGATCGAACAGGTGCTTGAGCAGGCCAGGGTAGGAACCGCGATAGACCGGCGCGGCGACGATCAGCAGGTCGGCCTGTTCGATGGCCAACAGTTGGGCTTCGACTTCGGCAGGCAATTCATCGCGCGACAGTGCACCGCCCAGTGGCCGGGCAATGTCGCCCAGTTCGATCAGTGTGGTCTGGATTGGCAGCAGGGTGGCCAATTCGGCCAGCACAGCTTGGGTCAACACTAGGGTGCGCGACGGGCGCCAGGTTCCGCCGGAGAGGGCAACGACATTCAGTGGACGGGTCATGAACAGTTCCTTTTTCAACAGTGGTTCATAGCAAGTGAGGTGCAAGGTGTTGAGCAAGAGCTGTACCAACGGCTGCAGGCCTTGATTGGCTTGGGCTGTGGCTCACTGCTGAAAAATGTTGCTGTTGCCTGCCTGGTGATTTGTTGAATGGCTGTTGCCTGGGCAACAGTTGCTTGGCGAACAGTGCCTGGCAGAATTGGAGCTAGTTATAGAGGGTTACTGTTATTCCGTAAATGAACGTATTTCCATATTTATAGATCATAAAGAAATATATGAGGGGGGCTATTGGAGGGGGCTTCGGCGGTTGATAGCGACTATCACGGACGGTGATTTTTCACCGAATGACGTCGGGAGTAGCCTGTGTTCATTGACTCGAAACCTCCTTTGCAGAGCCGCCGCCATGAACCGATTCCTCTCCGTTTGCTTATTGATTGTCAGCGCCGTACTCGCCGGCTGTGCGAGCCATCCATCGCCAGAATTACGTCCCTACTCTGCCGAAGAGACCAAGCAATTGGCTCTTGAAGCGCTGAGTCGTCGAGGCTTGTCGTTCGATGAATATCAACAGCAGCGTGCGGCACTGACCGGTCAGCCACAGAAGTCCTTCGGCTTTGATCGCCAAGGTGAAATGAATGCCGAGCGCGACGTCGTACTTCATGGTCGTCCCAGTTGATCGCGTTCTGCGCAGCAAAAAGCCCGAGGCGCCCTTTAAGGACCTCGGGCTTTTTGTTTTCCATGGCGCGACTTCAGCCTGTTAAGCTGAATTTCAGGAGCGTTCCTACGCACATTTACTTAAAGTTGTCCTTCTTTAATGGCATTCGATCCGGTAGACATGACGACCTCTGTTCCGGCCGATGCTCCTGAGACGCCGCTCTCGGGAACCTGCTTTGCGAGTCTTAACTGTCATGAATAAACGTCCTTTGTATTTCGACTACGCCGCCACCACCCCGGTGGACGAGCGGGTCATCCAGGTGATGGTCGAGTGCCTGGGCTTCAACGCCAATTTCGGTAACCCCGCGTCCAGTTCCCACGCTTACGGCCAGGCGGCCCGGCAAACGGTTGAACAGGCGCGTCGCCAGGTGGCCGAGTTGGTGGGCGCACAGCCTGAGCAGATCGTCTGGACCTCCGGCGCCACTGAATCCAACAACCTCGCCATCAAAGGCGTGTTCCAGGCGCGGGGTGTGGCCGGTGGGCATATCATCACCAGCCAGATCGAGCACAAGGCCACGCTGGACACCGCGCGACAGTTGCAGGAAGCCGGCGTAGCCGTGACCTATCTGGTACCCGACGCCGACGGTTTGATCAGCGTCGACGCGGTCAGTGAGGCGTTGCGCGAAGACACCTTCCTGGTTTCGCTGATGCTGGTGAATAACGAACTTGGCACCCTGAATGACATCCCCGGCATCGGCGCGCGGGTGCGTGAACACGGCGCGCTGCTGCATGTGGACGCGGCTCAGGGAGCAGGCAAGGTGGCGATCGATCTGGCGCAATGGCCGGTGGATTTGATGTCGTTTTCTGCGCACAAGTTGTACGGCCCCAAGGGTATCGGCGCGCTGTACGTCGGGCCTCGGGCGCAACAGAAGGTGTTGGCGCAGATTCATGGCGGCGGACACGAGGGCGGCTTGCGCTCCGGCACGTTGGCGACCCACCAGATTGCAGGGATGGGCACGGCATTTGCGCTGGCGGCGCAGTCGTTCACCGAAGAGAAAGCGGTGATCGTTGCGTTGCGGCAACGCCTGCTGGATCAGTTGGTTTCGATCGCCGGTGTACGCCTCAATGGCAGTGCCACGCAACGTATTCCCCACACCCTGAGCCTTACGTTCGGCGAAGGTGAGTTCAATGCCGCGGCATTGAGCGCCGGTATCGCTTTTTCCGCGACGTCGGCCTGCAATTCTGCGAGCAATGCACCGTCCCACGTGTTGCTTGCCCTTGGCCATGACGCCCGCTCGGCCGGCCGCACCATTCGCTTGAGTCTGGGGCGGTTCACTACCGAGCAGGATATTGACCAAGCGGTGCTATTGATTAAGGCCGCACTGGCCAGCGCGCCGGCCTTCTGGGCCGTCTGATTTTCACATAACAATTATTAGTGGTTAGCAGGAGACACAATGAGCACGCAGCCTTTGACCCATGGAACGGTTCCCCAGCGCCTGGCGCGCACCCGCGAACTGATGAGCCGCGAGGGCATCCACGCCCTGCTGGTGCCGTCGGCTGACCCGCATTTGTCCGAATACTTGCCGGGTTACTGGCAGGGCCGCCAATGGTTATCGGGTTTCCATGGCTCGGTGGGGACGCTGATTGTCACCGCAGATTTCGCCGGCGTGTGGGCCGACAGCCGTTACTGGGAACAAGCGACCAAGGAGCTCAAGGGCAGCGGCATCGAGCTAGTAAAACTGCAGCCGGGCCAACCTGGACCACTGGAGTGGCTGGCCGAGCAAACTCCGGAAGGCGGTGTGGTGGCGGTGGACGGTGCAGTGATGGCGGTCGCTTCGGCGCGCACCTTGAGCGCCAAGCTGGCAGAACGCGGCGCGCGCTTGCGTACCGATATCGACGTGCTCGATACGGTTTGGACAGACCGTCCAAGCCTGCCGAACCAGCCGATTTATGCGCATCTGCCACCGCAAGCGACCGTTAGTCGTGGCGAGAAGCTCGCTGCACTGCGCGCCAGTTTGAAAGAGAAGGGCGCCGACTGGCACTTTATCGCGACCCTGGACGACATCGCCTGGTTGTTCAACCTGCGTGGCGGCGACGTTTCATTTAACCCGGTGTTTGTATCGTTTGCGCTGATCAGTCAACAGCAGGCCACGTTGTTCGTGGCGCTGAGTAAAGTCGACGCGGATCTGCGTGCTGTGCTTGAACAGGATGGCGTGGCGTTGCGCGATTACAGCGAGGTCGCGGATGCCTTGCGTGCAGTGCCGTCGGGTGCAGGTTTGCACGTCGACCCTGCCCGCGTAACCGCCGGCTTGCTGGAAAACCTGGATGCTGGCGTCAAGTTGATCGAAGGGCTGAATCCGACCACATTGGCCAAATCACGCAAGAGTCTGGCAGACGCCGAGCACATCCGCCGGGCCATGGAGCAGGATGGCGCCGCTCTGTGCGAATTCTTCGCCTGGCTGGACAGTGCGCTGGGCCGTGAGCGCATCACGGAGTTGACCATTGATGAACACCTGACCGCAGCCCGTACCCGTCGCCCCGACTATGTGTCGCTGAGTTTCAACACTATTGCCGCCTTTAACGCCAATGGCGCAATGCCCCATTACCACGCCACCGAGGAAGAGCATGCGGTGATCGAAGGTGATGGCTTGCTGCTGATCGACTCGGGTGGCCAGTACTTGGGCGGCACAACGGATATCACACGCATGGTGCCTATCGGTACGCCGAGTGAGGAGCAGAAACGAGACTGCACCCGGGTGCTGAAGGGCGTTATTGCGCTGTCCCGTGCGCATTTCCCGAGGGGGATTCTATCGCCTTTGCTGGATTCCATTGCCCGTGCGCCGATATGGGCTGAAGGTGTGGACTACGGCCACGGTACTGGGCACGGCGTAGGTTATTTCCTCAATGTGCATGAAGGTCCACAAGTGATTGCTTATCAGGCCGCCGCCGCTCCGCAAACGGCGATGCAGCCGGGGATGATCACTTCCATTGAGCCGGGTACGTACCGGCCGGGGCGTTGGGGTGTGCGTATCGAGAACCTGGTGCTGAACCGCGAAGCGGGCAAGACCGAGTTTGGTGAGTTTCTGTCGTTTGAAACCCTGACGCTTTGCCCGATCGACACGCGTTGTCTTGAGCCGTCGCTGCTCACCACGGATGAGCGCGCGTGGCTCAACGCGTATCACGCGCAGGTGCGTGAGCGCTTGAGCTCGTTGCTGAGCGGCGCGGGGCTAGAGTGGTTGCAACTGCGTACGGCAGCTATCTGATCTGAAGCAAACGCCGCCTGCGATCTGCTTGCAAGCGGCGTTCAAGGATGAGTGTTAATCGAGAGCTGATTGGGCACGATGAGCAGTCGAGGATGACTGCTCGGGGGCGATTACTTACAGATAACGATCATGCTGCGGCTGGTGTACCCGGCAGGATTGATGCCAAAGGGATAGTCCCCGGGTTCCTCGGAATTGTCACCGGACTTGGCGATGACCCGATATCCCTTGGTACCGCAAGAGTTGGTTGCACTGGTGTAGCACTGGTCCCAAGAGGAGGACAGGCCGGAACAGTTGATATGCAGTCCTCTTTTTCCCCGTTTTACTTCTGTCTTGGTAGTCGCGGCACAGCCAGCAATGGCTACGACCATTAACACTATCAAAATTCGCTTCATTCCCATCCTTAATAGCCACTTCCCAATACTTGAAGCCGGCTCTACTCGCTCTCGAGTGTAGTGTTCGCGCTGTCCTTGTCGAAAAACTCCATGAATGACATTCGTTTAGCGCTTAAACATGGCCTAAATGAGCGGCAAATGCCAGAGGTACATTCAAAGATGATTCAATCCGCTGGAACCAGTGGTTTCGAGTCATTGCGCATCGTCAGCGTCGCGCCTACCGAGGCCAGGATAATGCAGGTAATGGCCAGCCATTGTGCCAGTGATAAGTACTCTTGCAGAAAGAGTAGGCCTGAGAGCGCGCCGAATACGGGTTCGATGCTCATGAGGGTGCCAAAAGTTCGTGCAGGGAGGCGCGTCAGCGCTACCATCTCCAGGGTGTAGGGCAGGGCAGTGGACAGAATGGCGACGGCGATGGCTATTGGAATCAGCGCAGGCGTCAACAAGGCACTGCCAGCGTGGACGATGCCTATGGGCGCGACAAACAGTGCTGCGATCATCACCCCAAGAGCCGCGGTCTGGACGCCGTTGTCGTTACCTGCTTTCTGTCCGAACAGAATGTAGAGTGCCCAGCAGACTCCCGCTCCTAAAGCATAGGCTGCGCCAACTAAGTCGATACCATTGCTCGCTTCTCCCATGGGGATCAATAGAAGCAGGCCGACGATTGCGAGGGCAATCCACAGGAAGTCCACCGCCCGGCGCGACGCGTAGATGGCCACTGCAAGAGGTCCCGTGAATTCTAGGGCTACGGCGATGCCCAGGGGCACGCTGCGCAGTGACATATAGAAGAGGAAATTCATGCCGCCCAGGGCCATTCCGTAGATGACCACGGTGCGCAGGGACTTGGCGGTCAGCTTGGCGCGCCATGGTCGCAATATGAGCAGCATAATCACACTGGCGAAAATTAGGCGCAGGGTTGTAGTGCCTTGTGCGCCTACAATCGGGAACATGCTCTTGGCCAACGAGGCTCCTGACTGGATGGAAGCCATGGCGATCAGCAGGAGGCCGACAGGAAACAATGCCGAGGCCAGGCTGCGGGGAGAGGTGGTCATTGGGATGTACGTCCGATGTCATATTTGAGTAGCAGAAGCTGCTATGATGCTTAACTACTTGGAGTTGAGCAATATATTGCTCAGTGTTGTGCGGGTGGCTGTCTATATATAGAAGGACATGAAGGTTGGTGGGGGACTTGATAGAAAAACCAAATTAAAGGTTGACGTAAAATTCTGGGAGCCTATAATTCGCCCCACTTCCGGCGCAGTCGAAACGTAAAACTCCTTGGTAAACAATGAGTTACGCAGTTTTCGGCAGTAAGTTGCTTCAGTTCATCGAAGCCAAAAGGAAGTTGAAAAAGAGGTGTTGACAGCAGCGTGTAACGCTGTAGAATTCGCCTCCCGCTGATGAGAGATCAGAA
>NZ_LJSA01000529.1:0-27115 GCF_002742505.1 Pseudomonas sp. 2995-1 | reverse complement strand
TGTCCCCTTCGTCTAGTGGCCTAGGACACCGCCCTTTCACGGCGGTAACAGGGGTTCGAGTCCCCTAGGGGACGCCACGATTACCCGCTCTGCGGGATTTTTAAGGGTCATTCAATTATTGAATGGCCCTTTTGTTTGTCTGGCGTTTGACCACTTCTCTCATCACCTCCTTTCTTCCTGTTCTGACCAGTGGTCATGACTGTCGCTTGCTAAATATTATTATGATAATAATATTCAACCCATGAGAGTCGGAGGCTTTGATGAACGATAAAAAAGCGCAAACCCGCGAACGCATTCTGCAGGCCGCCAGCGCCGCGTTGATCCAGCGCGGCCCGGCCGAGCCGAGTGTCGGTGAAGTCATGGGCGCGGCGGGGCTGACCGTCGGCGGCTTCTACGCGCACTTTGAAAGCAAGGATGCGTTGATGCTGGAGGCCTTTACGCAGCTGCTGGCAAGGCGTCGCGCCTCCATTGACGATATGGACGCGCAGTTGACCGGAGAAGAACGCAGGGGGTTGGTTGCGGCGTTTTACCTCTCGCGCAAGCATCGCGACTCCACCGCGCAGGCCTGCCCGATTCCAGCGACTGTAGGGGAGATGGCTCGCCTGCCGGACGCCTTTCGCGACGCGCTGAGCGAACATGTCGAGTTGATGGCTGCTCAGCTTGCCGCAAGCCCTGAAGACACCGACAAGGCCTTAGCCGATATGGCATTAATGATCGGTGGCCTGGCCTTGGCCCGCGCCTTGGGGCCGGGTGAGCTGTCGGACCGAGTGTTGCGCGCTGCCAAGTCGGCTGTGCGATAGGAAGAGGGCTCGCAGAATGGGCGCGTTAACCTGGATTCGTCGCTTCAACGGCACGCTGGGGTACCTGGCGCCGCACACGGTGGCCAACAAGATGCGTCGAGCCTTCATGACGCCCCGCGACCTGCCGCCCCGTGACTGGGAGTTACCGCTGCTGGCGCAATCGGAGCGCATCACCTTGCGCTTTGGCTTGTCGGCCCTGCGCTGGGGGCAGGGTCCGGCAGTTTTGTTGATGCACGGCTGGGAGGGCCGGCCAACCCAGTTTGCCAGTCTGATCACCGCCTTAGTCGACAACGGCTACTCCGTGATTGCTCTGGACGGGCCTGCCCATGGCCGCTCACCGGGGCGTGAGGCCCATGTGCTGCTGTTTGCTCGCGCCATGCTGGAGGCGGCGGCCGAGTTGCCGCCCCTGCATGCAGTGGTCGGCCATTCCATGGGGGGCGCCAGTGCAATGTTGGCGGTGCAGTTGGGGTTGCGTACCCAGGCGCTGGTCAGTATCGCTGCACCGTCGCGTTTCCTGGATGTACTGCGTGGTTTTACCCAAATGGTCGGTTTGCCAGCGAAGGCGCGTTCGGTGTTTATTCAGGAGGTGGAGCAAACATTCGGAATGCCACTCAAGCATTTGGATGTGGCCCACTATCAAATGAATATTCCCGGGCTGATCGTGCACGCTGAAGACGATACCTTTGTCCCCGTCAACGCCTCCCAAACCATTCACGAAGCCTGGTTCGACAGCCGCCTGCTGCGCCTGGAACAAGGCGGCCACCAGAAAGTACTGGCCGATCCGCGGGTGATCGATGGCGTGCTGGAGCTGTTAGCGGGTTGTCGTCTACAGGCGCGGCAAAGCGCCTGATACACTGCCTCCCGCCGCCATTAATCGACTGGGAGCAAGGCATGGGCTGGGATTTGGCAACGCCGTTTATCATTGACCTGCAGGTCGCCCCTGAGGATATCGACGGCCTGGGGCACGCAAATAATGCGGTGTACGTGTCCTGGCTGGAGCGCTGTGCCTGGCGTCATTCCCAGCGTTTGGGGCTGGACCTGACCGAGTATCGCCGTCTGGACCGCGCCATGGCGGTGGTGCGCCATGAGATCGATTACCTGGCGGCAGGCTACGAAGGCGACGAGCTGCAACTGGCCACCTGGATCGTCGATTGGGACCAGCGTCTGAAGATGACCCGCCGCTTTCAACTGGTCCGCCCGCGTGACGGTGCGACCCTTCTGCGCGCGCAAACCACCTTCGTCTGCATCGAACTGTCCACGGGCAAGCCCAAGCGCATGCCGGCCGAGTTTCTCGATGGCTATGGCCCCGCCCTGACAGGGGGTTAACGGTTGCGGTAGGAAACCCAGTAAACTGCGCCACGATTTTTGTTGAGTGTTTTCCATGCAAATTGCTTTGGCGCCCATGGAAGGGTTGGTCGACAACATCCTGCGGGACGTGTTGACCCGTGTGGGCGGTATTGACTGGTGCGTGACCGAGTTTATCCGCGTCAACGACCGCCTGCTGACCCCGGCGTACTTCCACAAACTTGCTCCAGAGCTGCTGCACGGTGCCCACACCGCTGCGGGCGTGCCCTTGCGCGTGCAATTGCTCGGTTCCGATCCTGTGTGCCTTGCGGAGAATGCCGCACTGGCCTGTGAGCTGGGTTCGCAAGTGATCGATCTGAACTTTGGCTGCCCGGCCAAGACCGTCAACAAGTCCCGAGGCGGTGCCGTGCTGCTCAAGGAACCGGAGTTGCTCAACCAGATCGTTGAACACGTGCGGCGTGCGGTGCCTGCCCATATCCCGGTGACTGCCAAGATGCGCCTGGGCTTCGATAGCCCGGATGGCGCGCTGGTGTGCGCCACGGCCCTGGCCGAAGGCGGTGCGGCGCATATCGTGGTGCATGCGCGTACCAAGGCCGATGGTTACAAGCCGCCGGCTCATTGGGAGTGGATCCCGCGAGTCCAGGACGTGGTCAAGGTGCCGGTGTTCGCTAATGGCGATATCTGGAGCGTCGAAGACTGGCGCCGCTGTCGGGAGATCAGCGGCGTAGAGGACATCATGCTTGGCCGTGGCCTGGTGGCGCGCCCTGACCTGGCGCGGCAGATTGCAGCAGCGCGCGCAGGCGAGGAAGTGGTCGAAATGACGTGGGCAGAGATGCAGCCCATGCTCCGCGAGTTCTGGACCCAGTCGGTAGCGCAACTGACTGAAAAACAGGCGCCTGGCCGATTGAAACAATGGTTGGCGATGTTAACGCGTAATTACCCGCAGGCGGTGGAACTGTTTACCGCCCTTCGTCGCGAGACGGATGTGCGGCAGGTAAGTTGTCTATTGGGTATGAGTCATCCTGACGTGCTTTAAATGTTGATGTAAGTCATTCGGGCTGTATGACAAATTCAACGTGAGCGGTTGGCATTGATCAAGGAACTTTTTTGGGGGGATGGCCACGTAAGGGTTGGGCGTCAGGTAGTTAGTGCGTAAAAAATACTGGTCTTCTGTATTGCTGCTATCTGCCGTCTTAACTCGGATAAATATAGGACTAAAATTCTTATGCGTGATCCAGTTGTGAGCCGTACCTATGGCGTTAATTCCGTTTACTCCCCTAACTGCGGCTCCAGTGCGACGTTGCCCATCCGTGCCTCAGGCCCTGGTTGCGGCATCCGGTTTGGGTGTTATAACCCGCCCCCGCCAACATACTGTGTACCCTGCAAGCCAGCCCCGCCAAAGCTTTGCAGGCCTTGTAAGCCAGCCCCGAAGAAGCAGAGTTTTTTTTCCAAGATTGGCAGCTTTTTCGGAAAAGTCTTTGACAAAGTCGGCAGTGTTTTCAGTGGGATTGGTAAGGTGTTGGGGGGAGTAGTAAAAGCACTTAGTCCGCTGATAAGTCTGGCGGCGCCGTTATTAGGTCCGGTCGGGTTGGCGATTTCCGGTGCGGTTAGTATCGGTGGTTCACTTGCTGCTTCGATGTTTGAAAAGGTGGGTGGGGCCATGAGCGGATTGAAGTCGTTTTTTAAAGCGTAATGTTTTAGCAATTGATTAATGTATTGGCGTTGGCCTGAAAAATAATCGACTGTCGCTGTTCGTCATGAAAGTAGCAGTCGACTATTTAATAGTTATATCAGCAATTGCCTGAACTCTTTCAGCGGTAGCGGCCTGCTGTAAATGAACCCTTGATACAGATGACACCCCAACGCTTGCAGGAATGCCAGTTGCTCGGGGGTCTCCACACCCTCGGCAATCACCTCCAGATTCAAACTGCGAGCCATCGCCACGATCGCCCTGATGATTTCCGCGTCGTTTGGATCATGGGTCGCGTCTCGCACAAACGACTGATCGATCTTCAGCGCGTCCACCGGCAGGCGCTTGAGGTATGTCAGTGAAGAGTAACCGGTGCCAAAGTCATCCATCGCAAAGCTCACGCCGAGCTTCTTCAGGCGGCGCATCTTGTTGACGGTGTCATCCAGGTTCTGGATCACGATACCTTCGGTGATTTCCAGTTTCAGAAGGCTGCAGGGCAAGGAATGCTGCTTAAGGCTGTGCTCCACCCGTTCCACGAAATCGTTCTGGCGAAACTGCCGGGGGCTGATATTCACGCATAGACTGAAATTCAGCGGGTCCACCAAGCCTTCTTTGATCAGTTGCCCAAAGGCGGCGCAGGCCTCATCATGGATCCAGGTGCCCACTTCAAGGATCAGGCCGCTGTCTTCCAGCACCTTGATAAATTCCGACGGTGACTGCGCACCCAATTGTGGGTGCTGCCAACGCACCAGTGCCTCCGCACCGACGATCTTGTTACCGCGCGCATCCACCTGGGGTTGGTAATGAACGCTGAATTCGCCGCGCGCCAGGGCCAGGCGCAGGTCGGTTTCCATGCGCAGGCGTTCGCTGGCGGCTTTTTGCATGCTGTTGTGAAACATCTGCGTGGTGTTGCGCCCTGAGTCCTTGGCGCGGTAAAGGGCAATGTCGGCGCGCTTGAGCAGGTCGGCCGGTGTGGAGCCGTGATCGGGAATCAACGCCACGCCAATGCTCGGCGTGACCTGCAATCTGTGCCCGTCCAGGAACATCGGCTCCGAAAGCAATTCACGCAGGGTGTCGGCCAGTTCCTGCACCTGATTGCTGACTTCCTGGCGCGAGCCATCCAGGCCGCTGAGCAGCACCACGAATTCATCGCCACCCAGGCGCGCCACGGTGTCTTCCATGCGCACGCTGGCTTCCAGCCGCGCGGTGACGATTTTCAGCACGGTGTCGCCGACCGGATGGCCCAAGGAGTCATTGATGTGCTTGAAGTGGTCAAGATCGAGGAACAGCAGCGCGCCGCGTAGGTTATGGCGTTTGAGCAGGGCGATCTGCTGGCTCAGGCGGTCCATCAACAGCGCACGGTTGGGCAGGTTGGTCAGCGGGTCGTGGTAGGCCAGATGGCGGATCTGCGCCTGGGCGTTTTTCAGCAGGCTCACGTCCCGCGCGGTCAACAGCAGGCACGGGGTTTCATTCAGGGTGATGGGCTCGACCGAGACTTCTACTGCCAGCACTTCACCGCGTTTGTTGTGCCAGAGCATTTCCAGGTGGTGAATGCGGCCCTTGATCTGCAACTCGGCCAACAGCGCCGAGCGTTGGTTCTCATCGGCCCAGATGCCGATCTGATAAAAAGTCAGGCCAATAGCTTCTTCAGCTCGCAAGCCGGTCAGGCGGCAGAAGCCATCGTTGACCTCCACATAGCGGCCGGTGTCGCGCTCGGTGATGGAAATCGCGTCAGGGCTGGAATGGAAGGCCTTGGCGAATTTCTCCTCGCTGGCCTTCAGCGCGGCCTCGGAGCGCTGTTGTTGGGTGATATCGCGCAACGTCGTAACGATGCACGCTTGATCTCCGACCTTGATCAGGCGGCTGGAAATCATGCAGGTCAGGCTATGGCCATTCTTGTGATGCACCACCACGGCCACGTTGCTCAACGACTGCTCGCGAATGACCCGCTCGATACGCTCCAGGCGCTGACTGGAATCATCCCATAGGCCGATCTGGTCAGCGCTCTTGTCGATTACCTCGGCAGCGCTCCAGCCAAAGGTTTGGGTAAAGGCCGGATTGATCTCGATAAAGGCGCCACTCTCCAGGCCTGTGACGCAGATCGGGTCGGGGCTGGCCTGGAACAGGCTGGCGAATTTTTCTTCGGAGGCGCTCAGGCGTTGTTCGCGCTCAACTTGGTCTGTGATATCGAGCAGCGTGCCGGCCATGCGCAGGGGTAAACCTCGCTCGTCGCGGTACAGGCGAGCACGGCTTTCCAGGTAGCGCGAGCTGCCATCTTCCATGGCCACGCGGTAGGTCAGTTGGTAGTTTCCGGCAGGGCCTTCGCGCAGGGTGCGGTAGGCGTTGCGCATGTTGTCCCGTTCCTCGTTGGGCATGCCTTCGAAAAAGGCGTCGAAGGATTCGTGGAACGGTTCGGACGGCAGACCGTGCAATTGGGCTGCGCGCGCCGAGCCATAGAGCATGCCGCTGGGAATGTGCCAGTCCCAAGTGCCCAGTTGTGCCGAGTCCAGCGCCAGGTCGAGGCGCTCCTGACTGTCCTTGAGCGCCTGCTCTGCATTTTTGCGTTCGGTGGTGTCGAGGAAGGTGCTGATCAGATAGGCCTCACCCTCCAACTCGACTTTTTGCGCGCTGAGCGTGCCATTGTGGACTTGGCCGTTGCTGGCGCAAAACTGCACCTCCATGGTAATGGGCTCGCCCTTGCGCTGCGTGGCCTTGACCAATTGTGCGCGTTGCTCCGGGTGGCGCCACAGGCCCAGTTCCAGGGTCGTGCGGCCGATGGCATCGCCCAAGGGCCAGCCGAAGAGCATTTCGAAATACTGGTTGGCTTCGCTGATCAGGCCGTCGGCCCGGCGCGTCAGCAGTACCATGTTCGGGCACAGGTGAAACAGCGTGGCGAAGCGTTTTTCGGAGTGCCCGAGGGCGTTTTCACGTTCACGCTGGTGGGTAACCTCGCGGATCACCCCGATCATGCGGCGCCGACCGGTTTTGTCCGGCTGCAGGCTGCCGTTGATTTCCAGCCAGTGAAAGCTGCCGTCAGGCCATTGGATGCGGTGATGCATGGCCTGCTCAAGCGGCTCGCCGGCCAGTACGGCGTGAAAAGCCCGTACCACTCGGGCGCGATCCGACTGGGCCAGCAAGTCAAGGTAGTCCAGGTCCTGGGGCAGCGGTTGGCGCGGATCAAAACCAAACAACGCCTGGGTGCCCCGTGACCAACTTATGCGGCCGGTGTCTATTTCCCAGCACCATGCGCCCAGCCGCGCAGCATTAAGGGCTGCCAGCAGTTGTGGCGCGCTCTCCCAGCTTTGTTCCGCCTGTTGAGGGTCCAGCGCGTAAATGCGGGGTAGGGGTGGCACGGGGTCGACGGGGTTGCGCATTATCAAAGGGCCTTGATTCGATGGGCAAACAGCACGGTTTTACTCAGAACCCGAGGCCGCACAGTGTCATGCCGGTATCCCTGGCAAATCCATCTGTGCGTCCAATAGGCTCATGAAAGCCCGCGCAGCATTCGACAGCGTCCTTTCGGTGTGCACGATATAGCCTAGCTGGCGACTGAGTTGTATGCCTGGCAAAGCGATACTTGCCACCTGATCATCGAGCATGGTGCGCGGCAACACGCTCCAGGCCAGGCCGATAGACACCATCATTTTGATAGTTTCCAAGTAGTTAGTACTCATCGCGATGTTCGGGGTAAGGCCTTGGGCCTCGAACAACCGGCTGACAATATGGTGGGTAAACGTGTTGCCGCCAGGGAAAACCGCCGGATGGCCGGCAATATCAGCCAGGCTGATGGAGCCGTTGCTGATCAGGCTATGCTCCGGCGCCACCACAAAGTCCAGCGGGTCGTCCCACACTGGCGTGGCGCGCACCAGGTTGTGGGGATCGGGCGCCAGGGTGATCACTGCCACTTCAGCGCGGCCATGGAGGATTTCTTCGTAGGCCACTTCAGAATCGAGAAATTGAATATCCAGCGCCACGTTCGGGTATTCCCGTGTAAAGGTTCGCAGGATAGGCGGCAGGCGATGCAGGCCTATATGGTGGCTGGTGGCTAATGTGAGCCGCCCGCTGACCTCGCCGGTAAGGTTGGTGAGGGCGCGGCGGGTGTCGTCCAGCACATTGAGAATCTGGTAAGCGCGCGGCAGCAAGGCGCGTCCGGCCTCGGTCAGGCCGACTTCACGGCCCAGGCGATCAAACAGTCGCACCTTCAATTGCTGTTCCAGGCCGGCGATACGTTTGCTGATGGCCGGTTGGGTCAAGTGCAGGCGTTCTCCAGCGCCGGAGAAGCTGCCGATCTCGGCGATGGCGATAAAGGCATTGAGGTTGGCCAAGTCCATTGTTGTATTCCAGTTGGTAATCCAAAGCATAAAAAATATGAATTTGAGTTATTTAATGTAGCGCCATACCATCAGCCTCACAAGCCAAAGGGTTATTGAAAAGCCCGGCGAATGAAATACCGCTGATGAGGACCGACTGATGGCCGGCAAAACGCTTTACGACAAGCTTTGGGATTCCCATGAAGTGAAACGGCGCGATGATGGGTCGTCGCTGATCTATATCGACCGTCACATCATCCATGAAGTGACCTCGCCCCAAGCGTTCGAAGGCCTGCGACTGGCCGGGCGCAAGCCTTGGCGCGTCGACTCGATCATCGCCACCCCGGACCACAACGTACCGACCACCCCGGAGCGCAAGGGCGGCATCGACGCCATCGTCGACACTGTGTCGCGGTTGCAGGTGCAGACCCTTGATGATTACTGCGATGAATATGGCATCACCGAATTCAAGATGAATGATGTGCGTCAAGGCATCGTCCATGTGATCGGCCCGGAGCAGGGCGCCACCTTGCCAGGCATGACCGTGGTTTGCGGTGACTCCCACACGTCGACCCACGGTGCCTTCGGCGCTCTGGCTCACGGTATCGGCACCTCGGAGGTCGAGCACGTGTTCGCCACCCAGTGCCTGGTTGCCAAGAAAATGAAGAACATGCTGGTGCGCGTCGAAGGCAAGTTGCCGTTTGGCGTCACCGCCAAGGACATCGTCCTCGCTGTGATCGGCAAGATCGGCACCGCTGGCGGTAACGGCCATGCCATCGAATTCGCCGGCAGCGCCATTCGCGACCTCTCCATCGAAGGCCGCATGACCATCTGCAACATGTCCATCGAAGCCGGTGCCCGCGTGGGCATGGTGGCGGCGGATGAAAAGACCGTCGAATACGTCAAGGGTCGTCCTTTCGCACCGGCTGGTGCCGATTGGGATGCCGCCGTCGAAGCCTGGAAAGACCTGGTCTCCGACGCTGATGCGGTGTTCGATACCGTGGTCGAACTCGACGCTGCCCAGATCAAGCCGCAAGTCAGCTGGGGTACTTCGCCGGAAATGGTCCTGGCCGTCGACCAGAACGTGCCGGACCCGGCTCAGGAAGCCGACCTGGTCAAGCGCGGTTCCATCGAGCGCGCCTTGAAGTACATGGGCTTGAAGGCCAACCAGGCAATCACCGACATCCAGTTGGATCGCGTGTTTATCGGTTCCTGCACCAACTCGCGGATCGAAGACCTGCGCGCTGCGGCGGTGATCGCCAAGGGGCGCAAGGTCGCCTCGACCATCAAGCAGGCCATCGTGGTTCCGGGCTCAGGCTTGGTTAAAGCCCAGGCTGAAGCCGAAGGCCTGGACAAGATCTTCCTCGAAGCCGGTTTTGAATGGCGCGAGCCGGGCTGCTCAATGTGCCTGGCGATGAACCCGGACCGCCTGGAGTCGGGCGAGCATTGCGCGTCGACCTCCAACCGTAACTTCGAAGGGCGTCAGGGCGCCGGTGGCCGTACCCACCTGGTGAGCCCGGCCATGGCCGCCGCCGCTGCCGTCAACGGTCGTTTCATCGACGTTCGCGAATTGATCTGAGGAATACCCGATGAGAGCTTTTACCCAACACACAGGTCTTGTCGCGCCGTTGGACCGTGCCAACGTGGACACCGACCAGATCATCCCCAAGCAGTTTTTGAAGTCGATCAAGCGCACCGGTTTCGGCCCTAACCTGTTCGACGAGTGGCGCTACCTGGACGTGGGCTACGCCTACCAGGACAACTCCAAGCGCCCGCTGAACAAGGACTTCGTGCTTAACGCCGAACGCTACCAAGGCGCCAGCGTGTTGCTGGCCCGGGAAAACTTCGGGTGCGGTTCCAGCCGCGAGCACGCGCCGTGGGCCCTGGAAGAATATGGCTTTCGCAGCATCATCGCGCCGAGCTATGCCGACATCTTCTTCAACAACAGCTTCAAGAACGGCCTGTTGCCGATCATCTTGACTGACGAAGAAGTCGACGAGCTGTTCAAGCAAGTGGAAGCCGATGTGGGCTACCAGTTGACCGTCGACCTCGCTGCGCAAACCGTGACCAGTCCGGACGGCAAGGTGTACCACTTTGAGGTGGACGCCTTCCGTAAACACTGCCTGATCAACGGCCTGGACGATATCGGCCTGACCTTGCAGGACGGTGATGCGATTGCGGCGTTTGAAGCCAAGCACCGAGCGAGCCAGCCTTGGCTGTTTCGCGACGCCTAAATTGATATAGGCAGGACCGGCCTCATCGGAGGCAAGCCCCTCCCACATTTGGAATGCGTTCCCCTGTGGGAGGGGGCTTGCCCCCGATAGGGCCGGTACTAGCAACGCAACCCTTGAAGGATGCCACCATGACCAACACCGCCCACACCCAAGTCGTGCAAAAACAATTCGGCGAACAGGCGTCTGCCTACCTGAGCAGTGCCGTGCACGCCCAGGGCACAGAATTCGCGCTGCTGCAGGCAGAACTGGCCGGGCAGGGCAGTGCGCGACTGCTGGATCTCGGTTGCGGTGCCGGTCATGTGAGCTTCAATGTGGCGCCGCTGGTCAAGGAAGTGGTGGCCTATGACCTGGCCCAGCAGATGCTTGATGTGGTGGCTGCCGCTGCGCAAGATCGCGGCTTCACCAATATCAGCACCGTAAATGGCGCCGCCGAGCGCCTGCCGTTCGCCGATGGCGAGTTCGACTTCGTGTTCAGCCGCTACTCGGCCCACCACTGGAGTGACCTTGGCCTGGCCCTGCGTGAAGTGCGCCGCGTGCTCAAGCCGGGCGGCGTGGCGGCCTTTGTTGACGTGTTGTCACCGGGTAGTCCGCTGTTGGACACTTACCTGCAGACCGTCGAGGTGCTGCGCGACACCAGTCACGTGCGCGATTACTCCGCCGCCGAGTGGATGCGTCAGCTCAGCGACGCCGGTTTGCATGTACGCAACAGCAGCCGCCAGCGCCTGCGCCTGGAATACACCTCGTGGGTCGAACGTATGCGTACACCGCAAGTGCTGCGCGCCGCGATCCTGGAGTTGCAGCAGGCGATGGGCCAGGAAGTGCGCGATTACTACGAGATTCAAGCCGACGGCACCTTCAGCACCGATGTGCTCGTGGTATGGGCCGAACGCTGATTAATTTTCCCGACCTGCCCACGGGCAGGTCGCTCGATGAAATGAGGAACCCATGAGCAAGCAGATTCTGATTCTCCCTGGCGACGGTATTGGTCCGGAAATCATGGCCGAAGCGGTCAAAGTACTGGAACTCGCCAACAGCAAGTACAGCCTGGGGTTCGAGCTGAGCCACGACGTGATCGGCGGCGCCGCCATCGACAAACACGGCGTGCCACTGGCCGATGAAACCCTGGACCGCGCCCGTGCTGCCGATGCTGTGCTGCTCGGCGCCGTGGGTGGTCCGAAGTGGGACAAAATCGAACGTGACATCCGCCCTGAGCGCGGCCTGCTGAAGATCCGCGCGCAACTGGGCCTGTTCGGCAATCTGCGCCCGGCGATCCTCTACCCGCAACTGGCCGACGCGTCGAGCCTGAAGCCGGAAGTGGTGGCTGGTCTCGATATTCTGATCGTGCGTGAGTTGACCGGCGGCATCTACTTCGGCTCGCCACGCGGCGTGCGCGAACTGGAAAATGGCGAGCGCCAGGCCTACGACACCCTGCCGTATAGCGAGAGCGAAATCCGCCGTATCGCCCGTGTCGGTTTCGACATGGCCCGCGTGCGCGGCAAGAAAGTCTGCTCGGTGGATAAGGCCAACGTACTGGCCTCCAGCCAACTGTGGCGCGAAATCGTCGAGGAAGTGGCCAAGGACTACCCGGATGTCGAACTGAGCCACATGTACGTGGACAACGCCGCCATGCAACTGGTGCGCGCGCCGAAGCAATTCGACGTGATCGTCACCGACAACCTGTTCGGCGACATCCTGTCCGACCAGGCGTCGATGCTCACCGGCTCTATCGGCATGCTGCCTTCGGCGTCGCTGGACACCAACAACAAGGGCATGTACGAGCCTTGCCACGGTTCGGCGCCGGACATTGCGGGCCAGGGCATTGCCAACCCGCTGGCGACCATTTTGTCGGTCTCGATGATGCTGCGTTACAGCTTCAACCTGAGCGATGCGGCGGACGCGATCGAGAAGGCCGTAAGCCTGGTGCTGGATCAGGGTTTGCGCACCGGTGACATCTGGTCGCAGGGTTGCACCAAAGTCGGTACGCAAGAAATGGGCGACGCAGTAGTCGCCGCGCTGCGGAATCTGTAATCTCTCCGGCCCGCTTGCAGTTGTTGCTGCAAGACGGCCCACTTTTTAACAAGGTGTAGTTGCGATGAAACGTGTAGGTCTGATCGGTTGGCGCGGTATGGTCGGTTCCGTGCTCATGCAGCGGATGCTGGAAGAGCAGGATTTCGATCTTATTGAGCCGGTGTTTTTCACCACCTCGAACGTGGGTGGCCAAGGGCCGTCCGTGGGCAAGGATATTGCCCCGCTCAAGGATGCCTACAGCATTGACGAGTTGAAGACGCTCGACGTGATCGTGACCTGCCAGGGTGGCGACTACACCAGCGAAGTCTTCCCGAAACTGCGCGAAGCGGGCTGGCAGGGTTACTGGATCGACGCCGCGTCGAGCCTGCGTATGCAGGACGATGCCGTGATCATCCTCGACCCGGTCAACCGCAAGGTCATCGACCAGCAACTGGATGCCGGCACCAAGAACTACGTCGGTGGCAACTGCACCGTCAGCCTGATGCTGATGGGCCTGGGTGGCCTGTTCGAAGCGGGTCTGGTCGAGTGGATGAGCGCCATGACCTATCAGGCGGCCTCCGGTGCCGGCGCGCAGAACATGCGTGAGCTGATCAAGCAGATGGGCGCCACCCACGCGGCCGTCGCCGATCAACTGGCCGACCCGGCCAGTGCAATCCTCGACATTGACCGTCGTGTGGCCGAAGCCATGCGCAGCGATGCCTACCCGACCGAGAACTTCGGCGTGCCATTGGCCGGTAGCTTGATCCCATGGATCGACAAAGAGCTGCCGAACGGCCAGAGCCGCGAAGAGTGGAAGGCCCAGGCCGAGACCAACAAGATTCTCGGCCGTTTCAAGAGCCCGATCCCGGTTGACGGCATCTGCGTGCGCATCGGCGCCATGCGCTGCCACAGCCAGGCGCTGACCATCAAGCTGAACAAAGACGTGCCAATCGCCGATATCGAAGGGTTGATCAGCCAGCACAACCCGTGGGTCAAGCTGGTGCCGAACAACCGCGACATCAGCATGCAGGAGCTGAGCCCGACCAAGGTCACTGGCACCCTGAATGTACCGGTGGGCCGTCTGCGCAAGCTGAACATGGGCAGCCAGTTCCTCGGCGCGTTTACCGTCGGCGACCAACTGCTGTGGGGCGCGGCTGAGCCGTTGCGCCGCATGCTGCGGATTTTGCTGGAGCGTTGATCGCTTGAAGCAATAATAGAAACCCGCGTTCTGGTGACAGGCGCGGGTTTTTTATTGTTCTTTCGGAGGCTTTCGGGGGCAAGCCGCCTCCCACATTCGACCGAATTCCAACGTTGAAATGCTGTTCATCGTGGGCGGTGGCTTGCCCCGATAGCGCCGTCAGCCATGGCCCCACCCCCAGGTTAATTGCCTCACCTCCAGCCACCCGGTAAAGTGCCGCTCCCCCCGCAATGCCCGAGGCAGCCCCCATGACCCAGACCTTTGAAATTGCCGTGATCGGCGCCACCGGCACTGTTGGCGAAGCCCTGGTGCAGATTCTCGAAGAGTTGGCATTCCCGGTCGGCACCCTGTACTTGTTGGCCGGCAATAATTCCGCCGGTGCGTCGGTACCGTTTCGCGGCAAGAACGTGCGGGTCAAGGAAGTTGATGAATTCGATTTCAGCAAGGTGCAACTGGCGTTCTTTGCCGCCGGTCCAGCCGTCACCCTGAGCTTCGCCCCACGTGCCACGGCGGCGGGTTGTTCGGTGATCGACCTGTCCGGTGCATTGCCCGCCGAACAGGCGCCACAGGTCGTGCCAGAGGCCAATGCCCACGTCCTGAAGGGCTTGAAAAAACCGTTCCAGCTCGGCAGCCCGAGCCCGTCCGCGACCAACCTGGCGGTATTGCTGGCGCCGTTGCGTGGGCTGCTGGATATCCAGCGCGTCAGCGTCACGGCTAACCTGGCGGTGTCTGCTCAAAGACGTGAAGCCGTCAGCGAACTGGCCCGTCAGACCGCCGAGCTGCTAAACGTACGCCCGCTGGAGCCGAAATTCTTCGACCGGCAAATGGCCTTCAACCTGTTGGCACAAGTCGGCACGCCAGATGCCCAAGGTCATACAGCCCTTGAGAAGCGTCTCGTACACGAACTGCGTGCTGTGCTTGAATTACCGTCACTAAAGATTTCTGCGACCTGCGTTCAAGCTCCGGTGTTTTTTGGCGATAGCCTGACGGTGTCGTTGCAATTGGCTGCGCCGGTCGACCTTGCTGCGGTCAACCGTGCGCTCGACGCTGCGCCGGGTATAGAACTCGTGGAGGAGGGGGATTACCCAACAGCCGTTGGTGATGCGGTAGGCCAGGACGTGGTCTATGTCGGCAGGGTTCGCGCCGGTGTGGATGACCCGGCGGAACTAAATCTGTGGCTGACGTCAGATAACGTACGCAAAGGCGCTGCACTTAACGCCGTGCAACTGGCGCAGTTGTTGATAAAAGGCCTTGCGTAAAAGATACTTGGCCGCAATTTGTAGATTGATTCTAGCCAGGCGCTATGCTTGGCCCGAAGTGCAACAGAAGCGTGTCGGTAACCTATCGGCTCGCCATGCCTTATGGCAAGCGGTTACCAACCTTCTCGCAGGCCGGGGAGTGTTCAAACAAAGGATGAGGCTATGGTTCAAGTTCGCAAACTGGTGTTAGCAATAGCGGCCGCCTCGGCGCTGTCCTCCGGTATGGCGCAGGCGCTGCAGCTGGGGGAAATGACCCTCAAGTCGAAGTTGAACCAGCCGCTGTCGGTGGAAATCGAATTGCTCGATGTCGGCGGCCTCACCGCGTCCGAGATCACTCCTAGCCTGGCGTCCTCGCAGGCGTTTGTGGATGCCGGCGTCGATCGCCAGGCATTCCTCAATGACCTGACATTTACCCCAGTGATCAACCCCAACGGTCGCAGCGTGGTGCGTGTCACCTCCAGCAAGCCGCTGCCTGACTCTTACGTTCGCTTTCTGCTGCAAGTGCAATGGCCCAATGGTCGTTTGATGCGCGACTACAGCGTATTGCTTGATCCGTCCAAGTTCGACCGGTCGACACCGGCCGCTGTGGCGCCAGCCCCACGCTTGGGCGCACCTGCCAGCGCCGCGCCTGCCGCAAGCAAACCGGCCCAGCACACCACCACCTCCCGCGACACCCTATGGGAAATCGCCGAGAAACACCGCAATGGCGGTTCGGTGCAGCAGACCATGCTTGCGATTCAGGCGCTTAACCCTGGCGCCTTTATCGACGGCAATATCAACCGCCTGAAAACCGGCCAGGTGCTGCGCCTGCCGGACACTGTCCAAAGCACCGCACTGCCGCAACCCCAGGCGATTGCCGAAGTTCGCGCGCAGAATGATGCCTGGCGCCAGGGGCGTCGCACGGCAGCCAACCAGGCCGCCGGCAAGCAACAACTGGACGCCACCAAGCGTACCCAGGCGGGCAGTGCGCCGTCGACCACCAATGCCCAGGACAACTTGAGCCTGGTTTCGGCCGAGGCGGCCAAGAAGGGCGGCAAGGGCAAGGCGGGCGGCAGCCAGGGTCTGAGCGACAAGCTGGCGATGACCCAGGAACAGCTGGATACCACTCGCCGCGATAACGACGAACTCAAGAGCCGTGCAGCTGACCTGCAAAGCCAGCTGGATAAACTGCAAAAACTGATTCAATTGAAGAATGATCAGTTGGCCCGTTTGCAGGCGGAAAAAGGCGACCCGGCGACGCAGGCAACGGCTGCAACGGCTGCAGCGGCGATGCCCGCGCAGTTGGCCAGCGAACCGGCAGCCACTCCGGCAACCCCCGCCGAACAGGCGGCAACACCAGCACCAACGCCGGCCGTTCCGGTAGCTGCTCCCGCACCGGAAGCGGCTACACCGGTTGCCGCAGCTGACGCCCCCGAAGGCAAGTTCAATGACCTGCTGACCAACCCGGTTGTCCTCTCTGTGATCGGTGGTGCGGCGGGCCTGGTGGTGTTGTTGCTCCTGCTGCTGTGGCTGCGCCATCGCAACGCCCGTCGCGAAGAGGAAAAACACCTGCGGATGGCGCGTGCATTGGCCGAAGAGCCGCAATTTACCTCTGATATCGAACACGACCTTCCTTCGGATAGTTTCGAGGGGCTTGAAGTCCCGCCGCCGAACGTCAAGCTGTCCGCCGCTCCGGCGCCCGCTCCAGTGGTTGAGCCTGCAGTGGTAGTGCCGACGGTCGCCTCCGTGCTCGCGCCGCTGGCCGTTGCCGTTGCGCCGCAAAACGCCAACGACGCACTGGTGCAAGCCCAGTCCCATATCGATCGTGGTCATCTTAACCAGGCCGCTGATGTGCTCGAACAAGCCATCAAGCACGAGCCCAAGCGCAGTGACCTACGTTTGAAGTTAATGGAGGTCTACGGCCTGCAGAGTGACAAAGACGGTTTCGTGACCCAGGAGCGTCAACTGGTGGCCAATGGTGAAAACCACGCCCAGGTCGAGCAACTGAAGTCGCGCTTTCCGGCGATGGCGGTGTTGGCGGCAGGCGTCAGTGCGGCGGTTGCTGCCGCTGCGCTGGATGCTCAGTACGTCAAGGACTTGCTCGAAGACAAACCGGCAGCCCCCAAGCCAGAGGCTTTTGACACCGATTTTGATTTGAGCCTGGATGATTTGGAGGCTGCTTCACCGGCCGAGATCAAGGACGATCAGCAGACATTCGAGTCGCTGCTGCGAGAGCAAACCGCCACTAAGCCGGCCTCGGACGACCTGTCTGACTTTGATTTGGACCTGCAGTTGGATGCGCCGACGTCAGCTCAGTCCGATGATGACTTCCTGTCCGGCCTTGAAGATCAGATGAACGACGTGCCTGCCGTTGAGCCGCCTACGCTGACGCCTGCGGCCGTGGATGACTTCGACCTGCCGGAAGATTTTGATCTGTCCCTTGCCGATGAGCCGGACGCAGTCGTCAAGCCTGACGCGTTTGCATCGGAGCTGGACGATGTCAACGCCGAGCTGGATCGCCTGTCCCAGAGCCTTGAGCATCCACCCATCGAGCCATCTTTCACTGCTGAAGACGCAGCCTTGGGTGATGATGAGCCGGAGTTCGACTTCCTGTCTGGTACCGACGAGGTCGCTACCAAGCTGGACTTGGCCCAGGCCTATATCGACATGGGCGATGCGGACGGCGCTCGGGATATCCTTTCCGAAGTGTTGACCGAAGGCGACGAGTCCCAACGCGGCGAAGCCAAGGAAATGCTCGGCAAAATCTGAAGGTCGATACCGCTCTGATGTGGGAGGGGGCTTGCTCCCGATAGCAATGGATCAGCCCAGCAGGTGCTGATTGACACGGCGCTATCGGGAGCAAGCCCCCTCTCGCATGTGGTCTGCGTCAATCTCCAACAAAAGCGCCCGTCACACGGCTGCCGCATTTATAATGGCCGCCTTTGCGCAACTCATCAGGCTCTCAGTTCTTGGCAAATATAGATAACGCGGCCGCCGAAATGGCGGCCGCAGGCTTTTACCGCATCGCCCTGGGCGTGGAATACAAAGGTTCGCGCTATCGCGGCTGGCAGCGCCAGGCCTCTGGCGTGCTGACGGTACAGGAAACCTTGGAAAAGGCCCTGTCCAAGGTCGCCGATTCGCCCGTTTCGCTGATGTGCGCCGGACGTACCGACGCCGGTGTGCACGCCTGTGGCCAAGTGGTCCACTTCGATACTCAGGCCGAGCGCACGATGAAGGCTTGGGTGATGGGCGCCAACATCAATTTGCCCCACGACGTCAGCGTCAGCTGGGCCAAGGTCATGCCAGCGCATTTTCATGCGCGCTTCAAGGCGATTGCGCGGCGTTACCGCTACGTGATCTACAACGACCAGATCCGCCCGGCGCACCTTAACGAAGAAATCACCTGGAACCACCGTCCGCTGGATGCCGAGCGCATGGCCGAGGCCGCGCAGCATCTGGTGGGTGTGCATGATTTCAGCGCCTTCCGTGCCGGCCAGTGCCAGGCCAAGTCGCCGATCAAGGAAGTCCACCACCTGCGTGTGACCCGCCACGGCAAGATGATCGTGCTGGATATACGCGCTGGCGCGTTTCTGCACCATATGGTGCGCAATATCGCCGGCGTGCTGATGACTATCGGTACCGGCGAACGCCCGGTCGAATGGGCCAGGGAAGTGCTGGAGAGCAGGGTTCGCCGTACCGGCGGGGGAACTGCGCATCCATTTGGCCTATATCTGGTGGATGTGGAGTACCGCGACGAGTTCGAACTGCCCCAGCGATTTATCGGGCCGCACTTCCTTACCGGATTCAGCGAACTTGGCGGCTGACGCCCGGAAAAGCTTTTGTTACCATCCGGGACTTTCTCGGTCCAACCCTGAGGTTTCTACGATATGCCCGTCGTTCGCAGCAAGATTTGCGGGATTACCCGCATAGAAGATGCGCTGGCGGCAGTCGAGGCGGGGGCGGACGCCATTGGTTTCGTGTTTTATGCCAGGAGCCCGCGGGCGGTGAATGTGTTGCAGGCGCGGGCGATTATTGCCGCATTGCCACCGTTCGTGACTACCGTGGGTTTGTTCGTCAATGCCAGTCGTTGTGAACTCAATGAAACCCTGGATGCCGTGCAACTGGACATGTTGCAGTTTCATGGCGACGAAACCCCGGACGAATGTGAAAGCTATCAGCGTCCGTATATCAAGGCGCTGCGCGTGAAGTCTGGGGACGATATCGCCAGCGCGTGTGCCGCCTACGGTGGCGCCCGCGGGATTTTGCTGGATACGTATGTCGAAGGCGTGCCCGGTGGCACCGGCGAAGCGTTCGATTGGTCGCTGATTCCTGAGGGATTAAGCAAGCCCATCATCCTGGCAGGTGGGCTCAATCCCGCGAACGTTGCGGCAGCCATTGAGCAAGTTCGCCCTTACGCCGTGGATGTCAGTGGTGGCGTGGAGCAGGGCAAGGGTCTCAAGGATCACGACAAGATTCGCGCATTTATGCAGGCTGTGCGCGGGATGTGACGGCTGGCAGTCTGCCGCCGTCCATAACTACCACTGTGTAAAACAGCCCGGTGCCGTCTGAGGATGGCCCGGAAATGAAGTGGCAACCCTGCGCTGGCAGGTTGTCTGGAAGGCTGAGGATGCAGGCTGGAAATGGCAGGTCGAACGTCTGACCCCGTCCAGCCGGCGTCATCGCCACATATGAATTTAGCTCAAGGGCATACGCGGGGCTGTGTTCAAGCCACCGGTACTGGAGAAAGAAAGCATGAGCAACTGGTTAGTAGACAAACTGATCCCTTCGATCATGCGTTCCGAGGTGAAAAAAAGCTCGGTTCCTGAAGGTCTGTGGCACAAGTGCCCTTCCTGCGACGCGGTGCTGTACCGTCCGGAGCTGGAAAAGACCCTGGACGTTTGCCCAAAGTGCAACCACCACATGCGTATCGGCGCCCGCGCCCGCATCGACATCTTCCTGGACGCTGACGGCCGTAACGAGCTGGGTGCTGACCTGGAGCCAGTGGATCGCCTGAAGTTTCGCGACGGCAAGAAGTACAAGGACCGCCTGACCGCTGCACAAAAGCAGACCGGTGAGAAGGACGCGCTGATTTCGGTCAGCGGCAAGCTGCTGGGTATGCCGGTGGTGGTCTCGGCGTTCGAGTTCTCCTTCATGGGCGGCTCCATGGGTGCCATCGTCGGCGAGCGCTTCGTGCGCGCCGCCAACTACGCCCTGGAAAACCGTTGCCCGATGATCTGCTTCGCCGCCTCCGGTGGTGCGCGTATGCAGGAAGCCCTGATCTCCCTGATGCAAATGGCCAAGACCTCAGCGGTGCTGGCGCGTCTGCGCGAAGAAGGTATTCCGTTCATCTCCGTGCTGACCGACCCGGTCTACGGTGGTGTTTCTGCCAGCCTGGCGATGCTGGGCGATGTGATCGTCGGCGAGCCAAAAGCCCTGATCGGCTTTGCCGGCCCGCGCGTGATCGAGCAGACCGTTCGCGAGAAATTGCCGGAAGGTTTCCAGCGCAGCGAGTTTTTGCTGGAGCACGGCGCAATCGACTTGATCATCCCGCGTGGTGAACTGCGTCCACGTCTGGGTAACCTGTTGGCGCAAATGATGGGCCTGCCGACACCTGTGTACGTCGCGCCTAAAGTCGAGCCTATCGTCGTACCGCCAGTGCCTGCGAACCTATGACCCAACGTACCCTGGGCGAGTGGCTCGCCTACCTTGAGCAGTTGCATCCGTCCGCCATCGACATGGGCCTGGAGCGCTCGCAACAGGTAGCGGCCCGCCTCGGGTTGGGCCGTCCGGCACCGCGTGTGATCACGGTGACCGGCACCAACGGCAAAGGCTCTACCTGCGCCTTTGTCGCCGCGCTGCTGCAAGCCCAAGGGCTGAAGGTAGGCGTGTACAGCTCACCGCACCTGCTGCGCTACAACGAGCGGGTGCAACTCAATGGCCTTGAGGCCACTGACGAGCAACTCTGCGAAGCCTTCGCCGCACTGGATGCCGGCCGGGGCGAGACTTCCCTGACTTACTTCGAGATGGGCACCCTCGCTGCGTTCTGGTTGTTCGAGCGTGCGCAGTTGGATGTGGTGGTTCTGGAAGTCGGTCTGGGTGGGCGTCTGGACACAGTCAACGTGGTGGATGCCGACCTGGCGCTGGTGACCAGTATTGGTGTTGACCATGCTGACTACCTAGGGGATACCCGCGAGTCGGTGTCTTACGAAAAGGCCGGAATTTTCCGCCAAGGCAAGCCCGCGCTGTGTGGTGATCTGGATCCGCCGCAGCCCTTGCTGGACAAGGTGCGCGAACTGGATTGCCCGTTCTACCTGCGTGGTCGCGAATTTAATCTTGAAATCGGCGCGCAGCACTGGCAGTGGCAAGGGCGGGATGCCCGTGGCCAAGTTGTAGAGCTGCGCGATCTGCCGCTGCTGAACCTGCCGATGGAAAACGCCGCGCTCGCCTTGCAAGCCTATCTGCTGCTGGATCTGCCTTGGCATGCCGAGCAGATTGCTGCGACTTTGCTGGCAACCCGAATGGTGGGCCGCTTGGATCGTCGCGCATTCGAGTGGCAGGGCAAACGCCTCAACTTGTTGCTGGATGTAGGTCATAACCCTCATGCGGCCGAGTACCTGGCGCAGCGCCTGGCGCTTACGCCGCCGGTGGGGCGTCGTCTGGCCGTCTTTGGCTTGCTTGCCGATAAGGATCTGGACGGCGTGGTTGCACCGTTGCAGGGCAGTGTTCAGGCGTGGGCGGTGGCGCCGCTGGATACACCGCGCAGCCGTCCGGCCGCAGAGCTTAAAGTTGCGTTGCAGAACCTTGGTGCGCCCGTGACGTCGTATGCAAGCGTGACCGCTGCCCTTGAGGCGCAGTGCGCGTTAGCGACGGCCGAGGACGAGATTCTGTCGTTCGGATCATTTTATTGTGTTGCCGAGGCGCTTGAATGGTTGGCCCGGCGCTCCACGGAGGAAGCTGCACATGGCATTACTGGATAGCGCATACAAGCAGCGAATGGTCGGCGCCCTGGTATTGGTGGCATTGGCGGTGATTTTCCTGCCGATGCTGTTTTCCCGTCAGGACGAACAGCGCCAAGTGGTCGTCGAGGCCCCGGCTGCGCCCGAGGCACCGTCATTGCCGCAGGTGCAGGTTGAGCCGGTTGTGGTCCCTGAGCCCCAGGCCTTGCCTGAGGAAGAGCCTGTGCCGACCGATGAGGAAATGGCGGCGCCCTCTACGCCGGTGCAGCCGAGCGTGCCGGTGGTCAAGCCCGCTCCGGCTCCAGTCGTATCCGCCAAGCCTGCCGCACCGGTGCCTGCGCCCAAGCCGGTAGCGCCACAACCTGCCGCGCCGGGCAAGCCGGACGTGGGTCAGAGCCGTATCGATCCTAACGGCTTGCCGATCAGTTGGTCGATCCAGGTGGCTAGCCTGGGCAATCGCGAAGGTGCCGATGCCTTGCAGAAGAAGCTGCGCAGCCAGGGTTACAACGCCTATATTCGCAGTGCTGATGGCAAGAATCGCGTGTTTATCGGGCCGCTGATCGAGCGCGCCGAGGCGGATCGCCTGCGTGACTTGCTGGATCGCCAGCAGAATCTGAAGGGGTTCGTTACGCGTTTCCAGCCTGAGCGCGGCTGAGTCCGCATCGATTTTGGCTTGGAATGCGATCAAATGTGGGAGGGGGCTTGCTCTCAATGGCGGTGTGACAGTCAACGGATGAATTGACTGATCCACCGCCATCGGGAGCAAGCCCTCTCCCACATTGGTTTTTCAATGGGTTGAAATGGTGCTGGCTCGCCACAAACTATTGATTTGCAAAGCAGCTGCAATCACAGCTTACCGATAGCCCGGCGCTCTGCTAAAATGCGCCGCCTTATCTGTCCGTAGGCTCAAACGTGCCATTTACCTGGGTTGATTGGGCGATTGTTGCAATCGTCGCCATCTCCGCTTTGATCAGTCTAAGCCGCGGCTTCGTAAAAGAAGCACTGTCGTTGCTGACCTGGATCATCGCAGGAGTCGTAGCCTGGATGTTCGGTGGTTCACTGTCGGTCTACCTGGCCGGATACATAGAGACACCCTCGGCTCGCGTCATCGCGGGCTGCGCCATCATGTTCATCGCCACGCTGCTGGTGGGAGCAATGGTCAACTATCTTATTGGCGAATTGATACGTGTCACCGGCCTCTCCGGGACCGATCGATTTCTCGGCATGGCCTTTGGCGCCGCGCGTGGCGCGTTGCTGGTGGTCGTGGCGGTCGGGCTGTTGAGCCTGGGGCCGGTACAGCAGGATTCGTGGTGGCAGGAGTCGGTACTCGTGCCAAAATTTCTATTAGTTGCAGATTGGTCCAAGAACCTCATCTTGGGGTGGAGCAGTCAGTGGCTGGCCAGCGGGATCAGCGTACCCGCTGATCTTCCGTTCAAGGAACACCTCTTACCGGCCAAAACGCCTCAGTAAGCTGTGTTCAGTCAAGATTCATTAAGTAGGGGTTGCGTCGCATGTGTGGCATCGTCGGTATCGTCGGTAAGTCGAACGTCAATCAGGCGCTGTATGACGCGCTAACCGTCCTCCAGCACCGCGGCCAGGATGCTGCCGGTATTGTGACCAGCCACGACGGCCGGTTATTCCTGCGCAAGGATAATGGGCTGGTACGTGACGTGTTTCATCAGCGTCACATGCAGCGCCTGGTCGGACACATGGGCATTGGCCATGTGCGTTACCCGACTGCTGGTAGCTCGACCTCGGCTGAGGCTCAACCGTTTTACGTCAACTCGCCTTATGGCATCACCCTGGCGCACAACGGTAACCTGACCAACGTTGAGCAACTGGCCAAAGAGATTTACGAGTCTGACCTGCGCCACGTCAACACCAGCTCCGATTCGGAAGTGCTGCTCAACGTGTTTGCCCACGAGCTGGCCCAGCGCGGCAAGCTGCAGCCCACCGAAGAAGACGTGTTCGCCGCCGTGATCGACGTGCATAACCGCTGCGTCGGCGGTTATGCCGTCGTGGCGATGATTACCGGCTACGGCATCGTTGGTTTCCGTGACCCGCACGGTATTCGCCCAATCGTGTTCGGCCAGCGTCACACCGACGAAGGCGTCGAGTACATGATCGCGTCCGAAAGCGTGTCCCTCGACGTGCTGGGCTTCACCCTGATCCGCGACCTCGCGCCGGGCGAAGCGGTGTACATCACCGAAGACGGCAAGTTGCACACCCGTCAGTGCGCCGTAGCGCCGAAACTCACCCCGTGCATCTTCGAGCACGTCTACCTGGCGCGTCCGGATTCGATCATCGACGGCGTTTCGGTATACAAGGCACGCCTGCGCATGGGTGAGAAACTGGCCGACAAGATCCTGCGTGAGCGTCCTGAACACGACATCGACGTTGTGATCCCGATCCCGGATACCAGTCGTACTGCGGCGCTGGAGTTGGCGAACCATTTGGGCGTCAAGTTCCGCGAAGGCTTCGTGAAGAACCGCTACATCGGCCGTACCTTCATCATGCCGGGCCAGGCAGCGCGCAAGAAGTCGGTACGCCAGAAGCTCAACGCCATCGAGCTTGAATTTCGCGGCAAGAACGTGATGTTGGTGGATGATTCCATCGTGCGCGGCACCACCTGCAAGCAGATCATCCAGATGGCCCGCGAAGCCGGTGCTAAGAACGTGTATTTCTGTTCCGCAGCGCCTGCCGTACGTTATCCGAACGTGTACGGTATCGACATGCCGAGCGCTCACGAATTGATCGCACACAACCGCACGACCCAGGACGTGGCCGACCTGATCGGCGCCGATTGGCTGATCTACCAGGATCTGCCGGACCTGATCGAGGCTGTCGGCGGTGGCAAGATCAAGATCGACCAGTTCGATTGCGCTGTGTTCGACGGCAAGTACGTGACCGGTGACGTCGACGAGGCTTATCTGAACAAGATCGAACAGGCGCGTAACGACTCGTCGAAGATCAAGACCCAGGCGGTGAGCGCGATCATCGATCTGTACAACAACTGAGTAAACACCGGCCCTGAGGGGCCGGTTTTGTATCTTAAATAAAGAATTGAGTAAGGAGTCGCAGCATGAGTCAGGAATGGGATGCCGGTCGCTTGGACAGCGACCTCGATGGCGTAGCTTTCGATACCCTGGCTGTGCGCGCTGGCCAGCACCGTACGCCAGAGGGCGAACACGGTGATCCGATGTTCTTCACCTCCAGCTACGTGTTCCGCACTGCCGCCGATGCGGCTGCGCGGTTTGCGGGCGAAGTGCCAGGCAATGTGTATTCGCGCTACACCAATCCGACCGTGCGCGCGTTCGAAGAGCGCATTGCGGCCCTGGAAGGCGCTGAGCAAGCGGTGGCCACGGCCACCGGCATGGCGGCCATCCTGTCGGTGGTGATGAGTCTGTGCAGCGCTGGTGACCACGTGTTGGTGTCGCGCAGTGTGTTTGGTTCGACCATCAGCCTGTTCGAGAAGTACTTCAAGCGCTTCGGTATCGAAGTGGACTATGTGCCCCTGGCAGATTTGTCCGGCTGGGACGCTGCAATCAAGGCCAACACCAAGTTGCTGTTCGTCGAGTCCCCGTCCAATCCGCTGGCCGAGCTGGTGGATATCGCCGCGCTGTCCGAAGTGGCTCACGCCAAGGGCGCGATGCTGATAGTCGACAACTGCTTCTGCACGCCGGCCTTGCAGCAGCCGCTCAAGCTGGGCGCGGACATCGTCGTGCACTCGGCTACCAAGTTCATCGACGGCCAGGGTCGTTGCATGGGTGGCGTGGTCGCCGGTCGCGGCGAGCAGATGAAGGAAGTGGTGGGTTTCTTGCGTACTGCCGGCCCAACCCTGAGCCCGTTCAACGCATGGATCTTCCTCAAAGGCCTGGAAACCCTCAGCCTGCGCATGAAAGCTCATTGCGCCAACGCTCAGGCTCTGGCCGAGTGGCTGGAGCAGCAGGACGGTATCGAGAAAGTGCACTACGCCGGCCTCAAGAGCCATCCGCAACACGAGTTGGCCCAGCGCCAGCAGCGTGGTTTCGGTGCCGTGGTGAGCTTTGAGGTGAAGGGTGGCAAAGAGGGCGCCTGGCGCTTTATCGACGCGACGCGTCTGATCTCCATCACGGCCAACCTGGGGGATAGCAAAACCACCATTACCCATCCGAGCACCACCTCCCACGGGCGCCTGGCGCCGCAGGAGCGTGAAGCGGCCGGCATTCGGGACAGCCTGATCCGCATCGCGGTAGGCCTGGAAGACGTGGTCGACTTGCAGGCAGACCTGGCCCGCGGGCTGGCTGCCTTGTGATCGAATGGTCCATGGAGGCTGCAACGGCCAGTAATGGGCGCGTCGCACTGGTGACTGGCGCGGCACGAGGTATTGGCCTCGGGATTGCCGCGTGGCTGATCAGCGAAGGCTGGCAAGTGGTATTGACCGACCTGGATCGCGAGCGCGGCTCCAAGGTGTCTAAGGTGCTGGGCGAGAACGCTTGGTTTATCACCATGGACGTGGCCGACGAGAAGCAGGTTGCCCAAGGGGTTGCTGAAGTGCTCGGGCAATTCGGCCGCCTGGACGCGTTGGTGTGTAACGCGGCGGTGGCCGACCCGCGCAATATCACCCTGGAAAGCCTGGACCTGGCTTACTGGAACCGCGTGCTGGCGGTGAACCTAAGCGGGCCGATGTTGCTGGCCAAGCACTGTGCGCCTTACCTGCGTGCTCACGGCGGGTCCATCGTCAACCTGGCGTCGACTCGGGCCCGTCAATCGGAACCTGATACCGAGGCTTACGCGGCGAGCAAGGGCGGCCTGCTGGCCCTGACTCATGCCTTGGCGATGAGTCTTGGGCCGGAAGTGCGGGTGAATGCGGTCAGCCCTGGCTGGATCGATGCCCGTGACCCCGCTGCGCGGCGTGCCGAGCCGTTGACTGACGCCGATCATGCCCAGCATCCGGCGGGCAGGGTGGGGGTAGTGGAGGATGTGGCGGCAATGGTGGCGTGGCTGCTTTCGCGCCAGGCCGGGTTTGTCACTGGCCAGGAGTTCGTGGTGGACGGTGGTATGAGCAAGAAGATGATCTACAGCGAGTAGTGGGGTCTTGAAGCAATTTTGTCTTTTTCAGAAAAACTTCAAGCAGGCTATTGACTTAGGTCCGCTACCTGCGTAAATTTCGCGGCCTCAACGAAGCAAAGGGTGATTAGCTCAGCTGGGAGAGCATCTGCCTTACAAGCAGAGGGTCGGCGGTTCGATCCCGTCATCACCCACCACTTCTTGAGAGTTTTACCTTCGGGTAAAACGCAACGTTAAAAGTTGCACCGACGCGCAGCGGTAGTTCAGTCGGTTAGAATACCGGCCTGTCACGCCGGGGGTCGCGGGTTCGAGTCCCGTCCGCTGCGCC
>NZ_LJSA01000528.1:0-268 GCF_002742505.1 Pseudomonas sp. 2995-1 | reverse complement strand
CACCGAACGTGATCGCTTTCTCAGGTTATACAAATGTAAGAGAAAAAGTAGTTGACTTCTCCTCATCAGTTCTTGAATATCAAGGACCAGATTCGGTCCATGCTAAAACCTATATTTTTGACGATAGGCTCAGTTTAATAGGATCTTTTAACTTGGACGCAAGAAGTTCGTTTCTTAGCACAGAAACTATGGTCGTTATCGATAGTGAGGAGTTTGCTAAAACATTGACTGATGAGATTGAAACGAGGTATTTTTCCAACAGTTTAGT
>NZ_LJSA01000527.1:0-303 GCF_002742505.1 Pseudomonas sp. 2995-1 | reverse complement strand
CTCTAACCGTAGCTTCATACAATGACTTCTTTTCTTCTAACCCTGATAAAGGACCTAAACATGAAGCACCGTGAGTACTTTCTTCTAAAAATCCTGACCATGCAGACGGCAGTTGTAGCAAACGTAACGTATGTCCTGTAGGAGCCGTGTCAAAAATAATATGGTCGTATTTCTCAGTGACTTCTCCTTCTGTAATAAAGTTAGCGAACTCATCAAAAGCTGCGATCTCCATGGCACATGCACCAGATAGCTGTTCTTCCATCTGGGCAACCACAGGAGCCGGCGATTTGTCTCTATATGGTC
>NZ_LJSA01000526.1:0-303 GCF_002742505.1 Pseudomonas sp. 2995-1 | reverse complement strand
AAGTCCCGCAACGAGCGCAACCCTTGATCTTAGTTGCCAGCATTCAGTTGGGCACTCTAAGGTGACTGCCGGTGACAAACCGGAGGAAGGTGGGGATGACGTCAAATCATCATGCCCCTTATGACCTGGGCTACACACGTGCTACAATGGATGGTACAAAGGGCAGCAAAACCGCGAGGTTGAGCGAATCCCATAAAGCCATTCTCAGTTCGGATTGCAGGCTGCAACTCGCCTGCATGAAGCCGGAATTGCTAGTAATCGCGGATCAGCATGCCGCGGTGAATACGTTCCCGGGCCTTGTAC
>NZ_LJSA01000525.1:0-230 GCF_002742505.1 Pseudomonas sp. 2995-1 | reverse complement strand
GTTAAAGCATCTATGACCTATTTCACCAAAACGTATGAGGAGTATAATCATTGGCCATTAAAGCTATCTCATATGAATGAACATCCTCATGCGGACTGGTGGCATTACAATAGTATCGAGGACGAATTTGCCATTAATCCTGGAGTGGAGATACTTGGATATTATCATGCATATCCACAAGCTATTCCTGATGAACTTTTCCCAATATGCCATGACTATATTTTTCAGTA
>NZ_LJSA01000524.1:0-303 GCF_002742505.1 Pseudomonas sp. 2995-1 | reverse complement strand
TTACTCAGCAAGTTGTAAAAAACTTATTTTTATCATCAGAAAAAACAGTTTCTCGTAAACTTCAAGAACAATACTTAGCAGTTAGGTTAGAACAAAAATTTTCAAAAGATCAGATTCTCGAAATGTATTTAAACGTAATATATTTTGATGATGGCTACTACGGTGTACAAGGGCTGCTGATTATTACTTTAGCAAAGAATTACATGAACTGGAAATTGAAGATGCTGCATTGTTAGCGGGTATTCCGCAACGTCCAGTTAGATTCAATCCTTTTAAAAATCCAGAAGATTCACAGGTACGAAG
>NZ_LJSA01000023.1:0-228 GCF_002742505.1 Pseudomonas sp. 2995-1 | reverse complement strand
ACCGTACATGATGATAAATGCGGAAAGGCTTGCGAAGAAAAAGAAAATGAATCCTGTATAAAGGGAGGTAAACATCATCACCAGCCAGGCTACCGAGATCCCCAACGCATAATGGGGATAGGCTGCACCGATATAGAGTGCATATTGATAGACTTGCTTTAGCGGAATATTGTAATGGGTAAACACAGGGAATAGGAACAAGCAATAGAACCCAACTAGTATCAGCCC
>NZ_LJSA01000523.1:0-242 GCF_002742505.1 Pseudomonas sp. 2995-1 | reverse complement strand
GTGTTCTTTGGAACTGTATAGAAAACGATATGAAAAACACCTTAACACCTATTGGACAAGGGATTGAAGGTAGATTGGATAAAAGAAAAAAGACTGGACCCGTATTGGATCCAGCCATATTTTTGATTGAGATATTTATTGATAACATATCGTTCTGCCTGCTCTTTTTTCTTCACTTTCTTTCCTCCGTTAAACCAACTATTTAGCAGAGGTACCGACTTTTTAGCGTGGGGAAAGAGAAT
>NZ_LJSA01000522.1:0-303 GCF_002742505.1 Pseudomonas sp. 2995-1 | reverse complement strand
GTGTACATAAAGGTGATGATTATATACTTCCCTTGAAATTTTGAGATAGAGTACGTGTCTGCTCTACTATCCTCAAGGGTTACTTCAGGGAATTGTGGCTGTGTTTCAACTAATTGATAGATCCTTGCTGTTTCAGCAGTGTACGCGCGAAAACCATCCGTTCCAATGTAAAATAACGCAATTCCGAAAATGAACACGACTATGGTAGATAATAGCGTGCGTTTATCCTTGATCATCATGACCACTTCCTACTAAATATTAATTAAGGGGTAGGTGCTCTAATATATTGTAGAACAGTCTACC
>NZ_LJSA01000521.1:0-303 GCF_002742505.1 Pseudomonas sp. 2995-1 | reverse complement strand
CATCCAAAACAGCAAAATGGCACTGCGATTGGTAAATATTCTGTAGTACTGCTTCCTTCCTCGTCATGTCCCCTTCCCTCAAATCCTCAATTCTAGCATCGAAGAAATATGGTAGTTCCGTTAAAAGCGTGACACAGTCTGCACTCACTTTTGATGCATAATCAGAACTTGAAGTCCCATTCTTAAAAGTTGGGGCCTCCCCTGTATATTTTTCAGTGAAATCATATGCTTCGGCAATCGTCATGTTTTTAAAAACTGCGGGAGCAAACTTTGTAATAAATGGCTCTTCTGGCTCTCCTAGAT
>NZ_LJSA01000520.1:0-304 GCF_002742505.1 Pseudomonas sp. 2995-1 | reverse complement strand
TCGCCGGTAGCTTCGTTGCTACCGACGAAGAAACGCCTACTGCCAGCCTGAAAGTTGATTTCACCACCGGCACCAATACTCAGGGTTACTACACCCTGTCTGGCACTAACGTTGTGCTGACGCAGAAGGGCGCTGATTTCGTCAACGCCGGCAACCAGTTGCCGAAAATTGACCTGACCGTCACCGACGCCGACAACGCCACTTCGCACAGCGATGCTCAGCCGGTCGTTACTTTGGTCAACGACATCCCGGTCATCACCGTGGCTGCTACCACCATTGTTGAGAACAGCGCCAAAGTCGGCAC
>NZ_LJSA01000519.1:0-268 GCF_002742505.1 Pseudomonas sp. 2995-1 | reverse complement strand
TTTTCAGACGGCCTGTGTGGTTTTCATGGGGGCCGCTTCGCAGCCCAGCGCGGGGCAAGCCCGCTCACTACAACAGCATGCAACTCACTTGACGACACAACTTGCTTCATATGAAGCGTTGATGAATCTGGCGCGCAAACCTGTAGGGCCTGTGAGCATCGCCAACTCGGATGCGGCGTGGAGTGCGTACGCCCATGCGGCGATTGATGAGGCTTTTCGGGCAGTGAGAGAGGTGGGCTAAGTCGAAATAGTGTGGCTAAACGAAGTC
>NZ_LJSA01000518.1:0-305 GCF_002742505.1 Pseudomonas sp. 2995-1 | reverse complement strand
GGTCCTATATGGTAGCGGCGGAGGGGATCGAACCCCCGACCTCCCGGGTATGAACCGCACGCTCTAGCCAGCTGAGCTACACCGCCAATTTTCAAGTTTAAATGGTGGAGCCTAGCGGGATCGAACCGCTGACCTCCTGCGTGCAAGGCAGGCGCTCTCCCAGCTGAGCTAAGGCCCCATGTTGTTTCTCAATGATGTTTTTTTCATGTTGTCTTCGGACGAAGTTACGCTTCGGAGTCCCTGTTTCTTTCTCTACTAGCTTATTCTCTGAAGTCTGTGCGTCGAAACAACTCGTTGTTATCCAG
>NZ_LJSA01000517.1:0-305 GCF_002742505.1 Pseudomonas sp. 2995-1 | reverse complement strand
TAATGAAGAAACAGTTGAACAGTTAAAAGAGTCTGTTGATCTATCAGCCGTGACCTATGAGATATTTGTTGGAGATCTTAGTGTTGGACATTTAAATGTTAATAAGGATATAGGTGAACTTATAGATTCATTAATTTTAGAATATGTTTCAGAAGAAGAACTGCTTGAATACTATGCAGAGGGAGAATTAGAGGGTGAATTAGATACTCCTAGAATAGTAGATATAAGCTTCTCCGAAGATATTACTTGGGAGGAATCCACTACTGATCCTGAGGAGATATTATCATTAAAAGAAGCTATAAAGG
>NZ_LJSA01000516.1:0-305 GCF_002742505.1 Pseudomonas sp. 2995-1 | reverse complement strand
GTATAGTAGAGATGATGACCACCGCCAAGAATCCTTCCTTAACTCCCTTCCATTTAGCAAATAGCCAGCAAATCATCAGACCAGCAATTATATTTGGAATCCAAAGTAAAATACCAGTATAAAACACAGTAGTAGCAGCATCTTCAATAGTCACAACATTTGTTGTAGCTATCCACGCCACGGCTAGTGTCCCAAATACATTTGCCCATGCATGACCTATAAGAGGAATGACAACAGCTGTTACGGGCTTAACTCCAATACCAACAAGTAATGGTGCAACTACTGCTATAGGTGCTCCAAATCCT
>NZ_LJSA01000515.1:0-284 GCF_002742505.1 Pseudomonas sp. 2995-1 | reverse complement strand
TAATGGAACCATATAAAAAATACTTGCAAAATTTAGTGCGGCTTGGTGTGCAGCAATAATTTCAGTTGTAAACTTACTCATCAATAAAGTTACCGCAGAAAAAATACTGGTTTCAAAGAAAATAGTTAAACCAATAGGAAGTCCAAGGAGAAGGATCTCCTTCCACGTTATAAAAGATATCGCTTCAAACGATCTAAACAACTGAAATTCTGTGAATGGTCTTACCTTCATTGCAAAATACACCGTTACGAAAAAAATAAACCAATAGGTGATTGCTGATGCAT
>NZ_LJSA01000514.1:0-305 GCF_002742505.1 Pseudomonas sp. 2995-1 | reverse complement strand
GAGAAGGTGTGCGGCGAGATATCCTGCCAATAGTGGAAGGTTCTACTGTAATGACAAAATACGGTCCAGTAAAGACCGACCATGTACTTTTCGTTGCAGCGGGAGCTTTTCATTTTTCAAAACCTTCCGACTTAATACCGGAACTTCAAGGACGTTTTCCAATACGTGTTGAACTATCTAGCTTAACGGTTGATGACTTTATCCGCATATTAGTGGATCCTAATAATGCATTAACAAAACAATATAAAGCTTTATTAGAAACTGAAGGAATAAAATTGAAATTTTCTGACGAAGCTATTCATAAA
>NZ_LJSA01000513.1:0-272 GCF_002742505.1 Pseudomonas sp. 2995-1 | reverse complement strand
GTTTCGTGATTTAATTTTATGCGGAAAAACAGGTGCATTTTATTCTACGTTAGTTCGATTTAGTAATTCTTATGGTGTTGAATCGAATGATGGTATTTTAATAAATGTTCAATTAACAAACCAGGATATAGCCAATTATATTGGAACTACACGAGAGAGTGTTAACAGAATGCTAAATGACTTAAAAAAAACCGATGTGTTATCAATGCAAGATGGTCATATCATTCTTCATAATATACAATTTTTAAAAGACTATTTACATTGTGGTGATT
>NZ_LJSA01000512.1:0-305 GCF_002742505.1 Pseudomonas sp. 2995-1 | reverse complement strand
AATTTACACTATTTACTTTTTCACTAAGAGAGAAGCACTCTTCTTCAAGCCTTTTTAATAACTTTATTTTCTCTTCACCAGAAAACTCGTTAAGCTTTTCTGAATACAAAGTTACTTCTTTATAACTATCAGAACCTTCAAAAATAACTTCTTGATCATCTGTATCAAGAATTTCAGCGTTTTCCATTGCTTCGTTTAATAACATGGTAACTGACTCTGAATCAATTTTCTCAGCATAGGCGTATCCCATGTGACCTTTATATATTCCTCTAAGTGAAACGCCACCATCATTTGCGATACTGTAA
>NZ_LJSA01000511.1:0-270 GCF_002742505.1 Pseudomonas sp. 2995-1 | reverse complement strand
AGCTAAATCCTATCAAGTGCCTGACGTTTTTCACACGGGGGATACGTATTCAGAGAGGGGTCTCCTTAAATACGCTCACCCATTAACATTAGATGAGGTAGCAGTACAGCACCGAGATATAACTTTTGTTATGGCCCATTTTGGTGATCCGTGGATGCTAGATGCAGCGGAAGTTGTTTATAAAAACAGGAACATGTTTGCTGACTTATCTGGATTGATCGTTGGAGATAGTGAGAGTGTCACGCGAATCAGAAATACACCTCACTTTTT
>NZ_LJSA01000510.1:0-306 GCF_002742505.1 Pseudomonas sp. 2995-1 | reverse complement strand
ATTGTATCCCTGGTCGAAAGTCGATCAGGGATTTTAAATGGGGAAAGCTTAAATTGGGTCCCTGATCGAAGGGCGATCAGGGATTAAAAAATTAATAAAAGCAAATTAGGCCGTTTCCTGATACATAGTGAAAACTGATCGGTGTTGAAAAAGAGCAATAAAGCCGAATTGGGCACTGATCGAAGGCTGATCAGTGTATAAAAAGCTAGAAAATCCAAATTAATGCACTGATCAAAGCGAGATTGGTGCATAAAAAGCTAGAAAATCCAAATTAGTGCACTGATCAAAGCTCGATCGGTGCATTAT
>NZ_LJSA01000509.1:0-228 GCF_002742505.1 Pseudomonas sp. 2995-1 | reverse complement strand
ATAAATATCTTAGATATTAATCTTAAGAAACAGTATAAAGAATTAGAGGAACTTAAAGGGAAGGAGAAAGTCTTAAGAAAAGAATTAGAAAATGAAACAGTATATATTAATAGTATAAAAGAGAAACTGACCATAAGATTCCAACAAATCTATCAATGGTACGATTATGTTTGCGAAAGCAGAAGATATCTAAAAAAAATTACAGGTCAATTAAATGAACTAAGAAAT
>NZ_LJSA01000508.1:0-275 GCF_002742505.1 Pseudomonas sp. 2995-1 | reverse complement strand
CTTCTGAGTGTGATCAATTAGTACGTGAAACTGGAGTAGACTGCTTCGCACCTGCTTTAGGTTCTGTACATGGACCATACAAAGGTGAACCAAACCTTGGTTTTGACCGAATGGAAGAAGTAATGAACCTAACTGGAGTACCATTAGTACTTCACGGTGGTACTGGAATTCCTTTAAAGGACATCCAAAAAGCAATCTTTCTTGGAACTGCAAAAATCAACGTGAACACTGAGAACCAAATCACTTCTACAAAAACTGTTCGCGAAGTACTTGAT
>NZ_LJSA01000507.1:0-306 GCF_002742505.1 Pseudomonas sp. 2995-1 | reverse complement strand
ATTGTGTGCAATACCCTGGATTACATGCTGCTCTCCATGCGAAGTGTGCGGATTCTTCTTATAAGTGTGCAGATTTCACTTCCTAGTGTGCACTTTCCCATATAAAGTGTGCAGATTCACATTAATTGTGTGCAATACCCTGGATTACATGCGGCTCTTCATGCGAAGTGTGCGGATTCTTCTTATAAGTGTGCGGATTTTCCTACCTAGTGTTCACTTTCCTATATCAAGTGTGCAGATTCACATTAATTGTGTGCAAAACTCTGGATTACTTGCGGCTCTCCATGCGAAGTGTGCGGGTTCTTC
>NZ_LJSA01000506.1:0-230 GCF_002742505.1 Pseudomonas sp. 2995-1 | reverse complement strand
AAGGTGAAAATATTATAAATTATTACATTTTAAAAAAACACCCCTCAAATTATTAATTTATAATTTGAGAGGTCTTTTTTCGTATTTTTCATTGAACGTTATAGAAAACGTTATCAGTTCTAAAACACAACATAGTCTTTTTCTAAGTATTAAAACTTTCTTTGTCCGATGTAGTTTGCAATTTGCTTCAGGGCTGATTTTGGTTGACCATCAGGTAAATCATCAAGAGC
>NZ_LJSA01000505.1:0-306 GCF_002742505.1 Pseudomonas sp. 2995-1 | reverse complement strand
CTGAAGATGTTGAGGATTATGCGGAAATGAATTCCGCTTTTGAAGTATCTGATCATGGGGATCATTATGTTCTATCGTTTCAAGGCGAGGGTGAAGAGTTCAGTTCCTTTTTAGCTGGTTCAACCATAACAGATGTGGAGAGTGACTGGATTTTTGATGCAGATGAGTTAGTCGGGAATGGTGTTTATCAATTGATGATCCAAAAGGACACCTATTATATGCTGGGATATAATCTTGAGTTTGAGTTTAGTGGTTCATCTGTATTATTCGGGGATATTGAAACTAAATATAAAGCCGTATATAAAT
>NZ_LJSA01000022.1:0-229 GCF_002742505.1 Pseudomonas sp. 2995-1 | reverse complement strand
ATTAATAAGAGTGCAACGACAGCTTCTACAGGATCTAGGGCGAGAACCTTCACCAGAAGAAGTGTCTAAAGAAATGGATTTAACTCCTGAAAAGGTTCGTGAAATTTTAAAGATTGCTCAAGAACCAGTTTCTCTTGAAACTCCTATTGGAGAAGAGGATGATTCTCATTTAGGTGACTTTATTGAAGACCAGGAGGCTTTAGCGCCATCTGATGCAGCTGCCTATGAA
>NZ_LJSA01000504.1:0-235 GCF_002742505.1 Pseudomonas sp. 2995-1 | reverse complement strand
CTTACAGGTTACTTTAATTATTACTGCATAACAGATAATATCCACACAGTGAAAGAATTCCTAGACCAAGTACAAAGACTTCTCTTTAAATGGCTAAATAGACGAAGCCAATGTAAGTCTTTTAACTGGGAGAAATTCAATCTATTCCTCAATAAGAATCCACTACCTAAACCGAAGGTGAAGGTTAACATCTACGATCTCAGATCCGAAATTAGCTATATTAAGTGAAGGGTGA
>NZ_LJSA01000503.1:0-306 GCF_002742505.1 Pseudomonas sp. 2995-1 | reverse complement strand
CCACATAACCTTATAGAAGTCTACTACCTTTTTCAAACATCAAAAAATGTTCCACGCTCTACCTTCATTTTTCTTGACTTCACATCCATTTCTGTCAGCTTGGTCAAGGAAACATAGTCATCTACGAGTTTCTCCTCTTCATGTATTGCTTCAGTAAGGACACCTACGCCAGCAACTGTAGATTGAAATTCCGTTACTAAATCCATCATGCCCCGTATAGTACCTCCAGCTTTCATAAAGTCATCAATGATTAATACATGAGAGTTAGGTTTCAAGCTCCTTCTTGCTAGGGACATCGTTTGTATA
>NZ_LJSA01000502.1:0-344 GCF_002742505.1 Pseudomonas sp. 2995-1 | reverse complement strand
AATGGTACTAGGTGCACTTTATATCTCTCCACCTCCTAAAGGATGGTTACCTGAAGGGATGAAGAAAGCAATAGCTTCTGGGAAAAAAGTAATGAAAAGAGACTTATCTCAACTTACAGCAAAGGAAGCTGTGAGAACAAGACGCTTTTGGATGCTTTGGAGCATGATGCTTATTAATGTAACTGCTGGAATCATGATGATTTCTGTGGCTTCTCCAATGGCTCAAGAAGTAGTGGGCTTATCCACAGTTGGAGCAGCTACAATGGTTGGAGTTATGGGAATATTTAATGGAGGTGGAAGATTGGGGTGGGCAGCGTTATCTGATTATATTGGCCGTCCCGTGG
>NZ_LJSA01000501.1:0-229 GCF_002742505.1 Pseudomonas sp. 2995-1 | reverse complement strand
TTACTAAGTAATCCATTATCAAAAGATGACTTGAAATTGTTAAAATTAGCTTCACGAATTTTTTATATTGGTGAAGCTATTCACAGTGAATCCAAAAGCCAACATACTTTTTACTTGCTTACAAATAGAACCATAGATGGTGTAACGCATAAAGAGCGTCTCATCATTGCACTTTTAGCATCCTTTAAATCACGTTCCCAATTGAAACAATATTTATTACCATTTGAGG
>NZ_LJSA01000500.1:0-306 GCF_002742505.1 Pseudomonas sp. 2995-1 | reverse complement strand
AGTCAAGGCTAATGAAAAAGACTGCGCTAAAGTGTATATATAGAACAAAGAGGGTAATCGTTTATAAAGCGATTATCCTTTTTAAATTTGGTACTTTAGCGCGTTCTATTTGATGTTATTGTGATTATGATATAAGATATTAACTTGTATGTTAACTTAGGAGGGATACAATATGAAACTGAAAGTTATCGTTATCGTTCTTTCAATAACCTTCCTCAGTTCTTTTGTTTTTGTTGTGGGTAGTGAATATATGAGCATGAAAGAGGAAATTCATATACTTCAAGAAGAGAAAAAACACCTTAAAGA
>NZ_LJSA01000499.1:0-294 GCF_002742505.1 Pseudomonas sp. 2995-1 | reverse complement strand
ATTTTTTCTATCTTTTCAGATGTTCTTGGCACTAGCTTTTGTTATTTTCCTTATATACGCTCTCTTAAAATTTATAAATAATAAAAGCCGTTCTTTTCGGAGCCATTCTACAATTGAAGCAGTTGGAGGTGTTGGACTGGGGTCTAACCGTTCCGTTCAGATGGTAAGGGTTGGTGGTAAAGTTTATCTTCTTGGTGTTGGAGAATCTGTAAATCTTTTAAAAGAGATCAGTAATCCTGAAGAAATAGATAAACTCTTAGCAGAACATCGTCCACAAGAGGCCATCGACCAACC
>NZ_LJSA01000498.1:0-280 GCF_002742505.1 Pseudomonas sp. 2995-1 | reverse complement strand
GTACTGTGTCATAGCCATTTCATCAATGTCTGTAATATCTATTTCCACTGCCAAGTGATCAGACTCTAAAAAAGCAGTCTCGATAGATTCATGTAGAGGGTAAAGTTCTTCCATACCAACGTGGATGGAACCCAATAAATAAACAGTAGTGGAGCCTTCTTCTACTTTGTAGAAAACACCTTCAGGTCTAGGTCCATCTGCGTCAAAATCAAATACAATCTCTTCTTCGGCTTCAAACTCAACTTGTACGCCATTCTCTTCTAATTCAAGTAGTGTATGT
>NZ_LJSA01000021.1:0-229 GCF_002742505.1 Pseudomonas sp. 2995-1 | reverse complement strand
ATAAGCATCTCATCTAAAGTATTTAATTCGATATTTACATTTGTTCGCCCAACAATAGTGAATAAAATGAGTGAAATTAAAAAAGCAGGAACTCCAACCCACAACATATGACGAATATGTTCAAACAGATCAATCTTAACAACGGAGGAAGCTAAGTTTGTTGTATCAGATAAAGGAGACATTTTATCCCCGACAAGAGCACCTGAGATCACTGCTCCCGCTACCATAG
>NZ_LJSA01000497.1:0-373 GCF_002742505.1 Pseudomonas sp. 2995-1 | reverse complement strand
GGTATGCTTTGAGTAATTCATCGATGTATATGGAACCGACTAATTGGTTCTGAGTGTTTGTGACAAAGAGCTCAATCGGGATATTATCTTTTCTAGATTGAATTAATAATAGTACATCTTCTATTGTCATATCAGTAGTAGTCGAAATGAAATCGGTATTCATAATCGCCCCTACAGTATTCAACGGTACATTCATCTGACTCAAAATGAGTTCTTTCTTTCCATTATCTATGATGTTAATTAACTCTTTTCTTTCGGATTTTTTCATCGTCTGTAACAGTGCAACGAGCTGATAAATTGAGAATCTATCTAAACATTGTTTCGCATAATGGCTTGGCATTTTTTGAAGAATTTGTTTTTGATTTTGTATATC
>NZ_LJSA01000496.1:0-310 GCF_002742505.1 Pseudomonas sp. 2995-1 | reverse complement strand
AGGAGGGACCGAGGCTAGATCTCCCTCCAAAAATGTGAAAATTCGAAAACTGGAGCAAGACCCGTAGTTAGTCTTACTTGAAAAACTGCAGAAAGCCAAAACTCGAGTAAGACCAGACCTAGGTCTTACCCGAATAACAGCAAAAAACCAAAACTCAGTCAACACCTACAAAAAATAAGACGGTTCTTGTGTTTTCGCTCAAAGCGAAAACGCAAGAACCGTCCCCACGTTTACAACAACCACTTTATTTTTTCAGCAAGCAAGCTAGAAACGTTCTTATCAAGCATTGCTTCTTCTGTATGAGCAGGCG
>NZ_LJSA01000495.1:0-312 GCF_002742505.1 Pseudomonas sp. 2995-1 | reverse complement strand
TATTAAACCAGTACCTTTTAATAAGTGATCAGAGGCATGTTCGTGATGTATAAGTTTTGGTAGTATATCCTTTTGATCTTCCCATTCCACATGAGCCCATGTCCGAATTTGTCTGTTTTGTTTTTGAAAAGGTTCAATAAACTCACTGAAATAAGATAATGTACTTTCACAACAAAATTCACCATACATTTGGTAATAGGAAAAGTTATTGATAAAATGTACATGGAGTGTTTCTTCAGGCGATAGACTGGAGGCAAGCAGTTCTCGAATTAGTAGAGTATTGGGTTGGTTTTCTATGATGATAATAGTCTG
>NZ_LJSA01000494.1:0-284 GCF_002742505.1 Pseudomonas sp. 2995-1 | reverse complement strand
CCCTCCTACGACTAAAGTCGCACATGAACAATACTTAAACATAATAAATAAATCTGTGACAGATGTATAGTAAGACGTTCTGAAAAAGATAAAAATTAATAAGAGGTAAAATTCGGAATATTCTTCCCAGTTATTGATTTTTCAATATTCAATTACACTCAACCTCTCTATAAATACGAAAATTATAAATTTGTTGGTATGCAAAACCTAATTTAACAAAACTTAAACAATAATTAAATCCACTGTCCCCCCCCTCTAACTTCCCCGCATCAAACCTTTTTGTT
>NZ_LJSA01000493.1:0-312 GCF_002742505.1 Pseudomonas sp. 2995-1 | reverse complement strand
GCGTATTTGTACCTACAGCTACAGTCATATAATTATTATGAGACCATGGTATACCACATCTTGTTACAGCACCACCATCTGTCCAAGTAGCCTGACCTCTTAAGGGTTGCTGTCTTTCTAAATCGTTCCCTGAAAATTCTCGTTCATAACCAGAGTATGGGTATCCTCCATAGTAGGAATAAGCTGGATCGGAATATGGATACTGACCTTGTTGTTGTTGTGGATTGCCCCGCATCTGTGATTAATAAGGATTATGATAAGGATAATACATGTATACTTCCTCCTAACTTAACATTTTCATTCTTGATAGAC
>NZ_LJSA01000492.1:0-280 GCF_002742505.1 Pseudomonas sp. 2995-1 | reverse complement strand
GGAATATTGTTTGGAATTTTAGCCGTAAATTTATTTATGTAATGACAATTTATTTCTTATTTAGTGTTTTCATCGTATTGCAAACAGCTATTGATTCACTTGAGGTTGCATTTTCGAAAGAGGTAATTTCCCTTTCAGATAGTGAATATGGCTTTCTTGTGAGTATAGCAGGAGCTGGGATTTTAGTAGGAGCATTCATTAATGTTATCTTCACTAAAAAACTTGCAATATCCCTTTTAATTGGAGCTGGTGCTGTAATGGTTTCCATTGGTTATATCAT
>NZ_LJSA01000491.1:0-421 GCF_002742505.1 Pseudomonas sp. 2995-1 | reverse complement strand
ATACGGTATCGTTCTCCTTTATTCGAGAGTGGAAGATAAGGTGATGGCTTTCTTGAGAGATGAGAATTTCCCATTCACAGTGATTGGTCGTCCTAACGATATGTCCATTAAAGATGTTACTTATGTCAACAACGATAATTATAAGGCTGCAAAGACTGTTACTGAATACTTGCTTCTATTAGGCCACAAGAAGATTGCCTTTATTGGTGGTAAGTTAGACTTCGTAGTAACTGTCGATCACTTAGAAGGATATCGCCATGCTCTAGAAAACTCAGGTTTAACCTTAAAAGATGACTATGTTGTCTTTCATGAAGAGTTACAAGAAGGTGGTCAGGATGCTGTTATTGAATTAATGTCGTTAGGAGAAAGGCCAACAGCTCTCATTGTAGCAGATGATATAATGACGTTTGGTGTAATGAGA
>NZ_LJSA01000490.1:0-564446 GCF_002742505.1 Pseudomonas sp. 2995-1 | reverse complement strand
TTGGTGGAGCTAAACGGGATCGAACCGTTGACCTCTTGCATGCCATGCAAGCGCTCTCCCAGCTGAGCTATAGCCCCAGATTTTTCGCCTCGCGGCGCAGCAGACCTTTCGAGCTGCTTGTTGAAAATGGCGTCCCCTAGGGGACTCGAACCCCTGTTACCGCCGTGAAAGGGCGGTGTCCTAGGCCACTAGACGAAGGGGACAAAACCTTCTGTACAACCGATCAGAGCTGAGACCTGATCTATTCAAGGACGGTGTGGCCAGACCTTGAACCTGTAAATTGGTGGAGCTAAACGGGATCGAACCGTTGACCTCTTGCATGCCATGCAAGCGCTCTCCCAGCTGAGCTATAGCCCCTCATCGGTGAGGACGGGGCGAATCTTAATGGCGGCTTGGAAGTGTGTCAAATTTATTTTCAACATTTTCCAAATTTTTTTGCCGGGATAACAATCACTTACCGACGAAACCCCGGAAAACCGGGGTTTCGTCACTGCAACGGCCTGCTTAGGCGATAGCGCCCAGCAGCTTTTCCCACTCTTTGTTTTCTTTCTTCGAGACACCACCAAGCAAATCAAGGGCTTGGCGCAGACGGAAACGGGTGAGGTCCGGACCGAGAATTTCCATCGCATCGAGCACCGACACCGAACTGGCCTGCCCGGTAATCGCAGCAAACATCAGCGGCATGGCATCACGCAACTTCAGTTCCAGGGATTCAACCACCGCCTGAATCGTCGCAGTGATCGCATCCTTCTCCCACTGACGCAGGCTCTCCAGCTTCCACAGGATCAACTGCATCAACTGACGAACCTGGTCGCCAGAGAGCTTCTTGGACTCGAACAGCTTGGCATCCGGGTTAACGCCCCCGGCAAAGAAGAAACTGGCCAATGGTGCAACCTGGCTGAACGTTTCCACCCTGCCCTGCACCAGCGGCGCGATCTTCATCATGTACTCGGGGTTCAACGCCCACTGCTGCACGCGGCTGGCAAACTCTTCCACCGGCAGATCGCGCAACCACTGGCCGTTGAGCCAGGACAGTTTCTCGACATCGAAAATCGGACCGCCCAGGGACACGCGTGACAGATCGAAGTTGTCGACCATTTCCTGCAACGAGAACTTCTCACGCTCGTCCGGCATCGACCAGCCCATACGGCCCAGGTAGTTGAGCATCGCTTCCGGCATGAAGCCCATGCGCTCGTAGAAGGTCACCGAAGTCGGGTTCTTGCGCTTGGACAGCTTGCTCTTGTCCGGGTTACGCAGCAGCGGCATGTAGCACAGCTGCGGCTGTTCCCAACCGAAGTATTCGTAAAGCAGGATCAGTTTCGGCGCCGACGGCAGCCACTCTTCGCCACGCAGTACGTGGGTGATGCCCATCAGGTGGTCGTCGACCACATTGGCCAGGAAGTACGTCGGCAGGCCGTCGGTCTTCATCAGCACTTGCATGTCCATGCGATCCCATGGGATCTCGACGTCACCGCGCAGCATATCCGGCACCACGCACACGCCTTCGCTCGGCACTTTCATGCGGATAACGTGCGGTTCGCCAGCAGCCAGGCGCCGAGCCACTTCTTCCTTGGACAGCAGCAGCGCGCGGCCATCGTAGCGCGGGGTTTCGCCACGGGCCTGTTGCTCGGCGCGCATCTGGTCCAGTTCTTCGGCGGTGCAGAAGCACGGGAACGCATGGCCCATGTCGACCAGTTGCTGTGTGTACTGCTTGTAAATGTCGCTGCGCTCGCTTTGGCGATACGGACCGTGCGGCCCGCCGACGTCCGGGCCTTCAGCCCAGGTAATGCCCAGCCAGCGCAGGGCATCGAAAATCTGCTGTTCAGACTCGCGAGTGGAGCGCAGTTGATCGGTGTCTTCGATCCGCAGGATGAATTCACCGCCGTGCTGCTTGGCAAAACAGTAGTTGAACAAGGCGATGTAGGCGGTGCCGACGTGGGGATCCCCAGTAGGCGATGGCGCAATGCGCGTGCGGACGGTGGTCATGGCGGGTCTCGAATGGGCGATAAAACTTAAAATTGAAACAAGGGGCGAATGGTAACAGCCTGGGTGATTTCTGGAAAACCGAGGCGTAGCCATCGAGGGCAAGTCGAATCGTCGCACCGCCCCTCCCACATTTGACGGTGTTCACAAGTCAAAGCGTGGGAGGAGGCTTGCACCCAATGAGGCCCGCTCAGCCACCGCAGATCAGACAGCCAGCAAGCGCTCGCGCAACTTGCCAATCTCATCCCGCGTCTGCGCCGCCGCCTCGAACTCCAGATCCCGCGCCAACTGGTACATCTTCTCTTCCAACTGGCGGATCCGCTTGGTGATCTCACTCGGCGAGCGCAGTTCGTTCTCGTACTTGGCGCTTTCCTCTGCGGCCTTGGCCATGCCCTTGCGCTTCTTGCTGCGCGAACCGGGCACGGTGGCGCCTTCCATGATGTCGGCGACGTCCTTGAACACGCCTTTGGGCGTGATGCCATTTTCCAGGTTGAACGCGATCTGCTTGTCGCGACGACGCTGAGTCTCGCCAATCGCCCGCTCCATAGAACCGGTGATGCGGTCCGCGTAGAGAATCGCCCTGCCATTAAGGTTTCGCGCCGCCCGCCCGATGGTCTGGATCAGCGAGCGTTCGGAGCGCAGAAAGCCCTCCTTGTCCGCATCGAGGATCGCCACCAGCGACACTTCCGGCATGTCCAAACCTTCGCGCAGCAGGTTGATGCCTACCAACACATCAAAGGTACCCAGGCGCAGATCACGGATGATCTCAACGCGCTCCACCGTGTCGATATCCGAGTGCAGATAGCGCACCCGCACGCCGTGGTCGGCCAGATAGTCGGTCAAGTCTTCGGACATGCGCTTGGTCAGCGTGGTGACCAGCACCCGCTCTTCCAGAGCGACACGCTTATTGATCTCGGACAGCAGGTCATCGACCTGGGTCAGCGCCGGGCGGATTTCAATTTCCGGGTCCACCAGGCCGGTCGGACGCACCAACTGCTCAATCACACGGCCGGCATGTTCAGCCTCGTAGTTACCCGGTGTGGCCGACACAAAAATAGTCTGCGGGCTAATAGCCTCCCACTCGTCGAAGCGCATCGGCCGGTTATCAAGTGCTGACGGCAGCCGGAAACCGTACTCCACCAACGTCTCTTTACGTGAGCGGTCGCCCTTATACATAGCGCCCACTTGCGGCACGCTGACATGGGATTCGTCGATCACCAGCAGCGCGTCATCGGGCAGGTAGTCATAGAGCGTCGGCGGCGGCGCGCCGGACTCGCGACCCGAGAGGTAGCGCGAGTAGTTTTCGATGCCGTTGCAGTAGCCCAGCTCCAGGATCATCTCCAAGTCAAACCGGGTGCGCTGCTCAAGACGCTGGGCTTCCACCAGCTTGTTATTGGCCCGCAGGTATTCCAGGCGCTCGGCCAACTCCACCTTGATGCCCTCGATGGCACCCATCAGGGTTTCACGCGGGGTCACGTAGTGACTTTTCGGATAGAAGGTGAAGCGCGGCAGCTTGCGGATGACCTCGCCGGTCAACGGGTCGAAGGCTGAGAGGCTCTCCACTTCATCGTCGAACAGCTCGATGCGGATCGCTTCCAGATCGGATTCGGCCGGGTAAATATCGATCACGTCGCCGCGCACGCGGAAGGTGGCGCGGGCAAAGTCCATGTCGTTGCGGGTGTACTGCAAACTCGTCAGGCGGCGCAACAACTCCCGCTGGTCGAGTTTGTCGCCACGGTCCACGTGCAGCACCATCTTTAAATACGCTTCCGGGCTGCCCAGGCCGTAGATACACGACACCGTGGTGACAATGATCGCGTCCTTGCGCTCCAGCAGCGCCTTGGTCGCCGACAGCCGCATCTGCTCGATATGGTCATTGATCGACGCATCCTTCTCGATAAAGGTGTCGGAAGACGGCACATAAGCTTCAGGCTGGTAGTAGTCGTAGTAGGAAACGAAGTATTCCACTGCGTTATTCGGGAAGAACGCCTTGAACTCGCCGTAGAGCTGCGCGGCCAGGGTCTTGTTTGGCGCCAGCACCAAGGTGGGCCGGTTGATCTGTGCGATCACGTTGGCAATGCTGAAAGTCTTGCCTGAACCGGTCACGCCGAGCAGCGTCTGGTGAGCCAGGCCGGCCTCGATGCCTTCGACCATCTGGCGAATGGCTTCTGGCTGATCGCCAGCGGGTTCAAAGCGGGTGACTAGTTGGAAATCCGACATAACGTACCTCTTGAAGTCACCCCGGACTGTAAACCCGTCGGGGAAGAAATAGACCACCACCCGCGAACTTTCAGAGCGAGCAGTAGGAAAAAACCATGATAGCCATAGAAGTGGTGGCGAATGTGACGGGTTTCAAGGCAATCGTCCTGCCTGCCATCTGGGATCGACGTTGCAATAAGACTAACGGTCAGCAAATAAACCGAAAAACTTGGCCGAAAAGCCGTTTCGGTTGTCGCCCTCAGCCGTGATGGCCTCTATACTAGCTCCCCGTTTGTGCACCGCTCTAGTGCATTCGGCTGGAGCGCGACACGTCCCTCCCTTCCCCCATAGAGCTGCCGCAAAAATGAGCCTGTTCTCCGCTGTCGAAATGGCACCACGCGATCCTATCCTGGGCCTCAACGAAGCATTCAACGCCGACACACGAACCACCAAGGTCAACCTTGGCGTAGGCGTTTACTGCAACGAGGAGGGGAAGATTCCACTCTTGCGTGCCGTTGCCGAAGCGGAAGCCATTCGCGTGGCGCAACACGCCGCCCGTGGCTACTTGCCGATCGACGGTATTGCCGCCTATGACAAGGCCGTTCAAACCCTGCTGTTCGGGAACGACTCGCCACTGCTCGAAGCTGGTCGTGTCGTGACCGTCCAGGCCGTTGGTGGCACTGGCGCCCTGAAGATCGGCGCTGATTTCCTCAAGCAACTGCTGCCAGACGCAGTCGTCGCCATCAGCGACCCGAGCTGGGAAAACCACCGTGCGCTGTTCGAAACCGCTGGTTTCCCGGTGCAGAACTACCGCTACTACGACGCCGCCACCCACGACGTGAACCGCGCCGGCCTGCTCGAAGACCTCAACGCCCTGCCGCCGCAGTCCATCGTGGTGCTGCACGCCTGCTGCCACAACCCGACCGGCGTCGACCTGAGCCCGGCCGACTGGCAAAACGTGCTGGACGTGGTCAAGGCCAAGAACCTGGTGCCGTTCCTCGACATGGCCTACCAGGGCTTTGGCGATGGCATCCACGAAGACGCAGCCGCTGTGCGCCTGTTCGCGGAATCGGGCCTGACCTTCTTTGTCTCCAGCTCGTTCTCCAAGTCGTTCTCCCTGTACGGCGAACGTGTGGGCGCGCTGTCCATCGTCGGCGACTCCAAGGAAGAAAGCGCGCGCATCCTGTCCCAGGTCAAGCGCGTGATCCGCACCAACTACTCCAACCCGCCAACCCACGGCGCAGCGATCGTTGCCGCCGTGTTGAACAGCCCTGAACTGCGCGCCCAGTGGGAAGCCGAACTGGCCGAGATGCGCCTGCGCATCCGTGGCATGCGTGAGCAGATGGTTGCCGAACTGGCCAAGGCTGCGCCGGGCCACGACTTCAGCTTCGTCGGTCGCCAGCGTGGGATGTTCTCCTACTCCGGTCTGACCGTTGAGCAAGTCACCCGCCTGCGCAGCGAGTTTGGTATCTACGCGCTGGATACCGGGCGTATCTGTGTGGCGGCGTTGAACCAGTCGAACATTGCTGCGGTCACACAGGCAATCGTTCAGGTGCTGTAAACCTGCTAGCGTTGCACAGAAGGGGAAGCCATGGTTTCCCCTTTTTTGTGTCCAGCCCCTAGACTGAACCCTGACCGCCCCTTTGCTGTGAGAGCTCTATGAGAAACGACGACTTGGACCTGCGCGCCGACCGCGACGAACTGCACGACTACACCCCACGCGCGCCGCAGGTGAAGCGGCAGAAGAGTTTGGTGTTGCAGGTGGCCCTCGGTGTATTCCTTGGTGGTTTGGCGTTGTGGCTGGTGCAGTTGGGTGCGACAGCAATCATGGCGAAACTCGCCATGGGCACCTTCCAGTTCGGCGGCTGAAAAAAAAACAGGTGGGACGGGACTTATCCCCTCCCACAGTGGATTCAGGCAGCTACAAGCCCGCGCTCTTCCAGCAACTTCACAAAGCTGTTCAAACTCTGCGAAACAGTCCCCCGCCGCCAGATCAACCAAGTGTTCAGCAAGCGAAAGCTGTCCATCAGCGGCCACACACTCACCGCAGCGAACCCGGGCATGCTTTCCAACATACTGCGCGGCATCAGCGCCAGCCCAGCACCGGCGCTGACGCAGGCGAGCATGCCGTGGTAGGACTCAATCTCGAAGATCTTGCCCGGCACCGCGCCATCCTGTGAGAACCAGCGTTCAAAGTGATGCCGGTACGAGCAGTTCGAGCGGAACGTATAGATGTTCTCGCCATTTACGTCCTGCCCCCGGCTGATCGGCGCATGGTGCAGTGGCGCGATCACCACCATCTCCTCCTCAAACACCGCCACGCCCTCCAGGGTCGAATGCAGCACCGGCCCGTCGACAAACGCGGCGCTCAGGCGCCCCGACAATACCCCTTCGATCATGGTGCCCGACGGCCCGGTGCTCAGGTCCAGTTCGACCTTGGTGTGCTTCTGGTTATACGCCGCCAGCAACGCCGGGATACGCACCGCCGCCGTGCTTTCCAGGGAGCCGAGGGCAAACGCCCCCTGAGGTTCTTCCCCCGCCACCGTCGCGCGGGCCTCTTGCACCAGATCGAGAATGCGCCGCGCGTAACCGAGGAAATTCCAACCTGCCGGCGACAGGCGCAGTCGGCTCTTCTCGCGGATAAACAGCTCCACGCCCAAATCCTGCTCCAGTTGCTTGATCCGCGTGGTCAAGTTTGACGGCACTCGATGAATCAACTGCGCGGCGGCGCTGATGCTGCCTTGTTCGGCGACGGCCTTGAAGATTTCCAGTTGCACGAGATCCAATTCATTCTCCATTCGTGAACGTATTGCTTAATATTATTCAGTTTCCAGAAAAGATCCAACCCCGTACGCTGACCTCCATTCCCAACGTACACGCAGGACGGTGCCATGAACGCGAACACCCACGCCTTATCGATCAATCCCGCCAACGGCCAAACCGTCGGCAACTATCCCTACGAAACAACAGCGCAGTTGGATGCCGCCCTCGACCGCGCCACCAGCGCCTTCCGCACCTGGCGCCGCCAGCCGGTGAGCCAGCGCGCCGAGCTGCTGTTAGCCCTGGCCGCCGCCTTGCGCGAGCAAGCCGAAGCCATGGCGCAGATGATCACTCTGGAAATGGGCAAACCCATCGCCCAGGCACGTGCCGAAGTCGAAAAATGCGCGCAACTGAGTGAATGGTACGCAGCCCAAGGCCCGGCCATGCTCGCCCCGGAACCGACCCTGGTCGACAACGGCACCGCCCACATCGAATACCGCCCGCTGGGCCCGATTCTCGCCGTAATGCCGTGGAACTTCCCGGTATGGCAGGTACTGCGCGGCGCCGTGCCAACCATGCTCGCCGGCAACACTTACGTGCTCAAACACGCGCCGAATGTGATGGGCAGCGCCTACCTGATCCAACAAGCGTTCCGTAAAGCCGGCTTTGCTGAAGGCTTATTCGAAGTGATCAACGTCACCCCCGAGGGCGTGTCCAAAGCCATCGCGGACCCACGTATTGCCGCCGTGACCCTCACCGGCAGCGTGCGCGCCGGCATCGCTATCGGCTCCCAGGCCGGTGCCGCGTTGAAAAAATGCGTGCTGGAACTGGGCGGCTCCGACCCGTTCATCGTGCTCAACGACGCCGACCTCGACGCCGCCGTGCAAGCCGCGCTCATCGGCCGCTTCCAGAACAGTGGCCAAGTCTGCGCCGCCGCCAAGCGCCTGATCATCGAAGCCGGTGTTGTGGAAGCCTTCACGGCCAAGTTCGTCGACGCCAGCCGTGCCTTGGTGATGGGCGATCCCACATCAGCTGCCACCTACATTGGCCCAATGGCCCGCTTCGACCTGCGCGACGAGCTGCACGGTCAGGTCCAGGCCACCCTGGAGGAAGGCGCGACCCTGTTGCTCGGCGGCCATAAAGTCACAGGCGACGGCAACTACTACGAGCCGACCGTACTCGCCAACGTCACCGACCAGATGACCTCGTTCAAACAGGAACTGTTCGGCCCCGTGGCCTCGATCATCACCGCCCGCGACGCCGACCACGCGGTGGCCCTGGCCAATGACAGCGAATTTGGCCTCACCGCGAGCATCTTCACCACTGACGCAGCGAAAGCACGGGATATCGCCAATCAGCTGGAAACCGGCGGGATCTTCGTCAACGCCTTCAGCGTCTCCGACCCACGGGTGGCGTTTGGCGGCGTGAAGAAAAGTGGATTCGGTCGCGAGCTGTCGCACTTCGGCGTTCGCGAGTTCTGCAATGCGCAGACGGTGTGGCTGGATCGAAAATAACCCCGGCTGCGCAGCGGGCCTTTCATGGCAGGCGGCCGTGTTGTGGTGAGCGATCTGATCGCGCATTTAGGCGGGATCAAGCAAAAAACGGATTGCGAAGCTACTGACGAACACACATTGGCCGTCTCCTTTTTGCGAGGCGCGAACGTCCTAGCGACTTTTTAACGATAGGCGCCATGACTTGGCGCGACATCGAAGATCGCGCCACCGGCACGCGAACTGAAGCTCAGCCTCCCTCTGCGAGGCTGAATCAACTACCATAGCGCCGCCGGTTCCCCCATGGGACTAATAGGGAATTCGAAACGCCGCCCGCGGCGTCAATCGAAACTGCCCCCGCAACTGTAGGTGCCGAGCCTGCTCCTTAACGCCACTGGACCTCGTCCGGGAAGGCTGGAGCGTGGCGAAGACGCATCAGTCAGGAGACCTGCCGGCCCAGCACAATCACTAACCGGCGGGGTGTCCGGGAAGGACATCCTTGCCTGCCCGACCGGCAGCGTTCAAGGGCGTATTTCCGAGCCGTACTGCCCCTGCTTCACCTACGGTTCACACGGAGATCGCCCCATGCTGCCACGCGTTACTGCCCTGATCACCGGTCTGGGTTTCTGTGCCCTGGCTCAAGCGGCGCCCACTCACTACCCGCTGACGGTCCAAAACTGCGGCAGCGCCGTGACTTTCCCGCAAGCCCCCGCACGCAGCGTGACCATCGGCCAGGCCGCCACCGAAATGTTGTATGCCCTGGGCGTCGGCGACAAAGTGGTCGGCACCTCGCTGTGGTTCAACAGTGTGCTGCCCCAGTACCAGGCGCAGAACGACAAAATCGAACGCCTGGCCAACAACGAGCCAAGCTTTGAAGCCGTGATCGCCAAACGCCCGCAACTGGTGGCTGCCGAGCTGGAATGGGTGGTCGGCCCGCAAGGCGTGGTGGGCACCCGTGAGCAATTCCACGAGTTGAAGATCCCCACCTACCTGCTGCCTTCCGACTGCGAAGGCAAGGACAATCTGGTGGGCGCCGACGGCACGCGGCTGGAGCCGTTCCGCATCGAGACGCTCTACAAGAGCATCAGCCAACTCGCCGAGATTTTCGACGTGCAGGCGCGCGGCCAACAGCTGAACGACGACCTCAAGGCGCGCCTGGCCAAGTCCGTTGCCACCGCGCAGAGTAAAGGCCTCAAGCAAGCCAGCGCGCTGGTGTGGTTCTCCAGTTCCGAGATAGCCAGCGACCCGTACGTGGCGGGCCACAAGGGCATCCCCGAATTCATGCTCGAAACCCTCGGCCTGCACAACGTGGTGCAGTCCGATGAAGAGTGGCCCGCTGTTGGCTGGGAAACCATCGCCAAGGCCAATCCGACGTTCCTGGTGATCGCCCGCATGGACCGTCGCCGCTACCCTGCCGACGACCATGAAAAGAAACTCGCCTTCCTGCGCAGCGACCCGGTCACGCGCAACATGGACGCCGTCAAACACAACCGCATCATCATCCTCGACGCCTTGGCGCTGCAGGCCAGCCTCCGCACGTTCGATGGCCTTGAACAGCTGGCCGGCGCCATCGACGGCTACGACCTGCGCAAATGAGTAAAAGCGTGATCCGCACCCTGCTCGCCCTGACCCTGCTTTCAGCCGCCCTACTCGCGGGCGTGGCCATCGGCGAAACATCCATCGAGCCGCAGGTGGTGCTTCAAGTGCTCGCCAATAAGCTGTGGAACGCCGGCTATCTGCTCGATCCAATCGACGAAGGCGTGGTGTGGAACTACCGCCTGACGCGCGCCCTGGTCGCTGCCGCGTGCGGTGCGGGGCTGGCCACCTGTGGGGTGATCTTGCAGTCGTTGCTGCGCAACCCGCTGGCCGATCCCTATCTGCTGGGTATCAGCGCCGGCGCCTCCACCGGCGCGGTGTTGGTGGCGCTGATGGGCGTGGGCGGCGGGTTGATTTCACTGTCGGCCGGCGCGTTTGTCGGGGCCATGGCGGCGTTTGCCCTGGTGATCTTGCTCGCGCGGGCCAGCGGCTCTATGAGCGGTACCGGCCAGATCATCCTCGCGGGCATTGCCGGTTCGCAGATGTTCAATGCCCTGACCGCGTTTCTCATTACCAAGTCGGCCAGTTCCGAGCAGGCCCGCGGCATCATGTTCTGGCTGCTGGGCAACCTCAGCGGTGTGCGCTGGCCTTCGGTGTGGCTGGCGGTGCCGGTAGCGGTTGCCGGCTTGGCGGTGTGCTTGTGGCATCGGCGTGCGCTGGATGCGTTTACCTTCGGCAGTGACTCGGCGGCGTCCCTCGGCATTCCGGTGCGCCGCGTGCAATTTGTGCTGGTGGGCTGCGCGGCGTTGGTGACGGCGGTGATGGTGTCGATTGTCGGCTCCATCGGCTTTGTCGGCCTGGTGATCCCCCATGCGGTGCGCCTGTTGCTGGGCACCGGGCACTCGCGGTTGCTACCAGCCAGCGCCTTGGGCGGCGCGCTGTTTTTGATCGCGGCGGATGTGCTGTCGCGCACCTTGATCAAAGGCCAGGTGATTCCGGTGGGCGTGGTCACTGCACTGGTCGGCGCGCCGGTGTTCGCGTTGATCCTGATCGGGCGGAGGAATGCGCGATGAAGGTGCTCAGTTGTACGGGCCTGGGTTTCAAGGTGCGCGATGCCGAGTTGCTACGGGATATTCATCTTGAGGTGCAGTTGGGGGAAACCTTGGGGATTGTCGGCCCGAACGGCTCCGGTAAATCCACCTTGCTCAAACTGCTGGCGGGGTTGCGAACACCCGCCTCTGGTGAGGTACGGCTTGGGGGCACGCGTTTGGGCGACCTGTCCCGCCGCGCCATCGCGCAACAGCTGGCAGTGGTGGAGCAACAGGCCGACACCGACGACGCCATCCGCGTATTCGACGCCGTGGCGTTGGGGCGCACGCCATGGTTGTCGGCGCTGAGCCCGTGGTCACGCGAGGACGACGCCATCGTGTGCCAGGCCCTGCACGATGTGGACGCCACCCACCTGAGCCAACGCGCCTGGCGCAGCCTCTCCGGCGGCGAACGCCAACGTGTGCACATCGCCCGCGCCTTGGCGCAACGGCCACAGATTCTGCTGTTGGATGAGCCGACCAATCACCTGGATATTCAACATCAACTGGCAATCTTGAAGGGTGTGCAAGGGTTACCGGTGACGACGCTGATCGCGCTGCATGACCTTAATCAGGCCCTGACCTGTGATCGATTGGCGGTGCTCGATCACGGGCAATTGGTGGCGCTGGGCACACCGCTGGACGTGCTGACACCGCAGCGGTTGCAGGAGACGTTCGGTGTGCAGGGGCATTACCTGACGGACCCGTTTGATAGAGCGCAGATACTGCGGTTGCGTTCCAACTGAGGCGCTCGGTGAGCACCGCAGATGGACGCTCAGTGACCGATGAGCCTTTTGTGGTGAGCGGGCTTGCCCCGCGCTGGGCTGCGAAGCGGCCCCAATAAAGCCACCGCAATCTCTCAGAAAAACCGCAGTGCCTGGTTTTAGGGCCGCTGCGCAGCCCAGCGCGGGGCAAGCCCGCTCACCACAGAAAGCACTTTCAACACAGGAAGTACTTTCACTACAAAAAGCACTTTCAGCACATAAAACACTTCCTCCACAGCAAGTACTTTCACCACAGACAGCACTTCCACGCGGCTGGACGTTATGTGACCGATGAGCCTTTTGTGGTGAGCGGGCTTGCCCCGCGCTGGGCTGCGAAGCGGCCCCGATAAGGCCACCGCAATTTCGCAGAAAAACCGCAGTGCCTGGTTTTAGGGCTGCTGCGCAGCCCCGCGCGGGGCAAGCCCGCTCACTACAGAAAGCACTTTCACCACAGGAAGTACTTTCACCACAGACTGCACTTCCACGCGGATGGGCGTTATGTGACCGATGGGCCTTTTGTGGTGAGCGGGCTTGCCCCGCGCTGGGCTGCGCAGCGGCCCCGATAAGGCCACCGCAATTCCTCAGAAAAACCGCAGTGCCTGGTTTTAGGTCCGCTGCGCAGCCCAGCGCGGGGCAAGCCCGCTCACTACAGAAAGCACTTTCAGCACAGGAAGTACTTTCACTACAGCAAGTACTTTCACCACAGACAGCACTTCCACGCGGCCGGGCGTTATGTGACCGATGAGCCTTTTGTGGTGAGCGGGCTTGCCCCGCGCTGGGCTGCGAAGCGGCCCCAATAAAGCCACCGCAATTCCTCAGAAAAACCGCAGTGCCTGGTTTGGGGGCTGCTGCGCAGCCCAGCGCGGGGCAAGCCCGCTCACTACAGAAAGCACTTTCACCAAAGGACATACGTTCAGCACAGGACGTACTTTCACCACAGGAAATACTTCCACCACAAGAAGCCCTCTGACCACAACGAGCGCGCTCACCGCAAACCTATAAACTCCGCTGCATATGCGTCGTCTGCCAAACCGGGTCGGCCTCGACATCCACAATCTCAAACCCCTGCCGCCCCCAAAAATCAATCGCCCCAGGCAGGAATGGGTGGGTATGCAGATACACCACGTCCACGCCATCCGCCCGCGCCCTGCCCTCCAACGCGCGGTATAACTCCCCCGCCAGACCGAAGCGGCGAAAGGCCGGAAGGACGAACAGGCGCACCACTTCCACAGTCTTGCGGCCTTGGTAATTCAATTGGGGGAAACGATCGTCGTAGGGCAAATAACCGATGGCGGCGATGATCTGGTGGTCCTGGCGAGCGATCAGGAAGTGCCCATCGCCGTGAAGGTAAGTGGCCTCGAATTGCGCCAGGTCGGCGGGCATGCTGGTATCGCTGAGCTTGGGGAACAGCTCGGCACGGGCTGCCAGGACGAAGGCCAGAACCTCTGGAATGTCGGCAACCGTGACCGTCTGGATATTGATCATTCACTCACTCGCTCGTACCGCAAATACCCGTTGGCTGCTGTTCCCACACACACGAACCCAGCCGCCTCATACATTAACCGGGCCGGGTTGTCCGCCCGCACGCACAAGCTCAACCGCGCATAACCAGCCTGCCCCGCCGCCGCCCGGTAGGCCTCCAGCAATGCACGCCCAATACCCTTGCGCCGATACGCCTCGCCGACGTTGATCGTGCACAACTCGGCAAGACCGTCCCCGGGCATCCACATCGAATAACCGGCGAACTGTCCGTCGAGCATGGCCACCGTCAATCGCTCAACGTTGTTGACCCAACGTGTGAGGTGCCGTTCCAACTGCTCTTGCCAGACCACTTCGTGTGCAGGCTCCCAACGCTGGATATATCCCCGCTCGCCCCGGTAAACCGCGGGCAGGTCGGTGATCCTGGCCAGCCGTAGCGTCAGCTCGCTCACTCAAGCAACTTGCAGAATGAAGTGCCCTTCAGGGCTGCAGGCGGACAGGCAGGATGGGGCTGAGCGCTTGAGGCCGGGTTGAAGAATCTCATGTACATCCCTTCGTTTGAGTGGGAGGCGAAAGGTTACCCGGCCAGTCATGCATCCTCCAGCTTGTCGCGCAAAAACTCGATAAACCGCTGGGTCTTCGCGGGCAGCAGCCGCGTTTCGGTCAGGGCATAAACTGAAACCGACGAGCCATGCCAGTCGGGCAGTACTCTGCACAGTGTCCCGCTGACCACATCCTGCTCGGCAATGCCTTCGGGCAGCAGCGCAATCCCCAGGTTCAACGCGGCCAGGCGTCTGAGCATGCCCACGCTGTTGAGCTCAAACCGCCCGCTCACGTCGACGTCCACCTTCTCCGACCCCGACTCCAAGACCCATCGATGCGCCCTTGACCCGCGCATGCGCAAACATTCGTGATGCGCCAGATCTGCTGGCTGAGCTGGCAGTCCGGCGCGTTCCAGGTACTGGGGCGAGGCGTAAAACGCTCGCCGCATATTCGCGAGTTTGCGCGCGATCAGGTGGGAATTGGCGGGCTCGCCCATGCGAATGACCACGTCCACTGGATCGCTGATCAAGTCGACCTGGCGCGGCGTTAAGTCGAGTTCGAACGTGATGTCCGGATACAACCGGGAAAACTCGGCAATCAACGGCGCCAGGTAGACCATCGCGAAATCCACCGGCAACGAAGCGCGCAGCAGGCCGTTGGGTTGGGCGAGCATTTCGCCGAGTTGTTCATGGGCCAGGCGGGCCTCGTCGACGATGCGCTTGCACCGCTCAAAGTACAACTGACCCGCTTCAGTGGGCTCGATCTTGCGCGTAGTGCGGTGCAACAGCCGCAGGCCGATACCTTTTTCCAATTCGCTGATGCGCCGGGACAGCGTCGAGTTCGGCATGCCCAGGCTTTCGGCCGCGCGACTGAAACTGCGTGCCTTCACCACCTCGACAAACAGCGCCATATCGTTGAGAAATTCCACAGCATTATCCCATCAGTGGATTAGTCATTTCGTATTTCAGGCATTTATCCCGAAATCGGATTGATCAATCATAACCCCATCACTGATGAGGAACACCGCCATGAATGCTCTTTTCTCTCCCCTTTCCCTTGGTCGCTACACCCTCGCCAACCGCCTGATCATGGCGCCGATGACACGCTCGCGCGCCAACGACGCCGGTGTGCCTTCCGACCTTGTGACCACCTACTACGCCCAACGTGCCACCGCCGGTTTGATCATCTCGGAAGGCGTATTTCCCGACGCGTCGGGCAAAGGCTACGTCAGCACTCCAGGTATCGAAACCGCCGAACACGTGGCCGCCTGGAAATCTGTCACCCAAGCCGTGCACGCCCAGGGCGGGCACATCTTCATGCAGCTGATGCATTGCGGGCGGGTCTCTCACCCTTCACTGCTGCCCGACGGCGCGCTGCCGCTGGCCCCTTCTGCGATCAAACCGGCGGGCCAGACCTGGACCGCGAACGGCCTGCAGGATTTCGTCACGCCCCATGCTTTGAGCGTCACGCAGATCGGTGGCGTGGTCGACAGCTACCGTCATGCCGCACGCCGGGCAATCGAGGCAGGCTTTGACGGGGTGGAGTTGCACGCCGCCTCCGGTTACCTGCCCGAGCAATTCCTCTCCAGCAGCAGCAACCAACGCGAAGATCAGTACGGTGGCTCGGTGGAAAACCGTAGCCGCTTCGTACTGGAAGTGCTCGCCGCAATGGTCGATGAAGTAGGCAGTGATCGCGTGGGCATCAAAATTTCCCCGGAGATGAACTTCAACGACATCAGCGATGCCAACCCGCAGGAAACCTTCACCTACCTGGTCAAGCAACTGCGCGAGCTGAAACTGGCCTACTTGCATGTGGCACTGTTCGGGGCGAGCTTCGACTATCACGCTGCGTTGCGAGAATTGTTCGAGGGCCGCTACCTGATCGGAGGCGGCCTTACACGGGACAGCGCCGACACCTTGATCGCCGAGGGCAAAGCCGATGCGGCGGTGTTCGGCGGCGCGTTCCTGGCCAATCCGGACCTGCCCGCGCGCTTTCTCAGTGGTGCCGCTTTGAATGTGCCCGACAAAGACACCTTCTACACGCCAGGTGCCGAGGGTTACATCGACTACCCAGCACTCTGAAGCGTAGAACCTTCAGTCACTTGTCTGATACGGGACGGTTGGTGAATAGGATCCAGTTGTGGTGAGCAGGGCTGCCCGACCAAAACACCTATTCACCACTGATCCTCGTCGAGATCCACCGTCGGCTACACGCCAACACCGCCTCGCCCATCGCCACCGGAAAATGGATAAATCCATGGGCCGACTCCGGCAGCAGATGGGCCTCTGCCTGTGGCCACCGTTCTGCGATTAACAGTGTGTCGTCTTTGAGCGGGTCCAACTCACCCACAAACATCAACGCCGGTGGCAGGCCGTCGAAGTCGCCATACAGCGGCGACAACGGCACCTGTCTGCGCTCGTCATCGCTGATATCAGGCGTCAGCATGCGCAGCGCATCGACCATTCCTGGTCCGTCCAGCAACAAGGTCTCCGGCCCGGCGTTGCGCACACTCGGCGTACCGGTCAAATCGTAAACACCGTAATACAGCACCGCGCCGCTCACACGCTGGAGCAACTCCGGCCATTGCTTGAGCGCCAACAACGTCGCCGCCGCAAGGTGCCCGCCGGCCGATTCGCCGACGACGAAGACCGGCAGCTGTTTGAACTCATCCTCACAGAGCAACCAGCGCGCCGCCGCCAGGCAATCCTCCATCAGCCCTTCCACCGGCGTATCCACCGCCAGCCGGTAATCCACCGACACAACCGCCACGTCGCATGCGTTAACCATGCCGAGGTTAAGATCGTCGTCCATCTGCGCATTGCCAATCACCCAGCCGCCGCCGTGGATATCCAGCACCACGCCTTTAGGCTTGCCGACTGGCCGCAGGATGCGTACGGGGACGTTGTCGACGATCTTGCACTGCGCCGCTGGCGCCTTCTTGAGCGTTTGGCTGACGCGCAACAACCCCTGGATCAAACGCGGCGTCACGCGGTTACGGATCTTGAAGCGCGGCATCCAGGCGAGCTTTTGATTGAAGCGGCGCATCTGGGCCAAATCCGACTCGCTGGCCGGCCAAGGTTGGTGGGCCATCAACGGTTATTCCGCAGGATCGAGAAATTCAACGCCGCCGCTACGCACAGCCACGCCAAATACGGGAACAGGATCAAGCCGGTGATCAAGTCCAGACGCACCGCCATCACCACCATCGTCGCCACCGTTACCCACAGCACCGCAATAATCACCATCCCCGCAAAGATACGATGGGCGCCGAAGAACACCGGGGTCCACAACGTATTCAATGCGATCTGCGCAGCCCACAGCGCCAATACCATTTCGCTGCCTGGGATCAGTGTGAGGCGATAACCGGCCCAGGCCAGCAGCAGGTAGATAATCGTCCACGCGACCGGGAACAGCCAATTGGGCGGGGTGAAGCTGGGTTTGACGAGGGATTCATACCAGGCGCCAGGTTTGAAAAGGATGCCGGTGCTGGCCGCGGCGGCGCAGGCGAGCAGGAAGATGAAGAAGGTCATGGTCGGTCCTTGAGGTCGGTTGAAAGAAAACCACGCATAGCATCAGTGACTCAAACCGCCGCAGATAAATTCAATCAACCACACAAAAATGGACTGTACGGTGCTCAAACCGGCTCCACAATCCTCAGCCACGGCCACCGCACCTGATAACTCCTGGCTTTGCGCGCAAACAATTCCGGCTCCGGGTGCAGTGGGTTAATCCGAAGAATCCCCTGCTCCACATCCGCCAGCCCATAGGGCGCATACACCTCACCGGTGGCGATCTCCAACCCGATGCACGTTCCCGCCACCAGGTAACGGTCCACCCCCTGTTTAGCCGAGTGCAACTGCGGATATGGTCGGCCAAACCGCTGCCCATACCAGAGGTGAACCCGCGCCTGGTTCTTGACCTCAACATTCACGCCCAAATCCTGGAACAACTGCTCGGCCCTGCGAATCACAGCGTCCTCGGCCTCATAGGACAAGTCGGTGTCGAAGTAGAAAACGTCGTAGTCCTTTACGCCCTGCGCGGCAGGGAGATTGGACTGATGATTCCACACCGCCTGGAACAGGCATCCCGCCGTGAGCATGCATTGCTCCACCCCGAGGTCGGGCAGACGCGCGGTGATTTCGGCGTTGATGGGGTTGGCCATGGCCAGGTTGAGCAAGGTGTCGACGGTCAATGTCATGGGATCCCTGAGTTAATCAGCCCTTTGGTGGAAGACGACTGTACAACATCAGGGAGGGCGTTGAGGTTTACCCCTTCAACTCACTGGCCCGATGACTCGCCGCATCGTCATAAGCCACATACAGCGACTCAGCGATCTGGCTCTTGATGGCCTTGGAAGCCTCCAGACCCAACACAAACCCTTCCGCCTTACCGCCTGCGCGGTTGAGTTCTTCATGGGTGGACGCGCCGGTGATGGCGTCGAGCAGCTTGGTGGCATGCGGGCCGACGCCCTTGGGGAGGCTGATTTGGTCGATGGACATGAGGCGATACCTTGCGAGAGAGAGGTCGGTAGCGCGTGGAACCACTGCCGGGGGATGGCATGGTAGACCGATATGCCTTGCAAAGGGGTGTTTGCGAGTCATCCGGTTTAAAACTCAAGATGCCTTCATCATGGCATTTCATTGTCATGCAGCGCTCGGCACCGCATCACCGCGCGCCTGAGCAGGCATCGTGTGAGGACTCAAGGGCGAAGACGCACGGCAAATGCGCGACACGATACGTGTGGTGCGTTACACCCACGCCAACGACACACCGAACCCAGCGTTCACCCTTGAATATGACCGCTACCTGGCATTCCGGGCCGGGAAACGCGTGGCGTTCTCGGCTTAAGGTATTCTCCATGGCGTTAATGCCGACCTCGGCCGCCAATCGCTGCCCCTCAAGGCGCATCAGGAGATTTGCATATTGATTGGGCATCGCTTCGAGCGCACCGCGCAGGGTGACTTGCACATCCACTCGCGCAACGGGGTGCAAAGCGCATGGGTACTGCTGACAGGCGCAATGGCGTTCACCCTGCCACTGGCCTTCGTCGTGTTTTGGTTCACCGATAGCAGCTCGCAGTGGGCGGACATGGACCCGCTGACCTCGCTGCTGATCGTGCTCGGCCTGCTGCTCATTCCTGCCCTTGGCCTGCTGCTGATGGTGTACACCGGCATCCGCGAGAGCTTGTTGTTGTCGCGGGCTAACGGTGAAGGCAAGCGCCGCACTCGAAACTTTTTCGGTGGCCGCGAGCGTGTGCAGTCAACCTTCAGCATCGATAAAGTCCACCACCTCGAACTGCGCCGCCGTCCACAGGCAGAGCCGGCCAACACCCAGTTGTGGCTGGTGATGCGCGACGGCACCGAGCAGCGCTTGACCACCGACAACGTGCCCGTGATACCGGGGAGCACACGCACCGATATGTGGCTGCGAGAACTGGCTGACTATCTGAACGTGGCCGTGCCCACTGAGGTGCACGTTGGGTCGGCGGCCGCGGCGCCCTACAGGCCTGCGCCATCACCGGCGAAGGTGGCCCGGCGGCGCAAATCCGAGGGGCCGGCACCCGTGGCTGAGTCCACCGACAAACTCGGCAGGCCCGCACGCGCCCTGCTCTCCCTGCTGGGTGTTTTCCTGGCGGCGCTGGAGCTGACGCATGTGATCGCGTTGGTGCGCGCGCTGTTTACCGGGCGGCTGCGGGTCAGTGGCATTCGATCGGGTTCGACGAGCTTTTATTGGGCCGAGCAACCGCTGGTGTTTTCATTCAATGTGCTGGTGGGTGTCGCCGAGGTGCTGATTATCGGCGTGATCGCCTGGGGGTGTTTGCGTACGGCGATTCTGGGGCGGCTGAAATCCAACTCGTGAAGGAGGCCAGTTGGGCACCGCGCCCGCGCACTGCTAATCTGCGGCCTTTGTGCCTGTAGCAAAAGGAAGGTTTACAGCGACATGGACATTCAACAAATCAAGCAACGCCTGGCCCGCCCCGCCGTGAAGTTCATGGCCGGCGGCTTTCGCCCTCTCGGCACCGATGAAGAAAGCTGGCTGGGGAATGTCTTCCTGTTCCGCCCGGATGAAGGCGTACCCACCAATCAGGCCGGACAACCCTTGCTGCCCTACGCGCAGTTTTACCTGCCCGCCCTGCCCTTCAACAGCCCGCTGCTGGCGGGCGTTCGTGTGCTGACGGTGTTTATCTCGGACCCGTTTCCTGAAGACTTTGAGCCGATGGGAAATAACTGGGTGATCCGCGAATATGGTGCCGATGACGTATTGGTGCGCAAGGCGCTGCCGGTACCGGGCACATTTCTCAAACCTTTCCCGTTGAAGGCAGAAGCGGTGCCGGAGGACTTCCCACTGTGGGATGGCGGCGGTGTCCCCGCGGACCTTGAGCAAGCCATTCTCACACTGGAGCGCGCGGGCGAGATACAGAGCTATTACGACTTGATCACCCATACTTACGAACACAAGATCGGCGGTTACCCCTCGTTCTGCCAGTCGGGGGTGGATCCGGGTGAAGGTTTCGAGTTTGTGTTCCAGATTTCGTCGGACCCGAAGATCAACCTCAACGTGATCGACAGTGGCAGCCTGATGTTCTGGAAGCACAACCAAACCGGGGAATGGGCGCTCTATTATGATTTTTACTAAGGTGCTGGGAGGCCCGAATGACTGACTACCGTGGATTGATCTTCGACGACACCCGAGAAAGCGCATCCGACCACGCCCTCGCGCAATTGGAAGCCACCCTCGGCGCCCGCCTGCCGGACGATTACCGGCAGTTTCTCAAGACCTGCAACGGCGCCACCGTGGAATACGACGTGTTGGCGACCATGAGCAATGGCGATAAAGAGCTGCTGAGTTTCTTGCTGTATGGCCTTGACCCCAGCGAGCAGTATGAATCCAACCCCTTTGAACTGGAGCAACTGCGCAAGCAACCTGGCTTCCCCGCGACAGGGTTATTGCCGATCGGCCGCGATGGCGGCGCCAGCGTGTTGCTACTTGACCTGCACGAGGGGCGCCAGGATGTGGGGGCGATGGTCGCAGGTTTACCCGCCTGGACGGGGCGTCGCCAGCAAGGCGATGAGTACGTGGTGCTGGCGGACTCGTTCAATGCCTACCTGGACTTGCTGCACGTGTCGCAGGAACGGATCGCGGAGCACATCAATCACTTCGTCATCAGCGACGAGACCATTGACGCGACGCTGGCGTGGCTGGATCAAAGCAGTCCCGGTTGGCGGGAGCGCTATCGGGACCTGTGGAATGCGCGGGTGGTGGACAGGCCGATTTGAAGCCGGTGTCAGGGCGTCGCGCATTGTGCTGGCTGGAGGAAGTCCTTCAGCGCTGCCTGATACAGCGTGAGTGGCTGGTCCCGGGTATCGAGCATGGCAAATGGAATCGCGGTGATATGTGAAAACGTCTGGGCACTGATTGAATAGGTTTTCTGCCTGCACACGCCGTGATTGCCATTGAGCATGAACTGAAACGTGAACAGTTTAGGCCGGGTACACCAGCTGGGAATCAAGCCAAGACTCAAGCCCGTCAGGTACTCCTGCGTACACGCGCCGCCCGATGAAAACTCCGAGATTTTTATGGCTAATACAGGGCGCGACGACGCGAGCGGTGCTGAGCTGATGTCTTGCGCCGCTGGGATTATTTCTTGTGTGGCCTGGTAGGCGCGCTTGCCGAAGCGGCTGTCTTTCCAGGGCGCGTCAACTTCATAAGTGAAGCTTGGGATGCTTTCGGTTTTGGCGGCGTCAACGCGGTCGTTGATGATTGGCTTGGACGCGTAGGTGGTGCATCCGACGCCGGATATCGCCATGGTGAGAAGCATCAGACTGTTAACGAGTGCGCCACGCATCTTGGGTTTTCCCTGGCTATGAATTGGGCCGACTTCATCCAAGTCGGTCAGGAGGGTGAGCGGGCTCTCCTGTGATGTGCAGGCTTCCTGTGGTGAGCGGGCTTCTTGTGGTGAGCGGGCTTGCCCCGCGCTGGGCTGCGAAGCAGCCCCAATAAGGCCACCCCAATTTCTCAGAAAAACCGCAGTGCCTGGTTTTAGGGCTGCTTCGCAGCCCAGCGCGGGGCAAGCCCGCTCACCACAGAAAGCATACTCAACACAAAAAAACCCAAGCGACTCACGGTAAGCAGACTTTCTGTGGTGAGCAGACTTTCCTGTGGTGAACAGGCTTTCTGTGATGAGCAGGCTTCTTGTGGTGAGCGGGCTTGCCCCGCGCTGGGCTGCGAAGCGGCCCCAATAAGGTCACCCCAACTTCTCAGAAAAACCGCAGTGCCTGGTTTTAGGGCTGCTTCGCAGCCCAGCGCGGGGCAAGCCCGCTCACCACAGAAAGCCTACTCAACACACAAAGTTCGCTCACTACAAAAGCCTACTCAGCACAAAAAAACCAAGCGACTCACGGTAAGCCGACTCTCTGTGGTGAGCAGACTTTCCTGTGGTGAACAGGCTTTCTGCGATGAGCGGGCTTCTTGTGGTGAGCGGGCTTGCCCCGCGCTGGGCTGCGAAGCGGCCCCAATAAGGTCACCCCAACTTCTCAGAAAAACCGCAGTGCCTGGTTTTAGGGCTGCTTCGCAGCCCAGCGCGGGGCAAGCCCGCTCACCACAGAGAGCCTACTCAACACACGAAGTTCGCTCACCACAGAAAGCCTATACTCAACACACAAAGTTCGATCACCACAGAAAGCCCGTTTACCATGAGAGATCAGCGCACCAAAAAAGCCCCTCACCAAAAAAACCCCAGCGACTCACGCCTGCGCACTGAACCGCTGCGCCGCACGCCGCTCATACATCGCCGCTTCCGTCTGCTGAGTCGCCCGCTCACCCTTATAGGCCAACTGCGTCAAAAACTTCGCATCCCTGAACTCTGCAGGGACCATGCTATGCGTGTCTTTGAACAGCGGCGCCAAATCAAGGGAGCTGGCGAAGTTTTCCTGGGTCAGGCTGTAGTAACCCATGATGCTGCCGGACCAGGGCGAGCTGGCGTCTGTCATGTCGATGGCAGCATCTCGGTAGGCGACGGCTGCGGTTTTGAGACCCAGGGATTTGTTGAGCAGATCCGTGAGCCGCTGGGTGTCCGAGCTGTTGAGCTGGCCGGCGGTATTGAGCACTTTCAGACTGCCGTCAGCGTCGACGGTGAAGCCGTATTTTTTGCTGGCAAGGTCGGGAGCTGTAGTCGACAGAGTTGACTGGAAGGCCTGGAAAGAGGCTTTCAACGTGTTGTGCGCACCTTTGAAGATTTCGGCGAACCGAGGGTACTCCGGCGATTCAGAGCGACCCACCCAGACGTCGACGACCTCCAGTGGTTTCGACGTGGTACTGGTGTCTTCACTGGGATGGTAGATGGCGGCTGGCGCGGCGTTTGCCAGGGCTTCCTTGGCGACATCCGTCAGCGGCTGGGGCGTAAGCGTCTGGTTGGAAGGCGCAAGGGTGACATTGGCCGGCGAGGGATAGGCGGAGCTGACGGAGAGAGCCATTTAATCGGTCCATGATTGGCGGGTTCCTCAAGGTTATCGACGGTGCTGGAGCAACCTTTAGCTCAATGACCCGCCTAGCCTCTCAGCGCACTGATGATGAACGCGTGAACACCATTGACGGCTTTGGACCCGCGAGAAGCTCGGCTGCGCAAGATCGAAACCTCCATCGGCGCAATGTTCCCCAACCCCTGCTCACTGCCCAAGACCTGCAGCGATGCCGGCACGCTGCACTGAGTGATCGCGGCAATTGCCAGTCCACCTTCGACGGCGGCCACTTGGCCAGCGAGGCTTGAGCTGTTGTAGACCACTTTGAATTGGCGGCCCTGGCGAGTCAGTGAGTCGACCGCATAACGCCGAGCCAGGCTTTCACTTTCGTAAACAGCGATAGGCGCCGGCTCTCGACGCCACAGTTCGAACTGCGGTGAGCCCACCCACACCATGGGTTCCTTAAACAGAAACGTGCCGCTTTGCGGCGAGTCCCTGGACACCAGTGCAAGGTCAAGATCGCCGCTTCGCACACGCGGGATCAAGGTGGTCGACTGTTCACAGGTCAGCTCTATGTCTACGCCTGCGTAGCGCGGTGCAAAGCGCTTGAGCAGCGGCGTGAGGTACTTGGCCGCGTAGTCCTCGGCGACGCCCAGGCGGATGCGACCGGTCAATGCTTCCCCATGAAAAGCAGTCTGGGTTTCAGCATGCAGGGCGAGCAGGCGGCGGGCATAGCCCAGCAGCGTCTGGCCATCAGCGGTCAGTTGCAGTTGGCGCGGACCACGGTTCAGCAGTTGCCGTCCAAGCGCGGCTTCAAGCTTTTTCATCTGCATGCTGACGGCGGACTGGGATCGGTTCACCTCGTGCGCTGCGCCCGACAGCGAACCAGCATCCACCACCGCCACGAAGCACTTGAGCCAATCAATCTGCAGATCGCTGGCGAGCATGGGGCTACCTCTATGCGTTAATCGAATGACTGCGATGTGAATTATGCGCTTTTCAGGATAACCGCCCAGCCCTAACGATGATTCGCCTGAATCACCACTGCGGGATTTGAACATGCCATTCGAGACCTGGTTGCTCTATGTGTTTACCTGCTGCGGTATCGCGGTCGTGCCGGGGCCCAATGCGTTATTGGTGCTGACCCATGGTGCCATTCACGGGCGCCGCAAAACGCTGTTCACCATCACCGGCGGAGTGCTCGGTTTTGCGGTGGTGCTTTCGTTTTGCGCGCTGGGCCTGGGCGCACTGATTCAGGCGTCGTCCGCGTGGTTCAACGCGCTGAAGGTGGCCGGGGGTCTGTACCTGATCTGGCTGGGCTTCGGACTGTGGCGGGCTGCGCCGATGACGCTTGAGACTGCCGATACGGCTGGCTTCAGCGGTTGGTCACTGTTGCGCCAAGGCCTGGTATCGGCCCTTTCAAATCCCAAGGCGTTGCTGCTGTTTACCGCGTTTATCCCACCGTTCCTGGATCCGCACAGGAGCCTGATCGCCCAGACGGCTGCCATCGCACTGACCTACGCCGGGGTGGAGTTTGTGGTTGAGTATCTGGTCGCCAGCGCGGCGCACCGGGTCAGGCCTTGGTTGGCGAGGACCGGGCGCCGGTTCAATAAAGTCTGTGGTGGTTTTTTTGTGCTGTTTGGCTTGGCGCTCCCCATTCGTGCCTGACAGCTTGATGGTTGCCCTTGCAGGATCGTACAAGCCCACTGACCCGCAACGTGAGTAGCCTTGGATCTCTCACCCCACCCGAGGATCCACCATGGCCCAGCACCCGGTAAATCTCACCCAAAAAGCCTCGCTCATCGATCAACTGTGGAGCCCGCGAGTGGTCGCGCAAATGAACGACTACCAGTTCAAGGTCGTGCGGATCGAAGGCGAATTCATCTGGCACTCGCATCCGGAAACCGATGAGGCCTTTCTGGTGCTTGAAGGCACTTTGCGTATCGACCTCCCGGATGGCCCGGTGTATGTGGCTCCGGGCGAGCTGTACGTGGTGCCGCGTGGCGTCGAACACAGGACGGCCGCCGACGGCGAAGCCAAGCTGATGATGATCGAACCACGCGGCATCCTGAACACCGGGCATGAAGGGGGTGAGCGCACTGCCGAGAATGATCAGTGGATCTGAAACGTCGTAGCCCCCAGCAACCCCAGCAACTCATTCACCAAATCAACCGCCTCCTGCTGATAGCCTTCACGCCAGCGCGCCGACCAATCATTCGGTCGGCCGTCTTCTTCCCACTCAGATAGCGCCAGGCCGTTGACGATTTCCAGCTCAAACCACTGGCGTTGCCAAGCGTCAGCGTCGGTGACCAGGGTGATGTCCTGCCACAGAAATTCGGTATGGGCGACAAAACGACTCCAGCGGAACAGGTCCTCGGTGGCCTGCTCTGCGAGTAGGATCAGTTGGGTTTTTTGGTCCATTGCGGGTTATTTGTCCTTGATCTCTTCCAGCCGTCCGCCGCAGGCGATGAACTTGTCGGTATAGCCTTCACGACAGGTGTTGCTCTGCACGGACACCACGCCGCTCGGCTTCAAACCGGAACACGGATCGGGGTTCGAGGCGCTCGACGAAAATTGATGAGTGCACGTTTGGTAGCTGTTTCTTTGCGCCTCATCCAACACGCGCTGGCCCTCGGCGCTGTCTTTGGCGCGCTGTTCGCAGGCGTTGACGTTGGCATCCAGCTCGGCCACGCACTGCTGGCCCTGTGGGGTTTCAGGGTGGATGTAGCGGTACTGCGTGCAAGCGCCGAGGAGGAGAAAGGCAAGTGCGGCAAAAGCTTTGGTCACGGATTCCATATCCTTCAGACGTGAATGTCGCGAGGTTGGACGTGGAAAAGGGCCCTAGGTTCTGCCATTGTCGCGCCGTTGTTTGTTTTTCCTGCGCCCCCGGAGCCCTTATGCCACCGACCAAACGCGACAGCGCCCGCATTGAGCGCCGACTCGTCGCCACCCTGACCGACGCCTGCGAAACCGCCAAAGCCGAAATCCGTGGCTTCGAATGGTTGACCCACACTGTCGATTACACAGCCTTTCCTCAAAGCCTGCGGGTGATCTGGGTGTTCGATACGCACGCCAACAAGGACCAGGCCCTTGCGACCGGTGTCGACCAGCGCATGCGTGAATTGACCGCTGCGGCGCTGGATGACGCCGAGGTAGCGCCCTTACAGGTTGACCGCTGTGTGCGTTTTGACTCTGAAGAGGAATGCCAGCGCCAGCACGGTGGCGATTGGCGTGTGCGCCTGCAACGCTAGTGGCTGCCTCGTAATCTCTGGATAATGCCCTCCTCCCGCCCCGATACGGAAATCCCGCTCAATGAAGTCGCCCGCCCTGCTTCTCGCTTCTGCCCTCTTGCTGCCCGCCATCGCCCACGCCGACGACGCCGCATTGACCGAGACGCTCAAGGCCTTCACGCGTTGCGACGCAACCTTCTTCAGCAGCCTGAACACGCACCACGCCGCGTGGCAGGCCTATGCGCCGCTCAAGCAGGACAAGGACTTCACATGGATCGCCGTTAAAAACCGTGCCGACCGCCAAGCCAATCAGGTGCCCGTCAGCGCGCCGCCCATCGCAGGCTTGAAGCTGTTGTCGTACGCCGACGAGGCCGCCGACCTTGATCAGTTGGGACGCTACTATTACTGGGGTTTTGTCGTGCAAGGCGGTGTGGACGAGGTGGCCCAGCACCTGGCACCGCTGCTGGACGTGCCCGCGCGGCTGCAAAAAATCGACGGGTCTTATATTCGCAGTGAACTCAAGGTCGGCGACCGCTGGCAGGCGATCAAACCGCAACCGGGCAAGGCACCGGGCACCCGCAACGTTGAGCGCGTGCTGATCGTCGAACCCGATGGCGAGCAAACACGCGTCAGTTGCTCGGTACAGGGCGGCGTCGATGCTGCGCTGCTGGCCTGGCTGCGGCCGGACATTGCGCCGGTTAACTACCCGCGTACCGTGGTAGAAACCAGCATCAACGATGTCGACGTACCTGCCAGCGTGCTCCAACGCCTCGATTCGCCGCTGTTGCAGCCGAAGTTCAAGAGGTTGAGCTACTCCTACCTGTCCAAGAAAGGCGACGGCAGCCAGGACAGCCCGACTTCGGTCACCTTCACCGCCGACGGCGGCTTGCTGAAGAAGAATGAGGTATACGGCAACGCCTTCAACGTCGATCGCCTGGTGCTCGCCGACTTGATCCAGTTGAAGTCGAAGATGAACGGCGTCGGCGATGGGCGAGTGCTGCAAACCCTCGCAGTCGAGTTGAAAGTGCCGAGCAGTTGGGCCCCTGGCCAGATCTTGCGCGCAGACATGCAGATGCTGAACGTCCCCGCCAAGCCCACCGACACCCCCACCGACACCTCATTGATCTGCAAGGTGGGTGAGCGCTTCCCGGCGCGCCAGGTGTTTGCCTCCTTGACCGGCGACGCCATCAAGCTTGAGTGCGACCAGGGCGACTACAAGACCTCGCGTGCGTTTATCGAGGACTTGGGCGTGGCCCTGACGCTGGAGTCGACGTCGAGCCAGTTCCACTACGTGAATCAATACACCGCTCTGGATGTCGTGCGCTGATCAGCCCAACGCCAGGACGCTGGGATCTGGGGCACTCTGCGCCAGCCCAGCGGTCTGTTGATGCACACCCCCTGCCCCGTGGAGTTCCCATGATCATTGTTCACCACCTCAACAACTCACGCTCGCAGCGCATCCTGTGGCTGCTGGAAGAGCTTGGCCTGCCCTACGAAATCAAGCGTTACCAGCGCGACCCAAAGACCAACCTCGCACCGCCTGAACTCAAGGCAATCAACGCCCTGGGCAAGTCCCCGGTGATTGAAGACGGTGCCAATGTGGTGATCGAATCCGGCGCCATCGTCGACTACCTGATCCGCCGCCATGGCGACGGCCGCCTGCAACCCGATCCCGCCTCGGCCGACTACGATAAATACGTGCAATGGCTGCATTTCGCCGAAGGTTCGGCCATGTTGCCGCTGATGCTTAACCTCTACGTGGGACGCCTGGGGGATGCCGGTGCACCGTTGCATCCACGCATCGAATCCGAGGTCGCCAACTATTTGGGCTATCTGAACGATGCACTGGGGCACGCGCCGTATCTGCTGGGTGATGAGCTGAGCGGTGCAGACATCCAGATGAGTTTCATCGGCGAAATCGCCAAGGCCCAGGGCAAGTTGCAGGCGTACCCGCACTTGTCAGCGTGGGTGCAGCGGTTCCAGGCGCGGCCGGCGTATCGCCAGGCGCTGGAACAGGGCGGCGAGTATGCATTTGCCCACTAAGTAAACCCGGGCACGGTGGGTGTGCGACTAGCCCACCATCTGCCACAACGATGCGCCCACCCCGGTAATGCTCTCCCCGGCAATCAACCCCGCCGCTGCGGTAATCGCAAAGCGCTCAGTGATACTTGGCCAACGGCAACTCACCAACCAGGTGAGCACCGCGCCCATCGCCATCATCAACGACACCGAAGCCGGCAGGACAAAAGCCAACCCCAACGCGGCGGCACTCGGCAAGTAACGGGAACGATGGGCCGGCAACAGGCTGTCGAGCACGCCCAACAACACGCCTGCACCGCCGCCAATGGCAATCGCCCAGCGGATGCTCGTCGACAATGAATCCAGCCCGTGGGTCAGGGTTTGCGCCACGGCTTTCCACGTCGCCACCGCGGGCGCCGGCCACTCTTCGGTAAGCAGCATGGACTGCGGATCCGGAATCAGCGCCAAGTACGCAAACACGCCAACGATGCTGCCGATGAAAATCCCCAGGACCTGCGCGATCACTTGTTTGTGCGGCGTAGCACCAATCGCTTTGCCCACCTTGAAATCGTTCATCAAGTCCGTACATTGCCCCGCCGAGCCGCCAGCGGTGTTGGCGCTCATCAGGTTGATCGGCACCTGGCCGGGAGCAACGATGCCAAAGCTCAGTTGGGACAATTGCCCGATGGCGCCAATCGGCGGAATACCGGTGGCACCCACCACGCGGGCGGCGACGGCCGCGAGGCAGATCGCCAGGGGAATGGTCAGCAATGCCATCCACAGATTGATGCCGAACAACAGCGCTTGCAGACTGACTACCAAGCCTATCGACAGGATAAAACCAGCGGCCGGCCCGGGCTTGGGCACACTCCAAATCTTGCCGCCGTCAGCTTTAGTGGAGGAGCGCAACGCCCACAAACGAATTGTCAGCGAGGCCAAGGTGGAACACACCATCAGGCTCACACCGGGCCACAGCAACCATTCCACCAATGCAGCGAATTGCGGGCCGCTGCTGTCTGCCGGCAACGTCACCAGGTTTTGTGCCAGCAACCACGGGCCCAGGCCACCCCACGCAATCAAGGCGCCGAGCAGCAGAGTCAGGCCGACGCGAATACCGATAATGCCGCCGAACCCCAGCAGCAACAGCGAAGGATCGGCGGTAAAGGTCAGACGCTCCAACGGGGCTGTCGGCGACCAGCGCGGAAAGGCCCACATGAAGGTGTCCACCCACTTCACCAATCCGGACAGCAACGCGGCGCTGAGCAGCACCTTCAAACGTGTCGCGGCTTCGCGTCCGTGGTTGTAGATGTGCAGCAGGGTTTCCAGGGTGGCCATGCCTTCGGGGAACTTCAGCGCCTTGTCATTGAGCAACGAGGGGCGCAGGTACCAGGCGATCCAAATGCCCAGGAAACTCACCGAGAACACCCAGGCGATCATCGGCAACGCGTCTAACTGGTTGCCGGTCAACAAGGTGTAGGCCGGGATCGGCGCCACCAAACCGCCAGAGATGATCGAAGCGGCGGCCGAGGCGACGGTCTGGTTGATATTGCTCTCATGCAAGGTCCACGGCAGTTGCTCGGTGGAACGCTTAGCCAGGCCTTGCCAGATCGCATAACCCACCAGCAGGGCGATGATCGACATGTTGAACGACCAGCCGATCTTCAAGCCGGCGTACACATTGGATGGTGTGAGCAAAATACCGAGCACGGTGCCGGTGACGACGGCACGCAGGCTGAGTTCGCGTTCGACGGGGGCGTACTGGGGAATGGCTGGCGAGGCTGACAGCATGCGGATTCCTTTCGGCAATGAAACAGGGCGACCTAACAAGTGAGCCCTGTGCGCCCTGAAGGTTCCTGAATCGGCAAGAAGGAACAGCAGCACAAAGCACGTCCGCTCTTGTGATGTGCGGGCTTTTTTTGGTCAGCCTGCGTGTAGGTGGCACATAAGCTTTTTGTGGTCAGCCTGCTGTAGGTAGCAAATAAGCTTTCTGTAGTGAGCGGGCTTGCCCCGCGCTGGGCTGCGAAGCGGCCCCATCAAGAACACCGCGTTTCGTCAGGTAGATCGCGCTGGCAGGTTTTGGGGCTGCTTCGCCGCCCAGCGCGGGGCAAGCCCGCTCACCACAAAAGCCACTGCTCACCATAAGAAGCCTGCTCACCAGAGAAGCCTGCCAAACACAGGAGTTCGCCTGTTCTTAGGTGGCAAGTGAGCTTTTTGTGATCAGCCTGCTTGTGGGTGGCAAGAAAGCTTTTTGTGGTGAGCGGGCTTGCCCCGCGCTGGGCTGCGAAGCGGCCCCATCAAGAACACCGCGTTTCGTCAGGTAGATCACGCTGGCAGGTTTTGGGGCTGCTTCGCAGCCCTGCGCGGGGCAAGCCCGCTCACCACAAAAGCCACTGCTCACCGTAAGAAGCCTGCTCACTACAAAAACCACTCAATAAGAAGCCTGCTCACTACAGAAACCGGCTCACCAGAGAAGCCTGCTCACCACAAAAACCTGCTCCCCAAGGAAGTCTGCCAAACACAGGAATTCTCCCCTCTTATTCATAGCCACGCCGCATCCCACAACGAATAATCCCCCACCCGCTCCACCAGGCCGGCTCGTAAAGGGTTGGCAATGATGTAACGCGCCATCTTGCGAAGATCATCGTCCGCACGCACTGCCCTATCGTGATAGCCGGGTTGCCAAACACGCTCTTTACTTTGACGACGCTGGTTAATGACCAGCGTACTGCGCGACTTAATACGTCGCACCACGTCTGCCAACGCCTTTTGCTTCAACTCAAACAACCAGTGAATGTGGTCAGGCATGACGACCCAGGCCAGTGAATCGACCAGTCCCAGTTCATGAGCCTGCCGGAATTCGGCAACCAGCAGGCGACCCAGGTAAAGGTCAGTGAATAAGCGCTGGCGCTGATGAACCACGGCGGTGATGAGGTAGCTGCGACCGTGTTCCGAGTAACGGCCGTGACGCAGACGGTGTGATTGAGGTGTGGGGCGCATCCGCTGCTCTACGTGAAATGCCTGAAGAGCCTTAACGCTAGCGCGCCGCAGGGGACGAGCAACTGTCGCTCGTTGACCACATGTAACCCTGTGGGTCAGGCATACCGGTGCGTCGCAAGAGACACAACCAAGTGAGCCCAAAAACCAACTATTGCGGAGACAGAAATACAGTCATACGATGACTGATCACAAACATAACAATAAAGGCTCACTCGTGAATAAACCCCTCCTCATGGCCGCCGCCATTGCCTGCGGACTCAGTGCACACGCCAACGCTGCGACCTTCGCGTACATTTCCAGCCCCGGCGATGGCCTGATTTCCCAGTACCGGCTGGACGAGAGCAACGGCGCGTTGAGCCTGGTTGACCAGGTAACAGCCGGTGATCAGGTCAACCCGATGGCCCTGAGCCCCGACGGTAAAACCTTGTATGCCGCGCTGCGGGTCAAGCCGTTTCAAGTGCAGAGCTTCAGTATTGATCCAGCCAGCGGGCGGTTGACGCCACGCTCCAAGGCCCCGCTGGCAGAAAGCATGGCCTACCTGGCCACCGACCGCGCCGGACGTTACCTGCTTGCGGCCTCTTACGGGGCCGACACCCTCAGTGTGCAGCCCGTCGATAAGCCCGAGCCGATCCTCACCTACAAGACCGGCCCTCACGCGCACTCCCTGCGCACCGACCCCAGCAATCGCTTTGCCTACGCCGGCAACTTGGGCAACGACCACGTGCTGCAATATCGCTTCGAGGCAAACACCGGCGCACTCACGCCGATCGGCACCGGCTACGTGAGCGTGCCGGCCAACACCGGGCCTCGGCACTTGGCGTTTTCAGCCAACGGTAAATACCTGTATGTGGTCGGCGAAATGAGCGGCACCGTCACTGCATTTTCCATTGACGACAGCACCGGCGCGCTGACGCAGATCGGCGTAGCCAATGGCATTCCAGCGCGTTTGAAACTGGCCCACGGCGAAGTGCGGGACGCGCGCAACAATGATTTGAAGGACGACCCGACGCCACGCATCTGGGCCGCCGACCTGCGTTTGTCCCCAGATGGCACCCTACTGCTGATGAGCGAGCGCACCAGCAGCTCGGTGTCGGCGTTTGCGGTGGATGCGGCTACGGGTGGCCTGACGTTTCTAGACAACTACCCGGTCGAAGAGAAACAACCGCGCAATATCGCCTTCTCTCCCAATGGCCAATGGTTGCTGGTGACCGGCGAGAAAAGCGACAAGGTCGGTACCTACGCGGTCAGCGGCGCAGGTGCGTTGAAGCGCGTGGGTGAGGCGGCTTCAGGCAAAGGTGCGCTGTGGATTGAAGTCCTGCGCACCGCAGCCAAATAGCACTCAGCTCAAACGAAACCGCGCGGTGTTGTCACTCAACGCCTGGCTGCCCTTGCTCAAGGTGTCCGCCGCCCGGTTGACCGCTCGCGCGCCATCCAGCAAACGTCCTGCCGCCTGATCGACTTGCTGGATGTTGCCGCTCACTTCGTCCGCCGTCGCCGCTTGCTCTTCCACCGCTGTGGCGATTTGCGCCAGGGTGTCGGTGACGTTCTGCACCGCGCCGGCAATCTCGCCCAAGCGCGTGCCCAGGCCGGTGACGGACTCGGCGTCGGTCAATGCTTGCTCGCACGCGGCGCCCATCAGCGTAACGGCCTGGCTCACGGTCGCGCGCAGGCTGTCGACGGTGCCGGCGATCTGCGCCGTGGAGGCCTGGGTGCGTTGGGACAGACTGCGCACTTCATCGGCCACCACCGCAAAGCCCCTGCCCTGCTCGCCGGCGCGAGCTGCTTCGATGGCCGCGTTGAGTGCGAGCAGGTTGGTCTGCTCGGCAATGCCGCGAATCGTGTCGACCACCGACTGAATCTGCTGCCCCTGCTGACTGACTTGCTGCAAAGCGTCAGCCGTATCGGTAAGGCGTTGGTTGAGTTGCTGGATGCTGGCCGTGGTGCGTTGGCTGTCGCGGCTGCTGTCTTCGGCGATGCGTCGTGTTTGCTGGGCACTGCCCGACGCTTGTTCACAGCTTCTGGCGACGCCCATGGACGTCGCGGCCAACTGCGTAGCGGCGGCGGCGATCTGGCTGATTTGATGCTGCTGGTCTTCGACTTCGCTGAGGGTGCTGCCCGATTGCGAATTGAGGGTGAGGACCGCCGAGCCGAGTTGCTGGGTTTCGTGGTTGACCCCCAGCAGGCTGGTGCGCAATTGCACCACCGCCACGTTCAGCGCGGTGCTGATCAGTGCCAGCTCGTCCCGCCCTTCCACCGCCACTTCGACGCACAGGTTACCGTCGCGCAAGGATTCGGCCAGGGTGGTGATGCCTCTTGCGCTGCGCTGTATGGAGGCTTGCAGGCACATGAACAGGTACAGCGCGGCCAGGGCCAGCACGCCGAAGGTCATCGCCAGAGGAATGAAGCGTTCGTTCGCGTTGCGGTGGTAGTAGCTCAAGCGCTCGTCCAGGGAGGTCAGCGACTGCACGCGCAGTGCGCTGAGCGAACCGAGCATGGCGTCGACACTGCGCTCGAAACCGGCGGTATCGAGCTTGATGGTGCCGCCGAACACGCCGTCGTCCAGCACTTTAAGCTCGTTATCCAATAGTTGCAGGCTGTTGTCGTACTGCGCAGTCCAGGGCTCCATGCCGTCGAATTGCTTGGCCTTGAGCGCAGCCGCCGCCTTGGCCAACTGGTCGCGGGCGTCGCCAATGCGGCTGCGCAGGTCGCGCATCTGCAAACGGCTTTGCAAGGTGAACTGCCCCGAAGCAATGGACGACTGCCCGACGCCCGCCATACGACCGATACGCTCGATCAGGTCTGGCGTCTGCTGTGTGCCCATCTGCATGAGCATGTAGGTTTCCAGCCAGGGGTCGAGGATCAGCCCGGCGTCCAGGGTGATCTGTTCGCGCAGGGTTTGCATCGCGCTCAGCGCAGAGGTGAAACGGTCGTAGCCATCCGGCCACCAACCCACGGTGCGCAGCGAAGCGGAGTCCATGCCTTTGACGGTGGCCTGCAACGCCTCGTAGCGCGCGAGGATGTCGGCGCTGGCGTTCTGCGCTTTGAGCTCATCGCCCAAGGCTTGCAGGCTTTGCTGGATCAGCGGGAAATTCGTATCGACCTTGTCCATCGCCGCCTTCGCCGCCGGCGTCGGCGCGTGCAGGATGTCCGCCGCTTTCCAACGCGCAGCCAGGTTGCGCTGAGCCGTCAATTGACCGTCCAGTGCATCCAGGGCCAACAGTTGGCGCACGCCGGACTGCTCGGTGGAAATCACGCCTAATTTATCGCGATAGTCCTGGCCGATCATCCAGAGGCTCCCAGCCAGGGGCAGCATGAACAGGAAAAACAACACTTGGAATTTGCGCGCAAACCCCATACGTCCGAGCAGGCGGATACCGGGTGATAACAAGCTGTGCATGTCCGACTACTCCCTCAAACAACCCACGTGGTGCACGGTGGGCCAAGCCGTGAAATGACTAACGGCAAAGTGCCATGTCATTGATTAGCTTGGCTCTAGCAAGATACGGGCCGCTGAACAACAGCCCTGAAACAGGGCGGGCGGCACGCTTTTGGAGCCGATGGAGTGCTCGAAAATGGGGCAAAAGCACTCAGTGTTGGCAAGACTGCTGTAACCGCCGGAGACGACTGGCCCAGGTGCAGTCCAGAACACCTTTATTCACAGGCATCCTATCGGCCGCAAACCAGCCAAACTTGAAGGGCGCCGCGCTTTATGTGAGAGGCAGTGAGCAATGACTATTTGGCCTGCATGTAGCGACTGAAGTTCTTGATGTGATCGTCCAGATTGTCCTCAAGCATCAACCGATACTGATCACAGAAATACTTGAGCATCGCCTCGCGCTCCTCGGCCATGTGCTCACCGGACTTGAAGTTGCGTGCGCACGCCCAGGCGTTGAACCGCGTCGTGCCGAACATCATTGAAGCGCTGACTTGGCCGAGGTCTTCGAAGGTTTTCAGCTGTTCGTTCGACAGTTCGATGTGCGCGTCGGCGCGATCGTAGAAGGCGTGGTCGGTAGCGTCTGCCATTGCGGGGTTCCTGATTTATCACGGTTGAATGGGTGTGTATCAAGCCAGCAGTGTGAGCATCCACCGGATCTGCTGGCTAATCTCTTGGAGCTTCGTTTCGGGCACCGCCTGCGCACGCTCAAAGGCAGCCAAGGTCTTCTGCCTCAGGCGTAACGCGCGCTGCCACTTGGCCAAAAACACCGGGCTACGGGCCTGCATCAGTAACGGGCCGAAGAACAGTTGTTCGGCGGTATACACCACAGGGTCTGCGCGCTCAGCGACGATGATTTCGTAGTAAAAGCGGTTTTCATGCAACAGCTCTTCGCTGACGATGCGATAGCCATTGCGCATTAACCAAAGGCGCAGCGGTTGCTCACCGCCATTGGGTTGGAGGATCAGCCGCTCAGCGCCGCTCAGGTGGGCTTTGCCGGCCTCAAGGATGTCGCGGATCGTCTCACCGCCCATGCCGCAGAGGCTGATGGCCGTGATGCCGTCACGCGCCTCGATGGCCGCCAAGCCATCGGCCAGGCGCACAGTAATCTGCTGCTCCAGGCCATTGTCACGCACGGTCCGTTCGGCCGCCTGGAACGGTGTGGTCGCGACCTCTCCCGCCAGCGCCGCGTCGATCACGCCGCGGCGCACTAACGCCACCGGCAGATAGGCATGGTCCGAGCCGATATCGGCCAGACGCGCGCCATTCGGCACATGCGCTGCCACGCGCTCCAGGCGCATGGACAAGGTGTGTTCGTTCAACCTGTGTTCCTTATCATTCCCCGGAAAATCGATCCCGGCTGTTAGTCAGATGCAACACCATGGCGGCGCGTGCGGCGTCCGGATCCTGGCGTTTGATCGCATTGAAAATGGCCTCATGCTCCAGGTTCGCCAATTGCCCGAGTTTGGCAAAGTCCGCCCCTCCACGTTCGTCCACCTTCACCTGAGTGCGCGGAATCATCGCATTACCCAGGTGCAACATGATTTCGGTGAAGAAGGTATTGCCGGTGGCTTCGGCGATCTGCTGGTGGAAGCGTTTGTCCTCTTCCACGCAGCTGTCGTTGTTGGCGAGAGAGGCCTGGTAGTCGTCCAGTGCTTCGCGCATGTGGGCCAGTTGAGCATCGGTGCGACGCAGTGCAGCCAGCGCCACCGCTTGCACCTCCAGGCCCAGGCGCAGTTCCAACATGTTGCGCACGCTGGCGACCGTGTCCACATGCAGGCGCAAGCCTTGTTGGGCGCTCTGCTCCAGCACAAAGGTGCCGATGCCGTGACGCGTCTCTACCAGCCCCGAAGCCTGCAACTTGGAGAGCGCCTCGCGCACCACCGTCCGGCTGACGCCATGCTCCAGCACGATGGTGGATTCCGACGGCAGCTTTTCGCCGGGTTTCAACTGGCCGAGCAGGATGCGCTGGGTCAGGGCGTCGACCACGCCTTGGGCCAGGTTGGTGGAGCGTTTACGCACGGGGGTTGGGGTTTCATTGGGCATTACTGCAAGTCCACGGGGTTGGGCTGGAGCGAGCTTAACACCCAGACAAAGGACGCCGCCGAGGTTGATTGAAAAACCATCCAGCTTGTATGACAACCAATCTGATAGCGGACTCGCTCGACGGTTACCGTCACCTTCAATACTGTGGCATTTCAACGCCTAAAACCCGGACAAAACCTCAATAAACATTGGCTAATAACAAAAAAATCATTCCAGCAACGACCTTATAAACACAAAAAAATTAATCACTGGATTGCGAATCCCAGAAACCAACTTGTATGATGTCTATCAACAAAACACGCAAACCCGCATAAAAATAATCAGGGGGAGTTTTGAATTGTGAACAATTCAAGCCATGCATCTGCCGCTCCACACAGTGATCCGGTCCTCGCACGCGCCGTGCGCAAAGTGAAGAGCCATGTGCTCCCACTGTTCGTGATCATGTTCATCCTCAACTATATCGACCGGGTCAATATCGGCTTTGTGCGCACGCACATGGAGCACGACTTGGGCATCGGCGCAGCGGCCTATGGGTTCGGTGCCGGGCTGTTCTTCATCGGTTATGCCCTGTTCGAAGTGCCCTCCAACATGCTGCTGCAAAAGGTCGGCGCGCGTATCTGGCTGACCCGCATCATGTTCACCTGGGGCATCGTCGCGACGATGATGGCCTTCATCCAAAACGAAACCCACTTCTACATCCTGCGCTTTCTGCTGGGCGTGGCCGAAGCCGGCTTCTTCCCAGGAGTGATCTACTACTTCACACGCTGGTTGCCGGGCGCAGAGCGCGGTAAAGCCATTGCGATTTTCCTCAGCGGCTCGGCGGTGGCCTCGTTGATCTCTGGCCCGCTGTCGGGTGTGCTATTGCAGATCGAAGGCTTTGGCTTCCACGGCTGGCAATGGATGTTCGCCATCGAAGGCCTGGCCTCGGTGGTGATCGGTTTCTTCGTGTGGTTCTGGCTGGACTCCAAGCCCCACGACGCCAAATGGATGACTCGCGAAGAACAGGACGCACTGGTCGGCGCCATCGACGAGGAACAACGCCAGCGTGAGGCACTGACCAGCGTCAAACCGACCCTTGGCAAGCTGCTCAAGGACCGCCAGATCCTGCTGTTCTGCGCCCTGTACTTCTGCATCCAACTGACCATTTACGCGGCGACATTCTGGCTGCCGAGCATCATCAAAAAGATGGGCGACTTGAGTGATGTGCAGGTGGGCTTCTTCAACTCGATTCCGTGGCTGATCTCGATCATCGCCATGTATGCCTTCGCATCGCTGTCGGGCAAGTTCAAGTTCCAACAGGCCTGGGTAGCGGCGGCGCTGTTGATTGCAGCGGCCGGCATGTTCATGTCCACCACCGGCGGGCCAGTGTTTGCCTTTGTGGCGATTTGCTTTGCGGCCATCGGGTTCAAGTCGGCGTCTTCGCTGTTCTGGCCGATCCCCCAGGGTTATCTGGATGTACGCATTGCCGCTGCCGTGATCGCGCTAATCAACTCCATCGGCAACCTGGGCGGCTTCGTTGCGCCGACCACTTTCGGCTTTCTGGAGCAGACCACCGGCTCGATCCAAGGCGGCCTCTACGGCCTGGCCGGTACCTCAGTGCTGGCGGCGATCCTGGTGTTTTTCGCCAAGACCGCGCCCTCTGCCCCATTGACGTCGCCAGACGTAGCGCCAACCGGCGCGGCCCTCAGCAAACCTCTTTGAGCCTCTTTAGGAATTTGCCATGAATACTCCAGTCGTCACCCACTTCCAGGTCATCCCCGTCGCCGGCCACGACAGCATGCTGCTCAACCTCAGCGGCGCCCACGGGCCGTTTTTTACCCGCAACATCGTGATTCTCAAGGACAGCTCGGGCAACACCGGCGTTGGTGAAGTGCCCGGTGGCGAACGCATCCGCGAAACCCTGGAAGACGCCCGCAGCATGGTGATCGGCCAACCCATCGGCCAATACCAACGCATCCTCAACCAAATGCGCAGCACGTTTGCCTCACGGGATTCGGCTGGTCGTGGCCTGCAAACCTTTGACCTGCGCATCACCATCCATGCCGTCACCGCGATGGAGGCCGCCCTGCTCGACCTGCTGGGGCAGTTCCTCGAAGTGCCGGTGGCCGCATTGCTCGGCGAGGGCCAGCAGCGCGACGCGGTGAAGATGCTCGGCTATCTGTTCTATGTGGGCGACCGCAACGCTACCGACCTGGCCTACCGCAACGAGGCGGACAGTGACGACGAGTGGTTCCGCCTGCGCCATGAAAAAGCCCTGACGGCCGAAGCCGTGGTGCGCCTGGCCGAAGCCGCCAAAGCCAAATACGGCTTTAACGACTTCAAACTCAAGGGCGGCGTTTTAAGCGGCGACGAAGAAATCGAAGCCGTCACCGCCCTCGCCGAACGCTTCCCCGATGCACGCATCACGCTGGACCCAAACGGCGCCTGGTCACTCAAAGAAGCCATCCGCCTATGCCGCGATCAACACCACGTGCTCGCCTACGCCGAAGACCCCTGCGGCGCCGAAAATGGTTACTCGGGCCGCGAAGTCATGGCTGAATTCCGTCGCGCCACGGGCCTGAAAACCGCCACCAACATGATCGCCACCGACTGGCGCGAAATGGGCCACGCGATCCAGTTGCAATCGGTGGACATCCCCCTGGCCGATCCACACTTCTGGACCATGCAGGGCTCGGTGCGCGTGGCGCAGATGTGCAACGACTGGGGCCTGACCTGGGGCTCGCACTCCAACAACCACTTCGACATTTCCCTGGCGATGTTCACCCAAGTGGCCGCCGCCGCACCGGGCGATATCACCGCCATCGACACCCACTGGATCTGGCAGGACGGCCAACGCCTGACCAAGGAGCCGCTGAAAATCGAAGGCGGTTATGTGAAGGTGCCGGCCAAGCCTGGCCTGGGCGTGGACATCGACATGGACGCCGTGGCCAAGGCCCACGAGGTGTACAAAGGCATGGGCCTTGGCGCGCGGGATGACAGCGTGGCGATGCAATTTTTGATTCCGGGGTGGAGTTTTAACAACAAGCAGCCTTGCCTGGTGCGCTGAAGAGTTGGGTTCAAAGGGAGGCCCGACCACCAAAACACAATCAATCCAATGTGGGAGGGGGCTTGCTCCCGATTGCGGTGTGTCAGCCAGAAATGTATCGACTTAAACTCCGCTATCGGGAGCAAGCCCCCTCCCACAGGGGGCCTCGGTGTTTTCAGGGTTGTGGTCGCTCGCTAAACCACGTGGCAGGGTTTACCGGCCGCAGCCCGCTTTGCTCTGGCGGTTTTCTTGCTTGCCACCGCCGCAATCGGCTGCACCGTCAGTTCCACGCCTAACGACAGCATTAGTTTCTGAATCGTCTCATAGCGCGTTTTAGAACCGCCTTTCAGCGTTTTATACAGGCTCTCGCGATTTCCCCCGCCGCCTACGGGCGCACGAACGCAAGCACCCGCTCCAGCATTCGGTCACAAGCCTCCAGTTGTTCCACGCTGATAAATTCATCCGGCTTATGCCCCTGCTCCATGCTGCCCGGCCCGCACACCACGGTGGGAATGCCAGCTTGATCAAACAACCCGCCCTCGGTGCCAAACGCAACCGTGCCGAAGTCTCGCGAGCCACAAAACTGCGCGATCCATCCGGCGGCCTGGCTGTCCAGAGAAGTCGCCAGCCCCGGGTAGCTGGACAGCTCGCTGATACTGATCGCGCACTGCCCGTTCACCGCCTGCATCGCGGGCAGCAGAGTCTGTTCGGCATAGGCGCGTAACTGCTGCGCCACCTGCCAGGGATCCTGGGCCGGCAGCGCGCGCACTTCAAAATCAAACGTGCAATTCTGCGGGACGATATTCAACGCCTTGCCGCCGTTGACCAGTCCGGTCTGAACCGTGGAAAACGGCGGATCAAAACGTTCATCCAGATGCCGCGGTGCCTTGAGTGACTCGCCGAGCCGCACCAGCTCACCGATCAACCGCGCGGCATATTCGATGGCATTCACCCCGGACGGCGCATACGCCGAATGGCAGGCCGCGCCATGCACGTCACAACGCATCGCCAACTTGCCCTTGTGGCCGAGCACCGGCTTGAGTTCGGTGGGTTCGCCGATCACACACAGCAACGGCTTGACCGCCTGCCCATGAAAACGCTCAAGCAACGAACGCACGCCGAGGCAACCCACCTCTTCGTCATAGGACAGCGCGATATGCACCGGCATACGCAGCGGCGCCTGTACCAACGCCGGCACCAACGCCAACACGCAGGCGATATAGCCCTTCATATCGGCGGTACCACGCCCGTACAACTTGCCGCCTTTCTCCGTCAGCTCGAACGGCGCCACGCTCCAGCGCTGGCCGTCCACCGGCACCACATCGGTATGCCCGGACAACACGATGCCGGGCACATCAGCCGGGCCGATGGTCGCCAGCAGGTTGGCCTTGCTCTTGTGTTCGTTGTAGACCAGCTCGCAGGTCACACCGTGGTCCTGCAAATAGGTGCGAACACAGTCGATCAAGGCCAGGTTGGATTCGCGACTGGTGGTGTCGAAGCGCACCAGTTGCGCCAGCAGGTCGCGACTGCTGGTCATCGGTCATCCCCTGGTACCGCATAGCCGGGAGCAATGTGCGGGTTGAGGGCGCGGTCGATGTAGTCCTGCAATTGCGGGCGATAGGCCTGCCAGAGTTTGTCGAGCGTGCCGATAGGGTCTTTATCCGCCCAATCGACGCGCAGGTTGACGATGGGCCAGAGCACGTCGTCGACCACCAGCAGCGCCGCCGAATGCACTGGCCCCGCCTCGCCGCCTTCAGCCACCGCCGTGTGCATCGCCGCCAGCAGTCGGTCGGCAAGGTGCCCCGAGGCCTGTTCGAAAGCCCGCACCATAGCGCCAATCACGCCTGGATTGGCCAGCATATTCCCCGCCGCCACACACTGTTCACCACTGACCGCCGCGTGAATCCCCAAGGTCTGCGCACCGCTGAAGTGCGCGGTACGGCCTTGGCGGTCAATCACCGTCACCTGGCGATAATCACTGTGCTCCTGCCCTGCGAACACTGCCGCCAGCGCCTCACTCGGCGCCATGCCCTGCTCCAATAAATCCAGCACTTGCGGCCCCAGGCTCGGCAAGGTGATGTTCTGCGACGCTACCGCGCCCACACCCGCACGCAGCCAGGGGCAACGCGCCCCCACGGCAATGCTCGACGAGCTGATCGCAATGCCCAACTGGCCGGTCTCGGCGCAGCGGGCGACAACGGAAAAGGTCATGGGGAGTTCCTCAATCGAGTACCGAGGGGTCGGCGTCGATCATCATTTGCTTCATTTCTTCAAAATGCCGACGTGAGAAATCCGCGATGCCTTCCCAACTCCGCGCAGTTTTCTCCGCCACTTCATCGGACAACAACCGCAGCGGCTGCCCGGTGGACCAGGCCGTCACGAGGATCTGGCAAGAGCGTTCCAGGGTCCAGATATCGTCAAAGGCTTCACCGATGGACGCAGCGGTCACCATCACGCCGTGGTTACCCATCAACAGCCGGGTTTTGCCATCAAGCAGGCCGGCCAGGCGCGCGCCTTCCGCCTCCGTATCGGCCATGCCGCCGTAGAGTTCATCCACCGCCACGCGGTTGAAATAGCGTGCGGTGTTCTGGTCGATCGGCGGGATATGCGGCGTGGCCAGGCACGCCACCGCGGTGGTGTACACCGGGTGCAAATGCAGCACGGCGCGGGTGTGCGGCAGCAGCCGATGGATCTGCCCATGGATCGACCAGGCCGTCGAATCCACATTTTGGTTGTCGGCACAGGCGGGATCGTCCGCGTTCAACAACACCAGGTCGCTGGCGCGAATACGCGAGAAGTGCTTCCACTTCGGGTTGAGCAAAAACTGTTTGCCATCGGCCGACACCGCGGCGCTGAAGTGGTTGGCCACCGCTTCATGCATGCCTAGGTGGGCGATGATGCGAAAGGTCGCCGCCAGGTCGATGCGTGTCTGTTCTTCGAGGGATAACGCCATGGATCGGACTCCTCAGAGCGCGACCGCAAGGCTGCGGCCGCGCGGTAGGGTTACTTCGGCATCAGCGCCGCGAGGTCGGCCTCAGTCGGCGCCTCGAAGTTGTACTTCTTCAGCAAGGCCGCGTATTCAGGCGTGGCGCGGTATTTCTCCAGACCGTCGAGCAAGGCTTGCTTCACCGTGTCATTGCCCTTCTTCACACCGAAGCCGTTCAGCACCGGATAGATCAGGGTGTCGGAGGAAATCACCACGCGGCTACCGAGCTTGTCGATCACACCGCGGGCCACGGCGGCGTCGGTGATTTGCGCTTCCACCGCGTGGGCCAACAGGGCCTGGGTGGTTTGTGGGTCGGTGCTGTATTCGCTGATCAGGATCGGCTTCAAGCCCTTGGCCACGCAGTACTCGGCCGACAGCTTGTTCATCTGCGCCAGCCACGAGGTAGCGCCCATGGAGCCGATCTTGTGGCCGCAGAACTCTTCCGGAGTCTTGGGCTGGAAGGCGCTGTCCTTGAGGGCCAGGATCGATTCGCCGCTCTTGAGGTAAGGGATCATGTCGATGACCTTGACCCGCTCGGCGGTGATGTACATCGACGAGTTGGTCACATCGAAACGCCCGGCTTGCAGGCCGGTGATCAAGTTGGGGAAGCGCGTGTCGAGGGTCTCGACCTTGCGGCCCATGACCTTGCCCAGGCCGTCCATGAACTCGATATCAAAGCCCGCAGGCTTGTTGTTATCCATGTACTCATAGGGGAAGAAGGTCACGTCGGAACCGGCGATGATCTTGCCTTCCTGCTGGAACGCCGAAGCCGCCAACGAGGTCATTGCAACCGCAGCGCCCAGCAGGCACACGGCAAGGGGACGAACACTGTTACGAAACGCTGTCATGGTCATTACCCGCAAGGTTTTAGGAGGTTAGGCAGTGGCAGAATCTTGTCCGGCCTGTTGCACGAAGAACGACGCACCACGGGGTTTCTGTGGCAGGCGCATATGGTTGTTGGTGGAACGCACCAAGCCACTTTCTTCACCGGCCACCAGCAGGCCGGCGTGTGTACTGGGCAACGGGTTTTCGCCGAATGGCAGCGCGTCTTCAGCGGCATAGACGCTGATGAACAGGGTGCGCGGCAGTTCGGTCTCATTAGGGCTGGAAGCATGCAAAAGACGCGTGTGCATAAAGCACACGGAACCGGCCGGGCCGTAGCAGGCGACCGGATGCTGGCAGTGTTGCGCGACCACGGCATCGTCCACCGAACCGGTGAAACGCTGATCCTGCCAGTGCGACCACAGCGGGCCTTTGTGGCTACCGGGGATCACATTCAGCGGGCCGTTCTGCGGGGTCACTTCACTGACCATCAGCAACGCGGTGACGATGTCGTCGTTGCTGTGGGGCGTGAACAGGAAGTCCTGGTGCCACTTCACCTGTGTGGCGGTGTGGGGCAGTTTCGAGTTGATCTTGCTATGGTGAAAACGCGCGCCGCTGGCGCCGACCAATTGCGCGGAAATCGCCGCCATGCGCGAGTGCAACGCCACGCGCTGATACGCCGGGGAAATCTCGGTGGGCGAACTCACCCGGCGCAACGACGGGTGATCGGCGCGGTGGTCACCCTCCAGGTCAAAGCGCGCGCGGCCATCCACGGTGGCGCCCCAGCCTTGGTCATGGCTGCGGCTCTCTTCTACCCACTGGTCGAAGTCATGCTGCAGCGCGGCCACTTCGTCCAGCGACAACACGCCTTCTACCACCAGGAAGCCGTCGCGCTGGAATTGTTCGATGTGTGCTTGCTCAATCATGTTGTTTTTTCCTGAACGTTAAAGAGATCACGCCAGCGAGACGTCCTTGAGGAACGCCTCCACGCGTGGGTTCTGGCCGCGGCGCAACACCTCGGGCGTGTCATCGCAGACCACACGCCCCTTCTCCATAAACACGATCCGATCAGAGACCTTGAACGCGAAATTCATCTCGTGCGTGACGATCACCATGGTGATGCCCTCCCCGGCCAGGGCTTCGATCACCTGCAGCACTTCATTGACTTTCTCCGGGTCAAGGGCCGAGGTGGGCTCGTCGAACAGCATGATTTGCGGGCGCATCATCAAGGCGCGGGCGATGGCCACGCGTTGCTGCTGGCCGCCGGACAACTGGTGCGGGTACTTCCAGGCATGGTCGAGCATGCCGACCTTGTGCAGCAGCGCGTATGCCTGTTGCTTGAGCGCGTCGGTGCGACCCAGGCGGTGGTACTTCGGCGCCATCAGCAGGTTGTCGAGCACGCTCAAATGAGGGAACAGGTTGAAGCTCTGGAACACCATGCCGATGTTCAGGCGATGCTCGGCGTGCTCGATGTACTGGGGCTTTTGCGCGCCCACCTTGTTCAGGTGAATGAACGGCAGGCCATTGATATGAACCTCACCATTGTCCAGTTGCTCGAGGCCGTTGAGCAGGCGGATCAGCGTGGTCTTGCCGGAGCCCGACGGGCCGATTACCGACACAACTTCACCCGGCTGAATCAGCAGGTTGACCGAACCCAGCACCTCGATGTCGTTGTAGGCCTTGTGCAACCGCGAGGCTTGCAACGCCGCAGCGCCGTTACTTTCCGGGCGTTGCAGGGCGGTGCGCTGTTGGGTAGCCAAGGCCAGCACGTGTGCATCCGGCACGCGGGAGACATTGCGCTGGTTGACGTCGAGAAAGCGCTCCAGGCGTTTGAGCAAAAAGTCGAACACCGTGACGATAAACACATAGAAGAACGCCACCGCCGCCATGGTTTCGATCACCAGGAAGTTCTGCGAGTACAGGCGCTGGCCGACCATCAGGATCTCGGTCAGAGAGATCACCGACACCAACGAGGTGAGCTTGACGATGGAAATGTATTCGTTGGCCAGCGACGGCAACGCCACACGCAGCGCCTGGGGGATCACCACGCGCCATTGGGTACCGAAAAACCTCAGCCCCAACGCCCGCGCCGCTTCGCCTTGGCCCTTGGGAATCGAGAGCAAGCCACCGCGATGGATCTCGGCCACATACGCCGTTTCGCAGATCACCAGCGCCAACAAGCCGGACCAGAACGGGTCGGCCAGCACCGCCGAGGTGCCCGGCAATGCCTGGGGCAAGTTGTAGATAAAGATCAGCAGCACCAACAGCGGCAGGCTGCGGAACAACCAGATATACCCCCGCGCCGGCACGCTCAGCAGGCCATGCTTGGACTGCTTGGCCAGCGCCAGCAGAAAGCCCAGGCCGATGCTCAACACCCAGGTCAGGGTACTGAGCTTGATCACCGTCCACGTCGCACGCCAGAACTCGGCATCAGCCAGCAAACCAAACATGTAATTCCAATCGAATGTCATCGTCGCTGCGCCTTGCAAAAAATGAAGTGGGTCTGCCTCGATGGGATGAGAGTCGTGGCGGCGGGGTCTTGGGGTCAATTCGTAAAAGCCGGGGCACTGGGTAGGCAGAACCTATGCAGTCCTGAGCGAAGCAAAAATCCACTGTGGGAGAGGGCAAGCCCGCTCCCACATTTGCCCTGCTGTGTTCTGGAGAGAGCATGCACTGGCCGAAATGGTGCGCGCCTGAATTCGCCTCCCCGCCCACGCCATCTATTGGTGCAATCTCAGCTCACATCACTCAACACCCGCACCGCATGCGGGTCAAAAAAGCTCGGCGGCGCCATGCCGGGGATGTACTGGTCGGAGACAAACATGCGGCAGCGTTCGGCAAACGCCGACACCACACGGGACAACTGGGTGTTGCTCGCCGTGGCGTAACCCAGCTTCATCGGCCTATGTGTACCGGCCAGGCGCAGGCGGATCACGCGTTTGCCGTCCTGGGACATATTCGATTTGGGCCGCGCGTTCGCAAACGAATAGCCAATGCCATTGCCGACCATGGCGCGCACCGTTTCGAGGTTGGTGGAACGCATGATGATGTTCGGCGTGGTGCCCGCCTGGATGAACAGGCTGAGGAAATAGTCGCGGCTCCAGGGCGTATCCAGCAGCACCACCGGGTAGGCCTCGAGGTCTTGCATGCTGACCGCGGGCAAGCTCGCCAGCGGGTGATACTCGCCCACCATCACATACGGCGGCAGGTGCGCGAGGGGTTGGAAGTCGATATCCGGACTGGTCACTAGGTCGTAGGTCAGGGCGATATCCAGTTCGCCACTGCGCAGTTTTTCCAGCAGTTCCTCATGATTGCCTTCGGCCTGGGTCAAGCGCACACCGGGGAACGCACGGCCGAAACCGAATACCAATTCCGGCGTGATCATCGGCGCCAGCGACTCCAGGCATCCGACCCGCAATGGCCCGCGCACGGTGTTCAGTGACTCCGAAGCGATGGTGTAGAGGTTGCTCATCTGCTCCAGAATCTGCTTGGCCTCCAGCATCACCAGACGCCCCACCGCCGTGAGGGAAATGCCCTGGGCGTGGTGGCGGATAAACAACTGGATACCCAACTCAGCTTCCATATGGGTGATCGCCGCCGAGATCGACGGCGACGACACATGAATGCGTTCGGCCGCAGCACTGATGCTGCCCGCCTCTCCCGACGCGACGAAATACTCCAGTTGACGCTGAGTAATACGACTGAGCATGACGCCTGCCCCTCAACAATGACTGTACGGCGAGCGTTGCAGGGTTCGTGCCGGGTCATGGGCGAGCCGATGAGTTACAGGGGCTTCGGTTTTTCCTAAGCACTACCCCGCGCAAATGCTGGTTTCGCCCGAGAGGGGGCGATGTGAAGCTGGTTTCATCCCGCTTACGACGAGCCCTTCGATATGCCTACCCACACCCGCATCCGCATGTTCAACACCAAACAGACTTATCCCAACCAGGCGCTGGACAACGACCTGTGCCAGGCCGTGCGCGCCGGCAACACCATCTATGTGCGCGGCCAGATCGGTACCGATTTCGACGGCAACCTGATCGGCCTCGGCGACCCGCGCGCCCAGGCCGAACAGGCGATGAAGAACGTCAAGCAACTGCTCGAAGAGGCGGGCTCGGACCTGTCGCACATCGTCAAGACCACCACTTATTTGATCGACCCGCGCTACCGCGAGCCGGTGTACCAGGAGGTCGGTAAATGGCTCAAAGGTGTGTTCCCGATTTCCACCGGCCTGGTGATTTCAGGCCTGGGCCAACCGGAGTGGCTGATGGAGATCGATGTGATCGCCGTGGTGCCGGACGACTGGACCGTATCCGTATGAAAGCGGTGATTGCCCGTGAGCCCGGTGGCCCTGAAGTGCTGCAGGTGGTGGAACGCCCTGTGCCGGCTTTGCAACCCGGTGAGGTGCTGATTCGCGTCGTGGCGGCCGGGGTCAATCGCCCCGACCTGATGCAACGCAGCGGCTCAGCAATCCCACCCGGCGTTACCGATGTGCTGGGCCTGGAAGCGGCGGGCATTGTGGTCGCGGTGGGCAGCCGCGTGGATGAATGTGCGGTGGGCGATCGCGTGATGGCCTTGCTCAACGGCGGCGGCTACGCCGAGTACTGCGTGGCCCAGGCGGCGCACTGCCTGCCGGTGCCGGCGGGATTATCGCTGCACGCTGCCACTGCGGTTCCGGAAGCGGCGTTCACGGTGTGGCACACCCTGTTTGAGCTCGGGCGCCTGCGCAGCGGCGACAGCGTGCTGATCCACGGCGCCGCCAGTGGCGTCGGCAGCTTTGCCGTGCAGTGTGCGCAGGCTGCGGGGGCGCGGGTGATCGCCACCGCAGGCGGCCCGCAAAAGGTCGCGATGCTGCAAGCGCTGGGTGTATGGCGTGCGATTGATCGCCATTTGGAAGACTTCGTCGCGGTGGTGCACGACTGCACCCAAGGACGCGGCGTCGACGTGGTGCTGGATAACGTCGGCGGCCCCTATGTCGCGCGCAATCTGGCGGCCATGGCCATGGGCGGGCGGCATGTGAGCCTGTCATTCCTGCAAGGCGCGAACATCGAGTTGGACTTGCAGGTGCTGATGCGCAAAAACCTCAGCCTCACCTCCTCCACCCTGCGCCCCAAAAGCCACGCTGAAAAAGCCCGCCTGGCGGCGTGTATCCGCTCGCGCGTGTTGCCCTGGCTGGCGGCCGGTGTGGTGCGCCCACAGATCCACGCGCAGTTGCCCCTGTCTCAAGCGGCCGATGCCCATCGCCTGCTGGAAGCCAACGCCAACGTCGGCAAAGTCGTGCTGACCGTCGCCGAATAACCTGGAGCCCGTCATGCCCCACCGCGTGTACTTCCTCAATGGCCCTAATGCCAACCTCTACGGGCTGGACAAGCACGGCACCTACGGCAACGAAAGCTTCGCCAGCATCGAAGCCCGCTGCCAACGCCACGCCGGCGAGTTGGGCCTGACCCTGGACTTTCGCCAAAGCAACCACGAAGGCGTGCTGGTGGACTGGATTCAAGAGGCGCGCCTGAACAGCGACGCCCTGGTGATCAATGCCGCCGGCCTCAGCTACAGCTCAGTGCCGATCCTTGACGCGCTGCTGGCCTTCGGCGGCCCGATCATCGAAGCGCACATGAGCAATATCTGGAAGCGCGAGCGCTTTCGGCATCACTCCTACGTGTCCAGGGCCGCCACCGGTGTGATCGCCGGGCTGGGGGCGTTGGGATATGAATTGGCGCTGACGGCGGTGGCCGAGTTGCTCAAGCCTTAAATGCGAACTCGAAAACACAGCAGACCCAATGTGGACCCTCGGTGTTGCTAATAAACCTCTTACTTTCCAGGAGACGCCAATGACCGTCGAAACCATCAACACCCTAGTAGTCGGCGCAGGCCAGGCCGGCGTCGCCATGAGCGAACACCTGTCCCTGATGGGCGTGCCCCACATCGTGCTCGAACGCCACCGCATCGCCGAACGCTGGCGCTCCGAGCGCTGGGACTCCCTGGTCGCCAACGGCCCCGCCTGGCACGACCGCTTCCCCGGCCTGACCTTCGAAGGCCTCTCCCCCGAAGCCTTCCCGCCCAAAGAACGCATGGCCGACTACTTCGAAGCCTACGTCGACAAACTCCAGGCTCCGGTGCGCACTGGCGTAGAAGTGCAACAAGTAGAGCGCCACCTCGGCCGCCCCGGCTTCAAAGTCACGACCTCGGCGGGCGTGATCGAAGCCACCAACGTCGTCGCCGCCACCGGCCCGTTCCAACGCCCCTCAATCCCCAACATCGTCCCCACCACCGCACCGATTCACCAACTGCACTCGTCCACCTACAAAAACCCCGGCCAACTCCCCGAAGGCGCCGTACTCGTAGTGGGCGCCGGCGCCTCAGGCTCACAAATCGCCGAAGAACTGCAAAAGGCCGGCAAAACCGTGTACCTCTCCGTCGGCGAACACTATCGCCCACCCCGCGCCTACCGCAGCCGCGACTACTGCTGGTGGCTGGGCGCATTGGGTTTGTGGGACGAAGTCAAAATCCAGCCGAAGAAAAAGCACGTGGCGTTTGCAGTGAGTGGCTATGAAGGCGGCAAGACCGTCGACTTCCGCCGACTGGCGCACCAAGGCATTCACCTGGTAGGCGTTACCCAGAATTGGGAGGACGGCGTCATGACCTTCCAACCGGGCCTGGCCGAAAACGTGGCCGAAGGGGATCGTGCGTATTTTGATGTACTGCGTGATGCGGATGCGTATATCGAAGCCAACGGCCTGCCATTCCCGCTGGAACCGCAAGCCTGGGAACTGCTGCCCGACCCGGAGTGCCTGCTTGATCCGATCCTCAGCCTCAACCTGGCTGAAGCCGGTGTAACCACCATTCTCTGGGCAACCGGCTTCAAGTTCGATTTCAGCTGGTTGAAGGTGGATGCGTTTGATGAGAAAGGCGAGCCGTTCCACAAACGCGGAATCTCGGCGCAAAGCGGCGTTTACTTTTTGGGCCTGCCGAATCTGGTGAACCGTGCGTCGTCGTTTATCTATGGGGTGTGGCACGACGCGAAATACGTGGCGGACCATATCGTGCTGCAGAACGAGTACAAGGCCTACAAGAAGCCGGAGTAAAGGGGGAGCCGGTGAGGCGGCAAACGATAGAGATGGGGCCCAAGGAAAACGTCCTACACAGCCGCTTCACTTTGCGTAAAATGCGAGCCGTTCTCGATCAGGAAAACTCAACCCAGGATGGGTAACGCTTGAAACCGCTTGACACCCACGCGCCAAAACACGCCGACACGGCCATCACACGACTTAAGCTCAAAGACCAACTGGCCGTAGACCCTTACAAGGGATTGGCATTGCCGGAAAGCACCCTCCTCTGTTTGGTAACGACGGCCCTTACGCTGTTCGTTGCACAAAGCGTCGGCATAACCGACACATTCAAGAGCAACGTCCTCTATAGCGGCACACTGGGCGCATGTATAGGCGCGACGTACTGGATGTACCACGACGCGGCACTTTCCGAGTGGAGCATTGCCCGGCATATCAGCCCCACTGCACTGCAAAACGCGATGCTCGCCTTGAAGTATTCCGAAACGCAGGAAGGCGTTTACTACCCGAAAAAACGCATGTTCACCCCATTCCATCGGTGCGATTCAGAGCGGATCACGCTCACCACACTGGATGGGGGCACGCGCTTCGCAGGCCCCTATTTCAAGCTGAAAGCGCTGTCGGCCAGGCTGATGGAGCAGGAAGGGATTTGAATCAACCGGACTTGGCCATTCCTACCTAACGAGCGATGGCACTTGGCCAAAGCACTGAAATGGCGACTTTTCTGACGACAAGGACGTAGGCAATGATGACCACGCCGGCCATCCTGCATGCCCTGTGTGCGTTTTTTTCGCCATTTGAGGCTTGGACATATTCGTCCTTGGCTGGGCGCAGGCGCTCAGGGAGCTGACCCCGATGACGCCCGCTTGGGCAACTTCCAATTCGGCCGGATGAAATGGCAGGTATACCCGTTCGGTATCCGCTCCAGATAATCCTGATGCTCCGGCTCCGCCTCCCAAAACTCCCTGGCGGGCTCAATTTCCGTGACCACACGTCCCGGCCACAGCTTGGAGGCATCCACATCAGCCGCGGTATCTTCGGCAATATCCCTTTGCTGTTCGCTCAGGTAGTAAATCGCCGAACGATAGCTCGGCCCAAGATCATTGCCCTGCCGATTCGGCGTGCTGGGGTCATGGATCTGGAAAAAGAACTCAAGAATCTGCCGGTAGGAAATCACCGCCGGGTCAAACACGATTTCAATCGCCTCAGCATGGTTGCCATGGTTGCGATAGGTGGCATTCGGCACATCGCCACCGGTGTAGCCGACTCGCGTGTGCAGCACGCCGGGGTAGCGTCGCAACAGGTCTTGCATGCCCCAGAAGCAGCCGCCGGCGAGGATGGCGGTTTCGGTTGGGTTGGTCATGGTTTGTCCTTGCGGTTAATGGAGACAGAGGTAGTTATGGGGCAATCCTGGGCAATACCAAGTTCAATCGAGCAAAAACGGGGATGGCCGCTTCACTTTACGTAGAATGCGAGTTGTTCTCGATCAGGAAAACTCAACCCAGGAGGGGTAACGCTTGAAACCGCTTAACACCCACGCGCCAAAACACGCCGACACTGCCATCACCCGACTTAAGCTCAAAGACCAACTAGCCGCTGACCCTTACAAGGCATTGGCACTACTGGAAAGCATCCTCCTCTGTTTTGTAGCGACGGCCATTCTGCTGTTTGCTGCACACATCATGGGCATAACCGACACATTCAAGAGCAACGTCCTTTACGGCGGCACCCTGGGCGCATGCATAGGGCGGACTTACAACATGTACCGCGACGCCGCACTTGCCGAGTGGCGCGTTGCCAGTCGTATCAGCCCCGCTGCACTGCAAAAAGTGATGATCGCCTTAAAGTATTCCGAGACGTCGGAAGGCGTTTACTACCCAAAAAAACGCATGTTCACCCCATTCCATAGGTGCGTTTCAGAACGGATCACGCTCACAGTACTGGATGGCGACACACGCTTCACCGGCCCCCATCACAAGCTGAAAGCGCTGTCGGCCATGCAACTCGCTGACGAACCAGAAACGCCAGTATCCGACTCCACACCACCACGGGTGCAAGGCTGAGGAACGATCCCGACCTGAAACTGAATCAGGCGGCGCATCGTGCGATTGATCACTACCTCAACGCGGGGGCAGAACCGCTGGAGACGCCTCCCCCGCACACGACGACGCTATTCAGCGTTGCTGACGATGTTCGCAGTGAAGTGTTGATTGCTGATAGCTATGAGACTTTTTCTTCGGTTACTGCGTTGTTGTTTGGCCTGTCGGATGAGCTGAAGGGAAACAGCGGGATGTGGCGTTGGCGATTCACCAACTTAGTGAACTAGACGTGGTATTGGTCGATCAGTTGATGACACGCGAGACGGACCATCGCTAGACACGCCAATCACGCGAGGTCGTCGAGTAGTAGCACCTCACGCACTGGCTCGGTGACCGCGTTGCTCGGTATTGCCAATGAGGCCAGCAGGGAAATGCTCATCGGCAACAGTACCCAAGTCTTTCAGGCTTTATGTGTTTTCATCAGCGTCGATGAACTTCTTTCGATTTACCATCCAGGGTAACGCCGGCTGACTGCGTATTTTCTTGCACCGGTTTTTTGTAAATTCATAGGTCACAAGATCAACGAAGTGGCGGTTGCCTTTAACTACGTCGTAGGTGATCAGAAAATAAATCAAGGGGCTTTTAGCATCGATCCATGTGTTCAACGCCTGGTCTAAAGCCTTTTGAATGTCCTCTACACGGCTGTACCCTATGAACGTCTGAAATGCTGCCTGACCGGCCTTGCTATGCAGCTTTTGGATTTCATTGATGTCCGTGTGGGCACGCTTCCACTCCCATTCCACGAAAGTCAGAATATCCTTTTCGGAGTACTGAACCACCGCATCGGTACGCCCGCCCGATTCGAAAAGAGCCCGTGCACCCATCAGGCTGGCACATTGACGAATTACGAGGCCCATATGGATCGTCCAGTTGGCCCTATTCGCTAGGCCAGCTTTTTCAGTAACGGGAAAATCCTTGTACCAGAGGTAGTTGAACAGCGTAACGAAGTCTCGCTCAATCCGTTTCATTATGGCTTCCGTATGTCTAATGAATAGCTGTAATTAACTTTCCAGCCATGACCCCAAACGTCCTCTAGGTTTTCGTTAGAAATCCCTGAGCACATCGCATTACTCGCGCCTGTATCGGCACGACGGCGCTGTACTTTACCTTTCTGCACTGCTGCCCCGACGGGCCAACTGAGCGCTGTTGGTGAATAACCATCAGGCATGCGGGCCCTGTCAGCCGGATTACTGACTTAACAAATGAGAGCAAACGCAGGGCGTTTGGGCTTGAGCGCGGACCTTTTTGAATTCTTAGCCATCGGCTTACCACACTGGATTGCACGCCTGACGCCGAGTAGCCTATCGCACCTCTTTACCCCCAGCATTTGGAATGCCTAATGGCCCTGCACGACGCAATCGCCCTTGAAATCCACGCCGGCGCGCTACCGCTAAAATTCCGCGCTGCAGACCTTAAAACCCCTTGCCGTAAGGTCTACTTAAACCCGACCGATACCAACGAACGCTATCGCGTGGGCTTGGACTTCTTCGCCGCCAACACAATCAATACGCAGTTGGCAAACCTGTGTGAGCTCACCGGTTACTGGGCGCGCAGCGGCCAGGTGGCACGTTACCGGCGTGTGGCCGAGGGCTTGTATGAGTTGCTCGGCATGGACGAGACGCAGGAGCTGACCGCTGAAGTCGAGCCCGCTGCTGAGGCTGCCATGGGTTGCCATGACTTGAGCCCCTGGGAAGCGCGCTTTGCCTTCTACCTTAAACATGAACCCTTTCAAATTTACGATCGTCGCCGCCGGAAGGTTTACCCAGCCCAGGCAGCTCAGGGACTGGATGCAAGATTGAGCAGCTACTTCTGGCCCTCGCCGGGAGTAAGCTTCGTAGCAACAGAGCAAGTGCTACAGGGGTTTATTGCTCAGGCGCGAGTGCTAAGTCTTGACCTTGCCGGTAATGCCGATGCGGTGTTGGCATTATTCGCGTCTATCTGCCAGTGGGGCGGAGTGCGCCTGCCCACGCGGGATGCCGACGCGGTCGTCGCCAACCTGCAACGTGCTGCTAACCGCAATGCTCAGAACCCAGCTGCAATGAACAGCGCATGGACGAAGCTGTACGCCATGTTTTACCCAGACGACTTTGTGATCTATGACTCGCGTGTAGCCACCGCATTGGTGGGTATTGCCGAGGCCGTGTTCGTTGACGCCGAACTCGATTCCTTCAAAGCGCACTACCCCAACCTAGGCCTGATCGCTGGACGTGGCGGTAGTCGGCCACGAGCGACTCGTACCGTGTGGCGCAATGCATATATGTCATGGCCAGCGCAGCTCGATGCAAATCGTCTTGTAGCATCCATTGCGCGGTCGCTTAGCACGCGATCGGGCTTGGCCTACAACGTACGCCAATTGGAGGCAGTGCTATTTATGGAGGGATATTGAGCGCGCGTTACACGCCAGGCGACGCGGATTTTGAAGGGCATTGTCCCCGCATGACAACCCGCAGTTTACGTAGCGAGGCAGCCAACCAACGATCAATCTCGCGGACCCTGGCCAGCCGAGGTTTCAATACTCGCGATAAACATCCTGGCCTCTCGATTAGACCGCAAATAAACCACGCGGCAGGTTGATGGTGCAGTTGCCACGAGTTGCTGCATCTTTGCTCGCGCTGTTTTTTTCGTCCGCCACATGAATCTAAAAAACTCCGGCAGGTTCGCCAGCAGTTCGGGGCAGTTCTCGGGCAAGTCAGGCCGAGATTGACCCCGTTGGAGCAGCGTTCTGCGCAGTACGCGCAAGAATCGAAGCGTCGCCGAACGATCAATCCAAATTAAAAGATCTGCACGGGCCATCCGATTTTCCCAAGTGGCCGAATGGCCCCCTTCGAATATCCAGCAATCACGAGCCTCGACCTCGAGACAAAGCTGCGTCTTCTCGTCCCGGCTTCGTTCTATCCAACCTGGCTGCCAGTGAATAGTGTCGATATGAACGACCGGCAAGCCCGTGCGCTGACCAAGCTCGCGCGCCAAAGTGCTTTTGCCAGACCCAGGTTGACCAACAATCATCACCCGTTGCATCGAAGCTCCTTCTCGCTATGCAAGCTGATTTTTTGGGGGTGGCGATTTTACGTCAATGCCTATATCGGTCAACAACAAGGGGTCAGAGCGACAGGCAGCTTTCGCCCAGAAGACCTCAATCAACTGGAGGGCATGGGGTGGTTGGAATGTACCAGTGAGCTGCGGAGTCGAGATGAACGTGTTTCTGCTTTAGAGGGAAAAACGGGGTATCGAGCGTACCCAATGCTATTGAAACCCAACTGGCAAGCTCGCCTTGAGACCGTGACCAAAACAAGGCCGAACCACACTGCACGCAGAACTCGCGTGATACCGTCGTTGAAGAAGCATAGGTTTTGATATGGATGGAGCCGCTAAGTATTTGCAGCGCGCTACGCGGAACGCTGCCGTAAGAAGCAAATGCCGCCCCATGACCTTTGCGACACTGGCTGCAATGACAATGACTCACTGCTTGCGGTGTGGTGGATAGCTCATAACGGACAGCGGCACATAAACAGCTTCCTTGGTACACCTCTGTCATACGCTCTTCCGTGCATGCTAAAACGCCAGCGTAACCGTCCCGGTCTAATCAGTCGACTGACAGGTAGTGGCTAGTAACTGGCTATCATGAAGGGCAGCTATCGGCCAGAAGCTGCCACTCAAAGCGACTCGATAACTCCCACCCAAGCGTGCATCATCATGCTCACCACGATCCCGCCCTGGCAGCGAAGCCGTAGGTGCAGAACCTGCCCGCTCACAAAAACAAGCATTTTGAAATGGAAGTCATCTCATGTTCGAACGTAACAAACTGGTTCCGGAGTTAATGGTCACCAACCTGGATAGCAGCCTGGCTTTTTGGGTTTCTCTTCTGGGGTTCAAAGTAGCTTATCAACGTTCGGATGAGGGATTTGCGTACCTTGATTTGAATGGTGCTCAAGTAATGCTTGAGCAGATTGATCCTGACGCGGGTCAATGGCTGACTGCGCCATTGACCAAACCGTTTGGAAGAGGCATCAACCTACAGATTGATGTTGAGGCTGTGGCACCCATCATCCAAAAACTTGTTCAGGCTGGATTTCCACTCTATCGAGAATGCAAAGACACCTGGTATCGGGCTGACAAAATAGAAGTAGGTCAGCGCGAATTCATCGTCCAGGATCCCGATGGTTATCTCGTAAGGTTGGTAGAGCGGTTGGGTGAGAGACCGGCTTGCTCAATCTGAACCTAAGCCAAGCCGACCGTCAGCTTCGGGTCGATAGCTGCCGGTGGCGACTGGCAGTCATCGGCCAGAAGCGGACCTTGAATATCCAAACAACTGCCGAGGTCCATAAACGCATCACGCGTGAGTGCTGGCTCGACGGGCTCGGACTCGGAACTACATGGCCCCGCAGAAACCCACGAACTCAAGATATGTCAAATGCGGGGTAAGCGTCAGGTTAAGGCACGTTGCGATGAGTAAACGCCTAGCAACTGGCTACATATGGCTCCATCAGCGAGCCTCCAACTGCGGATTTTCGATAACAAAAGCCGCTTCACTGAAGCGGCTTTTCTTTACTTGGAGATGTTTGCTAATACTGCTGCTTTCGCGTCTCTACCGTCGACGGTAGTTACACCAGTCAGCCAGCTATCCAGAGTCTCAGGATGAGCGGCCAGCCATTTTTTCGCTGCACTCAAAGCGGGCTCCTTTTTGTCAAGGGAGTTCATGATGCTGCTCTCCATGTCGACCGTGAATTTCAGATTGCTGTACAACTTGCCAACGTTACCGCAGCGCTCGGCATAGCCTTTGGATGTGATGGTTTTGACCGTTGCTGCGCCGAAATCGGGACCGAAGGAATCATCACCACCCGTTAGATACACGATGTCCATGTTCACGTTCATTGGGTGAGGCGCCCACGCCAGGAACACAATGGGCTTCTTGCGTTGAATCGAGCGACCTACCTCTTGGATCATGCCTGCTTCACCAGACTCGACCAGTTTGAAATCCTTCAAACCATACGAGTTGTCCTTGATGATCTTCTGCACCAACGTGTTTCCGCCGCTACCAGGCTGGATGCCGTAAATGCGGCCTCCGAGCTGGTCTTTAAATTTCTCTATGTCCTTGAAATCCTTCAACCCCTCATCGGCCAGAAATTTTGGAACTGCGAGTGTGTATTTTGCACCTGTGAGGTTAGGGGTTGGGAGAACGGACAAAGAGTCCTTTAGTGGGGTAATCAGAGGATCCTGAGATGGCGACCAGTAGTTAATGAACGTATCCAGCTTGCCATCGCTAAGAGACTTCAGAACGATTGGCAGTGAAAGCATGCTGTCGTCAAATTTATAGCCCAGGCCTTCGGCAACCACCTGAGTCAATGCGTTTGTCGATATACCATCGAGCCATCCCACGTTCGCCGTCTTGATGACTTGGCAACTGCTGGGTTCTTGAGCCATAACCAACACGCTTTGAGATGCCAAGGTTACCGCGATCACGGTTTTGTAAAACTTGTTCATCCGACTCCCCTCTAGAGTTGCACTAACTCTGTTTGACGTATCTGGATGGCAGACTCAAATTTGCACGTGGCTGACGCTTATGAATTGCGCCTTTCCCGCTTCGATTATCGGCCAATCGCCAGTACGGCATAACCGCGTTTCTATTATGAGGAGCATGCGGTTTTCTTATGGATCAGTAGGGAGGGATCCACCTGGATATGCACGTCATAGCGGCAGCACGCTGCCGCTATGACGCAAATTTGAACCGTAAGTAAAGTGCCTAGGCCACAGGTTGGTCGAGCGCGCTGCGGCCCATAGTCTGGTCACCAACGTACTTTTGATCGAATGCTGGCCGAGTGAAAATCCTCCGAACCATAGGCTCGAAGTGCTCCAAAGGGCGAGTCGGGTAATCAGGGTCAAAGGATGATTGGTCCCACTCCTCACAGAAGCGCACACAACTCTCGTAGTAAGGGTGATCCTTGTATAGATCCCGCTCATTACGATCACCGCCGAAGAAGTGCACGTAGTAGTAGTTCTGGAAGAGGCCGTGATAATTGATGACCCAGGTCACCTCTGGACGAACATAAGGGCGAAGGATGGATGCTGCATACTGGGAGTGGTTGTAGGGGGCGAGCTCGTCGCCCAGGTCATGGATCAGCGCTGCAACCACCATCTCCTCATCTGCACCAGCGTCCTCAGCTCTACATGCGGTCTGAAGCGAATGAGCGAGCCTGCTCACCTTGTAACCGCTTAGAGAGTGTTCCAGATCCCGCAGGCATTTGAGGAGCCGGTCAGGAAGCTCTTTTGCGAAATCAGTTTCCAGCTGGGTCAGCATTTCATATTCGGCTTTGGTGCCGTCTTTCATCTGGGTAAAAGCTACGGTTTTCATCATCAGTCCTCAGGCTTTCGAATCTTATTGAGCTTTCAAGCTTCTTTTCATGGCTTTGTAGATGCCTTTGGGGCCATCCATATCCATGTAGCAACCTTGCAGATGACGGCGACCTTCATTGGTATCAAAGCTCGTCCGGCCATGGAGGACACGCGTGTTATTGAACATTTGCAGCTCGCCCTTCTCCAGCTTGAAACGTCGCTCAAATGCCGGATCCACAAAGAGCTCTCCCATGCGACGACGTGCACGGTGGAATACGGCCATGTCGTGTTCATTCAGCAACGGTAGATAGTCGAGGCGTGGGCTATAGCTGACACCTGTCATTCGGCCCAGCGCGTCGGTCATGATGATTGGCCGCCGCTCAATCAGCTCAACGTCGTTATCGACGTGGCGGTAACGCACAGGCACGTTGGCCAGCAGTTCGAAGCCTTCGGGATCTTCCAATTTAAGCTGCTCTGCGACCGCGAGACTGTCAACGAGTGTAGAGAGCCCCCCCGATGTTTCGTTGATTAGGCAGTGCAAAAGCTGGATGCCAGGCATCGGATCGCGATAAGGGTTATCGGTATGAGGATCGAGGTGAATTGAGCGATAGGCCAGGTCATTGGAGTTCGGCCGGGAGTACACCTCGAAGTACTTGCCGAAATTGGTTTCGCGCACCTGGCCAAAGATTCTGCCTACATCCAGAACTGACTCGGCTTCGGTAGGCACGTTCTGGATAACGACAACCCCATAGGTCAAAAACTTGCTGAATGCCTCCAATCGATAATCGAAGTCAGTCAGTCGGTTGAAGTCGATGTAGATGAGTTGGGTGTCAATGTTGCTCTTCCAACTGATGGGCGTTGGCAGGCCATCCAACGGATCGAAGTCGGCACGAAACTCCGTGAGGTCATACAGCCCCGCATAACCATCACTGAATGACAGCCATGCCTGATCTACGCCTTTGGCCTCTGCTTCAACCAGAGTGATGCCGTCAGGAAGGTTATGCGGGTTAAACAGTCTTTGCTGAGTAGTGACATCAAGACTGACAGCGTCCTGGCAGCGCTCCCGCAACCACAGCGGCGCTAGCACAATGGTTTCCCCTGGCAACTGTGCGATCACGGATGCCGGTTGTTGCTTGATTTCAAAAGTGACCTGTACCATGAGAACCTCCAAATAGGTGGTCTCAGTATCCTTACGTGCTCAGGGGATAAACACCCGCAATCCCCTTATTAGAGATATGCATAAACGTTATGGAGCCGAGCGAACAGGACCTCCCGCCACTTAAATCTTTGGTCGCCTTTGAGGCCACAATCCGCTTGGGTTCGATGACGGCCGCAGCTGTTGAATTGGGCACTACTCAACCGGCGATTTCTCAGCGGATTCGCACCTTGGAGGAGTCGCTTGGGTGTGTACTCTTCGAACGTAACGGTAAGCTGTTGCGACCCACCTATGAGGGTCAGCAGATTTATTCAGGCCTAGCATCCCCGGTGAGTGAAATTAAGGCAGCGGTCAAGCGCATGCGTCGCCATTTCAACAAGCAGAAACCTACCATCTCGATCGCTGCGAATTTTGGATTCTGCTATTTCTGGCTTATGCCGAAATTGCCTGCGCTCCAGGGCCAGTTCCCCCAGATCCAATTCAAGATTCGCCCAGTAAACCTTGACGATGATCCGATGCTTCAAGATGCCGATATCGCCATTCAGTTTGGATCCCTCGACGGTGACTTCCGATTTGAAAAGCTACTGATCCCCGAGACGGTATTCCCAGTATGCAGTCCAGACCTGGCTGAAAAACTGGGGCTACTGGAAGGTACGAAAATAAGCAGTATCGAGGATCTACCGCTGCTTCATAAGGACAGCGATGACTCCCGGTGGCTGGATTGGCATCACTGGTGCCTGCACGCGAAGATCACTCCGCCAGAGGAAGCGCCAGTTTTTTGCTTCAATAACTATCCGTTGCTGCTGACCGCTGCGCAGGAGGGTCAAGGTATCGCCTTGGGCTGGGCTGGGCTGATCGAAGAGCAGATCAAGGCGGGCAAATTGATCGCTCTCGGGCCTTCAGTAGACCGGCCTCACCGGGGTTACATTGTGAGATCGAACTATCACGAGACACTTCTGGTGAGGGATGTCCTTCAGTGGCTGATTGCGGCAAGCTGACCTTGAAGCCTGCGCCGTTGAATGTCCGCCAAATCCGTTTCCGCTGCTGAAAATCGTGCTGGCGAGGTATTAGATTAACTCGATGCCGATCCCGCCAGGGATCAGACTCGTCTATCTGGCGAGCATTCTCGCCTAAATAGGTGTCCGGTTTCATTAAACCAATACAGTAGATCTTTAGCCCGGCCGGCTTTCATCATCGCTTTAATCAACTTGATTTTTTCCACAGTTTCAACCGTTCCCGAGAGTGGTTTGTTGAGTTTTTTGATTGAAACCTGTCCATGATCTCTTTAGCAGATCACATCCATGAACGATACCTTATCCGCTCCCGAGGTGAACGACAGTCTGCTTTTGGCCGAAAGCTGCCTATCAGTAATAGGAAAACTCCCCACACCCGCGTCCATCCGTCGCATCCCCCACCCTCCAGTCCCCACCCAACCTGCCGATAACCCTACTAACCGCATGCCTACCCCTGCATCACCACTCGATCGAGTCCACCACATGAACCCACTCTCCCTTCTAAAAAAAGCCCGGGCCGATCGTCAAGGCACCGCCACGCTCATCAGCACTGCCAACGACCTGGACGCCGCCCTCACCGCCCTGCGCATCACCCCCACCCTGATCACCGGTTTTATCTCGCCGCATCTGGACATCGATCAGGTCGCCGCCAAGCTCAAACGCCGTTTCCCACAATCCACCATCAGCCTGTGCACCACTTCCGGCGAACTCTGCAATGCGCCCAATTCGCTGTATTGCGCCACCGGCGAGCGCTGGGATCGGGTGGTGTTGCAGCTGTTCGACGACAGTCTGATCGCCTCGGCCGAGGTGGTGATGGTGCCGCTGGAGTGTGAGGACATTCGTGGCGGCGGTAAGCGGTTGGGGATGCAGGAGCGCATTGCCAAGTTGGTGGGGCATATCAAGCGGGTGCAGGTGCGTACGCCGATCGATCATCGCGATACGTTGGCGTATGTGGTGTTCGATGGGTTGTCGGCGTCGGAGTCGTTTTTTATGGAGGCGCTGTATGAGTCGGGGCGGTTTCCGTGTTTGTTTGTAGGGGGATCGGCCGGGGGTAAGTCGGATTTCCAGAAGACGCTGATTCATGACGGCCAGCGCAGTTATCAGAATCATGCGCAGATTGTGTTTGTGAAGACGGCGGCGCAGGTGCGATTTGGGGTGTTCAAAAGCCAGAATTTCAAACCGGCGGATTTGACCTTCAGTGTGCTGACGGCCTCGGTGGAGGACCGCACGATTGACCAGGTGATCGACAGCGCCGGCAATATCAAGAGCATGGTGCAGGCGCTGTGTGATGCGTTTAATTGTGCGCCGCAGGCATTGGAGTCGAAGCTGGCGGATTATTCGTTTGCGATTCGGGTGGGCAGTGAGTTGTTTGTGCGGTCCATCGCGCGTATCGACTTCGAGCAGCAAATCGTGCAGTTGTTTTGCGACGTGGCGCCGGGCGAGGAGTTGGTGATGGTGCGGCGTACGCCGTTGCGTGAGGCGACGCGCCTGGACTATGAACAGTTCCTGCGTGGCAAGGGTGGCCAGCCGGTGGCGGGGATTTTGAATGACTGCATCTTGCGTCGGCTGAACAACGGCGCCGAGTTGGGCAGCATGGCGGGGACGTTTGGCGATGTGCCGTTGGCGGGATTCTCGACCTTTGGGGAAATTCTGGGGCTGAACCTGAACCAGACGCTGACCGCGATTTTCTTCTTCCGGGTGGCCAAGGGCGCAAGTTTCAGTGACGAGTATGTGGACAATTTCATCGCTCATTACGGCGAGTTCAAGGCGTTCTTCTTACGGCGTCAGGTGAAGAAACTGGCGGGATTGAACCATGTGGTGGTCAAGCAGATTGCTGCGTTCAAGAACAATGATTTCTCCAACACCCTGAACACCCGTGGGCTGGATAACAATATCCTGCCGGTATTCGAAGGCCTGGCGGACTTGGGCCAGGTGCTGGCCCAGGCCGAGCAACAGCAGGAAGAAATCGCGGCGCAGCTCAAGCATTACTCCGGTGAGTTGCACGCGTCGATGGATGACTTGGTCAGCACCATCGACCAGCAGAACAGCGTATCGGCCCAGGCCGGGGCCACGGTGGAGGGGTTGTCGAGCCAGGCGGATGTGGCGGTGGAAGGTGCGCGCACGCTGGCCGGGTCGAGTTTACGGATCCAGTCGATTGTGCAGGTAATCCAGCAGATCGCCGGGCAGACCAACTTGCTGGCGCTCAACGCGGCCATTGAAGCGGCGCGCGCGGGCGACTTGGGCCGGGGCTTTGCAGTGGTGGCGGACGAGGTGCGCAAGCTGGCGGAAATCACGCGTAAGAATGCGGCGGAAATTGGCGTGGATATTGACCTGCTGTCGAGTGAGATCCAGCGGGTAGCCCAGCAGATTGAAGACCAGTCCACCGGTGTAGGCGCGCTGCGAGAGATGCTGGACGCGTTGGAAGCGTCCAGCCGTGCGACCGAGGGCACGGCGCAGCGGACGAAGACGATTGCGGATACGTTGACGGGGTTGACGCACGCGTAGGCGTTATTGAAATCGTCAGCTTTGGAATCTCATTGAGGCATGAGGACTGTGCGGTGCCTTAGGGCATCGCTTATCAAGTCCTCATAATTATTGGTTTTTCATCAGCATGAAAAAATGGCCGGGCCAGACTCTTCGCATGGCGAACGCCTCACGGTCACCGGCAACAAAGTCCGCGAAGTAGCTTTTGGGCGATTGGCGGACAATGTCGTCCAAGATTGAGCGTTGTGACGTCTGACTGTCGAAAGAGGCGACCGGCTTGCTTATCCGGCCAGTGGTTTTGTCCAGTGTGTAGCCTTCTGCCTTGCCGTGTTCGGTGAGGGTCCAAACGCCGTTGACGTTATCCGTGAGTGCCTTGAAGGGCGGTAGCCTGACGTCCTTGTTGGTGGTTTGGACAATATGGTCCTCGTACCTGACTTTGTGGTAGGTGGCGAACTGGCTGGCGAGTGGGGGCTGATCAGCCCCTTCATTAGAGAATTTTTTTACCATCTTCTCCAGGAACGGTATGCCACCAATGTTTGTAAACGCACCTTGGGCCGGGTCCAGAATGTGTCGCAAGAAACCCTGGTCGATACGAGTGCTGTTGATCGCCGAACCCTCCAGGACGCTTGACGCGATTGCGGCGTCCTCTGGCTTGAAATCGAACGTCACCTGATACCCTTCCCCGTCATAGCGAACGTTACTCCCCCCGAATTGAAGGCCGTCGCTGTAATGACGATAGGTACCGAGTGCTATGGCCACGTGATCTACAAAACGCAGGTCAGCACCCTCCGCTGCGGCGTAAGCGTACATATCCGAGATCAAGGCACGATCCTCAGGGTTGAGGAAATCGGCGTGGTTTTGAGTGCCGTTATAGACGGTGGCAGGTGGCTTGGCGACCGGCGGTTCAACCCCCCCGTACAAACGCGAAATCAGGTGATCACGCCCATTTGCAGGTTGCAGTTTCGGGTTGGCAGCCATTGGGGTTGCGGTTGCTTGCAACTCTTCCCACGCTGAACGTCGCTCATTGAGCGTGAAGGCACCGCCAACGTCGCTAGCAATCAGGCTGAGCTGATCGCGCGCAAGCCCTTTGAAAGGGTTGCTGTCAGTGCCATCGACGAAGCCGTTGGCCTGCCGGGCCCGAGCCAGGAGTTCCGGGTTATCGGTATTGGGAAGCGCTGCACCGTGTTGTTTTTTGTTGGCAATGTAGTTATCGCCGGTAATCGAGTGGAACGGGTTTTCGCTCTCCGAGCCCGCGCGTTTTTCAGCACGCGCTGCCGCTTCGCTCAACTGGTGAGCCAGGATTGAGACGGTGCTGTTGGTAACTTCACCGTTCGAAGTTGACGCGGCAATGGGCTCTTCTTTATCTGACGAAACCGCAAACACGGGCTCGGCGTTGGAAGTACTACTTGTTGCCATACGATTAGTGGCTGACGACGCATGAAGATTAATAGATATCATGGATCACTCTTCCTAAATAGGAGGACAGCGCCGCTGCCACATCATTAATATCATTGTTTTCCATGTAAAAGAGCCAAAAAACCAAACGGACAAAATACTTTTCAGTTGATTAATAGCTATATTTTAATACGACTGAATCGACGCCAGCAGGACGCGTATAGCGAGGTGTGCCCCCGTATACATCATGATAGATTCTAACTCGCGAGCCATTACCAAACGAATGAGTGTTAAAATCCTGCACTGTGCCAGACGAACGCGGAGTGATTCTCCTGCAATCCTCTTGAGAGCTGAAGGGCCTTGAATAGCAAAGCCTCACATCCTCCCTGATGCTGTCAGGGTAAAACGTTGTACTCCATTGAATTTCCACTAACTGTTTGGGATCAATGAGCGTTCCTGGGGGAAAGTCCGAGCTAACAACACTGAAACTCGCAAACCCTACACCCGGATGAGTATCGGAATTGGATAACACCAACACGGGACTGGGGTCCCCATACTTTGAAATAGACCTTTCCTCCGCCCCGACCACCCCACTAGCCAATACCAGCAGAGCAGTAACAAGGGCACGCACAGGCTTGTTTGCATTTACGGAGCAACGAATCACTATCGAGCCACTCATAATCACCACCATCGCTTGAGGAGTTAATACGTAAGAGCCCAATGGATCCAGCGGTAAGAATCACACTTCTACCGTTGCACGATTCATTAACCGTAGAAACCCACGCACTTCCTAAAACAATGAAGGACAGCTCTGTAATACTAATAAGTAGGAATACGTAGGTATTTTCCTAATCCCGCATGCCCGCTATTTAATTTAGACTTTGTAAGGCTACTCAGGCGAGTCAAGCAGGCTGAACAGATTGTTCATCCAGATCGCTCGCTTGGCGGGCGGATCGTCGCTGTCGGCAAGGGCATCCATAAGGGAGCGACTCTGCGCGGAACCAACAGAGGTTTCCAGGATGAAGCCCTGCTGAGCTTCATCCTCTGGAGGCATTGTTGGTCGGTGCAGCTTGCCGGTAGCAGTGTCCAGCGTGTAGCCAGCGGACTTACCCAGTTCGGTCAAACTCCACACGCCATTAACGTTGGTGGCAACTACCTTTGAGGGCGGCAGTTTGGTGTCCGTGTTCGTCGTGACTAGGACGTTGTCCTTGTTTTCGATCCGGTTGAAGGTGGCGAATTCGCTGCCGAGCGCGGCTTGTGAAGCACCTTCAGCAGAGAACTTGAGCACCATCTGTTCAAGGAAGGGTATTCCGCCGATGTTGGAGAGAGATCCGTAGTCCGGGTTCAGAATATGCCTTAAGAAGCCTGGGTCGATACGGGTGCTGTTGATGGCCGAACCATTAAGAATGCGCGAGGCAATAGCCGCGTCCTGCTCCTTGAAGTGGAAGGTGATGCGATAACCCTCCGAGGTATAGCCATTGTTGTGGCTCAACTGCTGACCGCCGTCGCTGAGATGTCGATAATGGCCGAGCTGCCAGGCCAAGTCATCGACGAAGGCCAGATCAGCACCTTCAGCCTGCGCGTAAGCGTACATCTGCGAGATCACGGCACGATCATCGCTGTTGAGGAAATGATAAGAGCTCTGAGTTAGGTTGTAGGAAGTCAATGGTGGCTGGGCCACCGGCGGTTCGTAGTTGCCGAACACGCGAGCGACCATCAGAGCATGGCCGTCAATCGATGCCTGACTCGCGCTGCTCGCCTGGGCGGGTGCCGTAGATTCCATCTCTTGCCATGCGGCACGGCGTTCGTTGGTGGTGAATGCGCCGCTGTCGTCATGGGCGATCAGGATCAACTGATCACGTCCCAAGCCCTTGAAGGGGTTGCTGTCGGAACCGTTGATAAAGGCGGTTGCCTGTCGGGCGCGGGCCAGGAGCTCTGGAAGATCGGTGTCTGGGACCTCGGCGTCATGCTGCGCTTTATCCGTGAGGTAGCTGTCGCCGATGATCGAGTCCGGCGGATCGGCGGGTGCCTCTGCGGTGCGGGTGTCGGCGCGCACTGAGGCTTCGCTCAACTGACGAGCCAAAACCGATACGGTGTGGGGCGCACTATCAGTGTGTGTAGCGGTAGATGCACCAGCCGTGTCTGCCGTTGTCTGCATTGCTGGTGAGGTTGCGGCATTAACCGGACTGCTAGCCAAGCGATTGTTAGGCACTGAGGAATAAGCGTGGATAGTTGCCATGAGAATTCACCCTGTAAAGGCGGCTAAAATTTTACCAACTGCACGTTTTTTATTTATCAGAGCAGAGGTCACCGTAATAAGTGACCCTTGCACGGTATTACGAGTTAGTACCTATATCGAAAAGTCACTGTATCAACGCCAGCAGGACGACTGTAGGGTGGTGTGCCCCCTAAGACATAATGCTTGATGACAACACGTGATCCGTGATTGAAACTCTAGGCATTAAATTCATAGATAACGCCAGATGAGTTAGGAGCGATATCCACGCAATTGGGTTGAGAACTATAGGGGCGAAAGTAACAGAGTTCGACCTTTGAATTGGCACTTTCAGGGTAGTACGTTGTACGCCACGCGATCTCTAGTAACTCTTTCGGATCAGGCAAAGTACCACTGGGAAAGTCCAACGAATTCGCGTAGAAATTGGCTAATCCAACACCCTCATTGGACAAAACCAGCACAGGACTTGGCGTATCATCTTTAGTGAAAGATCGCTCTTCAGCCAACGCCAAACTAGCAGACACAAACAGCAAGAGCGCAAACAAAACGAGTATGAACTTACGAACATTCAAACCAAGCATTAAAGTCAACATCTCGATTGGAATTTTCATAACCCTCACCTTATTAATCAACGGTAGGAAGTACGGCACTACCGTCGCACGCTTTTTTAACCGAAGTAAGATAGCAACGTCCTAAATTCACGAAAGAGCAATCTGTAATACTAATAAGTAGGAATACGTCGGTAACGTCCTAGTCCCGCCTCCCCTCTACCAAAACCGCTTGTTTCAGGTCATGCTTCGCCGCTCATTTCAAGGACGATAACAACAATGAAAACCGCTCTACGCGCCCTGTTCCTGATTTGCCTCACCGCTCCCGCCTTCGCCGCCGAAAACCCCGTCGGTTTCAAGACCACCACCCTGCCCGATGCGCAAAACAACCGACCACTCGAACTGGTCGTCTGGTACCCCGCTACCACCACCACCCAACCCAAGCTGATCGCCGACAACGCAGTCTTCATCGGCGCCCTGGCCGTGCCCGATGCGCCACCGGCCAGCGGCGAACATCCACTGGTCGTGCTCTCCCACGGCTACGGTGGTAATTGGGGTAAACAGACATGGCTGGCCAGTGCGTTGGCCCATCAGGGCTATATCGTCGCGGCGGTCAATCACCCCGGCACCACCACCAAGGACCGCAGCCCGCAAGCCGCCGCGCAGTTATGGCAGCGCCCGGCGGACTTGAGCCGTGCTATCGATGCAGTGTTGGATCAGCCCACGCAATTCGGCGCGGTGGCGAACAAACAGATCGCCGCTGTAGGCCATTCCCTCGGCGGCTGGACCGTGCTGGAAATCGCCGGTGCACGCTTCGATCCTGACCTGTTCGTCAAGGAGTGCAGCACCTATCCCAAGCTGGGCGGTTGCATTGGCTACCACGAGATGAATCCCGCTGCCACGCCAGAGGGCAAGGCCAAGCTGGCCGCTGACTTGAGCGACAAACGCGTCACCGCCATTGTGTCGTTGGACTTGGGCCTGTCGCGCGGCTTTACCGACGCCAGCCTCGCCGCATTGCCGGTGCCGGCGCTGGTGATTGCGGGGGGTGTGCCAACGGAAGATATGGCGCCTGAATTGGAGTCCGCCGATATGGTCCGGCGGATGGCAAAAGCTTCGACGCAGTATGTGGAGATCGCCGACGCTACCCACTTCAGCTTTATGTCGATCTGCAAGCCGGGGGCGATTGCGTTGATTGAAGAGAGCTCGCCGGGGGATGGCATGATTTGCCGGGATGGCGAAGGCGCTCGGGCGCGGGGAGTGATTCAGCAGCAGGTTGTGGGGCTGATTACTGGGTTTTTGAGTCGGTCGTTTCGGAACTGATTAAGGCGGAACACTCAACTCAAAGTGGTATGGATGGGAGCGGCCCAAGGTCCTCACATCGATACCACTGATGATTACTATCGAACCGCTCGCCTATAGGCCGACCAACGGCCCTTCCTATAATCGCTTCCCACTTCTTCTTCCCATGCGCCTGGCCTCAGGCGACATCCCCCCTTGGAACCCAGCATCATGCCAAGCGCCCTCCAGGCCTCCAGCGGCCTTCCCGAACATAATCAACAAAGCGTCAAACAGCAGTGGCTGGCGATTCTCTCGGTCGCGGTAGGTGCTTTTGCCCTGGTGACCAGTGAATTCCTGCCGGTGGGCGTGCTCAACGATGTCGCCACCGACCTCGGTATCAGTGCCGGCCACGCGGGTTTGATGGTGACGCTGCCCGGCATCATGGCCGCCCTCGCTGCACCGTTTCTGTCGGTGAGCATTGGCGCGATGGACCGTCGCTATCTGCTGATCGGCCTGACGTTGATCATGATCATCGCCAACTCGGTCGTGGCCTTTGCCAGCGACTTCAACCTGCTGCTGTTCGGCCGTGTATTGCTGGGCATCAGCATCGGCGGTTTCTGGGCCACGGCCATTGCCCTGAGCGGTCGCCTGGCGCCCAAGGGTGTGGGCGTAGCGAAGGCGACTTCGATCATCATGATGGGCGTGACCCTGGCCACCGTACTCGGCGTGCCCGTCGGCACCTGGCTCAGTGGCCTGATGGGCTGGCGCATGACGTTCCTGGTGACCGCGCTGGTGGGCATTCCAGTGCTGTTGGCGCAGATGTTCCTGCTGCCAAGACTCACGCCGGAGAAGGCCATTCGCATCAGTGATCTGCCGGCTTTATTTATCAACCCACAAGCGCGGGTCGGCTTGATCGCGGTGTTGCTGATCGGGCTGGCGCACTTTGCGGCCTACACCTATGTCGCGCCGTTCTTCAAACACAGCTCTGGCTTCGACGGGCCGACCATTGGTTCGCTGTTGCTGCTGTATGGCGTCGCAGGCGTGATGGGCAATATTTTTGCCGGGTTCGCGGCTAACCGCAGCGTGCGCAATACCTTGCTGCTGGTGGCGTTGATGATCGGCACCAGCACCGCGCTGTTCCCGTATTTCGCCACCGGCATGACCGGCGCGGCGATGCTGATCGCGCTGTGGGGCTTTGCCTTTGGCGCCTTCCCGGCGTGCGCGAGTATCTGGATGTTTGTGGTGGCGCCCAAGGATGTCGAGCGCGGCATGCCGCTGTTCGTGGCGTTGTTCCAAGTGATCATTGCCCTGGGCTCGTTCTTTGGCGGGCAGATCGTCGACCAGATGGGCAGCGCGGTGCTGTTGAGCCTGGCCACAGCGCTGGTAGGTTGCGGTTTTGTGACGGTGCTGGTGTTGGGACGCAGGGTCAGCAACAGCTTGGCGGCGCAGCCTTGCTAGCCATTGGCTGCGATTTTTAAGCTGGTATCATCCGGGCACGTTTAACCCAGGTAGACACCCATGAATCGCCAGAAAAAACTGCAGCAGCTGTTCAAGGCCAAGGCCAAAAAGGCCAGCGCCAAATTGGCGCCCAAATCCAAGGACAGATACATCAGCAAAGCAGAGCGGGAAAAGCTGGCGGCTGAAGCGGATCAGGCGCCAAGCGTTTCCCCGCAAGACTGACTCAGCAGCCGCTCAGCGCCACCTGACGGCGCTCGCCCACAAAGAAAAACGGCCGCAGGCGCACGCCTACGCTGTTACCGATAAACGCCGCCACCAGCCACACCCAGCCATGCAGGCTGCCCGAGGCGATGCCGCTGAAGTACGCGCCGATGTTGCAGCCGTACGCCAGGCGCGAACCGTAACCGAGCAGCAGGCCGCCGATCACCGCAGCGATCAGGGAGCGGGCCGGGATCTTCAGGCTGGGGGCGAAACGCCCAGCCAGGCCGGCGGCCAACAGCGCACCAAGGACGATGCCGATGTCCATGACGCTGGTGATGTCCTCCCACACCGGCGCCGCCAGGGCCTTGGCATTGCCCGGCATCTGCCAGAACGCCCAAGCGCTTACGTCCACACCCAAACCACTCGCCACCTTGGCGCCCCACAGGGCGAACGCCGAAGTGATGCCCCACGGCCGCCCGGCCAGTGCGAGGGTGGCGTAGTTGAGCAACGCCAAACCAATCGCGCCCCACACCAATGGCCATGGCCCACGCAGGAAGCGGCGCAAGCCCTGATGTTCGCTGGTCACGCCCTCTTCAAGCTGGCCGTGGCGGCGCTTCTCCAGACGCACGGTGACGGCCGCGATGAGCGCAAACATCGCCAGGCTGGCGAGCAATGCGGGCACTACGCCGAAGCTCTTGACGATGGACACCGCCGGGAACGCCGGCAACGCAAACCACCAGTCCACATGGTGTGTGGCGATCAGCGAGCCGCAGATAAAGAACAACAACGTCACCAGCATCCGCGCATTACCGCCGCCCACGGTGAACAGCGTGCCCGAGGCACACCCGCCACCCAACTGCATGCCGATGCCGAAAATAAACGCACCAAACACCACCGACACCCCGGCCGGCGCCACCAGCCCGACCACTGGCTGCCCGAACAACGTGCCCGCCCCCAGCGCCGGGAAAAACAGCAGCACTGCCAGCGCGAGCATCACCATCTGCGCCCGCAAGCCAGCGCCACGGCGCTCATTGATGAACACGCGCCAAGCGGAGGTGAAGCCGAAGGCAGCGTGGTAAAGGGTCAAGCCTAGTGCGGCGCCGACCACCAGCAACAGCACCTGGCGCGAACCGACGCTGTTTTGCAGGAACAAGGCGCCCAGCACCAGGATGACAAAGGCCACCAACGGCGCGACTGGCTTGCGCGCGGGGGTGATAGGGAGAGAGGTGCTCATGGGGTATCTCGGTTTGTTTGAAGGGGGGATTTCGAACGGGCGAGTATAGCCTGTGGGAGTTGTGGAGCTTTAGCTAGGCTGCGATATCGGAGTGTCAGGCAACGTAGAGGTTGGCAATGCCGCCGCTATCGCAGCCTCGCCAGGGCTCGACAACTCCCACATTGACCGTCACTGTGGCTGAGTACTGCGCCGGCAGCGCCTGTTCAAATCACCTCGTCCTGTTTGAGGAGTCACGAATACCGCTATGAGCTTCCTAGGTACCTTCCGCTCCCTGCGCAGCCCCAACTACCGCATCTGGGCCGCCGGGGCGTTGGTCTCTAATGTCGGCACCTGGATGCAGCGCACCGCGCAGGACTGGCTGGTGCTGACCCAGTTGACCCCGCACAACGCTGCGGCGGTTGGCATCGTGATGTCGTTGCAGTTCGGGCCGCAGTTGCTGTTGCTGCCATGGACCGGCTTTGCCGCCGACCACTACGACCAGCGCAAATTACTGATGGTCACTCAGGCGCTCATGGGTCTGCTGGCACTGACGCTGGGGGTGTTCACCGTCACTGGGTTTGTCGAACTGTGGCACGTGTATGTGTTCGCGTTTTTGTCCGGCTGCGCGTCGGCGTTCGATGCGCCGGTGCGGCAGGTTTTCGTCGCGGAACTGGTGGCCGAGAAGGATTTGTCCAACGCCATCGCACTCAATTCCACGTCGTTCAATATGGCGCGCATGATCGGCCCGGCCGTGGCGGGCCTGACCATCGCCTCGGTGGGCACCGGCTGGGCATTCCTGCTCAATGGCAGCAGTTTCTTTGCGGTGCTGGTTTCGCTTTTTTTCCTACGGGTGTCGGGACAGCACGCCAAGGTGCGGGCACTGCGTACCAAGGGCAGCCTGACCGAGGGCCTGCGCTATGTGTGGGCACGGCCGGACTTGAAGGCGATCCTGCTGATGTTGTTTCTGATCGGCACCTTCGGCATGAACTTCCCGATTTTTATCTCGACCATGGCGGTAACTGCGTTCCATACCGATGCGCGCGCCTTTGGCCTGCTTTCCTCGACGCTGGCCATCGGCACCATTGCCGGCGCCCTGCTGGCCGCCGGACGCGAGCGGCCACAGTTCAAGTCGTTGCTCAACGGTGCGGCGATCTTCGGCATTGGCTGCACGCTGGCGGCCCTGGCGCCGAACTATTGGTTGTTCGCCGTGGCGCTGGTGATCATCGGCGTCGGTGCCATGACCTTCAGCAACACCACCAACAGCCTGATGCAACTCACCACCGAACCCGCCATGCGCGGCCGAGTGATTGCCCTGCGCGTCGGCGTGGCCTTGGGCGGCACACCGATCGGTGCGCCTATCGTCGGCTGGGTCGCGGACCACCTGGGCCCGCGCTGGGCACTGGGTGTCGGCGCGTTGTCGGGCATCCTGGCAGTGGGTGTGGCGGTCTACACCCTGCGGCATCGGTTGGATCGGCCCAAGTAACCCTCGCTTCGGCGTCCTTGTATAGGGGGGTGGGGTATGACACCATCCGCCCCACTATAGGTAGGGGGGGTATATCGTGAGCCATATCACAGCCAACAAAGACAGCCTGATAAAACGGGTTAAACGCATCGCCGGGCAGATTCAGGCGGTGGAGAAAGCCCTGGAGTCGGACGCTGACTGCGCCAAGACCCTGCACTTGGTGGCCGCTACGCGCGGCGCCATCAACGGCTTGATGGAAGAGATCATCGAAGAGCACGCCAGGGCGCACGTGGCGGATCCCTCCCTCAGCGAGGAAGAACGCAACAAAGGTGTCGAAGAACTGCTCGAAGCCATCCGGCGTTACGCCAAATGACGCTCATGACAAACCACGCCCACGAGCATGTGTTCCTCGGTGCTGCCCACGAAGAGAACGCCAGGCGCACCCTGTGGGTGGTGCTGCTGACAGTAGTGATGATGGTGGCGGAAATTGCAGCCGGCTACGTCACCGGCTCCATGGCCTTGCTGGCTGATGGTTTTCATATGGCGACCCATGCCGGTGCCTTGGGCATTGCCGCCGCAGCCTATGCCTATGCCAAACGCCACGCGCGCAGCCCGCGCTACAGCTTCGGCACCGGCAAAGTGGGCGACCTGGGTGGCTTCGCCTCGGCGCTGATCCTGGCGCTGGTGGCCCTGGGCATTGGCGTCGAGTCGGTGATCCGCTTGCTTGAACCCACCGCGGTGCAGTTCGGTACCGCGACCCTGATTGCCATCGTGGGCCTGGTGGTGAACATCGTCAGTGCGCTGTTGCTGGGGCACGGCCACAGCCACGGGCATGACCACAACCACGAGCATGACCACGAGCATCATCACCACAGCAACGACAACAACCTGAAATCCGCCTATGTGCATGTGCTCGCCGATGCGCTGACCTCCGTCCTCGCCATTGCGGCGCTATTGGCCGGGCGCTACCTGGGCTGGGTGTGGCTGGACCCGGTGATGGGTATCGTCGGCGCCATCGTGATTGCGCGTTGGGCCTGGAGCCTGATGGGCGTAACCGCCGGCGTGCTGCTGGATCAAACCGATGAGCACGTCGCCGCCGAAATCCGCGAGCGGGTCGAGCAACCCGGCGACGCCAGGATTACCGACCTGCACGTGTGGCGCGTCGGCCCCGACGCCCACGCGGCGATTGTGAGCGTGGTCGGCCAGGCGAGCACGGATGCCGACAGCATTCGCGAGCGCCTCAAGCCGGTGCATGAAGTGAGCCACCTCACCGTTGAGTTTCGTTTGGCGTGAGTGCGCCCCCTTTACCCCATCTCCAGGTGACCTCTTGGCTAAAGACATCGAAAACCCCTGCGTCTCCACCTGTCAGCTCAGCGGCGACCTGTGCGTCAGCTGTGGACGCAGCAAGGACGACATCCGCAAGTGGAAACGCATGAAACGCCCCGAGAAAATGGCCGCGGTGCAACGTGCAACCCAACGCTTGAAGGCGTTGAAAAAGGCTAAGTAAGCCGCGTATTCAGGAGCGCCCAATCGACCCCGACACCGGAAGATTACCCAGCAGTTTGAGCCCGGTGCTTTTCACGAAGGTGTCGTAGTCCATCGGCTTCTGGATGCGCGTTTCAGCGTTGGGCAGCACGTAGGCCCAGGCGCGCTGGCTGGAGGCGTCGTACACCAGCTTGAACAGGCGCGTCGGCACCCAGACCTTGTTGTCGCCGATGGTGCTGTAACCCTGGTCAAACAGCGGCCCGGTAAACACATACACATCGCCGCCGGCGCGCTTGGCAAACTTGCGCACGTCCGCCTCAACCTTGCTCCAGATCTTGCGGTTGTTGGTGGGGTCTTGGGGCACCATGTTCGACAGCGCAAACGACTGCGCCATGGCGCGGGCGTTGGGAGCATCGGCGGCCGGAGCCTGGTGGCCGCGGTCAACGGCCGGGGGCTGGCTGCGGTAGTCGCTCAGCTCCGCGCGGCCGCCTTTTGGAATGCGCGGGTCGGCATAGAACTGGTTGGTGCGCTCCTCGCCTTTGGCATCTTTCAACTGCGCAGCGTTCAGGCGTTCGACCACCACCAACGGGGTCTTGCTGGTCTGTGAGTAGAGCACCGCAAACGTCTCGGAACACAGTGCCAGGGGTTTCATCGACGCCGGAACGGTGGCTGTCTTAATTGGGGCGGCGGCAGGGAAGAGATCGGCACAGCCATCGAATGAGGCGCGTTGTTCGGTGGGGGTGTAGGGGTTTACCAGACTGCGGGCATCTACAGCGGTAGAAAACAAAACAAGGGCCGACAGCCCGACAGCGATAGTGCGTAGGTACATGCTTTAAATCTTATGGTGAGGGTAACGGAGAAGCGCGAATGTTCGTGCGGGGCTTATGGACCCTGATTCGTCTGTTTGGTGCCGCGAGACTCACGGATAAGGTTGAACCTCTCCTACACGCAGGGGCTCAGAAGCCTACATCCTCGGGAGAATTTTATGACCCAGACAGCACTCGTCGTAGGCGCCAGCGGCATCGTTGGCAGCGCTATCACCCAGCTACTGCTTGAACAACAATGGCAGGTCGCCGCGCTGTCCCGCCAGCCATCACAGGTGCCGGGCGTGATTCCAGTCGCCGCCGACTTGCAGGACCCGGCATCGCTGCAACAGGCCTTGGCCGATCTGAAACCCACCCACGTATTCATCACCACTTGGTCGCGCCAGGCCACCGAAGCCGAGAACATCCGCGTCAACGCCGCCATGGTGCGCAACGTGCTGGATGCCGTGCGCCCCGCCGGCAGCGTGCAGCATGTGGCCTTGGTCACCGGCTTGAAGCACTACCTCGGGCCGTTCGAAAACTATGGCAAGGGCAGCCTGCCGCAAACCCCGTTCCGCGAGGAGCAAGGCCGCCTGGATGTGGAGAACTTCTATTACGCCCAGGAAGACGAAGTGTTCGCCGCCGCCAAAAAGGACGGCTTCACCTGGAGCGTGCATCGCCCGCACACAGTCACCGGCGTAGCCGTGGGCAATGCGATGAACATGGCGACCACCCTCGCCGTCTACGCCAGTGTCTGCAAACACACTGGGCGCCCATTTGTATTCCCAGGTTCCCGCGTGCAATGGGACAGCCTCACCGACATGACCGATGCGCGGCAATTGGCACAACAACAGCTGTGGGCCGCCACCACGCCGGCGGCGGCCAACCAGGCGTTCAACATCACTAACGGCGACGTGTTCCGATGGAAATGGATGTGGGGGCAGATTGCCGATTATTTTGGCCTTGTACCCGCAGACTTCCCGGCCAAGCCCTCGCCGCTTGAGAGCCAGATGGCCGACGATCAGGCCGCCTGGAGCCAGCTCGCTGCGGAGCATGGGCTGAAGGAAACGGACATCAGCCGCCTCGCCTCGCCCTGGCACACCGATGCCGACTTGGGGCGCCCGATCGAGGTGGTCACGGACATGTCCAAGAGCCGGAAGATGGGGTTCACCGCCTACCAGGCGAGCGACCAGGCATTTTTCGAGGTGTTCGATAAGTTGCGCGAAGCACGGTTGATCCCTTAACGCACCAGGGGCAGCGTCACCACAAATTCGCTGCCCTTGCCATGCCCATCACTCATCCCCGTCACCTTACCGCCGTGGGCTTCGACCAATTCACGCACTACCGTCAAGCCAATGCCCAGGCCCGTCACGTTGAAGCCGATGGCGTGTGTGTCTTGCACGTACGGGTCAAAAATGAACGGCAGTGCCTTGGCGGTAACACCGATGCCATTGTCGGCAATACTGATCCGCAGCACTTTAGCGGTCACGGTGGCCGTCATGCTGATGGTGCCGCCTACGGGCGTGTACTTGGCCGCGTTGGCCAGCAGGTTGTGCAAAATCTGCGCGAGTCGGCCCGGGTCGCCGTTGACGATCAGAGCAGCGTCAGGCAGCTCGACATCAAACTGTTGCTTTCGCGCAATCATCACCGGGCTACAGGCATCAACGGCGGCATTCAGAATACGCAGCATGTCCACTTCACTGCAGTTGATACGCAGCTTGCCGGTGCTGGCGCGCGAGACATCCAGCAAGTCGTCGACCAGTTGGGAAATATGCTGGACTTGGCCCTCGATCAACTCGCGCATGCGCGGCAGTTGATCACTGGGCAGCCGTACCATTCGCTCGGCAATCAGCTTGATGGGGGTCAGCGGATTACGCAGTTCATGGGCGACCATCGCAAGGATGCCTTTCTGCTGGTCCAACGCTCGCTCCGCTGTCGCCTGCAGGTCCTGGGCGCCGAGCGCTGCGATGACCAGTTGCGCGTTGGCCTCACGCAGTTCCTGAAACAGTTGCTCTTCCATGCCCGGCTTGGCGACCGGTACGGATTGGGCCAGGAGTATGGCGAGCACCAACTGCTGGTTGGCCTCGATCAACTGCTCGACGTGCTGGGAATCCTCCAGGCGACTGTTGGCGTCACTCAGTTGCTGCTGCAATGCGGCCAGTACCGCTCGGGCTTCAACGGTTTTCTGGCCGAGCAGGAAGAGTTCGTGGGCAGCATTGGCTGCTTCACGCTCGTCCTCTCCAGCGCGTTTACTCATGGGTCAACTCAGACATTATCGTTCCTTAATTGGCTGGCTAGTCGGACGACCACCGAGCAGCCCTTCCTGGTCAGCGAGCATCTCGCCGATCTGCAGGCCATCGTCATTGATGTGATATTGGCGCAGCTCATCGCTGTGGGCACTGGCACGCACCTTGACCACGGCCATGATGCGCAACAGGCGGCTGCGCACTTCGATGTAGCGCTGCACGATGATCGCATCGGTCAGGAACGCCGTGCCGTAGGGGCTGAAGCGCAGATCGGTGTAGCGGTCTTCCAGCTCCGAGGTCATCAATACACTGACCCCGGCGCGGGTCAACGCGGTGACCATGCGTGACAGCGACTCGCGGAAGTCCGCACGAAAGGTCGGCGCCAGGGCCAGCTCAAAGCCCGACAGCGAATCGATGACCACCCGCGTGGCGTTCAATCGGCTGATCTCGCTCAGCAACAGTTGGACGATTTCGTCGATGGACAAATCCGGCGCCCGGCTGTCCACCAGGCTGACCCTTCCGCTTTGGATCAGGTCTGCCAGGGTAGCGTTTTGCGAGCGGTTGGGCCGTTGCTCGAACACCGCGATAACGCCGGTTTCGCCATTGCGCGCACCCTCGGCCAGAAAGGTCGCCGCCAGGATGCTCTTACCCGACCCAGAAGGCCCCGCCACCAGCAGCGAATAGCCGCGAGGCAAACCGCCGCCAAGCATTTCGTCGAGGCGTGGCACGCCCATTTTCAAGCGCTGCATCGGCAGCGTCATCGGTATCTCGACCGGGTTGAGCGGCGCAGGTGCGAACACATTGATGCCGGAACTGGCGATGCGGAAGGTATGCAAACCCGGCAAAGTCGGTTGGCCGCGCATCTTCATGACTTCCATCTTGCGCACCATGGAATTGCGCTCAACACTCTGGCGCAGCCAGATCAACCCGTCAGCTACGGTGAATATCGGGTTGGTGTCGGTTTCGGTGAAATACTCACCAATCAGGAAGGTGGTCGCCTGCCAAGTGGTCATCAACATGCCCAGTTGTTGAACGAACTGCGGCAGGTTGTTGTTGGGGTTGTGCTGAGTCTGGCTGGCCAGCACCACCGAACGAAAGGAATCGACAAACACCAGCGACGGTGAATGCGCCTCCACTTCGCTGACGATGCGCCGGAGCACTTCATCCAGGTCACCTGCCAGCGTGTCGTCAGCCAGGTTGATGTAGCGAATCGAATGGTTGATCGCATCGTTGTCGAAAAAGTCGAACTGCTGCTGATAACGCAACATCTTCAACGGCGGCTCACCCAAGACAGTGAAAAACAGCGCGGGCCGCTCAGGTGTCGCTAGGGCAAACATCATCTGATGCGCCAGCGTGGTCTTGCCGCAGCCGGGAGGGCCGGCGATCAGGTTGAACGAAAACTCCGGCAAACCTCCGCCCAGCACCTCGTCCAGCCCTGGCACGCCGGTAGCCAGGCGGTTGATAGTTACTTTGGTGCTCATGGCGAATTTTCCTGCGAAGGGGTGTCGCTCAAAGAAGGTTCCCACACGTCGCGCAGCAAACGGGCGGTCAGCGAAGGCCCGATCAGCGTGGTCAGCAGCGTGTAAAAGGTGATCAGCAGCCCTTCACCGAAAAGCAGGGCATCCGCTTCACTTTGCTCAACCAGCACGGATTTGAGGCCGAGCAGATCCGGCGCCGCCTGCGCACGTTCAAACGTGCTGGCCAGGTGGGGATGAATGGAGGCGCTCAGGTGGATGCTGCGGCGTGTCAACGCAACAACGCCCTGCTGGCCGATGATCGGCGTCAGTGCGGCATCCATGCCTTGCAGTATCGACACGATCACTTCGGCGATACGCGCGGTATCAGCGCTGGGACCAACACGGTGCGCCAGAGAAGCTACGATCCGGCGGCTCTCTTCGCTTAGCGTGGACATGACGGGCTTATATCCGATGAATTGAGACCCAGCGTACACCCTATGGCGCTCGACCGAAGGTTTATTGAGTCGCTGTCTCAACACCAGCCCTTCGCCCCGGCCTGAAACCATGGGCACGCGCCGCCCAGACAATTGCCAGCGCCACGCCGATCAACACGAGCATCGCCCACGCAAACGAGGCCACGCCCCAGGTATCCAGCAGCACACCGCCCACCACACCACTCCCGGCGATTGCGCTGTTCCACGCCACCACGTTCAGCGACAACGCCACATCCGCCCCCTCGCCCGCCGCGATCAGCCAACTTCTGATGACCTGGGATATCGCCGCCTCGACGGTGCCGCGCCGTAGCAATCCGTCGAAATAACCGGCTTGCTTGGGCTGGATTCCCCATCGGTTAGTCAGCCCAGGCGATATAAATTCAGCAGGCCATGCTGGCCACGCTTGCTTTCGCTGATGGCACACCGCTAATCTTGCGAATAATTCTTATCCGCAGACGTATGCTCCCATGTCGGCACGCCACCTTCCCTTGAACCACGCCGTCCATGCGCTCTACACCGAGCACCATGGCTGGTTGTTCGGCTGGCTGCGCAAAAAGCTGGGCTGCCCCCATAACGCCGCGGATCTTTCCCACGATACGTTTGTGCGAATCCTCACCTCCCGCGACGCCCTCGGTGGCATGCACGAGCCCCGGGCGTTTCTCACCACAACGGCGCGCCACCTGATCATCGACCGCGCACGCCGGCGTCATCTGGAAGACACCTACCTGCGGGAATTGGCGCTGACCGTCGAGATGATGGAGCAGTGCCAGCAGTCGCCGGAACAGATCCTCGTCACCTTGGAGGCACTGGAACAGATTGCCTTCGTCCTCGACGGCCTGACCCTGAATGCGCGGCAGGCGTTCCTGCTGTACTTCCTCGAAGGTTTGCGCCAAAGCGAGATCGCCAGCCGTCTGGGAATTTCCGAGCGCATGGTGCGCAAGCACTTGATGAACGCGCTGATGCACTGCAACCACTCGCTGGACGTATGAGCGCCGACCTCGACCAGCAGGCCGCCAACTGGGTGATCCGTCTGAATGAAGGCAACCTCAGCGAGCGCGAGCAACAGCAATTCGAACGCTGGAAGGCCGCCGACCCACGGCACGTGGCCGCGTTTGAACGCTTGCAGGGTTTTGTCGGGCGTTTGCAGGCGTTGCGCCCGCAACAGGCGCCGGTGCAGGCCGCGCTGGAGGCCGCCCGGGTACGTCGGCGCAACCCGGCCGGCCGCGTGCTGCTAGGCGTGCTGCTGGCGTTGCCGGTGGCCCTGGCGCTGCGAACTTACCCGCCCAGTTACTGGCTGGCCGACCAGCGCACCGCCCGGGCGCAATGGCAGCAGGTCAATCTGGAAGACGGCTCGCAATTGACCCTCGGCGGCAACAGCGCCGTCGACCTGACCTTCAACGGCCAGCAGCGCCAGGTGCGCTTACTGCGCGGCGAAATCCTCGTGCAAGTGGCCCACGATGCGACGCGGCCGTTTACGGTGGTGACCGACGACGGCCAGATGCGCGCCCTCGGCACGCGCTTCACGGTCAAGCGCGAAGCACCGGGTACGCTGCTGAGCATGCTCGAATCGACCGTCGCCGCCACCGACGCCAGCCAGCATGACGCTGTGCAGGTGAGCGCCGGCGAACAGGCACGCATCACCCCGGACGCGGTCACGCTGCTGGGCAGGATCGACCCGCGCGCCACGGAGGACGCCTGGAAACACCATCAATTGGTGGTGCAGGACCGGCCGTTGCCGGAGGTGCTCGATGAACTCGCGCGCCAGTACGGCGGCCATGTGCAGTTCGATCGCCAGCAGTTGGCCGACCTGCGCGTGTCCGCTGTGTTGCCGCTGGATAACCCGCGGCGCGCCTTGCAATTGATTGCCGACGGCCTGCCGGTGCGTATCCGCGCGTTCAGCCCGTTGTGGTTGCAGGTCGATCGCCTGGAAAAATAGTTTCGCCTGCCGGGTTCCGCTTTTCACACCTGCCCCGTCAAGGAAGAAAGCACCTTAATAACAGGAATTTCTTCCATGCCACGCCACCTCAAGCGTTCTCCCTTACCCCTCGCCCTGGCGATCAACCTGGTCAGCCTGGCTGCGCTGAGCTTAGGCGTGTGCAGCCCGGTGGCGGCGAAGGAGGCGGCGCGTTATGCCATCGCCGCCGGGCCACTGGGACCTGCGCTGAACCTGTTCGCCCAGCAGGCCCATGTGGCGCTGCTGTTCGACAGCACAACCGTCGCAGGCCTGAACACCAGCGGCCTGCAGGGCGACTTCCCGGTGGCCCAGGGTTTTGCCCAGTTGCTGCGCGGCAGCGGCTTGCAGGCGATGCAAGGCGCCAATGGCTACGTGCTGGTGCCGATCAACACTACAGGTTCCTTGGAACTGGGGCCCACGTCGATCACCGGGCGGATCGAAGAAAGCAGCACCGATCACGTCCAGGGCTATGTGGCTACGCGCAACCTCAGCGCCACCAAGACCGACACGCCGATCATCGAAACCCCGCAATCGCTGTCGGTGGTCACCAGCGACGAGATCCGCGACCGCCAATCGGAAACTCTGTCGCAGACCCTCGACCTGACCCCGGGCTTCACCAGCCAGCCCACCAGTTTCAACCGCACCTCGGACCGCTTCCGCATTCGCGGCTTCGATGTGGAATCGGCCACCGGCGGCTCCCTGCGCGACGGCCTGCGCTTGCAGAACAACTCCTACGACGGCGTGCAGGAACCCTATGGCCTGGAACGGGCGGAAGTGATTCGCGGCGCGGCGTCGGTGCTGTATGGCCAACTGTCGCCGGGCGGCCTGATCAATACCGTGAGCAAGCGCGCCAGCCAGACGCCCTACCACGAGATTAACCTGCAAGCCGGGCAGAACGACCGCAAGCAACTGTCCGCCGACTTCACAGGCCCGTTGGGCGACAGCGACACCTTGAGCTACCGCCTGACCCTGCTCGATCGCAAGAGCGACACCGCCGCCGACCACATCAACAACGACAAGATCTATGTGGCCCCGGCCCTGACTTGGCAACCAGACGACGACACCTCGCTGACCCTGCTGTCGTTCTACCAGAAGACCGAAACGGGCTTCTCCGCGCCGCTGCCCTATCAGTTAACCAAAGGCGTCGGCGAAGGCCGGTTCCAGATCGGCCGCCACGACTTTATCGGCGAGCCGGACTACGACGAAATGAACGGCGAGATGTCGGCGCTCGGCTATGAGTTCGAACACCGCTTCGATGAACACACGCGTATCAGCAACAAGCTGCGTTACTACCAGTCGGATGTGACGTGGCGTTACCTGCAAGTCAACATCGCCGGCGCCAACATCGGCACCGCGCAAACCACCGGCCTGCTGCGGCGCCAATACAGCGACCGCCAGGAACGCTCGCGGGGCCTGGCCAGCGACACCAATATCGAGAGCAAATGGCAGTTCGGCGACTGGCAGCACACCTTCCTGCTGGGCTTCGATGGTTACGACACCAGCTATGACTCGCACAACTTCCGTGGTACCGCACAGCCGTTGAACCTGGCGACCTACCAATATGGCCAGCCGGTGGTAGTGAATCGCAACCCGGCCACGGACCGTGGCTCGCAGATCGACACCCTGCAAAAAGGCATCTACTTCCAGGACCAGATCAAATTCGACGAACGTTGGATTCTGCTGTTGGGCGGCCGCCATGACTGGGCCAACCAGGACACCGAACTGTTCCGCAATTCGGCCAAGAGCAGCAAGCGCGATGAAGCTACCACCTGGCGCGCGGGGCTGGTGTACAAGGCCGACAACGGCCTGGCGCCTTACATCAGCTACAGCGAATCGTTCTTCCCGGTGGCCGGCACCGACAAGGCGGGACAAAGCTTTGTGCCCACCGAAGGCAAGCAGTATGAAATCGGTATCCGCTATCAACCCGAAGGCAGCGCCACGCTGCTGAGTGCAGCGGTGTACCAGTTGGAACAGCGAAACGTGCTGAGCCAGGACCGCACCGACCTCAATTTCTCGGTACAGGTCGGCGAAGTGCGTTCCCGTGGTTTCGAGCTTGAAGCCAAGACCGAAGTCACCCCCAACCTCAGCCTGATCTCGTCCTACGCCTACATCGACGCACGCATCACCAAAAGCGATATCGCCAGTGAAATCGGCCAACGCAGCGAAGATACGCCCTACCACCAGGCCGCCCTCTGGGCCGATTACCGCCTGGCGGCGCTCGGCATCCCGCAACTGCGCATCGGCGGCGGCGCCCGCTACAAAGGCACCACCCAGGCTTCCGGCGTGCCGTCATCGATGCCTGCCTATACCCTGTACGACGCCCGCGCCAGCTACGAGATCGACCCGCATTGGGAAGTCGCGCTGAACGCCAATAACGTCACCAACAAGCGCTACACCTATTGCGAATTCGCGATTTGCCGGTATGGCGATGAGCGACAGTTGGTCAGTTCGTTGACGTATCGCTGGTAATGCTCACCGGCACCGGCTCGGCAATGGTCAGCAGCACCAGCAAGCTGGCGAACGAGCCGATGGCCATGAACAGGTCCGTGGTTAACCTGCGCCCGCAGCCAGGCTGAGTGCGTGGATCTTGTCGACAATCTGCCGTGAAGCCTTACGGATCGCCGTCGTCGTGTTGCCTGCGATATGCGGTGTCAGTTGGGCATTGCTGATGCCTGCCAGTGGCGAATCAAAACGGTCTTTTTCGTGGACAAAGGTATCGATGGCAACCGCTTTGATATGCCTGGGAAACGCGGTCATGAAGCTTGCCAACTGGGCTTCGTCGACGATGCCGCCGCGAGCGGTATTGATCAGTATCGAGCCTTGGCGCATCAGCCTGAACTGGGCAAGGCCGAACAGGCCTTGGGTGAGCGGTGTCAGCGGTACGTGGATAGAAACCACGTCGGCCTCGCCCAGCAATTGTTCTAGGGTTTGCCGTCGCTCAAGCCCAAGGCTACGCGCGACCTGCTGCGTAAAACGCTCTGAACCGCTGGCGATGACATTGATACCGAGCGATCCCGCTTTGCGTGCGACGGCTTGGGCAATGCTACCGGTGCCCACCACCCCCAGCGTGAGTTCGCCGAATTCGAGGCCGGGCGCCAAGGTGCCCTTGGACCAGCGGCCGTTGTGCGTTTCGGCGTTGTAGTGGTCCAGGTCCCTGGATAAAAACAACGCCTGGGCGACGACGTATTCGGCGACCGCCGACGCGTTGGAGCCCGGCGTGTTGAGTACGGTCACGCCACACCGCTCAGCCTCTTGCCGGTCGATATGGTTAACGCCTGTACCCGCTTGGGCGATGGCGCGCAGCGGCGTTGGCAGGGCCGATGATGCCGCGGCGCGGATCAGTTCGCTCTCAATGGGAATATTCAGGCGCGTCTTCAACACGCTATACCCCCCGGCCTGAGTCACGGCGTCGATAAAAGCTTGCCGGTCGTGGCCATTGATCTCGGTGTACCGGATGCGCTCGCCATAGTGCTCACGGATACTGTGTTTATCCGTGAAATAGTAGAGATTCAGGGTGACGATCAGGCCCAACTCAAGGAATCGGTCGACTTCCTCGAACAGCAACGGCGGGCCGGGAGCATCCAGTATCAGGGTGGTGAATGCCATACCTGTGAGCCTCTTTAAAGGGTGTTCAACCGCACCGACACACTAGCACCGCGCCACACTGGTTCTAAAACAGTAACCGCGAAAAATCACAGCAGGCCTGCGCCAGCCGCGCCACGTCCTGGTTCAAGCCGAATTGACGGTCCACCCGGTGCAATGCCACGTACTGGATACTCGGCAACTCCGGCTGCGTGACCAGCGCGCGTAATGCGCCGTGCTCGATCAGGTGCGACAAACACGCCTTGGGCAAATAACTCACGCCGATCCCCGACAGCGCCAACCCCACCTGCACCAGCAGGTTATGGCTGGTGAGCGTGCGCGGCATCTGCACGTTGTGCGCGGCCAGCCAACGCTCGTAGATCAAGCCGGTGCCCGACTGCGAACCCTGGGTCAGGACGGTGTAATCGGCCAGCACTTCCAGGCTTACGGGGTCTGGATGGGGGATCAGGCCCGGCGCGCAGATCCAGGCGTTTTCGACGCTTTGCAGCGCGGTGCTATGGAAGCGCGGGTCGCTGTAAACGTCCGGCACAATCACCAGGTCGAGTTGGTCGCTTTCCAGCTTGCGAAACAGTTCGCTGCTCAGTTCCACCGACGGTTCGATCTGCACTTTGGGGTAGGCCTGGCGCAGCGCTTCCACCAACGCCGGCAGCCAGGTCAATGCGGTGAGTTCGGTGACGCCGAGACGAAAACGGCGCACCAGCACTTCGCGGGCGCTGACCCGTTCGAGCAGTTGGTCGCGACTGCTGAGCAGGTCGCGGGCGTAGTCGAGCAGCTCACCACCCTTCTCCGTCAGCCGGGCGTTGCGCTTGCTGCGGTCGAAAATCTCGACGTCGAAGGTGTCTTCCAACTCCTGGATGCGCTTGGAGATGGCCGACTGAGACATGTTCAGCTTGTTCGCCGCCGCTTCAAAGCTGCCGAGTTCGGCAATCCAATACAGCGCATCGATTTGCTTGAAGGTGATCATGGCGACCAATTCATGAGAAAAAGCGATGCTATCACATCATAAAATATCGCTAAAACTCTTCGTTCATCACTCCTAAGATCCGGCCATAGCCCATCGCTATCTAACAATTCTGGAGATTTGCCATGTCCTTGCCCGGTTCACGCATCCTTCCCAACGCGCCCATGGCCCCGGCCGAACTGGTCGAGGCGTTTGCCCAGGTGGTCACGCCGCATATCAGCGACAACCTCGGCCGGCATATCGGCGCCCGTGGACTCACGCGCTACAACCGCAGCGGCAAGCTGGTGGGCACGGCGATCACGGTCAAGACCCGTCCCGGCGACAACCTGCTGATCTACAAGGCCATGAGCATGCTGCAACCCGGCCATGTGCTGGTGGTGGACGGCCAAGGCGACACCAACAACGCGGTGATCGGTGAGCTGGTCAAGCTCTACGCCCAACAGCGTGGTTGCGTGGGGTTTGTGATCGACGGCGCGATTCGCGATGTCGCCAGCTTTGAGGACACCCCTTGCTACGCCCGCGCCGTGGTGCACACCGGCCCTTACAAAACCGGCCCCGGCGAAGTGAACGTGCCGGTGTCCATCGGCGGCATGGTGATCAATCCCGGCGACCTGTTGGTGGGTGATGAAGACGGCTTGGTCGCGTTCTCCCAGGCCGACGCCGCCGAAGTGCTGCGCCGCGCCGCGCAACATGCCGAGCACGAAGAAGCGGTCAAGGCCGAAATTGCCAGCGGTGCGGTGCGCCAGAGCTGGATCGACAAGGCCCTCAACAATGCCGGCCTGGTGTGAAGGAGTCCGAGATGAGCACTGCATTTTTGTCGGACCGTGTCCTGGGTATCGCGCCCTCCCCCAGCATTGCTGCCAACGCCCTGGTCACCGAGTTGCGCGCCCAAGGCCGCGACATCGTTAACTTCACCGTGGGCGAGCCGGACTTCGACACCCCAGCGCATATTCTTGAGGCCGCCAGCCTGGCGATGCACAACGGTGATACCCATTACACGGCCACCCCAGGCACCCTCGCGCTGCGCCAGGCCATCTGCCTGAAACTGCAGCGCGATAATGAAGTGGTGTATGGGCTGGACGAAGTCGTCGCCGGTTGCGGTGGCAAGCACATCATTTATCACGCGTTGGCCGCCACGTTGAATCGCGGCGATGAAGTCATCGTGCACACGCCGTATTGGGTCTCGTACCCGGACATCGCACGGCTCAACGATGCCACGCCGGTGATCATTCCTGGCGATGAACGCCTGGGTTTCAAGCTGTCGCCCGCCGCGCTCGAAGAGGCGATCACCCCACGCACCAAATGGGTGATCCTCAACAGCCCGAACAACCCCAGCGGCGCGGTGTACAGCGAAGCCGAGCTGCTGGCCCTGGCGCAGGTGTTGCGCCGCCATCCCCATGTGCTGGTCATGGCCGATGAGATCTACGAACACTTCGTCTACGGAGACGCCCGGCATGTGCCGTTGACACGCCTGGCGCCCGACCTCAAGCCACGCACGCTGATCGTCAACGGCGCGTCCAAGGGCTATGCGATGACCGGTTGGCGCCTGGGCTTTGGCGCGGGGCCGGCGTGGTTGATCGCGGCCATCGCCAAGTTGTTGTCACAGACCACCACCTGCCCCAGCTCATTGAGCCAGGCGGCAGCGGTGGCCGCGTTTGCGGGTGATCAGGCACCTATCGCCGGCATGCGCGGGGAATACCAGCAACGCCGCGCGCGGATTCTGGCGCTGCTTGAGGGCATCCCCGAATTGGGCGTTACACCACCGGATGGCGCGTTTTATGTATTCGCCAACGTCAGCGGCCTGATGGGAAAGCTCACCCCCCAAGGTGATCGCCTCGACAGCGACACCCAACTGGTGGACTACCTGCTGCGCGACTACGGCCTGGCCACGGTCAGCGGCGCGGCCTACGGCATGTCGCCGTATGTGCGCCTGTCGTTCGCAAGCTCCCTGGACGTGATCGAAGAAGGGTGCCGTCTCCTCAAAGACGCATGCCACGACCTGCGCTGACGGCCACCCGTAACACCCGGCGACCAGCGGACGGACGCCTTTTGACTGCCTAGAACAACAATTTAAAAATCATTGATCTCAAATGAGGCATTCCCATGCACACGCCCCGTATCGCGCTGGTCTGGCAAATCATGATCGGCTTGCTCGCCGGTATCGCCATTGGTGCCCTGCTGCACCGCTTTCCCGAATCCCGACCATGGCTGGTGGACAATGTCCTGCAACCGGCGGGCGATATCTTTATCAAGCTGATGAAAATGATCGTGGTGCCCATCGTGTTTTCCTGCATGGTGGTGGGCATTGCCGGGCACGGTGACGGCAAATCCCTGGGCCGTATCGGGGTCAAATCCCTGAGCTATTTTTTCTGCATCACCACCCTGGCGATTATCATCGGCCTGGTCATGGGCAACCTGCTCAAGCCCGGCGCCGGCACTGAACTGTCCAGCCTGCACGCGGCGAATATCACCCTGCCCACCAGCAACGGCGCCGGTCATAGCCTGGGGCAGATCATCGTCGGCATCATCCCCGACAACGTGGTCAACGCCATGGCCCAGGGCAGCCTGCTGTCGGTGCTGTTTTTTGCGGTGATGTTCGGCCTGGGCGTGGCGCGCCTGCCCGCCGAGCGCAAAGACCCGGTCATCGCACTGTTGCGCGGCGTCAGCGATGCGATGTTCAAGGTCACTTCGATGATCATGGCCTACTCGCCCATCGGCGTGTTCGGCATGATTGCCGTGACCGTGGCCAACTTCGGCTTCAGCTCGTTGCTGCCACTGGCCAAGCTGATCATGGTCAGCTATGCGGCCATCGCCTTCTTTGTGCTGGTGGTGCTCAACCTGGTGGCGCGCCTGTGCGGGATCAACCTGTTCGCGCTGATGCGTCATATCAAGGATGAACTGGTACTGGCCTTCTCCACCGCCAGCTCTGCGGCGGTGATGCCGCAACTGATGAAGAAACTCGAGACCTACGGCGTACCACCTTCACTGGTGAGCTTTGTGGTGCCGGTGGGTTACTCGTTCAACCTCGACGGCGCCTCACTGTTCCTCGGCATCGGCACCCTGTTCGTCGCGCAGTTGTACGGCATTGATTTGAGCCTGGGCGATCAGGCCTTGCTGGTGGTGACCATGGTGCTCACCTCCAAGGGCGCGGCTGGGGTGCCGGGGTTCATGTTCGTGATTCTTTCGGCCACCCTGGCCAGCGCCGGTTTGCCGTTGGAAGGCATCGCGTTTATCGCCGGGGTGTACCGCTTGATGGAGATGCCGACCACAGCGCTGAATGTGCTGGGCAATGCGTTGGCGCCGTTGGTGATTGCCAAGTGGGAGGGGCGGGCTGGGCAGCAGCAGAACGCGCAAAATGTGCAGATGCAATGAAGCGGCGGCTGTGCTTTTGTGACGAGCCCGCTCACCACAAAAGCGGCTAATTTTGACCTCGCCACATCGAATAAAGGCGCTCCGAAGAGCGCCTTTATTCATTCCAGCCTTACTGCTCGCTGATGGATTTCACGTCAGCCTTGGCCGCACCGCCAATCGCAATGCGCTTAGGCTTCGCTTCCTCCGGGACCACCCTGAGCAGATCAATGCTCAGCAACCCATTGGCGAGTTGCGCGCCCTGCACTTCAATGTGGTCGACCAGGCGGAACGACAGACGGAACGCGCGCTGGGCAATGCCTTGGTGCAGGTAAGTGATGCCCTCATCGTGTTCACGCTTGCCACCGGCGACGGTCAACACGCCTTTTTCCACCTGGATCTCCAGGTCATCCTCAACCAGTCCTGCGGCCGCGATGACGATCCGGTAATGATCATCACCGTGCTTTTCGACGTTGTGAGGTGGATAGGTGGTACCGGCCTCGCTGCGAAGCGCCGATTCAAAAAGGTCGTTAAACCGGTCAAAACCAACGGAATGACGGAACAGTGGGGCCAACGAGAGAGTAGTAGCCATTGCAAAATCTCCTGAGTTTTCTCCAAGTGATTTGATACGCGACCCGCATTCGGCATCGCGTAAAACCTAAGTAGGATCAGGGGAAAAAATTTCAAGCGGCGCCCACAAAAAAATTTTACTCGCACCGAGGATTGCATGAAGACCGGCTGACGCACCGGCGCGTCAGGGCCATCGCGGGAGCCACCAGCAATACAGGGCTGATCAAGGTCGATTGAACAATCCTTAAAAGGCACATAGCGAAACGACAATTGCTGACTAGACTCATGAGCGCACTGCACTGGCCATGGGAATCGTTGGATGAGTCAAACAAACACGCAGGCCGGCATGTTTTCCAGCCCTTGGCGACACAGAGAACTGTTGGTATCCATGGTCCAACGGGATGTAATTGGTCGGTATCGTGGCTCCATTATGGGGCTGTTGTGGTCGTTCCTGAACCCGCTCTTCATGTTGCTGGTGTACACCTTCGTGTTCAGCATGATGTTCAAGATGCGCTGGCCCCAAGGCAGCGGCTCCAGAACGGAGTTTGCGTTGCTGGTGTTTGCCGGCCTGCTGGTGTTCAACGTGTTTTCCGAATGCGTGAGCCGTGCGCCGGGCTTGATCATCTCCAACGCCAACTACGTCAAGAAAGTCATGTTCCCCCTGGAGATCCTGCCGTGGGTAGTGCTGGGCGCGGTGTTGTTCCATACCCTGGCCAGCCTGACGATCTGGCTGGTCTTCCACCTGGTGTTTTTCGGCCTGCCACCGTTGACCAGCCTGCTCTTGCCCTTGGTGCTGCTGCCACTGGTGCTGTTTACCCTGGGCATCTCGTGGCTGCTGGCCTCGCTGGGCGTTTACCTGCGCGATGTCGGCCAGATGGTCGGCGTGCTGACGACGGCCTTGATGTTTGTGTCGGCGATTTTTTACCCTACCAGCGCATTCCCCCAGGCCTACCAAGGCCTTCTGCACCTCAACCCGCTCACTCGGGTGGTCGAGCAGACCCGAGACGTATTGTTTTGGGGCATCGTGCCCGATCCCTTCACATGGGCCTGCGGCCTGGTGGTTGCCAGTGGCGTCGCCTGGCTGGGGTTTATCTGGTTCCAGAAGACCCGCAAAGGATTTGCCGATGTGCTCTGAAATCGCCGTGCAGACGGCCAACCTGAGTAAGAGCTACCACATCTATGACACGCCCAGGGATCGCCTGTGGCAGATGCTATCCCGAGGCAAAAAACATTTTTACCGAGAGTTCTGGGCACTCCAGGATGTGTCTCTGGAGCTGCGCAAAGGCGAGACGGTGGGCATCATCGGTCGCAACGGCAGTGGCAAATCGACGCTTCTGCAACTGATCTGCGGCACGCTTAGTGCCACGTCCGGCAGCCTTCAGAGCCATGGCCGCGTCGCCGCGTTGCTGGAGCTGGGCTCGGGCTTCAATCACGAGTTCACCGGCCGCGAAAACGTCTACATGAACGGTGCCGTGCTGGGGCTGAGCCACGCCGAAATCGAGGCGCGATTCGCCGAAATCACAGACTTTGCCAATATTGGCGACTTTATCGACCAGCCGACCAAGACCTACTCCAGCGGCATGCTGGTGCGGCTGGCCTTCGCGGTGGCGGTGTGCGTGCAACCGGACATCCTGATCGTCGACGAAGCCCTGGCAGTGGGGGATGCATCCTTTCAATTCAAATGCCTCAATCGTCTGGAAGCACTGACTCAACAAGGGACGACACTGCTGTTCGTGTCCCATGACATGGGCATGGTCAAACGTTTTTGCAATCGGGTGATTTACCTGCGTGAAGGCAAGGTGCGCGCCAGCGGTTCTCCCGAAGAAATGGCCGAACTCTACCTGCTCGAAATGCGTGACGAGCAGCGCCGCTGGGCCAGCGGCGGCACGGTGCCCGTTGCCCCCAAGCCGTTTCTCGCCGAACAGGGTGGTATCGCCTTTGGCACGGATGAAGGCCATATTGTTGCGGCCTGCTTTACCAACACTGACAGCCTGTATTCGAGCTTTGTGTATGGCGAAACCATCGAGCTGCGCATCGAAACCCGGGTGCGTGAAACCATCGAGCTGCCGACCATCAGCGTGACAATCCAGGAAGCCCGACTGTTGGTGATCGGCGGGGCCAATCTGCCGCTGCACATGGAGGTCGCGCAAGACGGCTGGCGCAGGGCGAAGATTACCGTCCGCTTCCCCGCCAGCCTCGCGGCGGGCAAGTACCACATCACACTGAAACTGATGAACGGCCACACCGAAGAAACTGCACAGTTGATCGAAAAGCAGGTTGCGCTATTGGCCTTCGACACCTTGCCTGGCACCAAGGACTTCCTGGGCTTCGTCGACCTGGGAATAGAAGCCAGCCCCGGCGCTCAAACAGTCCAATCCGGGGAGTTGCAATGAGTCGAAAATGGCAGGTCGGGATCTTCGGCACCTTCGATGTCGCCAATTACGGCGACTTATTGTTCCCCATCCTCGCCGAGGCGGAGTTGACCAGGCGTCTGGGCCCGATAACGCTTCACCGATTTTCCTATCACGGCAAAGCCGAGCCTGATTGGCCTTACGCGGTCACCTCAGTGACCCAACTGCCCGACATCGCCGCCCAGCTTGACGGGGTATTGATCGGTGGCGGCTTCATCATTCGCTTCGACAAAGTGGTGGCCACCGACTATTACCCGCCGGACGCGTCCATCCACCACCCCACCGGTTACTGGCTGACGCCGGCACTGATCGCGTTGCAACACGGCGTCCCGCTGATCTGGAATGCGCCGGGCATGCATTGCAACGACATACCGCCGTGGGCCGCGCCGCTGGTGAAGCTGACCCTGGATCACAGCCCCCACATCAGGGTTAGGGATGCGCTGTCGCAGGCGGTCTTGGCCCGCGTGTCGGAAACAGCCTCGGTGCAGGTGCTGCCCGACACCGCCTTTGGTCTTCCTCGGCTGCTCGATCCCCAATCACCGTCAGCCGAATTCCTGGCATTACGCGCCAGTGCCGACCTGACCAAACCCTATGTGGTGGTGCACGCCATGTGGGGGCTGGACAGTTTCCTGGCGATGTGGCGAACACATGCCGCCTTGTTCGAGGACCTGCAACTATTGCTGCTGCCCATCGGGCCGGTGCTGGGCGATCACCCTTCAGTCCTGGGCGATGATCTGGAGCGCTCGCGGTGCCTGCCGTATTGGCCCACTCCCCTGCTGCTGGCCGAGGTGATCGCCCATGCCGAAGGTGTGATCGGGCACAGCTACCACTTGGCGATCAGTTCGCTGGTGTTTGGTGTACCGATCTTCTGCTCGGCAGACCTGGGCACCGGCAAATACACCGCACTGCCCAGCCATGGGCGAATCTTCCAATTGCGCCGGGACCAGGCGATTGACCCGCAGTGGTTTCGCGCTCAGTTGGGCAAGCAGCCGATATCTGCCGTCACCGCCTCGGCGATGGAACAGGTCGACGCGCACTGGGACCGTGTGGCAGAGCTGGTTCGCGAAGGTCGCAGGCCCACCCCCCCGGCCCTCAACCGCTACTGGCAAGGCTTGCCCGGTGTTTTGGAAGATCTATACATAGAGAGCCAGCGTCAGGCCGTCGAGCGGGGTGTTTTCGAAGATCTATACGTAGAGAGCCAGCGTCAGGTCGCCGAGCGGGGCGTTTTCGAAGCTCTATACATAGAGAGCCAGCGCCAGGCCGCCGAGCGGCAAGCCGAACACGAACACCATCAACAGGCGCTTGAAAAGTTGTATCGCTCCAACTCTTTCAAGCTGACGGCGCCGCTGCGCCACGCTCGCCGTACTTTGCAGAAATGGCTGGGAGCCCTTCGACATGATTGACCTGAGCAAACTAAGTGCCCATCGCTTGCACACCGCCCCGTATGCCTGGGCCGAGATCGGTGAGTTATATACGCCGGAAGATGCGAGGGCGCTGGCCGAAACCTACCCGCACGATCACTTCAAGACGGTCTCCGGCTACGGCGGGGCGAAGGACTACGAATACGAGGCACGGCAGTTGATCGCAATGGGCAGCCACGAGGTGGTCAACCCACAGACGTTAAGCCGCCAATGGCTGGCATTGACCCACAGCTTGCGTTCGCCGAAGTACCGCCAGGCGATGTCCGCGTTGACCGGCGTGGACCTGACGCAGGTGCCGATGGAGGTCAACGTGTTCCATTACGGGCCTGGGGCCAACCTGGGACCTCACCCGGACCTGGGCGACAAGCTGGTCACGCACATCCTGTATTTCAACCAGACGTGGAACCCGGCCGAGGGCGGTTGCCTGCAAATCCTCGGCTCTGCAGCCCCCACCGATATCGTCGCGCAAGTGGTCCCGGTGATCGGCAACTCAGCCATTCTGGTTCGCTCAGACCATTCCTGGCATGCCGTTTCACGGGTGGTGGACGGTTGCCGCTCCTCTCGGCGCAGCGTCACCGTCACGTTCTATCGACCTGGCTCCAGCAGTTCGATGTGGCCCGCCGATGACCAGACACCGCTGCACGCTTATGGCGAGCAGAACAACCCAACACGCTCGTGAAGGCCAACGACATGGATAAGGACAGCCAAGCTACCCTTGAGCAAGACCGCATGCGCATGGAGCGTGATGCAGCCAGCCGGCAGCGAGACGCAGCAATTGCCTATATCGCAACGTTAAAAAACACGCGCTCCTGGCGGATCACCAAGCCGTTGCGAGCACTGCTTCATTGGTTGCGATACCGATCACTGCACACCGGCCCCGACACTCCCGACTTCCTGCACCAGGACAGTTTTCCTCTTAGCAGCCCGTCGATAAGCAACGGGTCGCCAGCGCCTGACGAAGCTTCGTCAGAGAACCGCTTCGACATCCTCTGCTTCGCCAATATCGACTGGGCCGCGCGTTTCCAGCGCCCCCAGCAGTTGATGAGCCAGTTCGCCCGGCATGGCTACCGCGTCTTCTACATCGTGCCCTCACGCAGTGCCGAGCTCGGCCATGCCTATAGCTGCCTTGAAGTGGCGCCCGGCGTCTTCGAGATTGCGTTACAGCGCCAGGAGTTCGTGGACTGCTACAACGACCGCATCGGAGAAAAAAATCTACTGGCCTATTCGACGGCGATTGAGCAACTGGCCGAGGACTTGCGCATAAAGACGGCGGTGTCCGTCGTCCACCTGGCCTTCTGGGCACCACTCGCCGCTCAGTTGCGCCGAGACCATGGCTGGAAAATCCAATACGACTGCATGGATGACTGGGTGGGCTTTCCGGGCATCGGCAAGGTGTTGCTGGAGGAAGAAGAAACCCTGGTTCGAGACGCCGACTTGGTGACCGTCACCGCCGCCCTGCTGCACGAAAAATGGGCAACGACGAGCAGTAACTGCCTGCTGTTGCGCAATGGTGTGGATTTCGGATTCTTCGAACGCAACTGCGTGCCCAACAGCCTGCTGTCGGACATCCCACGGCCCTTGATCGGTTTTTACGGGGGCCTGGCCGAGTGGGTGGACTTGCAGTTGATCGCCACCATCGCCCGGCAGCGTACAGACTGGAGTTTCGTGTTGATCGGCGACATTTTCGTCAAGGACCTGGCCGGCCTTGACCGTTTGCCCAATGTGCACCTGCTCGGCAGAAAGCCCTATGCCCAGATGCCGTTGTACCTGTACCACTTCAATGTCTGCCTGATCCCATTTCGGCTGTACAACGTGACCCACGCGGTCGATCCGGTGAAATTCTACGAGTTCATCAGCGCGGGTAAACCGGTGGTGTCGGTACCGCTGGAAGAAATGAAGATCTACGACGACTACGTGTATTTCGCCGATGGGCCGCAAGCGTTCATCGAGCAGATTAACCGTGCCTTAAGCGAAACCGATCTCGCGACGCCCACCGAGCGAGTGGCACTCGCCAGCGCCAATGACTGGCGCAATCGCTTCGACGCCAACCTCAGCGCACTGGAGGCGTTGCATCCGAAAGTGTCGATCGTGGTCGTCACCTACAACAATGTCGAGCTGACCCAAGCCTGCGTCGAAAGCCTGCTGCGCAACACCACCTACCCTAATTACGAGCTGATCATCGTCGACAACGCCTCCTCGGACGATACGGGCAACTACCTGCGTTACCTGGGCCGCACCCACGCCAACCTCACCCTGGTGCTCAACGACCGTAACCTGGGCTTCGCCGCCGCCAATAACCAGGGGCTCAAATTGGCAACCGGGGATTACCTGGTGCTGCTCAACAACGACACTGTGGTGCCCAAGGGCTGGATAGACCCGTTGCTCCGCCACCTGCAAGACCCACAGATCGGCCTGGTCGGCCCGATGACCAACTCGGTGGGTAACGAAGCCAAGATCAGCGTCGACTACGCTGACATTGCACACATGGAAGCCTTCGCCGACCGCCACGTCGCGCAGCACCGAGGCCGTACGTTCGATATCAGCATGCTCGCCATGTTCTGCGTGGCCATGCGTCGCGACGTGTTCGAGCGCATCGGCTGGCTGGATGAGGCCTTCGGCATCGGCATGTTCGAGGACGACGATTACAGCCGGCGTATCCAGGCGGCGGGCTTGCGGACCGTGTGCGCAGAGGACGCCTTCATCCATCACGTAGGCCAAGCTTCCTTCAAGAAGCTGATTGTCAGCGGTGAATACCAAGCGCTGTGGGACAAAAACCAAGCGTATTTCGAAAGCAAATGGGGGGCTTGGACACGTCCGCAGCCACAGCGACAACCGGATACGCACTGACCCACCCAAGGAGGACTCCGTGTTCAAGCGAATCATGAGCAAGCTCAGCGGTAAGCTGGAAGAGATAAGCGCCGACAAGCAAGTGACGGCCGATCACTGGTCGGAAAACATGGCCGGCTCCGATGCTTTTTCTGCGGATGTCTACTGGCTCGCCGTTCCGGCGGTACAGCGGCGCCATCAGCGCAAGGCAACGGCTGGCAGCGGCCACCCCGGCTGGGTGCAGTACTGCCTCAAAGAGTTCCTGGGCGACCCGGTGCAAGGCGCTCGGATGCTCAGTATCGGCTGTGGCACCGGCACCCTGGAGCGCGAGCTCTACAGGCTCCACGCATTCGAACACTGCGACGCCGTGGACATCGCACCGGGCGCACTCGACGCCGCCAGGGCAGAAGCGCTGGCGATGGGTGCGTCAACAATCAATTACTCGTTGTGCGATATCGAAAAGACTGACCTGCCTGCCAATCAATACGATGCGGTCTGGTTCAATGGTTCGCTGCACCATATCCGTGAGCTGGAGGTGGTCTGCCAGCGCGTTGCCCATAGCCTGAAACCCGGCGGCTGGCTGTTCTTCAATGAATACGTCGGGGCCAACCACTTCGCCTTTGATGCGCAGCAACGTGCAGCCATCAGCCACGCGTTCGGCTTGATTCCCGAGCAGTTTCGCCGTTCATTCGTGCAGGGTTCATACGGCCAGGTGCAACACGCCGTGCCATTACCCGACCCGGCCGACGTGGTCAAAGTCGACCCTTCGGAAGCCGTGCGTTCGGCGGATATTCTGCGGGTGGTGGGAGAGCACTTTGATATCCGGGCACTGAACCTTTGCGGCGGCTCGCTGCTGCAGTTCCTGATGCACGGTATCGCCGGCAATTTCAAGGAGGACAATCCACAGTCGTTACGGGTGCTGCAAATGTTGTTCGACATCGAAGACGGCTTGATCGAATCCGGCACGCTGAAAAGCGACTTCGTCATCGTCGCCGCCTCACCGCGAAAGTCCTGATAAGGCAGCCCGCCCCTATGCTGACCGATCGGCGTCCCTCACGCTGGAACCGCTGGCGCGTGGCCTACCACCGGCTGCCGCTTCCGGCCAGTATGAAAAAACTGCTCGCGGCCTTTTACCGAAGGGCAGTGCCCAGAGCAGTTCGCGCGCTACGCAGCGCCCTGAACCCCGGGCAGGGTTTCGTCAGCCCTTCGCCAGCCCCGCAGCCACCGCAGGCCGGGCTGGCGGACTACATTATCTGGGGCGCTATCGACTGGGACTTCCGGCACCAACGCCCTCAACAACTGGCCCTCGCGCTGGTCGCCACGGGACGGCGGGTTATTTACGTTTCGACGTCACTGATAGATGCCAGCCACGCCGGCTTTGAGCTTGAGGCGCTGGACCAAGAGCACCGGTTGTTCCAGGTCCACTTGTTCACGCGTGGCGCGCCGCTGATCTACGCCGCGGCCCCTAGCACCGCGCAGGTTCAACAGCTGTGCAGCAGCATCGGCGAGGTGCTGCTTTGGGCCGGCTGCGCACGGGTGATTTCATTGGTGCAACACCCGTTCTGGTGCGACGTCGCCGCTGAGTTACCCGATAGCCGATTGATCTACGACTGCATGGACCATCATCAAGGCTTCGGCGACAACGCAGCGGACATCCTGCTCCTTGAGCAGCGACTGGTCCGGGACGCCGACATCCGACTGTTCACCTCCGACTGGCTGGCCCAGCAATGGCCGGTCCAAGCCAACAGGCCCAGCGCCGTCCTGCGCAATGCCGCAGATTTCAGCCAGTTCTCCAGCGTGCCGGCGTCGATCTACCGTGATCGCTTGCAACGCTCGGTGATTGGTTATTACGGCGCCATCGCCGACTGGTTCGACCACGCGTTGGTGGTCCAGATCGCCAAGGCCTTTCCCCAGCATGTCGTGCTACTGATCGGCGCCGATACAGTAGGGGTTCGTGCCCGATTGCGCGGCTGCCCGAACGTCGAATTTATCGGTGAAGTGCCCTATACCGAACTGCCCTATTACCTGCACGGTTTCGACCTGTGCATCGTGCCGTTCAAGGTGACGCCACTGACACTCGCCACCAACCCGGTCAAAGTCTATGAGTACCTGAGCGCCGGCAAACCAGTGGTTACGGTGGATCTGCCAGAAATGCAGCAATTCGGCGAACAAGTGCAGGTCGCGCGGGATACGCCAGGGTTTATTGCGGCCATTGCCCAAGCGCTGGTGCCGTCAACCATTGAACAGCTTGCCCAACGGCAGGCGTTCGCCGCCCAACAAACCTGGGCACACCGTGCCGATACGCTCATAACCCTGGCCGAACACAGCGAACACGCCCCACGGACCAGCGTCATCGTGGTGACCTACAACAACCTGGCGCTGACCCGCGCCTGCCTGGACAGCCTGGAGCGCAACCGCGAATTCCCCGCGCTGGAGATCATCGTGGTGGATAACGCCTCCAATGATGGCAGCGCCGAATTTCTCACCGAGTGGGCTGCCGGGAGCGGGCAGACACTCATACTCAACACCGACAACCGTGGCTTCGCTGCCGCAAACAATCAGGGTTTAGCGGTTGCCAACGGCGATTACCTCGCGCTGCTCAACAACGACACGCAGGTGACGTCGGGGTGGGCAAGTACATTGCAGCGGCATTTGCAACGCCACCCCGAAATCGGCCTGATCGGCCCGGTGACCAATAACATCGGCAATCAGGCCAAGGTCGACATTGGCTACGCCAGCCTCGCGGACATGCCGCAGGCGGCTCGGCGCTATACCTGCCGGCACCTGGGCGAAGTTGTCCGGCTGCCGACCCTGGCGTTTTTCTGCGTGATGATGCCGCGCAGTACCTACACACGCATCGGCCCGCTGGATGAGGCGTATGGACGGGGATTCTTCGAGGATGACGACTACTGCCGACGGGTCGAGCAAGCCGGATTGGTGAGCGCCTGCGCGCGTGATGTGTTCATCCATCATCACCTGTCGGCGTCGTTCAAACTTATGCACCAAGGCGAGCGTCTGGCGCTGTTTGAACGCAACAAGGCGCTTTACGAAGCGAAGTGGGGCCCGTGGGTGCCCCATGAGCATGAGTGACTAACGCAGTTCCTGTTCCGACAGCAAAAACGTCCTGGGCACAAAGCCAAGGTCCCGCGCTGCATCCCCATGATCGAAGACCAAATCCTGGTTCATGCGCTGCGCCATCGCCGCCGACCACTTACGATAGCGCGGAAGGCAGCGCAGCAGCGGCACGGCAGTCCTGAATACCCAAAGCGGCACCGTGAGCAAACGCGGGCGCCGGTTCAAGGCGCTGAACACTCGGCTCACCATGTCCCGGTACGCCAGTGTTTCCCCGCCTGAAAGGTTATAAGCGTGACGGCACACGTGGGGCGCCTGCACTGCATGCACACAAGCCATCGCCACATCCTCGGCGTGCACGGGTTGGCGCAGCCCCATCGCACGGCCAAACACCGGAAAAAAACCGAACCGGCGGATAAACCGGGCAATCTCCGCGATGTTTTTGTCGCGCCCGTCGCCGTAGATCAACGTAGGCCGCAGGATGCCCCAGTGGACCTGGTGATGCAGCGCCCAATCTTCAACGCGGACCTCGGCGTCGCGCAACTGGCTGGCCAGGTGCTGCTCGTGCAGGTCATCGGAGTGGCTTTTGGTAAAGCAGCTGGTGGAAGAGAGAGCGATGACTTTGCGCGCACCGCAGGCCTGCAGTAGCGCAAAATACTGCGGCAGCACCCAGATCGGCGCCACACAGATCCACAACGAAATAGTCTGCACAGGCTCAGGTTTTGCCAGTTCGGCTAAACGTTGCCAACGAATCGTGCCACTCTCCGTACCGTGCTGTTCCTGCCGGGAAAACGCGACGACCTTGCAGTGTTCGCGCGCAAGCAACGCCAGTACATAACGCCCCACCAAGCTGCTGGCCCCCAGCACCCCCACCGTGACCTCAGGCACGCCCAACGCCCAGTCGAGCCAGCATCAACTTGACGCCATAGTAGGTTGAGACCATACCGAAGCGCAGCCACACCCCCATCACCACCCACCACCACAGCACCTTGGGATACTGCGCCCTGAAATACGTCTCGTAGAAACGCACCATGCCACGGTGTTTGTGCCATTCGACAAAGAATGGCCGGCTCCGGCTGCACGCACCCCGCCAGTGCATGACGCGCGCCTGGGGCACAAACACCACGCGCCACTGTTTCAATCGGAAACGCATGCACCAATCCAGGTCTTCGCAGTGCAGAAAATAGCCTTCGTCCCACAGGCCTACATCGACGAGGGCCTCACGTTTGACCAGCATGCAGGCGCCAGAAATAGCTTCCACGGCGACCGGTTCGTCGGGCAGTGGCTCGCGATGCAACAAGAAGTCCGAGCATAAAGAAGGAAACAGCCAGTCCAGGCGGGACAACCCAAACGCCCGTACGAATGCACGCCTTGGCGTGGGGAACACCCGTCGTCCGCCCGGCTGTTCGGACCCGTCGGGGTTGCACAGGAACCCACCCACCATGCCCGTGGCAGGATCGCTGTGCAGCACGTCCATCATGTGCCCCAGCGCCCCCGGCATCAGCACGCAATCGGGGTTCAGAAATAACAACGTACCCGCATCGCAAACGCCCGCGCCGGTATTGCAGGCCGCGGCAAAACCACTGTTGTGGTTGTTCCTGATGATGCTTACGCGGGCATCGGCCTCATACGCCTTCAAGTGCGCCAGGCTCCCATCGCTCGAACCGTTGTCCACCACGATCACACGCAAGGCGCCTTCCTTCAGCGCCGACGCGACGCAGTCGCCGATCAGCTTGCCAGCGTTGTAGTTAACTACGATCACATCACAGTTATGAATAAAGCTTGGCGGCATCAAAACGCGCCTCCCATGAGTGTTGCCGTGCAAAGGCACAGGCTTCATCGGTATCGCGTTCACACTGCAATGCGGCCTCAGCCAACGCAGCAAGATCAGTCAGCGAGTGGCTGATAAAAACCCCCGGCAGGTCACCACGCTCATGCATCTCGCCGAAATCGGTCGAGATCACCGGCAACGCCAAAGCTCGGTACTCGTAGTATTTGATAGGGTCGACGGCTGCAGTCAGCGCGTTCTGCTTGAACGGAATCAACCCCACATCAAACTCGGCCATAGCACTCAGCGCGGCCCCATGGTCACAGGCGGGCAACACCACCACGTTGGGCGGCAGTCGAGCGCCCAACGTCCCGAAGACCGGCCCGATCAAACGAATTTCATCGTTCGGCCGGGTCTTGGCCAACGCGGCGACCCAGTCCCAGTCAAACCAGGCCGCCATCGTGCCGACGTAGCCGAACACTTTGCGTGCCGACGCGACCGGGGCCGGCTGCACGGCGGAAATCGCCGACAGGTCGAGCCCGTTGAACACCCGTTGTACCTCACGTCGATAACGCCTCCACTGCGCATCGAGGCCGGAACTGGACGCCCAAATAACGTCCACGCGTTGAGCGATCAACCGCTCACAGCGCGCCAACGCAGACTGGGACAGGCCGGTATAAAACGCCGGGAAGTCATCCATGGCGTCGTACAAAGACGCGCAATGAGGAAGCCGCCGCAACAGCAAGTGCGCAAGCGCTGAGGGCTTGCCGATGACAAGCAATGCAGGGACGTCGTGGATGAATGCATCGATCTGCTTCAGCGTGTTTCGCCACAAAAACTGATTCACCCAACCGACGCCTGGCAGCGGCTCGATGGGCAAACCGCCGGGGTTGATCACGCTAAGCCACGACGGCATGCCGGCAGGCTGGTGCGTAGTTGGGGCTACCGATGAGCGCCTGAGATCGCTCCACCGGGGAAGTCGCGTGGGATAAGGGTCTACCCACAGTACCTGCGCGCCCGTGCGGCGGTGAACCCATTCGACAAACTTGTGCGGCCGCTGGGCGAAACTGTCCCAGGGTAACGGCGAGAGGAAGACCAGACGCTTCACGAAAAGTGCTCGCGCAGAACGCTGACAATGCGCCCGGCCGCCTGCCCATCGCCATAGGGCGAGAAACCACGTGCCATGGCGCGATAGGCGGACTCATCGTCCAGTAGGCGCTGCGCCTCTTCAACGATGCGCTCACAGTTCGCGCCCACCAGTTTTACCCCGCCCTGCTCCACTGCTTCCGGCCGCTCGGTTTCATCACGCATGACCAGCACCGGCTTACCCAACGCAGGCGCTTCCTCCTGGACGCCTCCCGAATCGGTCAGGATGAAATACGCCGCTTTCATGGCAGCCACGAACGCCGCGTAATCCAATGGCGCGCACAATCTGAAGTTCGCAATACCCGCCAAGGACGCCTGGGCGACTTCCTGGATATTCGGATTCGGATGCACGGGATACAGAAACTGAACCTGCGGGTTGTTCTCTGCCAGGGTTCGCAACGCTCGGCAGATGCTGCGAAAAGGTTCGCCAAAATGCTCTCTACGGTGAGCCGTCACCAGCACCAGGCGCTTGCTCGGGTCAAGCTCAAGGCCCAGTTGCGGAGCCAGGGTGGCCGTCGCGAGCAGCGCGTCAATCACGGTATTGCCTGTGACAAAAATGTCCGCGCTGCAGACGCCCTCTTTCAGCAGGTTTTGCCGGGCACCTTGAGTCGGTGCGAAGTGCCAACGCGCCAACTCACCGGTAATGACCCGGTTGGCTTCTTCGGGAAAGGGCGATTGCTTGTCCCAGGTGCGCAGGCCGGCTTCAACATGGCCCAGCGGTATACGCTGATAAAAGCATGCCAAGGCGCAGGCCATCACCGTCGTGGTATCGCCTTGCACCAGCACGACATCGGGCTGCTGTTCCAGCAGGACCGTATCCATGTCGAGCAATAACTGGGCGGTCAGGGTGGCGAGGGTTTGACTTGGCCGCATGATGTTCAAGTCAATATCGGGCTCGATCCCGAAAAAACGCAGGAGCTGATCGAGCAAATGACGATGCTGCGCTGTGGCAACGACCCGCACATCGGCCCAACGCTCTTTTTTCAAGGCCAGAATGACCGGGGCCATCTTGATGGCCTCGGGACGCGTCCCGATAACACAAAGGATTTTTTTTGCCGACACAGACCTGTTTCCCTATTCGAAGGAAGCTCAATCACTGCGCTATTCACCAGCCGTTTTGCCCACACGTTCCGTTGTGCCTTTCGATGTAGCTGCCTTCAGGGCCCCATACGCACACTGCAGAGAAGATCTTTGGAATATTTTGATACTAACGAAGCCAGCATAGGCACAGATTGCGCGACCTGCACGGTGCAACGGCGCAACAATCGACGAGATCCTGCTTTACGGGGCAGTTAAAAACACAGAAGGCCCGCGCGATTGCTCGCAGCGGGCCTTTCTTTGTCGGCGGGCACACAGGGCCTTACCAAATTCAACGCAAAAAAAAGCCTGCATCTCTGCAGGCTTTTCTCTATCTGGCTCCACGACCTGGACTCGAACCAGGGACCCAATGATTAACAGTCATTTGCTCTACCAACTGAGCTATCGCGGAATGCGCCGTATGTTACTGATTGAAAAGGAGAAGTCAAGCTTTCAATAACATTCCGGGCGATTAATCCGGATGGCCGGTTGAAAGCTGTGACTCCTTGGCCAATTCCAACCAGGCCCGAGCGGCGGGTGGCAAGTGGGCGCTGGCGCGCCAAGCCAGGGCGATGTGCCAGTCGGTATGAGGTTCATCCAGGGGGATCAGGGCGATGCCGGGGTGTTGGTGCTTGTGCGCGAGCATGCGCGGCAGGAAGGCCGCGCCGAGGCCGGCGGATACCAAGTCGACGATAAAGTCGATCTGGCCGCTGCGCGCTGCCACACGCGGTTGCACGCCTTTGCGCTCGCACGCGGCGAGGATTTTGGCGTTGAGGGCGAAGCCGGCTTCGAACAGGATAAACGGCGAATCTGCCAGGTCGGTGAAGTCGATTCGTTTGCGCTGGGCCAGGGGGTGGCTGATCGGCAGGACGGCCATCAGCGGTTCGTTACGCACGGGTTGGTAGTCGAAACCTTCGTCTATGGGCAGCAAGAGGGCCGCCAGGTCGACCTCACCTGCTTCCAGGCATTCACGCAGGCGTTTACTGCCGTACTCGGTCAGTTCGATGTCGATGTCGGGGTAGCGTGTGCGATAGGTGGCAAACATCGTCGCAAACAACACGCCACAGCCCACCGGCGGCAGGCCGATGCGCAATACACCGCGTTTGAGACCACGCAAGTCATTGATCTCAGCGACCAGATCGTTGTGTTCGGCCAGCAAAACCAGGGCGCGGCTGTAGGCGATTTCGCCAGCGGCGGTGAGTTCATTGCGATGGCCAAGGCGGTTGAGCAGTGGCATGCCCAGTTCGTCCTCCAGGGTTTTGATCGCCTTGCTCACACTCGACTGGGTCAGGGACACCACTTCAGCGGCTTGAGAGAAACCGCCTTGGCGAACCACTTCGACAAAGGCACGCAGTGTTCTCAGGTTCATCAGTATTCCTTTTTCGACTGACTACTAGCGATAAAAGTTGTTTTTATCATGACAGAAGTTTGCCTATCTTGGAGGCACCTTGCCTTGCCGAGATTCCGTGCATGATCATTTCGTCCGCCTCTGACTACCGCGCTGCCGCCAAGCGCAAGCTCCCGCGCTTCCTGTTCGACTACATCGACGGCGGCGCTTACGCCGAGCACACGATGCGCGCGAACAGTTCGGACCTGGCCGAGATCAGCCTGCGCCAGCGCATCCTGCGCAATGTCGACAACCTGAGCCTCAAGACCACGCTATTTGGCCAGGAACTGGACATGCCGGTGATCCTCAGCCCCGTGGGCCTGACCGGCATGTACGCGCGGCGCGGCGAAGTGCAGGCGGCGAAGGCGGCGGCCAACAAGGGTATTCCGTTCTGTTTGTCGACGGTGTCGGTGTGCCCGATCGAAGAAGTGGCGTCCCAGAGCCCGCAGTCGATCTGGTTCCAGCTCTACGTGCTCAAGGACCGCGGATTTATGCGTAATGCGCTGGAGCGCGCCCAGGCGGCCGGCGTCACCACGCTGGTGTTCACCGTCGACATGCCCACGCCGGGCGCACGCTACCGTGATGCCCACTCGGGCATGTCCGGGCCGTTTGCGGCGCAACGGCGCATGCTGCAGGCGGTCACAAAACCGCAATGGGCCTTCGACGTGGGCTTGATGGGCCGTCCACACGACCTGGGCAATATCTCCAAATACCTCGGCAAGCCTACCCACCTGGAAGACTACATCGGCTGGCTGGCGAACAATTTCGATCCGTCCATCAGTTGGAAAGACCTGGAGTGGATCCGCGAGTTCTGGAAAGGACCGATGATCATCAAGGGCATCCTCGACCCCCAGGACGCCAAGGACGCCGTGAGTTTTGGCGCCGATGCCATCGTGGTCTCCAACCATGGCGGCCGCCAGTTGGACGGCGTGTTGTCCACTGCCAAAGCGTTGCCACCGATTGCCGAAGCCGTGGGCGATGACCTGACGGTGCTGGTGGACTCCGGCATCCGCTCCGGGCTCGACGTGGTGCGCATGCTGGCCCTGGGTGCCAAGGCCTGTCTGCTGGGGCGTGCCACCGCCTACGCGTTGGCCGCCGACGGGCAGCATGGCGTGGAGAACCTGCTGGACATCTTTGCCAAGGAAATGCGCGTGGCGATGACACTCACTGGCGTCACATCAATTGACCAGATTGACCACACCACTTTGGTTCAATCAGCCAAATAACTGACGTCATGCGCCGATGGCCTTTTGCTGCGTGAAAAAAGGCCGTTGATTCATAAGGATTATTTTTAAAGTAAACGAAATGGCATGAATCTCGCTCTAACCACGTTCAAGCAGGCTAAGCGATGACATGACGTGCGGGGGCACCCAAGGGTTATAACGCTTTGCAAAGCGGTCTAAACTGTTCCCAATGTTTTACGGAACTGAAGGAACAGTTAGACGCTTGGCACTCGCCACTCTCATCGAGCCTGTAAGACAGCTAAGAGCTTAGAGGCCGATCGCTTATGAAAACACCTACCCAGACCAACGCAATTGACTTCGACAGTGCCAAATTGCAACGCCTGGGATTTGGCCAGCCATCGCTCCTGCCTCGCCGCCCGACGACCGTCGCGCAACTTCGCCAGCAACTGGGAATGCAATTGCAGACCAGCCTGGAGCCGGATCGCATCCTCGGGTTGTTCTTCCGTGAGATCCAGCGCTTGGTGCCCCTTGATGCCCTGCACTATCGCCATCAGGCCAGTGATCTGCGGCTGGAGTTCGGCCAGCGCGGCCACCACTCGGTGAATTACAGCCTCAGCCATGAAGGCGAACACTTGGGTGAGCTGATCTTCCGTCGCAACCAACGCCTCGCCGAAGACGAACTAGGTCAGCTTGAGTCACTGCTGGCCACCCTGCTCTACCCGATGCGCAATGCCCTGCTCTATCGCGCCGCGACCCGTAGCGCGCTGCGTGACCCCCTGACCGAGACGGGCAATCGCATTGCCATGGACCAGACTCTGCAACGGGAAATAGACATGGCGCGCCGGCACCTGCACCCATTGTCCTTGCTGATGCTGGACATCGACCACTTCAAGGTAATCAACGACACCCACGGTCACGCGGCCGGCGATACCGTACTGCGCACCGTCGCAGCGGCCATCAAGGCCCAGTTGCGTAACGTGGACATGGTGTTTCGGTTTGGCGGCGAGGAGTTTCTGATCCTGCTCTCCAACACCGGCCGAGATGCGGCGGCGATGGTGGGCGAGCGGCTGCGGCAGGCAGCACAGGCTCAGGATTACTGGGCGGATGGAAAGCGGATCGAATTGACGGTAAGCCTCGGTTGTTCGACCTTGCTGGCCGCCGAGTCGGTCGAAAGCCTGTTGCGCCGGGCCGACAACGCGTTGTACGTGGCCAAGCGCGAAGGCCGTAACCGCTTGGCAATGGCGGGGTAGAACCCCGCCATTGCGTTACATCAAGCTTCGCTGGCGACGCGCAGCGGGCGTTCACGCACGGCGGTGGCTGGCTTGTCTTTTTCCAAGCGCATGCAGCTTTCCAGGAACAGGTACATGTAGTCATAGCTCTTGCACACGGCCTGGCGCAGCTCTGCCTGCAACGCCTTGGTCGGGTTCATGCCGGCCAGGGTGCAGATGATTTCCAGGGCTTCCCAAGGGTGAGCGTCGTCGTACTGGGCGTGCATCTTCAGCCACTTCATCGCACGCTTGCGGTCTTCCTCGGGGAAAGCCGCCGCGTACACGCCGGTGGAACAGACCACGGCCGACCACTCCCCAGTCGCCCCCTCGATGGCATAGTTAGTCGCAGCCACGGCCACGATCAACGAATCGGATGAGCTGGTGTGCCAGCACCAATGACTCAGCGCATGCAGCTCCGGCGGTACATTCTGGGCCTGCAGCTCTTCGAGGCTGACTCCGTGGGCGCGGGCCCAATGCACCCAATAGTCGGCGTGGTTCAGCTCCACGCGGATATTGCGCATCAGCCAACGTCGCGCCATGTCCTCTCCTGGATGGCGCGCAAATTTGGTCTTGGTGAGGTTCTGTGCCATGTACAAGGCAAACTGTTCCACCACAGGCCAGCCACCAATGAGGTAGTGACGCATGGTCTTGGCGCTGAGCGTGTTGTCACGCATGCGTTGGTACAGTTCGTGCTCGACAACTCGGCGCTTGCTCTCACTACAGTCCTGGATCAATTGCTGAGCCCAGACGGGGTAGCTTGAGGCTTCCATAAGCGGGCCGGTTCTGTTGAAGGTGTCGATCACTGTTAAGGCTCCTTTTTAAGTGTGATTTACAGACCAGCAAATGTTTCAGCGGAATGTGCCGGGCGCCTTCAATAACAGAGGCTGCGGCCGCACAGGTCGACACTGCAAACTATCAAAGGTAAACAATTGCGGTCGTTCAATCAGGTAGCCCTGAGCGTAATCCACACCAATATCGAGTAACGCCTGTTCGATGTGCGGTGTTTCAACAAACTCGGCAATTGTGCGCTTACCCATGACGTGGCCGATGTGATTGATCACTTCGACCATTGCGCGGTTAATCGGGTCGTCCAGCATATCCTTTACGAAACTTCCATCGATCTTCAGGAAGTCTACAGGTAAATGTTTCAGATACGCGAACGAGGACATCCCGGCGCAAAAGTCATCCAGGGAGAAATGGCAACCTAAGGCCTTGAGTTCATTAATAAAGCGAATGGCACTGCCTAAATTTGCTATTGCGCTGGTTTCAGTTATTTCAAAACAAATCATTTCTGGCGGGATGCCGTAAGTGCCGAATTTCTCATGTAAAAACCCGAGAAAATCATCATCGCCAATGGTGATTCCTGACAGATTTATCGCACACATGGCCATAGGCCGGCCCGGACGCTCGTGCATGCAACGGGCGATGATCTTGAACACGTTCTCGACCACCCAACGGTCGAGGGACGTCATCAAACCGTAACGCTCGGCGGCAGGGATAAAGCTGTCGGGGAGGATTGTTCGACCCGCCTCATCATGCAGGCGAAGCAGGATTTCGATATGCCCGTTGCCAGCATCGGTATTTCCCAGCGGTGAGATTTCCTGGGCGTACAGGCAAAACCGGTTCTCCTCCAGTGCCATGTGCAGGCGCTGCACCCAGGCCATCTCGCCAAAACGCACGGACAGCTCCGAGTCGTCAGCGTGGTAAACCTGCACGCGGTTGCGGCCTTTTTCCTTGGCCATGTAGCAGGCCATATCGGCGGCGCGCAGCGAAGTCTCCAAGGTGGTCGGGGTTTGCGAGATATGCACCAGGCCAATGCTCACGGAGGTCATGAACGGCCGGCCCTTCCACACAAAATGCAGGCTCTGCACCGTGTGGCGCAGGCTCTCGGCGATTTTTTCCGCCGCAGCCGCCGGGCAATTCTCCAGCAGGATGCCGAATTCGTCGCCGCCCAGGCGCGCCAGGGTGTCGCCCTCACGCAGGTCCGATTGCAGCAGCGCGCAGATATGCCGCAGCAACTCATCTCCCGCCGCATGGCCGCAGGTGTCGTTGACCAGCTTGAACTGGTCGAGGTCGAGGAACATCAACGCATGCCGCCCGCCCTCAGGTTGCTGCGCCATATGCAGGACCTGTTCCAGCCGGTATTCAAATTCGCGGCGGTTGGCCAGGCCGGTCAAGGCGTCATGCGTGGCCTGCCACGACAGGTTGGCAATGTATTGGCGTTCCTGGGTCATATCGTGCAGCACCAGCACCGCACCGCTGATTTTGCCGGCGCTTCTGATCGGTGCGCCCACCAGGGTGACGGATACCGTACTGCCGTCCAGGCGCTGGATGGTTTTTGAATGCTCGCTGCCCCCCTTAAACTGCCCCTTGACGATGTGCTCGATCAGGGTAAATCCATCGGGTTGGGCGTCGTCATCCAGCAGGTTGAACAGCGCCGCCAGGGGCAGGCCCTGAGCCTGGCCAGAGTTCCAGTGGGTCATGGCCTCGGCGGCGGGGTTCATATAGGTGATTGCACCGTCTACATCGGTGGTAATCACCCCGTCGCCAATTGACTCCAGGGTGATCTGCGCCCGCTCCTTCTCGGCCTGCAAGGCATCGGCGAAGGCATGACGCTGCGTCAGCAGCTTATGGGTACGCAACAGCGCCAGCACGATCAGGCCCAGGGCGGTTGCCAGGTTGGTGATCAGCAGCAACCGCAGAATCATGCGCGAGCCTTCGCCCAGAGCATCGCTGAAGGCCTTGGCAGCCGGCGTCACGCCTTCGTTGATGGCCGTGATATGGGCCTTCCACTGCCGCACATCGTTAGGGTTGACTTGATCGGCCCTGATTGCGCTGTGCATCTCGCGGGCCAGCTCATCCAGTTGAACCAGGTAGCCATCCCCTACTGTCCACAGTTCGATGGCTTTTTCCAGGTAGCTGAAATGTCGGAAGTTGAGGTACAGCCAGATCAGGCTGTTGACGTCATCCGGATGGTTGCCGCCCTTGAGAATGCCCAGACGTGCGGCCTCCAAGTCAGGCGTGGGGCGGTCCAGGGCAATGCGCAGTTCGTGCCCGCCCTGAGGCACGGCGATGGCTTGCTGGTATTTGAGGTAGGTGGCTTGGTCGCGGTTGTCGGCATAGAGCGTCAGATAATAGATGGCGTCCTTCTGGCCCTTGGACCATAAGCTCTCGCCGCCCACATAGCCTCGTACCGCTGAGAGCATGTAGAGACTGACGCAGCCCAATAATGCCTGGAACAGCACGACGGCGATAAAGGGCCAGACAATGCCCAACAGCCTAGGCGTTCCTAGAGTCCGCTTTTGCTTCATGAATTCCCTTGCATATGCACTGCTGGATACGCACGCAAAACACCCATTCGGATAGCACAGCCTAGGCTAAATCAACGTACTTGTTGCAAATGCCCATATAGTTTTGCGTACAAACCACCATCGGCAATCAACTGCTGATGGTCGCCATCCTCAGCGATATGACCACCGTCAAACACTAAGACTCGATCGGCTTGTTTTACCGCCGACAGACGGTGCGCGATGATCAGTGTAGTACGCCCGCTGAGGAACCGCGCCAGCGCCTGATGCAGGTTGTATTCAGTGGCGGCATCCAGGGCGGAGGTCGCTTCGTCGAGTATCACCACTTTGGGTTCGGCCAACACCATGCGCGCAATCGCCAGGCGCTGACGCTGACCACCGGAAAAACGCACTCCGGAACGCCCCACTACGCTGTCCAGACCCTGAGGCAACGCTTTAACCGTAGCCTCCAACTGGGCAATTTCAAGGGCCTGCCAGCAGGCCTGGTCACTGCGCTCGCGGCCCATGGTCAGGTTGGCACGCACGGTATCGTTGAACAGCGCCGGGTGTTGCAGCACCACCGCGACGTGCTCGCGGATAGTCTCGAGGCCGATCTCCTGCTGGGTTGCACCGCCAAATCGGATAGTGCCCGCCTGCGGCGTGTACAGCCCGAGCAGCAGTTGCACCAGGGTGCTTTTACCGCCACCGCTGGCGCCGACAATCGCGACTTTTTCGCCGGGAGCAATTTGCAGGTTCAGTTGATCGAGCACCAGATCATCGCCATAACCGAAGTCCAGGCCGCGCACTTCGATGCCGACGGTTTCACGCCCGGTAAACGGGTCTTCACCCCCGGCGTATCGCGGCTCGTCGGCACGCGCCAGCAGTTCATTGATGCGCGTCAGCGCCCCGCCCGCCGCGTAGTAGGCGTATTGCAGATTCAATAATTGTTCAACCGGGCCGATCATGAACCACAGGTAGCTGAACACCGCGAGCATCTGGCCGATGGACAGGTCGGAAAACAGCACGGTGAGCATTGCCGCTGCGCGGAAGATGTCGATGCCGAACTGGAACAGCAACCCGCTGGCGCGGCTGGACGCGTCGGTTTTCCACTGGGAATGGATCGCGTAGTCACGCACTTCCTGGGCGCGCTGGCCCAGGCGCCCAAGGAAAAAGCCCTGGCGGTTGCCGGCGCGGACTTCCTGGATGGCGTCGAGGGTTTCAGTCAGGGCTTGGGTGAAGCGTGAGGTGCTGTCGTTTTCCAACTTCTTGAGGTGTTTGACGCGCTTGCCCAACTGTACCGTGGCGTAGATCACCAACGGGTTGAACAGCAGGATCAGCAATGCCAGTTGCCAGTGCATCCATACCAGGATCGCCGACGTGCCGATCAGCGTCAGCATCGCCACCAGAAAGCGGCTGAGGGTTTCGCCGACGAATTTATCCAGGGTATCCAGGTCGGTGACCAGGTGAGTGGTGACCGTGCCGCTGCCCAGGCTTTCGTATTCGCCCAGGGAGATGCGCTTGAGCCGCTCGATCAGACGCACGCGAATGCGGTACACAATGTCCTTGGCCAACCGCGCAAACAGCCGCGCCTGTACCACGTTGAACACCAGTGCGCCGCAACGCAGGGCCAGGGTGACCACCAGCATCAGGCCGATATAACCGGCGGCCTTCTGCCAACCCAGGGGCAGTGCGTGATTCATCACCTTGAGCGCGGCATCACCATGGCCCAGCAGCACTTCGTCCACCAGCAACGGCAACAGCAAGGGGATGGGCACACTGCACAAGGTCGCCAGCACGGCAACACCATTGGCGATCCACAGGGATTTCTTGTGACGCAAGGCCAGGCGGCGAATTTCCGCCCAGGTCAGACGGTCAATGCGTTTAGGCTCATCCTGCACAGGTTGCTCGCTCCAGCCATCGGGCGAGCAATGGCGACAGTTCCGTCAGCGGCTGATAGCCGTTGGTGAGCAATGCCAGTTGACCATTGCGCTCGGCCAACAACGTCGGGAAACCGGCGATACCCAGGTCCTGCACCCACGTAAAGTCCGCCGCCGTGGCCGCGTGCTGCTCGGCGCGGTCAAACGCACCGGCAAACTCGATACGCGGGATGCCCGCCTGCTCGGCCAGCTCAACCAGCACGCTGGCAAGGGTCACGTCGCGCCCCTCCACATAAAACGCACGTTGGATCAGGCCCAGCAGTTTCCAGGCACAATCCGGCGCCAGGATACGGGCGGTGACGATGGCGCGGCAGGCCGGCTCGGTGTCATACACAAAACCGTCGGGCAGCGCGCCTTCGCGCTTGAACGGCTGGCCCGTGGCTTCAGTGACGGCCTGCCAGTGTTCGAGGATGTAGCGTCGGGTCGTCGGCTCCAGCGCCGCGCCACTGCCGGTGCGCAAGCCGCCCACCACCAGGTGCACGTCCACACCGGCCGCTTGGGCCTGCTCAACCAGCGCCTGCGCCACCGGGGCAAAGCCCCAGCACCAGGAACACATCGGATCCATTACATAGAGCAGGCGCGCGGACATAGGTCAGGCCTCGGAAGGGGTTTGCTTGTAGTTGAAGCCAATCGGGTGCGGCATATTGCGGGCCTTGGCCAGTTCAATCTGCTTTTGCCGGTCGATCGCGCTGCGGCGGGTTTTCTCCGGCAGCTTATCCCAGCAATGAGGGCAGCTGATGCCGGCCACGTAGTGCTCGGAGGCGCGGTCTTCGACGCTCACAGGTGTGCGGCAGGCATGACATTGATCGTAGTCGCCTTCGCTCAAGTCGTGGCGCACGGTCACGCGATTATCGAAAACAAAGCAGTCGCCCTGCCATTTGGTTTCTGCCTGAGGCACCTCTTCGAGGTACTTCAGGATGCCGCCCTTAAGGTGGTAAACCTCGCCATAACCTTCGCTGAGCATGTAGCTCGACGCTTTCTCGCACCGAATGCCGCCGGTGCAGAACATGGCGACTTTCTTGTGCTTGGCCGGGTCGAAGTTGGCTTTGATATAGTCGGGAAATTCGCGAAAACTGGTGGTTTTCGGGTCGATTGCGCCTTCAAAGGTGCCAATGGACACTTCGTAGTCGTTACGGGTGTCGATCAGCAGCACTTCCGGGTCGCTGATCAGGGCGTTCCAGTCTTTCGGGTCGACGTAGGTGCCGACCTTCTTGTTCGGGTCGACGCCTTCTACGCCAAGCGTCACGATCTCTTTCTTGAGCTTGACCTTGGTGCGGTAGAACGGTTGGTCCTCGCAGTACGACTCTTTGTGATCGATGTCGTCCATGCGTGGGTCGTTCTTCAGCCAGGCCATCAGGCCATCAATGCCTTCGCGGCTACCGGAAACGGTGCCGTTGATGCCTTCTTCGGCGATCAGCAAGGTGCCTTTGATGCCGTTGTCGACCATCGCCTGCAGCAAGGGCTCGCGCAGAGCGACGTAATCTTCGAGGGTGACGAACTTATACAGTGCCGCCACGACAATCGGTTGAGTCATGGGTGTTCTCTCCAGGTGGCTACCCTCGTAAAGGGTGAACCGGATGCAAAAAAAACGCGCCGGCTAAGCGGCGCGTTGCGGATTCTATCAGGGATAACCCGTCAATGTCCGCCGGCGCAGGTCGGCGAGGCCGGGGCTGCGTCGATTGTCGCCCATTCTTCAGGCGTGTAGGTATGCAGCGCCAGCGCATGAAACTCGCTCATCAGGTCACCCAGGGTGGCGTAGACCTTCTGGTGGCGCTTGACGCGATTGAGCCCTTCGAACTGCTGACTGACCAGCACGGCCTTGAAGTGGGTCTGCAACCCACGGCTGTGCATATGGCTTTCATCCAGTACGCTCAAATGTTGCGGGTCCAGGGCGGCGAGCGCCGTTTCGATACGCTGTTGCATGATCATTCCTGCTTACTTCTTCTTGGCCGGAGCGGCTTTAGGCGTCAGCTCGTTGGTCATGTCTTCCAACAGCTTGTTGACCACCGGAACGGCGCTTTCCAGCTTGGCCTGAGTCATCTGGGCCGATTGCTGGGTCAGTTGTGGCATTTTTTCCAGGACTTTCTTGCCCAGTGGCGACTGGTAGAACGCTACCAGGTCCTTGAGCTCGGATTCGCTGAAATTGGTGGTGTAGAGCTTGACCATGTCGGGCTTCAGCTTCGGCCAGCCGATAGCTTGGTCCAGGGCGGCGTTGGCCTTGGCCTGGTAGCTGTCCAATACGGACTGCTTGGCGGCAGGCGCCTTAGTCTGCTCGAAACGCTGGGCGAACATTTGCTGCACTTGCATGTACACCGGGGTACCCAGCTTGTCGGCATGGGCCAGGGTAAGGAAGGCTTCGGCACTGGCGTTGTGGCTGGCGGTATCGGCAAAAACCTGGCCGCTGGCGCAAACCAGAGCAACCGCGGTACAGATGGCACGAAGACGAGTCATCGAGTTTCCTTTCTAGCTGGCGAGGTAAGACCCCAAGGGCGCCCATTCTGCGCCTAAAAAACCTCGCGGCTCAACCCCAGGCCTTGCCGGTCGCGGATTGCCCGATGAAAAGTCTTTTAGGGAACCCACTAGGTCAATCACGGCCTAAACTGCGCAAACGAACCTAAGGAGTGTGCCCGATGAGCCGTATCGAAACCGACAGCCTGGGAGAAGTGCATGTCCCGGATGACGCTTACTGGGGCGCCCAGACCCAACGCTCGCTGGTGAATTTCGCCATCGGCGACCAGCGGATGCCCTTGCCGGTATTGCACGCCCTGACCCTGATCAAAAAGGCAGCCGCCCGGGTCAACGACCGCAACGGCGACCTGCCCGCCGACATCGCCCGCCTGATCGAACAGGCCGCCGATGAAGTCCTCGCCGGCAACCATGACGACCAATTCCCATTAGTGGTGTGGCAGACCGGCAGCGGCACCCAGAGCAACATGAACGCCAATGAAGTGATCGCCGGCCGTGCCAACGAACTGGCAGGCAATCAACGCGGCGGCAAGAGCCCGGTGCACCCGAACGACCATGTGAACCGCTCCCAGAGCTCCAATGATTGCTTCCCGACGGCCATGAGCATTGCGGCGGTGCAGGCCGTCCATCAACGTTTGTTGCCGGCGATCGCTACGCTTTCCGGCGGTCTGGCCGAGCAGGCCGCGCGGCATATGAAGCTGGTCAAGACCGGCCGCACGCACATGATGGACGCCACGCCGATCACGTTCGGCCAGGAACTCTCGGCGTTTATCGCCCAACTCGACTACGCCGAACGCGCCATCCGCAGTGCCCTGCCCCAAGTGTGTGAACTGGCCCAGGGCGGCACGGCCGTGGGCACCGGGCTCAATTCGCCCCATGGTTTTGGCGAGGCCATTGCGGCCGAGTTGGCAGCGCTCTCGGGGCTGCCGTTCGTCACCGCACCGAACAAATTCGCCGCCCTCTCCGGCCATGAGCCGCTAGTGACGTTGCACGGCGCCCTGAAAACCCTGGCCGTGGCCCTGATGAAAATCGCCAACGACCTGCGCCTGCTCGGTTCCGGACCGCGCGCTGGGCTTGCGGAAGTGAAGCTGCCTGCCAACGAGCCGGGCAGTTCGATCATGCCGGGCAAGGTCAACCCGACGCAGTGCGAAGCGCTGTCGATGCTCGCCTGCCAGGTACTGGGCAACGACGTGACCATCGGTATCGCCGCGAGCCAGGGACACTTGCAGTTGAACGTGTACAAGCCGGTGATCATCCACAACCTGCTGGAGTCGATCCGCCTGCTCGCCGATGGCTGCAATAACTTTCAGGAGCATTGCATTGCCGGCCTGGAGCCCGACGCCGAGAAAATGGCCGAACACCTGGAGCGCGGACTGATGCTGGTGACGGCGCTCAACCCGCATATCGGCTACGACAAATCAGCAGAGATCGCCAAGAAAGCCTACGCCGAGGGGCTGACGCTACGGGAAGCCGCGCTGGAGTTGGGCTACCTCACTGACGAAGAGTTCGACCAGTGGGTACGCCCGGAAAATATGCTCGAAGCCGGGCATTAAGACGCCAAACGCAGCCGCCGGGCCTTGAGCCCGGCGAGCAACGACGGCGCCAGCGCGACAGTCGCCGACCCCAGCACCACCACCAGCGCCCCGGCATAGCCCAGGGCGTTGATCTCTTCGGCCTGCACGTAGTCCGGCCATAGCCAGGCCGCCAAGGCGACCGCTACAAAGGTCACCAGCGGCGTGAGCGCCAGGGTCGCACTCACCCGCGAGGCTTCCCAATGGGCCAGGGCTTCGGCAAACGCGCCGTAGGCCACCAGCGTATTCATGCAGCACGCCAACAGCAGCCAGCCTTGCAGCGGGCTCAGTTGCAGCGCTTCCAACGGATGGGCCCAGGGCGTGAGCAACAAAGCGCAGGTGAGGTAGATCACCATCATGACTTGCAGCGAATTCCACACGGTCAACAATTGCTTCTGACCCAGGGCATAGAACACCCAGATCGAGGTGGCGAGCAGGATCGTCAGCACCCCGGCGGTGTAAGTGCCGAGGGACGTCAGTAATTCCTCCAGGCGCTGGTTGAAGAACAGGCCGAAGCCTGCGATCAAGACGACCAATCCCACCACTTGCCCGCGGCTGAAACGTTCCTTGAACACAAACACGCTGGCGATCATCAAAAAGATAGGCCCCATCTGCACGACCAACTGTGCGGTGCCGGGGCTGAGCGATTTCAGGCCCACCAGGTACAACACGTAGTTGCCCACCAGGCCGCATACCGCCATCGCCACCAGCCAACCGCCCTTGGGGCCGAGCACTTTGCGGCTGGGCAGACGCTTGGTGGCGGCAAGGTAGACGAACAGACAACCGCCAGCCACGGTCAGGCGAAACCAGGTGACGGTGATCGGGTCCATCACCTGCAGCACTTGCTTGAGTTTGATCGGCAGAATGCCCCAGAGGAACGCGGTCAGCAGGGTCAAGCCAAAGCCATAGACCCAGCGGCCGGAAGAGATGTGCATGAGTGCCCCAAAAAACCAGAGGTGGAGGAGCTGGCATTCTAGGGCGATGCGGTGTGTTTTGGGTATCGATCATTCATCTGCCGCAGACCGAGTCATGGCACCCCCATCACCAGTACACCGCTGCCGCTGATAGCCCCCGGAGTCGGCAGTGAGCCGGTTCGCCGCACCAGCGAAAACGTCACATCGTCTCCGCCCACACTGTTGGTGATTCGGGTGAGGAATGAACCGTTAACGGCTACCGCAGCCCCGCCGCGCACGAGCGCCGTGCCCACGTCGGCATTGCTCATGAGCAGCAACCGCGAGTCGAACGAGGAGCGCGTGCCTTTATAAGTAATGGTGATCGGTGTGTTGATTCCGCCGTCCGGGCACGAGTAAGTGAGTCTGCGGTTACTGACCACGGACGTTGACAGCGGATCGGTGCCGATTGCCCGCTGGTGGACGTCGCCGAAGTTGATTTCGATCGGGTTGTTATTGTTGATCGTGCAGGTTGAGGGCGAGATGGTGAAATTGTTGGCGGCGTAATAAGTGACCGTCAGACTCGCCGAGGATGTGTCGTAATTGTTTGTCTGCTCCAGTCGCAGCACACCGAGGGCGTCCCCTACGCGAATGTCGATGGGGTTGCTGGGATTGTTACGCAGCATGATGTAAGGGGTCACATTGATGGGATAACCGATGAGGTTATTGGGCATCGTTGCGATATAAATGCCGTTGGGAACGGGATTGTTGTAAAACGCTCCATTTATACGAAGGCCGGTGATTTGGGCGGCAAACTTTGGGCCTGGAGTCCAGGCCGAACCGACCCTGGTCGAGGTTCGCCAGTAGTCCTCTCTCGAGGGCGGAAAGCCCGGGAAGGGTTTAAACCTGCACTCCAGATTCGCGCCCTCAAGCATGATACGTGTCTTATCAGCATCCGCCTGAACCCTGACGGGAACCTGCAGGTTAGGGTTTCCGCCTATCCACGCCCCACCGTCTACCCGGCACTCAGCAGCGCGCAAGTTTGTAGTCACGCCAATCAAGACGAGAAGCACCGTGGTTCCAAATAATCGTTTCATTTCTAATCTCTCTTTGCCTGTCTCCCCGCGTGACCCAACGCGCTTTCACCGTGTGCGTCAAAGCCGCCCGAGAGAGCGTTGAGGTTCGCCTGAGGCTTTTTATGTGCACTGCCACCACCTTCAATGTCGGCAGTGACGAAAAGGTGATGTCCACTGACGTAATGAGGGGCACTGGCAAGCTGTCGTGAAAAATCCGAATACCCATCGCACGTCACGCCGTGCCTTGCAGCCCCCCGGAGGCGCTGGAGGTTAGCCAAGGCCACTTTCAGCTGTGAACGATTACGGATAGTCCAATGTAAAAGTGGAGGTCACCGTGTACGCGCCGTGCCCGATGGTTTGATCCCTGATCGCATTCGGCTCGCCCTGTACGTAGGCCTTGAGCTCAATGACATTGCTGCCATCGCTCAGCAGTTGCCTGTCACTGACGGCATTCAAGGGCAAGGGCTTGTCACTCAGCGTTTCCATGCCCACCCCGATCCCCGAGGCACTACTGCCGCCATCGAGCGCGAGCAAACCGGGCAGCGCGGTGTTTTCCGTGCCGCCGAACATGATGGTCACCGAGTCGCCGATCGTGGTGTCACAATCCTCCAGGTGCAGCCTGAAACGCTTGCCCACGGATCGCGTGTTGAGATAGAGGTATTTGCTGGTCAGGTCCCACAATTCCAGCGTTACGGCCTCGTCACCGGGGCGCAGTGTGCAGGCCTCTTCAACCAGGTTGCCCTTGAAGCTCAGGTTGTCCGCCGCATACCCCAAGGGGGTCAGGCCGAAGACGAGCAGCACTGCCAACGCACCCTTATGCACAATTTCATATCGCATCGACTCAGCTCCTACTGGTATTCGGCCAACAACGTGGCCACCGCCGTAAACCGGGCCGGCGTCAGGACTGCCCCGGGCTGTTGCACCGGAACGACTTCCAATGTCGGCGGTGACGACAGGGTGATGTCCATTGGCGTATTGAGGGGCAATGGCAGGCTGTTCTGAAAAACCCGAATACCCAGCGCCGGCACGCTGGTCTGCACGGCAGAGCCATCAAACGCGGTGGGGGTGCCGTTGACACTCAACTTCAACGCCCACGGCAACGTGTCGGTGCCGCAATTAATCGCGTAACCGATACCTTTTCGGTATTTCACACCATCAATGCGCTTGACCCCGACGTCGCCAAAGTCGACTTCAATGGTCTTGCCACCTTCAATCGTGCAGGGTGGCGGCTCGTTCAACGTACCGCTGAACGTCAGGTTGGCCGATGCAACATTGCACAGGCCGATGGAGCACAGCGCGAGCAATGCTCGCTGTGGCCAAACCTTCATTGGTCGTTCCTCATATAGGTCGCCGTCATTGGTAATCGACCACAAGGGTCGCAGCGGCATCGAACGCACCGCCGCTCAGTTGGCTGCCCGCGCGTTTGACGGGCACCGCCTGCACCACCGGGAAATTGGGATAGGTAAAGTTCACCCGGGTGTTGAGCGGCCAGTCAGCGCCGTTCACGAACAGCTTGACCCCAAGGTCCGCCTTGCGCGTAGAGAGCACGCGGCTGTCAAACGAGGCGCCTGTGCCGTTGAGCGCCAGGGTCAACGCATTGCTGTGGGGAGCGCTGCAGGTGACGGTGTACGGCACATCGCGACGATAATTCACCCCGTCCACCCGTGACGTCTGCAAGTCATTGCCAAACGGCACGTCCAGCGTATTGCCACTGTTAATGACACACGGCGGAGGGGCAATGATGACCGCGCGAATCGTCAAATTGGTCTGTGCCTGCACACTCTGGCTGACGGCCCCTATCAGGCAAACAGCGATCAGAATGGCCCGTGGGCTGATTGGTCTATCCATCGCTCTGCCCTTACTCATAGTTGAGCCTGAAATCCACCACGGCCCTGAATGCTCCACTGGTCAGTGGCGCAGCGGTGCGTGTGGGCCGTACGTGCCAGGTCTGAATGTTGCGTCCCACGGGCAGAAACAAAGCTTCGCCCCTTGAACCCAACTGGACATCCCGGCCCAGGGCGTCGGTCAATTGCAGGCCCATCCCGGTGATGCCTTGCACTTTGACCAGCCGTGGATCATCGGGATCGGCAGGCGCAGAAAACGCCACCGACAGCACGGGTTGGTAGGCACTCCATACCAGGTTGCCGGTGCGTTCACTGCGCACGCGGCCGGCGGTGCGCTGGCAATCGGTAAAGCGCAGTTGAAAAGCCTTTGCAGTCGCCTGGTCACCGGGCCGCTGCAGCTGGCTGCTCGACACGGCGTCCAGCTCAACCGTTTGATGCAGTGACGCCATCTCCAGGCTGCAAGGCGATTCATGCATGGACCCGAGCACATTCAGCATCCCGCTCATACCTTCAATATCCTCGTCATCCTCGGCGTGTACGCCCATCGCCAGGATCCACAACAAGCTGCCCAAGACCTTCACATTGTTCGATTTCATGACGTTCTCCAGCCGCATTACTCTTTCGGCAATGCGGCCTGCGTGTTCACCTGGCACGTGTTGCCATTGCAGGTGAAGGCCAGAAGCGGACGGCCGCCGTAATCATTCACATAGGCCAGGTAAGGGGCCGTACCCAGTGCGCTGGCCGTGGGGCCCAAGGTCAATGCGTCTTTGGGCGGGATCATCAGCGGCGCGAAGCCCGGCGCGGTTTTGCCGTCCTTGCTGCTGCGCGCATCCACCAGGGTCACGTAATAAGGCGTCGGGTTGTTAACCCGGTATTGATCGCCTTCGCGGGTCAGGGTCAGTTTCTGCTGCCAGGGGTTGGACAGGTCTTGCTGGCTTGGCGTAATAGCTTGTGGTCGATAGAACAACTTGATGCGGGTCTGCAATGCAATTTGCAGGGTGTTGGATTTATCGCTGCGCGGCGGGATTTCCCTCAAGTTGAAGTAGTAGACCGTCTCCCGATCCTGCGGTAACGACTTGGCTGCCGGTAAAGCCTGAACTTTCACCTGGCTTTGTTTACCAGGCTCCAAGCGTTGAACCGGCGGGAGCACGATCAAGGGCGAGGTGTTTTTTTTACCCGCCTCATCCTCAATCCAGCCTTGGGCCAGATACGGCAGCTGGGTATTGTTGTTGGTAATGCTCACGCTGGTGGCATCTTTGCCGCCATCAAAAATCACGCGGGTACGGTCCAGGCCGACGGCGGCGCCGGCGCTCTGGCTCAAACCCAGAGCCAGGAGCGCGAAAGCCGGAGGGGTGAGGCGCATATCAAGCATCATGAGGCTGTGTTCTCCGTATCAATAAGTTCCCCGGTCAGCGTGGCTGGCCCGGGCAAAGATGGGGTTGCGGCGATCCTGTGGCAGCCCAGTTGCAAGGTGTCCGTCAAACCATCAACGGGCAGGATGGCGGGAAGCGTAAGGACGCATTGTTCGTCGCCGCCCCAACTGACGACCATCTGCTCGCCAGCCCGCAAGCCACTCAGGTAGACACTGCCGCTGTCATTCACAATCCCGGTGTCCTGTTGCTTCATGTTCTTCACCGTCGCGCCGAAGGGCGGTGAACTGCCATCCGGCAGGCGCAGAATGGCCATGGCTTTTTCGCCGGCAATCACATCCAGCGTGCGGTAACCAATCGCTCCTTCGGTGAGCGTTAACTGGGTGACCGACTCAGTCGCTTCGACATTGCTCGGCAAGCGCTCCAGATCAACGCTGGCCACCGTACGCTGGTAGCTGCTGATGTCGGAGATGACAGCCTTGCCAAAGACGTTACTGCGAGTCGGTGAGCCGTAACCGCGAACAGGTACATCGGGCACCCCACCGGTATCGATCATCAGGCGCGTGCCGCCGGTGCTGGTGGTACGGTGCAGAGCCGCACCGTGGGCCGTGAGCGTGCCACCACCACGGGCAGACACACCCAGGCTGCTGTAGCCACCCTCTTGCGTACTGGCGCTGATGTCGATGTCGGCCTGATCCCCCATATGACTCAGATACCCACTGCCGTAGGCATTGCTGGCACTGAGCTGGTAGCTGTTGCGCTCATCGATCCGATCGCTGTAGCGGGTTGCAAAGGTGTTCTTGCCGGCGGCCCTATTGGCATCCGCCGACAGGGTGCCGGTGCGTCCAAACGGCAGGCTGACCGTCAGCGCCATGCCGTTGTCGTTGTAGTTGTATTCCTGGGTGCGATACATATTCAGGGACAGGTTCATATTCTTGACCGTGCCCACATTGAAGTAACGCGACAACGACAGGTTCCAACGCTGAGTGTCCGGCCGGTCCCAATAGGTTTGCTTGTGGTAACTGGCGTAGACGGTAGCGCCCAGGTCACGAAACTGTTTGTTGACCGTCACCGTATAAAGCGCCTTGCTGCCGCCAATCGGCTTCCAGCCCTCGCTTGAATCGCGATAATCGCCGCGCCCGCCGAGTTCGCCGTTCAACCCGTAATGCCGGGCGTCCAGGTACTCACTCATACTCAAGAAATTCTTCTCGGAAAACCGGTAACCGGCGAAGGTCACCTGGCTGTCATACTCTTCAAAGTTCTTGGAGTATTGAAGGCGGTAGGATTTACCCGAGAGCGTCTCGTTCCACACATGGGCGCGCGACTGCGTCACGTCCAGCGAAACGGCGCCGAACGCCAGCAAGTCGCGCCCTGCGCCCACGGACACGGCTCGGTAGTTGTTGTCGGTCATGCCGCCGCCGAACAACGACCAGCCATTGCTGATCCCCCAGGAAAACTCCCCGGTACCGAAAAAGTCGCCATCCGCACCGTATTGCAGATTGGACGGTCGACCCGCGGCCAGCTTGTAACGCACTTGGCCCGGACGCGTCAGGTAGGGAACACCCGCCGTGTCGATCTGGAAGCTGTTTACCACGCCATCCTGTTCTTCAATCCGCACGTCCAACTTGCCCGTCACCGCGTCCTGCAAGTCCTGAATGCGAAAGGGGCCTGCCGCCACCAGGGTTTCGTAGAGCACGCGCCCCTGCTGGCTGATGATGACTTTCGCATTGGTTTTGGCCACCCCGACAACTTCCGGCGCGTAACCACGCAGGTTGGGCGGTAACTGGCTTTCATCAGAGTTCAGCGCGGCACCGGTAAAGCGGAAGCTGTCAAACAGATCCGAATACAGGTAGTTCTCACCCACTAACAGGCGCGCTCTCAACGCCGGAATAGCGCGATACGCGTAGTAGCGGCTCCACTCCAGTTTTTGAGGCCCTGCGGCTTCTTGTCGGCCGCTCTCGACGCGCCCTTGCCAGTCCGCCCTGAGGCGCCAGGCACCGGCGTTAGCCCCCACGGTGCCATTGCCACTGAGGTTTTTGCGGTTACCGTCGTTTCGTTGATAGTTGGACTGCGCCGTCAGGCTGTAATCGATCAACAGCCCCGGCACGCCTTCATCCCAGCGTGAAGGCGGATCCCAGTTGATGGCGCTGTACTCAAGGTATGCCTGGGGCAAGTTGATGCTCAGCGTGGAGCTGGCCAGATCACCCTGGACGTCCATGCCAGGCAAACTTTGAATGTCCAGGCACTCGCCGCCTTTCCACCATGCCAGTTTGTCGGCTTCGGACACTTTAAGGCCCAACTGTTCCACAAGACTGTGGGACAAACAGGCCTGGCTACCCTTGGGATCATTATCGGGCGGATAGAACGCCACCGGTTGTTCAGCAATAGGCTGACCGTTTATCTGCACAACCATCGAATAAGTGCCGGGTAAAATAAACCCGCTGCGCGCAAACTGAGACAAGTCAATATTAGTGCGATCAGTCAGGTCAAGAACGTCCGTATTAAACTCGATATCTGCGGCGCCCAATGCACTTCCCGCCAGTGATATAAGCCCACCAAACAGGCCCGGGCGCAGCGTATTTTTGATCTTCGCCGTATTCAACATGCATGCCTGCCCATCAATGTTCAAAAATATTCCAACTTGAACCGCACTGCGGCGCTGTGGGGTCCCGCCACCAGCGGCAGTCCATTGCCGACCAGATAGAATCTGTAGTTGAGTGTCATATCGCCCTCCGCCAACGGTGTCGGTGCCATCCGCTGACCCGGAATACTCTCTTCGCCGGCGGCGTCCACAATGTGCAGGGCGACCCCCTGCGAGTCGCCAAACACCGCAAAGGAGAGCCCTAGCCTGTCGGTGGGGCCGTCAAACGTCACTCGCATATGCTCCCAATCAGGCAGAGTTACCCCCGGGCGCAACGGGTCCGGCCGAGTCAACGAGCAATTGATCAGGCGCAACTGGAAGGGATGGTCTTCTCCGCGCGTGTTACGTAAAAGCCGGCCAACCGGCTCTGGTGGCATCTCGATGGTCTGGTCGATACTGGCCAGCTCCAACCCGCAGGCTGAGTCGACGACTTGTCCCCCAAGCAGGACAACGCCCTCGCCCTGTGAGGCCTCTTGCGCAAAAACGTAAGGGCAGACCAACGTCGTTAGTGAAGAAGCGATAGCGAAACGCATGAATGTTTTCACCTGGATCTCCCGACAGCGTCCCCCGCCACCCGCGGTGGCGGGGGAAACACTTACTGATAAGCCAAGGTGAAATTGGTGACTGCGCTGAAATCGCCAGGAGTGATGGCGCCCGTGGCGGCACCTTGGACGTAAGCCCCGAACTCCAGCGTGTTATTGCCGGCAGCAATGATCTGCGGAGTTGTAGGAACGCCAAGCTCAACCACGTCACCGCCGTGGGTCATCATGATGCCCACGCCGCCGGCGCCACCCACCGTGCCGATCGCCCCTGGAACAACGCTGGAAGGTGCTCCCGTGAAGGTCGTGGTGACGGTATTGTCGGTGAGGTTGGACAAGTCGCAGCCTTCAAGCTCGATCAGCAAACGACGGGCCTCGGACTTGCCGCCTGATTCCAACTGGTGTTTGGCGATCGCACCCAGTCGGATGGTCTGATCGACGGAGTCAGGTTTGATGGAGCAGGCGCCCGAATGTACCGAGCCCAGAAACGTGACCGTTCCATCCGCGGCCTGAGCAACGGACGCAGTCCCCGCCAAAACGCCGACAGCCAAGAGCACAGTTTTCAGTTTAGTTTTCATTCACAATTTCCCACTTATCAAATGTCATAAGGCGTCCTGCAACACGTCAGCGCAGGACTGATTAAACGAACGGTGTGACCCGTGCCATTAAGTCGGTGACCGCCAAGTTGTTTTTCCAACTTATTGCATTGCAATTCGCGACACCGCTCAACACAGGGAAAGTTTGTACATGACGCACAAACAAGTAAGCCGTCCATTTCCCTTAACGAAGTAGCCGTGAACCACTAACACTCGCAGGAAAAACATGGCAATCTGCCAAAACTTTAAAAAGTGCTGAAGGAATTAGACTACACGCAGATTAATGAGAATATTTTAACCAAGATTATATCTGTAAGAATGAGATTACAGGCACTAAAAAATCACCGCTCCCATTGGAAAACCCCAACTAAGCAAGCAACTAAAAGTGCGGTTTTGAGATAACTGAACAGCAGATGCGCAAAGGGAGGACAAGCCCCCCTCTGCATTGATCGAGTACGAACGACCCGAAGCGCGAAACTCAAGTGACTAGCGTGCGACCTCAAACAAACCGGTGGCGCCCATGCCGCCGCCCACGCACATGGTGACGACGCCGTAACGCAGGTTACGCCGTTGCAACTCACGCACCAGATGCCCCACTTGCCGCGAACCGGTCATGCCGAACGGGTGGCCGATGGAAATCGATCCGCCGTTGACGTTGTATTTGGCGTTGTCGATTTCCAGACGATTGCGTGCGTACAGGCACTGCGAGGCAAACGCTTCGTTGAGTTCCCACAGGTCGATATCCGCCACTTGCAAGCCACGCGCCTTGAGCAGCTTGGGCACTGAGAACACCGGACCGATGCCCATTTCGTCCGGCTCGCAGCCAGCCACAGTGAAGCCACGGAAAAACGCCTTGGGCTTGAGCCCCAGTTCCAGGGCTTTTTCCAGGCTCATCACCAGGGTCATCGAGGCGCCGTCGGACAGTTGCGACGAGTTACCCGCTGTCACCGAGCCGTCCTCGGCGAACACTGGTTTCAAGCCTTGCAGGCTCGCCAGGGTGGTGTCGGGGCGGTTGCAGTCGTCGCGATCGACCACGCCGTCGAGAATCTGCACCGCGCCGGTGTTTTTGTCCTCGACCTTGTACTTGACCGCCATCGGCACGATTTCGTCATTGAACAAACCATCGGCCTGGGCTTGGGCGGTACGTTGCTGGCTTTGCAGGGCGTAGAGATCCTGTTCTTCGCGGCTGACGTTGTAGCGGCGCGCGACGATTTCGGCGGTCTGGCCCATGGGGAAGTAAATGCCCGGTACTTGCTCTTTGAGCAGCGGGTTGATCAGGTTGTCGGTGTTGACGCTTTTCATGGTCAGACTGATGGACTCGACGCCACCGGCGACGATGATGTCGCTGCAGCCCGAGGCGATCTGGTTGGCAGCGATGGCAATCGCCTGCAAGCCCGATGAGCAGAAACGGTTGAGGGTCATGCCCGCCGTCCCAGTGCCCAGTTGCGACAGTACCGCCACGTTACGCCCGATGTTGTAGCCCTGGGCCCCCTCATTGGAGCCCGCGCCGACGATGCAATCTTCAACCGTCGCCGGGTCGATGCCGTTGCGGGTGAGCAGCGCGTTGACGCAATGAGCCGCCATGTCATCCGGACGGGTCTGGTTGAACTTGCCGCGAAAGGACTTGGCCAGGCCGGTTCGTACGCTGTCGACGATGACTACTTCACGCATGGGCTACCTCGATCTTCTGGTTGTTGGGCGATGGATCGAGGATAGATCCAGGCCCAGGCAACCGCGATGATCATTCACCCGGCATATACAAAACCATGGCTGGTTGAAGCAGTGAGACTTTGGGGTGGGACCGCTTCGCGCCCCGGCGCGGGGCAGGCCTGCTCATTGCAAAAAGCAAAGTCACCACAAACATGCCTGCTCTCCTCAACCAGCACGAGTGGGGTCGTTTGTTGAGGTGAACAGACTCTTTGCGGTGAGCCTATACCTGATGGCAAACACAACCTTTCTGTGGTGAGCAGGCTTGCCCTGCGCTGGGCTGCGAAGCGGCCCTAAAACCGGCCATTGGGTTCTGCCTGGAGAAAACGCAGCGACTGGATTGGGGCCGCTTCGCGCCCCAGCGCAGGGCAAGCCTGCTCACTACAAAAAGCGAACCCACCACACACCACACAAAGCCAGCTCACCATAAAAAGCAAACTCACCACACACAGCTGGCGCACCACAAAAAGCAAAGTCACCACACACAGCCGGCTCCCCCCAAAAAGCACAGTCACCACAAAAACGCCTGCTCTCCTCAACCAGCACGGGTGGGGTCGTTTGTTGAGGTGAACAGACTCTTTGCGGTGAGCCTATACCTGATGGCGAACACAACCTTTTTGTGGTGAGCAGGCTTGCCCTGCGCTGGGCTGGGCTGCGAAGCGGCCCTAAAACCGGCCATTGGGTTCTGCCTGGAGAAACGCGGCGACTGGATTGGGGCCGCTTCGCGCCCCAGCGCAGGGCAAGCCTGCTCACTACAAAAAGCGAATCCACCACACACCACACAAAGCCAGCTCACCATAAAAAGCAAACTCACCACACACAGCCGGCTCCCCCCAAAAAGCACAGTCACCACAAAAACGCCTGCTCTCCTCAACCATCACGGGTGGGGTCGTTTGTTGAGATGAACAGACTCTTTGCGGTGAGCCTATACCTGAATGGCGAACACAACCTTTGTGGTGAGCAGGCTTGCCCTGCGCTGGGCTGCGAAGCGGCCCTAAAACCGGCCATTGGGTTCTGCCTGGAGAAACGCGGCGACTGAATTGGGGCCGCTTCGCGCCCCAGCGCAGGGCAAGCCTGCTCACTACAAAAAGCGAACCCACCACACACAGCCGGTTCACCACAAAAAGCACAGCCACCACAAAAACGCCTGCTCTCCTCAACTCGCACGAGTGGGGTCGTTTGTTGAGATGAACAGACTCTTTGCGGTGAGCCTATACCTGAATGGCGAACACAACCTTTGTGGTGAGCAGGCTTGCCCTGCGCTGGGCTGCGAAGCGGCCCTAAAACCGGCCATTGGGTTCTGCCTGGATAAACGCGGCGACTGGATTGGGGCCGCTTCTCGCCCCAGCGCAGGGCAAGCCTGCTCACTACAAAAAGCGAACCCACCATACAAAGCCTGCTCACCACAAAAAGCAAACGCACCACACAACGCCAGCTCACCAAAAAAAGTCTGCGCTCCCCAACCAGCACGGCGCGCAAACCGCGTAGTTATTTCTTCTTCTTTTTATCGTGCTTGTCGGACTTGGCGAACGCTTCTTCTAAAGCGAGGTTAATCGTGCGCAGCACCTTGACCCGCGCCCAGCGCTTGTCATTGGCCTCCACCAGGGTCCAGGGCGAGATTTCGGTGCTGGTACGGTCAACCATATCGCCCACCGCCGCGCGGTAGTCGTCCCACTTGTCGCGGTTGCGCCAGTCGTCTTCGGTGATTTTGAAGCGTTTGAAAGGGATTTCCTCACGGGCCTGAAAGCGTTCCAGCTGCGTGTCCTTGTCAATCGCCAGCCAGAACTTGACCACGATCACGCCCGCATCACGCAGTTGTTCTTCAAAATCATTGATCTCGCCATAGGCGCGCATCCAGTCCGCCGCAGAGCAGAAACCTTCGACTCGCTCCACCAGCACGCGGCCGTACCACGAGCGGTCGAACACGGTGAACATGCCGCGCGCCGGGATCTTCTGCCAGAACCGCCATAGGTACGGTTGGGCGCGTTCGTCCTCACTGGGCGCGGCAATCGGCACGATATGGTATTGGCGTGGGTCCAGCGCCGCTGCAACCCGGCGAATCGCGCCGCCCTTGCCCGCCGCATCATTGCCTTCGAACACCGTGATCAAGGCGTGCTTGCGCATGCGTTTGTCACGCATCAGGCCAGAGAATCGCGCTTGCTCGGTGATCAGTTGTTCTTCGTAATCGTCCTTGTCCAGATGCTGGCTCAAGTCGAGGCTGTCGAGCAGCCCCTTCTTGTCCACCGACGGTATCAGCGGCGCGGGGTTCATGCCGCTGGCCTTGCCTTTGGGCAGTTTCAACGCGGTTTGCATGCCTTCGAGCAGTAGCTTGCCCACGGTGAGGCTGCGGTAATTGCTGTCGACACCTTCGATCACATGCCACGGCGCGTAGTCGCGGCTGGTGCGACGCAGCACCCGCTCGCCAAAGTGCACGAACTTGTCGTAGGTCTGTGATTGCTGCCAGTCCAGCGGGCTGATGCGCCAACTGTGCAGCGGGTCGTCGGCCAAGGCCTTTAGCCGCGCCTTCATCTGTTTCTTGGAAAGGTGAAACCAGAATTTGAAGATCAGCGCACCTTCATCACAGAGCATTTTTTCCAGGCGCTCGGCACCGGCGATGGCCTGATCGAGACGCGCGTCCTTTATCTGCCCATGTACGCGGCCTTGCAGCATCTGGCTGTACCAGTTGCCGAAAAAGACACCCATGCGGCCCTTGGCGGGCAACTGCCGCCAGTACCGCCAGGCCGGCGGGCGGGCCAGTTCCTCATCGGTTTGCTGATCGAAGGTACGGACTTCGATCAGGCGCGGGTCCATCCACTCATTGAGCAGCTTGACGGTCTCGCCTTTGCCAGCACCTTCGACGCCATTAATCAGGATGATCACCGGGAAGCGCTTTTGCTGTTGCAGCTCGTACTGCACTTCCAACAACGCTTCACGCAGGGCCGGCACTTCGGCGTCGTAGGTGTCTTTGTCGACGGCGTGACCAATTTCTGCGGATTCGAACATGGGCAACTCCCTTCCAAGATCAATCAAGACTAGCGGATTGGGCTGCACCACGGGCAAGCAATTGAATAGCGCTTGCCATGGATCAATCAGCAACCCTGCCGGCTAGTCTTCAGGTAGATGGCAGATATCCAGGTCCTGATACTTCATCATCTGCTGGGTCAGGCGCTCCATCACCTCGTTGATCGCCTGCCTGCGCGGCGCGCGCAGGCCTTCCATTTGTGCCAGGTATTCACCATCGGTGAGGTTCTGACTGTTCTCGAAGAGCGCCTGCTGTTGACTGTCAAACGGCTCGGCAGCGCGCCTGAACGTCTCGGGAAACTGCTGTTTGAGATGGGCCTTCCAGAACGAGAGCTGGGCAATAAACCGCAAAAATACCGGCGACAGCTCGGCAATGAGGACTTGCTCATGCGCCCGCTCCAGGTTCTCGCTGGTCAAGTCAGCCAATGCCCCGTAGCGCATGTGCTTGGGTTGCCCCGGCAACTGCAGGATCTTCGCCAAACCGACCCGATACGCCAGGCTGACCTCCAGCGGGTCTTCGCTGGCATGTTCGGCGGCGTAAGTGGCCGCAATCTTTTCCAGCTCACTGAGGCGAAACAAGCCGCGCCCCAGGGTCAGCAGCACCCCGGAGTTGCCTTGCCCACGGCCGGCCTGGCGCGTGGCGTTCGCCACGGCCTTGAGCACTTCGACCTGGCTGAAAATCTCTGTCGCGCCATCGACACAGTTCGCCGGATGGGCCACCAGTTGAAACACCTGCTCGCGCAACTCGACGCTGTCATGGGTCGCCTGCAGGACCTCCCAGACACGCCGGGTCATGTCCTCACGCACGTAACGGCTGTCGGCGGCGCCGGAGAGTTGCGCCAACAACGTCATCAGCGGCACCGATTCCGGATCGTCGCGCAGGTTGGCCCAGATCGCCCGCTTGCCGGCATCGGCGGCCGCTACCTCGTCCGGCAGCCAGGTCCGCCTGGCCTTCAACTCGGTGAAACGTGACTGATCGTCCTCCACATAGCCCATACCAATGCCCACTGCATCGCGGTAGCGAATCAGCGCCGTCATTGTCGTCGAGGACAATGGGTTGCCACCCAGATTGATCGCCTGGCTGTACCTGCGTGTCGACGCAAACAACCAGTCGGGCAATACCGTGATCCAGTTGCTGCGCAGGTCGACCTGTTCCAGATGGGCCAGGCGTGCGATCCCGACGGGCAGGTCCACCAGCCTGGCGTCCTGCAGTAACAGGGTTTGCAAATCGCGCATGTTACTCACGTCCAGATGCGCCTCGATGGGGTTGTGGCTCAGGTCCAACAAACGCAGCGTGTGCATATCAGCCAGTTTTCGCTGGGTATACGTCGTCAGCGCCAGTTGATTGTGGGGCAAGGACAAACTGTTCAGTTCGGGCATCCGCGAGAGGTATTCCGGGAGCCGGCTCAGGCGGTTGCGGTCCAGGTTGAGGCGCCGCAGCCCCTTGAAGCACTTGAGGAAATACGCCACATCATCGCCCAGACGCATGTTTTTCAGGGACAGTTGCCGAACATGGTCAAAGCGGATTTCGGGGGGCAAGTTCGGCAATGCGCCCACGCGCATGCCATCCAATGTCAGCCCCGGCACGGGCACTTGTTGATCGTCGAGGACAAAGCTCTGGCGGCGCCAGCAGGCTTCAATCCGCTCGGCCACTTGCTGGCGGCTCTCGCGGACATCCCCCATGCCCGGCTGCGCCGCCAGGTCGCCGACGTTGCTCTTCCAGTGTTTGAGGACCGTGCGCAGGCGTTCCAGGTCAGCCTGCAGACGGGCAACGGCCTTGGCTTGGGCCAGGGCATCGGTCCCCAGGCTGCGCAGCAACTCTGCTGCCTGTACGTCACTGAACAGCGGATAGATTTTGCGCACCTTGCGCACCAGAGGCGAAGCGAGCGGCAGCGGGCTGGTCGGAGAGTCCGCCATGCGGCAGGAGACCTCCTGTTCCAGTGGCTCGCCAGCCTTGTCGGAAAACGCGTCGCCCGCCACCACACGCTCGCTCTGCGCGCGGGCCGCCAACCTACGGCGCAGCCTCCATCCACCTTCGCTCGGGTTCAGCGGGAGTTCCAGGGCGCTGCGCTGGGTGTCCGAGAGCGTTTGTATAATCGCCTCGAACAGCCCGTCGGAACCGGCCTGGGTCGGCCCCATACTGACGCCGTTGGCGTCGAACGGCGCAAAGCCCGCCGCCGAACTGACCACCACTCGACGTACGCTCGCGCCCTCCCTCGCGCCCAGGGCCAACAGTGACCCGGTGGGCGAATCCTGGCGCAATTCCAGTTGCAACGCGCTATCCCAACCTTCGACGCGCGGCAGCATGCGCACCGCCACACACTGGGTGTCGAGACCGGCCAACTCCGGCTGCTCGAAACCGGCCAAAGCACGATCCAGGCGCTGTGTCTCCGCGCTCAAGCGCACCGCTTCTGCCAGGGCCATTGGCACCCGCTGATTGTCGCGCAGGGCTTGGCGCTCAACGGAGGATGCCTGGGCCATCAGCTCGCGCATCACGCGGGTGGGCAGTCGCGGGCAGGCCTGACGCAGCGGTGCCCACTCCTCGGGCACTGGCCCGTCGTAGGCCTGATACAACTGTTCAAACAACGGTCTTCGATCAGCCTTGAGCTGTGCGAGCAATTGACGCGCCAACGCTGCGTGCTCCTCATTGGCAGACACGCCTTCACCCAACAGTCCGACCTTTTGTTGCGTATCCAGGCCTGAAAGCAACACGTCAAACACCCGCCCTTCACCCACGGCCTGCTCGCTGAGGCGCAATGCCTGAGCGGCCTCAAACGGGCCGGCGGCGGGATAACGCGCCGTGACGCCACCTTGAGCATCCAGCACCTCGAAATAACGACCTTGGGGCCAACCCGGCAGCAGCGGCAACGCGTGCATTTGCGCGGTCGCACTTTGCCCATTACGGTACCCCCCGCGTTCCAACAGCCAGACCAGGTCGCGAATCGACTGCTCCAACCGGAAACGCTCATACAGATCACGAAAGCGCGCCGCAAAGGGCAGGCATTCCTGCGCTAGGTGATACCCCCAGCGGTGGGGCTTGTCGATGATGTCGTTAACCAGCCTCAGCTTGCGCGAGTCCAATGCGGGGTGACGACTGCTCGGCTCCAGGCGGGAAAACAAATAGTCCTGGTCTTCCCACTCCTCGGGATCTTCGAATGAAAAACGCCAGGCCCCCTCACCGTTGTGCAACATCACCGGACGATAGGCCGTTTGCCGCGTACGGTGGCTGGCCCGCCACAGTCCCTGCTGCGGCTCATAGGTCACCTGATGCAGGTTGTCGCCGACTTTGACGTATGAGCGAGCGCCCACCTGGTAGAGGCCTTGCGCGTCGGCAGCCACGTCGTCGATCAGGTGATGATCGTGGGAATACTGTCCGATGTCAGGCCGCCACAACCGTGGCTGCCCATCCCTCGAACGCACCGCTTCCAACGTTTTGAAGTAACCGGCATAGCTTTGTCGGGTGCGCTTGAAGACCTTGCCCACCACCTTGGCCCCCGCGGCGAACAACACCATTGACGTGATGTCCTGCGCCACGGCCACCAACTGTCCGAGCGCCTCCTCCTTGTCGCCACGGCGCCAGTCCTCGATACCGTCGTACACCTCGCCGAGCATCTGTCCCACCGCCACGCTGGTCATCAACAGGCCCAATGCCGGGACTATAAAACCAGCAAGGTTGAGCAACGTCAGCCCGGCGTCCAGATACTCCTGCAGACGCTGTTTGCGCACCTGCTCGTCGACATCCACCACCGGGACCGCCAGGGTGCGGGCGTCTATTTGCAGTTTGCCCGCATAGGTCGCAAAAAAGTGCTGCGCCAGGCTAGTGGTGATGGCCCTGGCCTCCAACACGCCCAAGGTACGGTGCTGGTCAAAACGGCTGAAAAAACCAACTCGGTCTATTTCGCCCAGGTAACGCGCGAAGAACGTGCGGTAGGTGCTGACTTCCAGCTTCAAGTCCAGGTAGACCTTGAAGTCGTTGAGCGATGGGTACTCAAAAAACGGTCGCCCCGGCTCATTGGGCATGTACACCACACAGGGCTCCTGCGGGTAATCGGCAATTGGCCAGCCGGAAAACACCAGCACGCTCCACAGGCAGCAATCCAGCGCATTCAAGCCCTGCCAGATGACCTGGCGCCCTTGAAACAAAAGGCCCCTGGCCTGCTCAGGATCCATCTTCCGATCCAGCAGTGTGCATAACAGGTCATAGGTCTCGCGGGTGATATCGCCACGCATGCAGGCAATGTGCGCGTCGATTTTCACATCCAGGGTTTTCATCCAACCGATGTCGAGCGCTACACCATTGAGGTGGGCGTCATCGCCCGGCGCGCCAGCGTCAAGGTTGAACACGTCACTGATGTGCTGCTGATACAAGCCGCCTACATCAAGGTCGCGACAGCCCTTGGCAAATGCCTGCACGGAGACGGTGATCACCCCACCTGAGGCTGAGCCGAATTGCAGCCGCGACTGCTGTGGAAAATGCGCCTCTTGCGTCTCGTCCTCGGTAAAGTTCTGCAGGGCCATGTGCAGCAGGGTCTGCTGTTCCAGCTTGATGGTCCTGACATAATCCAGCGGCAGGACTTCTTTCTGGTATTCATAGAAGGCCCGCACGAACAGGTCCTTCTGCGGTTCAATCGTGACCTGCCAGTGCTTCTGGCAGTAAGCCTTCAATTGCGCACTGCAAAACTCATCCAGGGAGCGTAATGGGAGCAAGCGTCCGGCGACTGCGGCCCTGGCCTCATCAATCTGCGCCGCGTCCCGTTCCAGTGCCTCCAGTACACCTTTGGGCGCGTTTATCATCCAGCCCGGCAGGCGCTTTTGCAGGACCTCGGCCTTGGGCAGGTCGCTGGTGATTTCCAGCAGCGCGGCTTGCAACTGGCGCTGTGTCAATTGGGTGCATGTCTTGGTCAAATCATCCTGGTCCGGCATCTGCAATATCCCTTATTGCCCATTAATCAGTCATTCACCATACCCCGACGCAAGCCTTTGAATTTACGAAGATAGTTGATCGTTACCCGGACCAATTCGGGCATTTTTTGCATGCAAGTATCAGCGGGCTACCACCCCCGCCCAGCGCGGATCGGTCGCCACCGCCACGATCGGCTAGAATGGCCGCCTTGCCTTTGCCGAGTTGCCCATGAACCCCGTATCGCCACATGCCCAACTTGACTGGGACGACCAGGGACGCCCGCGTTCGCGGGTCTTCGACGACGTGTACTTCTCCGATCAGTCGGGCCTGGACGAAACCCGTTATGTGTTCCTTGAACAGAACCACCTGCAACAGCGCTTTGCCGCGCTTCCCGTGGGCGGACGATTGGTGATTGGCGAGACCGGCTTTGGTACCGGGTTGAATTTCCTGTGTGCCTGGCAGTTGTTTGATCAGCACGCCGTGTCCGGCGCCCGCCTGCACTTTGTCAGCGTGGAGAAGTACCCCCTGAGCCACGCCGACCTGCAACGTGCTCTGGCCCTGTGGCCAGAACTCAAGCCCTGGGCCGAGCAGTTGCTGGCGCAGTATGTCGCCATCCACCAGGGCTTCCAGCGTCTGGTGCTGGACAATGGCCGCGTCACCCTGACCCTGTTGATCGGTGATGCTCTGGAGCAGCTACCGCAACTGGATGCGCAGATCGACGCGTGGTTTCTCGACGGTTTCGCCCCGGCGAAAAACCCCGACATGTGGACCGCCGAGCTGTTTGCCGAGCTGGCACGCCTGGCCGCGCCGGGTTCGACCATCAGCACCTTCACCAGCACCGGCTGGGTGCGGCGCCTGATCAACGCCGCCGGATTCAAGATGAAGCGCACGCCGGGGATTGGCCACAAGTGGGAAATCCTGCGCGGCGAGTTCCTTGGCTGGCCGGCGGAGACACCCGCGCCGGCTGCCATCAAACCCTGGTTCGCGCGACCACCTGCATTTAACGGCGAGCGCCGCGCCCTGGTGATCGGCGGCGGCCTCGCCGGTTGCGCCAGCGCGGCCAGCCTGGCGGCGCGCGGCTGGCAGGTCAGCCTGCTGGAACGCCACGCCGGCTTGGCCGAAGAGGCATCGGGCAACCCGCAAGGCGTGCTGTACCTCAAACTCTCGGCCCACGGCACAGCGTTGTCGCAGATGATCGTCAGCGGCTTCGGCCACACCCGGCGCCTGTTGGAGCAGTTGCAACGCGGGGTGGATTGGGACGGCTGCGGCGTGCTGCAACTGGCCTTCAATGCCAAGGAAGCCGAACGCCAGGCGCAATTGGCGCAGGCGTTTGCTCCGGACCTGCTGCATCTGCTGGACAAGGATCAGGCCCAGCTCCGGGCCGGCATCGTGCTGCAAACCGGCGGGCTGTTTTTCCCTGAAGGTGGCTGGGTGCATCCGCCCGCACTGTGCCAGTGGCAAGCCACACAACCGGGTGTTGAGTTGCTGGCCCATCGTGACGTACTGCAACTGCGCAAAGTCGACGACCACTGGCAGGCCTGGGACGGTGAAACCCTGCTGGCCAGCGCGCCGGTGGTGGTGCTGGCGGGCGCCGCCGACGTCACGCGGTTTGCCGCCTGTGCGGAGCTGCCACTCAAACGCATCCGCGGGCAGATCACGCGCCTGCCGCAAACTGTCGCCAGCGCAGCGCTGAGCAGCGTGGTGTGCGCCGAAGGCTACGTGGCACCGGCTCGCCTGGGCGAACATACCCTGGGCGCCAGCTTTGATTTCAAAAGCCAGGACCTCACGCCCACCGCCGCCGAGCACGCGGGCAACCTGGCGCTGCTGCACGAGATCTCCCCAGACCTGGTACAGCGCCTGCACGCCGACGCCCTCCCGGCCGAGGACCTTGAGGGTCGCGCCGCCTTCCGCTGCACCAGCCCCGACTATCTGCCGATTGTCGGCCCGCTGGCAGACAGCGCGCCGTTCGCCGACACCTACGCCGCGCTGCGCAAGGACGCCCGCCACGTGCCGCAGGCGCCGTGCCCGTGGCTCGACGGCCTGTACGTCAACAGCGGCCACGGTTCGCGCGGGTTGATTACCGCACCGCTATGCGGCGAGCTGCTCGCCGCCTGGCTGCACGACGAACCGCTGCCACTGCCGCGCAGCGTGGCCGAGGCGTGTCACCCCAATCGCTTCGCGGTGCGCGCGCTGGTGCGCAGCAACGTGAACACGCCCGCGCGCTGATCGCCGCGCGCAAGCGCGTGTCATCGACGGCCGCCTGCAGCACGCGCCGGACCCTGTGCGTCATGTCTTCACGGGCATTCATGGAGTCCGCCGTGCCACCCAGCTCCGAGAGCAGCTTGAACAGGCCATCCGAACCCGGTTCATCCCTAAGTCCCTGCCAGTGGAGGTGCTGCGCGAATCGCGCGGCAAGCGCTCGTCCAGCCACAATTGGCGGGCTTTCTGCTCGTTGAGGCGGGGGATGTCGTCTTCCAGGTAGCCCATGCCCACGCCCACGCTAAACCGACGATGTCGGACGAAAGCGGTATAAAAACCCCGCTTGCTGCGCTGCGGTTTTGCGTAGGCGCCTGGCTGATGCGCGACCTACGGCCTTTTGCCTTATAACAGATTGATCTAAAACTCCGCCGATGCACCCCGGTCAGTTTCTGGGTACCCGCCATTTGTGCGCGGTGACCTTTTCTCTCCCCAACGGAAAAACCGGTAAGGAATTTATGTGCGGATTAGCTGGCGAGTTACGTTTCGATCACCAACCTGCCGACCTGGCAGCGGTGGAGCGAATCACCCATCACTTGGCGCCACGCGGCCCTGACGCGTGGGGCTTCCATGCCCAAGGGCCGATTGCCCTGGGCCATCGACGCCTGAAAATCATGGACCTGTCGGACGGCTCCGCCCAACCGATGGTCGACGCCCAATTGGGCCTGTCCCTGGCGTTCAACGGCGCGATTTATAACTTTCCGGAATTGCGTGAAGAGCTGGAAGCCCTTGGCTACGCCTTCTATTCCGGTGGTGACACCGAAGTGCTGCTCAAGGGTTACCACGCCTGGGGCGAAGCGCTGTTGCCCAAGCTCAATGGCATGTTCGCCTTCGCCATCTGGGAACGCGACGCCCAGCGCCTGTTCATCGCCCGTGACCGTCTCGGCGTAAAACCCCTGTACCTGTCGCGCACCGGTCAGCGCCTGCGCTTTGCCTCAGCATTGCCGGCGCTGCTCAAGGGCGGCGATATCAACCCGATCCTCGATCCGGTAGCGCTCAATCACTACCTGAACTTCCACGCCGTGGTGCCGGCGCCGCGCACCTTGCTGGCAGGCATCGAAAAACTGCCGCCAGCGAGCTGGATGCGCATCGACGCCAATGGCAACACCGAACAGAAAACCTGGTGGACGCTGCCATACGGTCCCCATGAGGACGAGAAAAACCTCACGCTGGAAGACTGGACCGACCGCGTACTCGACAGCACCCGCGAAGCCGTGGCGATCCGTCAACGTGCTGCCGTGGATGTCGGCGTATTGCTCTCCGGCGGTGTGGATTCAAGCATGCTCGTTGGCCTGCTGCGCGAAGTCGGCGTGCAGGATCTGTCGACCTTCTCCATCGGTTTTGAAGACGCCGGTGGCGAGGCAGGCAACGAGTTCCAATATTCCGACCTGATCGCCAAGCACTACGGCACCCGTCATCACCAATTGCGCATCGCCGAAAGCGAGATCATCGATCAACTCCCGGCCGCCTTCCGCGCCATGAGTGAACCGATGGTCAGCCACGACTGTATCGCCTTCTACCTGCTATCGCGGGAAGTGGCCAAGCATTGCAAAGTGGTGCAGAGCGGCCAGGGCGCCGACGAACTGTTCGCCGGTTACCACTGGTACCCGCACGTCGACGGCGCCAGCGACCCGTATGCCGCCTACCGCGAGGCGTTCTTCGACCGCAGCTACGACGACTATGCCGCCACCGTCGCGCCCAAATGGCTGACCGCCAACGACGCCGCCGGCGACTTCGTACGCGAACATTTCGCCATGCCCGGCGCCGATGCGGCAGTGGACAAGGCTTTACGCTTGGACAGCACGGTGATGCTGGTGGACGACCCGGTCAAACGCGTCGATAACATGACCATGGCCTGGGGCCTCGAAGCACGCACGCCGTTCTTGGATTACCGCCTGGTGGAACTGTCGGCACGCGTCCCGGGCAAGTTCAAGTTGCCCGACGGCGGCAAGCAAGTGCTCAAAGAGGCGGCACGCCGGGTGATCCCGAGCGAAGTCATCGACCGCAAGAAAGGTTACTTCCCGGTGCCCGGCCTCAAGCATCTGCAAGGCGACACTCTCAACTGGGTGCGTGAATTGCTGCTGGACCCGAGCCAGGATCGCGGCCTGTTCAACCCGGCCATGCTTGACCGCTTGCTGACCGACCCCCAAGGCCAATTGACCCCGTTGCGCGGCTCCAAGCTGTGGCAATTGGCAGCGCTGAACCTGTGGCTCAGCGAACAAGGAATCTGATTGATGAAACCCCATGCAGCGGCTTACAGCCAACGCTTGCTGAAGGGCCAGGCGCCAACCTACGAGCGCCTGCAAGCCCGACTCGCCGAAGATGGCAGCCCGCTGGCCGCCGAGCCCATTGCCGTGCATTGCGGCTGGGGCCGGCTATTGATCGGCCATACGTTTCCGGACCCGGCGAGCCTGGCGGGGGAACTGCTCAACGAACAACCCGGCGAACGCGACATCGCGCTGTATGTGGCCGCGCCGCAGCAGATCCTCGGGATTGATCCGCAGCAGTTGTTCCTCGATCCCTCGGACACTTTGCGCCTGTGGTTCACCGACTACCGCCCCGCCACCCGGGTGTTTCGCGGCTTTCGTATTCGCCGCGTGCAGACCGAGGCCGACTGGTTGGCGGTCAACCAGTTGTACCAGTGCCGTGGCATGTTGCCGGTTGACGCCGAGCGCCTGACGCCGCGCCATCAAGGCGGCCCGGTGTACTGGCTGGCCGAGGACGAAGACAGCGGTGCAGTGATCGGCAGCGTGATGGGCCTCAACCATCAAAAGGCTTTTCACGACCCGGAAAACGGCTGCAGCCTGTGGTGCCTGGCGGTCGACCCGCAGTGCACGCGCCCCGGTGTGGGCGAGGTGTTGGTACGCCACTTGGTGGAACACTTTATGAGCCGGGGCCTGAGTTACCTCGACCTGTCGGTGCTGCACAACAACCGCCAGGCCAAGAGCCTCTATGCCAAGCTCGGGTTCCGCGCGCTGACCACCTTTGCGATCAAACGCAAGAACGGCATCAACCAGCCGCTGTTCCTCGGCCCTGGCCCGCAGGCGGGGTTCAATCCCTATGCGCGGATCATTGTCGAAGAAGCACACCGGCGCGGTATTGATGTGCAGGTGGATGACGCCGACGCCGGTTTGTTCACCCTCAGCCACGGCGGTCGGCGCGTGCGTTGTCGTGAGTCTTTGAGCGACCTGACCAGCGCGATCAGCATGACGTTGTGCCAGGACAAGAGCCTGACCCACAAGGCGCTTAAAGCCGCCGGTTTGAAGCTGCCGTCGCAACAATTGGCGGGCAGTGCTGATGACAATCTGGAATTCCTCGATGAACACCAGCGCATCGTCGTCAAGCCCCTGGATGGCGAGCAAGGCCAGGGCGTGGCGGTGGATCTGCACAGTATCGAAGAAGTGCAGCAGGCCATTGAGGCTGCGCGCCAATTTGACAGCCGCGTGCTGCTGGAAAGTTTTCATGAAGGGTTGGATTTGCGCATCCTGGTGATCGGTTTCGAGGTGGTCGCCGCCGCTATCCGCCGCCCTGCTGAAGTCACCGGTGACGGCCAGCACTCCATCGGCGCGCTGATTGAAGCGCAGAGCCGACGACGTCAAGCGGCGACCGACGGCGAGAGCAAAATCCCGCTGGATGCGGAAACCGAACGCACCCTGCAAGCCGCCGGTTATGACTACAGCAGTGTCCTGCCCCGTGGCCAGACCCTCGCCGTGCGTCGCACCGCCAACCTGCACACCGGCGGTTGCCTGGAAGACGTCACCGCGATCCTGCACCCGACCCTGGTCGACGCCGCCGTGCGCGCCGCCCGTGCCCTCGACATTCCCATGGTCGGTCTGGACCTGATGGTGCCCGCTGCCGATCAACCTGAGTACGTGTTTATCGAAGCCAACGAGCGGGCCGGCCTGGCCAACCATGAACCGCAACCAACGGCAGAGAAGTTTGTGGACCTGTTATTTCCCCATAGCCAGCCGACGGCTCAATAACCCTGTGGTGAGCGGGCTTGCCGCGCGGGGCTGCGAACCAGCCCCAAAACCTGCCAATGAGTGTTGACTCGAAGCGCGCGTTGCCTGGACTAGGGGCTGCTTCGCAGCCCAGCGCAGGTCAAGCCCGCTCGCCACTACAGCCCCACGGGTTGCCCTTATTTCATCAGGAGTCTTTATGAGCCGAACCATCCCCGAACCGGATCTCAACTACCTGCAAAAAGTGCTGTTGGAAATGCTCGCCATTCCCAGCCCTACCGGCTTTACCGACACCATCGTGCGCTACGTCGCCGAGCGCCTCGAAGAGCTGGGTATCCCGTTTGAAATGACCCGCCGCGGCACCATCCGCGCAACCCTCAAGGGCCAGAAAAACAGCCCCGACCGTGCTGTGTCGGCGCACTTGGACACCATTGGCGCCGCCGTGCGTGCGATCAAGGACAACGGCCGCCTGACCCTGGCGCCAGTAGGCTGCTGGTCCAGCCGTTTTGCCGAAGGCAGCCGCGTCAGCCTGTTCACCGACAACGGTGTGATTCGCGGCAGCGTGTTGCCGCTGATGGCCTCCGGGCATGCGTTCAACACCGCCGTGGATGAAATGCCGGTGAGCTGGGACCACGTAGAGCTGCGCCTGGATGCTTACTGCGCAACCCGCGCCGACTGCGACTCCCTCGGGATCAGCGTCGGTGACTACGTTGCCTTTGACCCGCTGCCCGAGTTCACCGAGAGCGGGCATATCAGCGCACGCCACCTGGACGATAAAGCGGGGGTCGCCGCCCTGCTCGCCGCGCTCAAGGCCATCGTCGACAGCGGCGAGCCGTTGCTGATCGACTGCCATCCGCTGTTCACCATCACCGAAGAAACCGGCAGCGGTGCGGCGGCAGCCCTGCCGTGGGATGTGAGTGAGTTTGTCGGCATCGACATCGCCCCGGTCGCCCCCGGCCAGCACTCCAGCGAACATGCGGTGAGTGTAGCGATGCAGGATTCCGGCGGGCCGTACGACTATCACCTGTCCCGTCACCTGCTGCGCCTTGCATCGGAAAATGACCTGCCAGTGCGCCGCGATCTGTTCCGTTATTACTTCAGCGATGCACACTCGGCGGTGACGGCCGGGCACGATATCCGTACAGCGCTGCTGGCGTTTGGTTGCGACGCGACCCACGGCTACGAGCGCACCCATATCGACAGCCTGGCGGCGCTGAGCCGCTTGCTCGGCGCGTACATCCTCAGCCCGCCGGTCTTTGCCAGCGACGCGCAGCCGGCCCAGGGTTCACTGGACCGCTTCAGTCATCAAATCGAGCATGAAACGCAGATGGAGAGCGACACGCGCGTGCCGTCGGTGGACAGTCTGGTGGGCAACAAGTCCTCAGGCGAGTAACAGCCACTGCTGGCAACCCGGGTCCCGGCACAGTAGCATCGCCGGGATTCTCTATCTGAGGCTTGTATGCTGATTCCCTACGACGCTCTTGAAGTCGACACCCTGACCCGCCTGATCGAAGACTTCGTGACCCGCGACGGCACCGACAATGGCGACGACACGCCCTTGGAAACCCGCGTGCTGCGCGTGCGCCAAGCGCTGACCAAGGGCCAGGCCCTGATCGTGTTCGACCCGGAAAGCGAGCAATGCCAGTTGATGCTCAAGCACGATGTGCCCAAGCATCTGTTCGACTGAGGGTGTTCTAGGGGTTGGTGGCGGGTTGGGGTTGAGTGGCTTGGCGTTCGAGCATTTTCTGATGCACTTCGGCGCGGTGCACATTGATCCCCGCTGGTGCGGCAATGCCGAATTTCACTTGGTCGCCGTTCAGTTCCAGGATGCGCACGGTGATCTCATCACCGATGGAGATGATTTCGCCTACAGCGCGGCTTAAGACCAGCATGGCGTTTGTCCTTTTGGAGTGACAGGACCTCGACCATGCGCGCAGAAGGTTGATGCAACAATGGCGCGCAGCTAAATCAGGCAACACCTACACCAGTAGGTAATTTGCCTGACAGACCAACACCTGATTAGCCTTTAACAGCCTGTGCCTTGGCGCGCATCTTGTCGGCCATGGTAGTCATTTCGTCGTAGAGCAATTGCGGATTCTTCTGCTTCAACGCCCAGGCCATCCGGCCCTGCTCGTGGGGCAAGATCATGAATTCCCCTTCGGCGACACGCTGATAGATGTAATCGGCAATATCCGCCGCCGAGATCGGCGAACTCTCCAACAACTTGCCCACCTGGGCCTTCATCGCCGGCGTCGGCCCACGGAACGAGTCCAGCAGGTTGGTCTGGAAGAACGACGGGCATACCACATGCACGCCGACTTCCTGCTGCTTGAGCTCCACCAGCAGGCTTTCCGACAGCGCCACCACACCGGCCTTGGCTACGTTGTAGTTGCTCATGGCCGGCCCTTGCATCAGCGCGGCCATAGAGGCGATGTTGATGATGCGGCCCTTGCTCTTTTCCAGCAGCGGCAGGAACGCCTTGCAGCCTTTGACTACGCCCATCAGATTGATCGCAATCTGCCAGTCCCAATCCTCCAGGGACAGTTCGGCAAAGAAACCACCCGAGGCGACGCCAGCGTTATTGACGATCACATCGATGCCCCCCAGCTTCACTTCGCACGCCTGGGCAAACGCGGTGAGCTGGCTGTAGTCGCGCACGTCGCAACGTTGGGTAAAGCCATCGCCCCCGGCCTCGCGCACGAGCTTGAGGGTTTCCTGCAAGCCTGGCTCGCTGACATCCGACAAGGCCAATTGCCAACCCTCGCGGGCCCAGCGCAGAGCGATTTCACGACCCAGGCCGGACCCGGCGCCAGTGATCATCATGCGATTTTGCATAGGAAGCTGCCTTGTGGTTCACAGAAGAAGTGATCGGCAGTGTAGCGAAGGTTTTTCCTGCACCCACGCACCATCAGATTGATGAATGCCCCAGGCAAACCTTGGGCCGGGTCGGATGCCTGCGCACAGCCTAAGTTCAATCTTTTTCAACTAGTACGACGCAGCTGCGAGCGCATTAAAAGAAATAAGCGTGTTTGCAAAATGCTTTAAAAAAACACGGAATTTTATGCGAAGCGCAGGAGTCGGAGTTGTTAAGGCGTTCGTAATTAAACCTGCGGTCGTAACGTTAAATCATCAGTCCTTGCACAAGGCCTATAAGGAAATAAAACCATGAGCCTCATTCTAATCATCATCCTGATTCTGCTGCTGGTCGGTGGTCTGCCAGTCTTCCCGCACTCCCGCAACTGGGGCTATGGCCCGTCGGGTATCCTGGGTGTTGTTCTGGTTGTCCTGCTGGTGTTGTTGTTGCTCGGCCGGATATAAAAACCGCATAAAAAAAGAGGCCTGAAAAGGCCTCTTTTTTATTGCCGGTTAATTAGTCCGGCTTGCCGTCAACTACGCCGGCGGTGTTATCCAACAGGCTCTTGGTGGCCGTCTGCAGGAAAGACTCAAGTTTCTGCTTCAACGCAGCCTCGTCCGGCGATTCAGGAATCACCTTACCGGTCGGGTTAGCGCCCAGTTCGTATTCCCACAACTTCGGTGGCATCTCCTTGGGCAAAACAAGGATGCGGTCTGCGGTGACCAAAGCCACGGTCTGGTCGCTGCCCGAAGGCTTGATCACGCCAAAGCCTTTGTCACCTTCCGGCAGGTTCAGCAGATCACGACCCCAGCATTGGTGCAGGGTGTCGCCACCGAGGCGGCCCATAATGGTCGGCACGATGTCGATCTGGGTGCCCACGGTGTGGTCACGCTCGCCGAACTTCTCCTGCATGCCCGGTGCAATCATCAGCATCGGCACGTTGAAGCGGCCCAAGTCCATCTCGGTGATCTGCTGTTCGTTGCCGAAGCCGTGGTCGCCCACGATTACAAACAGGGTTTCCTTGAAGTACGGCTCCTTGCGGGCCTTTTCAAAGAACTGGCCCAGGGCCCAGTCGGAGTAACGCATGGCCGTCAAATGCTCGTTGAGGCTGCCACGGTCAGTGACTTTCTCGACCGGCAATGGCGTCGGCAATGCGTACGGCGTGTGGTTGGACAGGGTTTGCAGCAGTGCGTAGAACGGTTTGCCGCCTTCGCGGGCTTTCAACTCTTGCAGGCCACGGTTGAACATGTCCTGGTCGGACACGCCCCACGTCGGATCAGAGAACACAGGGTCGACGAAGTCGTTGCGGCCAATGAAGTTGGTCATGCCCTGGTTGCTGAAGAAGCCCGACTGGTTGTCCCAGGCGAAGTCGCCGTTGTAGACATACACGTCGTCAAACTGACGCGCGCTGAGCAACTGCGGCAGGCCCGACAGCTTGTGGCTGCCTTCCGGGGTCTGCATCAGGTATTCAAAGCCTGGCAGGTTCGGGAAGCAGGCCATGGTGGCGAACATACCCTGGTGGGTGTGAGTGCCGTTGGAGAAGAAGCGGTCGAACAGCAGGCCTTCCTTGGACAATTTGTCGAAGGACGGCGTGATGTTGCCCGGACGGCCCAATGCGCCTACCGAGTGACCGGCGAAGCTTTCCATCAGGATGACCACGACGTTCTTGATCGGCAGGGTCTTCTCGGCCGGCGGCATGTAGTCACGGCGCACGGCGGCGGTGTCGGTATCAACCAGTTTCTCTTGGGGCAATACCAGCATGTCGCGCACGGTCTGGGTCGCCAACGGCTGATCCAGAGTGGCCTTCCAGATATTGGCGCGGTCCTCACCGAACCGAGCCTTGGCCGCCGCGATCAGCGACAAGGTGCCATTGAGGCCCAACTGGTTGGCGAAGTTCGAATCGGTGGTGTACACGTCGCCCCAGCGCAGCGGCGGGCCCTGACGCAGAGTGCCACGGGCGGCAACCACAGCGATCAGCAGGCAGACCACGAACACCGCGATGCGGCTGTACCACGGCGCGACCTGGCGGGTGCCGATACTGCCACCGCTGAATGGGCCGCGTGGGCGCGTCGCGCGATCAGCGCCTTTGAAGGCGATGCTCAGGATCAGCGTGCCTACGGCCCAGGCCAGCAGGTAGCGCACCACCGGAAAACCGTACCAGAGCATGCTCATCACGGTTTTCGGGTCTTCCTTCACGTACTGGAAAACCAGGCCGTTGAGGCGCTGGTGGAACTCGCGGTAGAAGTCCATCTCCATCAAGCCCAAGAACAGGGCGATGCTGGACGCAATGGTCAGCCAGAAACGGAAGAACCCACGCGCGGCCATGGCCCGTACGCTGAACAGTGCCAGCAGCAGCGGGATCAGCAGATACACCACCAGGCGTATGTCAAAACGCAGGCCGTTGGCGAACGCTTCCAGGAAGGTCGAGGCCGGGGTGTCGAGGATCATCTCGCGGTTGTACACCAGCAGCGCCAGGCGCAGCAGGGAGAACATCACCATCATGACCAGTGCGCAGAGCAGCGTGTATGCCAGATGGGATTTGACGGTCGGTTGCAGCAGGCGATTAGAAGCTCGCTGCTGACTCAGGGCGTCCGGGTTTGCCATGTCGTTTCAGGACCCATTGGAAGTTTAAGTGACGAAATATCGCGGTGGCGCGAATGGTGCCCGATCAATCACAGCAAGGCTATTAATTACTGAACGTGCACCGCTGCACCGCCTTTAATAGCAGGCAGAAAAAGCCGGAGAATTGTCTTGGATGGGTTGTGAAAATTCTGTACAGCGAATATTTCGATACAAAAATCACACAGGCATCCTGAAACGAAATGTGGGAGGGGACTGGCTCCCGATCGCGATGTGTCAGTGCCAGATGAGTGGCTGATACACCGCTATCGGGAGAAGCTCCCTCCCACATTTACTGTGCCCACTCCAGACGGAGTGAAGCGATCAAATCCGCACGTTACCCCGTGGCCCGGCAATCGCCCAGATGATCAGGCCCAGGACCGGCAGCAGCAGGATCAACAGGATCCACAACACCTTGGCGCCAGTGCTCGCGCCGCTTTTAAACACATTGATGATCGCCCAGATATCCAGCGCGAGGATGATCAGCCCAATCAAGCCATTAAATGTGGAACCCATGGTGTCGCTCCTAAGTGAGGGCATGCACTTGTAGGATAGTCAGCCCTGGCAGGGGTTCCGTTTTATTTCAGACGTGGACCGCCACCTTCAGCGCTTCCAGTGACGGCTCCGCCTTGATGCCGACTTCGGCGCACAGCTCCAGCACCCGAGGCAGGTCGTTGCCAAACACCAATACGGTCTGGATTTCGTCATCCAAGGGCAGGCTGAAATCAAGCAGCACATAGCCGCCATCCTCCGGGCTCAGGGCGCTCATCTGGATCTGAATGCGGTTCAGCGCGGTGAGGCCGTCAGCCTTGGCCAGTTGCTTGGGCTTGAGGTTGAACGCGACACCCGGACCGAACGAGGCGACGATCTGCGCAAACAGATCGCCATAGGTGTCGGCCTGGAACAGCACGGTCTCTGGCAGGCTGCCGACCACCACCCACTCCCCCAAAGGAATCGGGAAGGTGTCGTCGTAGTTGATGTCTGGGTTGGCTGCCAGAAATGCAGCAGGATCGGCGTAGGCCTGGGCAGCCTCATCAGCGATGCGCGCGACCTCGTCCTCGCCCATGACCCCGGCGCTGATTTTGCTGATAAGTTCGACGAGGGCGGTTTTCATGGGGCGATCCTGTAACGGGCTGGTTTTTGAGGGCGCAAAGCCTACACCAGTTTCTGCAACTGCGCCGCCGTATCCACCGCGCCCATGGTCTGGGCCGCTGCCAGCGCGGTCGCGCCCTGGGCATCTGTGGCCTTGGGGTTGGCGCCCTGACCAAGCAGGTAATCGACCATGTCAACGCGGTTGAACATCGCCGCCATCATCAGCGCGGTGCGACCGTCTGAGGACGCGGCTTCTACCGGCGTCCCCCCCTCGATCAGCGCCTTGACCACCGGCAGGTTGCCCTTGAAGGCGGCACCGGCAATCGGCAGTTGGTTCTTGTCGTTCGCAATCAGTGGATCGGCCTTGAACTCCAGGAGCACTTTCACCGCCTTGGCGTGGCCGTGGTAGGCCGAGAGCATCAGCAGGGTGTCGCCATTGTGGTTGCGGAAATTGGCCGGCAAGCCTTTGGCCAACAGCGCGGCAAGCATGGCCGCGTCGCCGCGGCGGGCCACATCGAAGACTTGCTCGGCAAATTCGGCGGCTTCGTCTTCGGTCATTTGTTTAGGCTGGTCGGACATGTGGGGCTCCTTATCTGGTACTGAATAGGCGCCAGTGTCGCGAGGGAGTTCCCACCTGTCATGGCTTTTTTGTCAAAAGCCCCCATAGCCACAATCAATAGCGGAACTGACCGCCCTGGATCTGCGCGAGTAATTGCCCGGTGACCGGCACGTAGCAGTCCGAACCCGGCAGCCAGGCATACACCGGGTCATTGCCGGCCTTGTCCGGATCGAAAGCCTCCTCCTTGAGCTTGACCTTCTGGTACTTGAAGGTACCGGTGGTTTCCATCTTGACCTTGATCCGCAGGAACAATGGCACCGCATAGGCTGGCAACTGGCCGTGGGCGAATTGCAGCAGCTCGCGCATGTCCAGCGCAGCCAGGGACTCGCTGGGGGTAATGGCGACCATGCCCGCGCGCCCGTTGGTGTTCTCGATCTCAACGCCATACGCCACCACTTCGGCGATCTGGGGGTGTTGCAGCAGGACATTCTCGACCTCGGTGGTGGAGACGTTTTCACCCTTCCAGCGGTAAGTGTCCCCCAGGCGATCGACAAATTGCGCATGGCCGAAGCCGATGCTGCGCAACAAATCGCCGGTATTGAAGTAGCGATCGCCCTTTTCAAACACGTCAGTGAGCACCACCCGGCGATTTTTTTCCGGATCGGTGTAGCCGTCGAAGGGCGATTTTTCATCGATCCTCGCCAGCAACAGCCCCTGCCCGCCCGAGGGCACCTTACGCATAAAGCCATCGCTGCCGCGCAGCGGCTCGCCGCCTTCGTGGTCATAGTCCACCAGGGCCCAATGCTGCAGGCAAAAGCCGATGGTGTTGTCGAAATTCAATACGTTGGTAAAGCCGATATTGCCGTCGCTGGCCGCGTACAGCTCGCAGATATGCTCAACGCCGTAGCGCGCCTTGAACTGCGCCCACACGCCAGGGCGCAGGCCGTTGCCGACCATCTTGGTGACGCGGTTATCACGGTCGTTTCCACTGGGCGGCTGGTCGAGCAGGTAACGGCACAACTCGCCGACATAACCGAGGGTGGTTGCCTTGAATCTGCGCGCATCGTCCCAGAACTGGCTGGCGCTGAACTTGCGGCGGATGGCAAAGCCTGACGCGCCGACAATTGCAGAGCCCCAGCACACGCACAATCCGGTGGCGTGGTAGAGCGGCAAGGTGCAATAGAGGACGTCATCCGGCCCCATGTCCAGGGCGATACTGCCGAAGCTGACGGCCGTCTTGGTCCAGCGGCCATGCTTCATGATCCCGGCCTTGGGCAGGCCGGTGGTGCCGGAGGTGTAGATATAGAAGCACGGGTCATTGAAGAAGACCTGCGCGGTGCTGGCCGGATTCTCCAGCGGGCACTCGGCACTGACCGCCATCAGGTCGATATAACCGTCGGGCACCTCGGTGGATTGCTGATCGGCGACGAACCAGGTTCGATCAGCCTTGATCGCGATCTGATCACGCACGGTTTCATAGGAGGCCACCAGTTCCGCACCGACAATAATGGCCACTGGGCTCACCAGGTTCAGGCTGTGCACCAGCGCCGCCTGGGTTTGCGCAGTGTTGAGCATCGCGCAGATGCCACCCAGCTTGGCCACGGCAAGCACGTTCAAAAGTAATTCGGGGCGATTTTCAACAAACAGAGCCACCACGTCACCCTTGCCGATGCCCTGGGCGTGCAGGTGATGGGCGATACGGTTGGCACGCTGGTTGGCTTCGGTATAGCTGAGCACCTGATCGCCATACAACAAAGCGTTGCCATCCGGATTGCGCAGGGTGGCTTGCTCAAAGTGCCAGCCCAATCCGCAAGGCTGCGCGGGATCGGTGACATTGGCGGCACGCATGCCACGCACGACGCGTGGCAGGGCACGAACAATGGAGGGCATCTTACGCAACAGCTTGCCCCAGGTGATCATGTCGTTCTGCGGGTGGCTCATGGTGGAACATCCTTTTTCTTATTGTTCGTATGATCCAAAAGCACCCATATTTCCGTAAGAAGGAGGCCGAGTGCATTGAAGGAAAATACGTCAGCCCTTCTTCGACTGTACACGCGGGATTTGAAAAGTTTTGTATCCCAACAGACGACGACTGAAAAAGGGAATTTAGCCCCGCAAAGGGAGTCTTTATGGATAGCGGCACGCCCATCCGGCCGCGCCAAGTAACGCAAAATGCAGGATGCATGATGGCCCTTCATGCAATTTGCACGAATCTGAAAATCTCAATTTTTTATAAGCCATTGATTTACAAGGATATTTTAATAAATCAGGAGCTGGCACAATCACTGCACCTATCAATCCATGCTTGCCAAATTGAGCCAACGGAGCTGATAGACATGAGCCTGATCCAAGATAAATTCGCTTCAGTATTCTCCAACTACGACGTCACCACCCAGCCACGTCCAGACGGCGGTATCCTGCTGACACTGCGCAATGGTGAGGGCAAACAGGTCAAGCGTTCGATCTCCTACCAGCAGTTGCACACTGCCGACCAACTTACTTGGGTGATCAGTGCCATTCGCCGCGACCTGGCCGAACAAGCCAGTGACCTGCCGCAAATTTCGATGCTGCAAAGCCAGAACCGCTTTGCCCTGCCGACTTATCATTCGGCTTAAGTACTGCACATAAAAAAGGGCCGCGACGCCGTTGAGCGTCGCGGCCCTTTTTCGTTGAGGTCAGCACAGGCCTTGGCGCGCGGCCTCGTTCATCGCCTGTACACGGTTGGTGACTTCCAATTTGCCGTAGATATTGCGCAGGTGAAATTTGACGGTAGCCTCGGACGTCGCACGGATCTGACTGATTTCCCAGACCGTCTTGCCCTCGGAAGCCCAGCGTAAGATCTCCAATTCCGCTGGGGTCAGCGGCTTGCCGGACAAGCTCAGGCGTCTCCTGAGCGCGTTGGGCACGAAATACGGCGGCGGACACGGCTCCTCTGGCCCATTCATTACATTTCTCCTTCTTTTTGGCTGATCTCCTATCACCCTTCGGATTCCTCCTATTGACAGGTGATACAACTGGTGCCGCAAAGAGTTACATAACGAATGGTTTCAGTGCGCATTGGCCGCGATAAACAGCCAAACCCTACAAGCAACTAAGCCTCTTCCCACAACAACTTCCAACTTGGCGGGGTTGAACATTCCAGCGGCCTGGTTTCAATCATCCAAACCTGGGAAACGGCTGGCAATATCATCGCCGGTGAATGCCGGGACCGCCCCTTGCACCGTTTTAGCTAAGTGCAGTGTGACCAAGTGGGGGTTCTCGCCCATATCAAACCAGTGCGCCATGCCGGCCGGGATCGCCAGCAGGTCGTTTTTCTCACAGCGCACGGCATATACGTAGTCGCCTATGTGCAGGCTGAAAAGGCCCTGGCCAGCGATGAAAAAACGCACTTCATCTTCGCTGTAACGGCGCTCAGAGAGGAACCGAGCCCGCAGCTCGTCCTTCTGCGGGTGGTCGCTTGTGACACTGAATACTGCCACCGAGACGTCGCCCAGCGCGTCGATCTGCGGCTGATAGGCGGCAATCATTTCAGCCTCGCTGGCGCCCTTCTCGATCGGGCTGGGCTGCCAGCGCTCGAACCGCACACCGTGCTCGGCCAGGGTCGCAGCGATGTCTTCGGCATGGGTCAAGACCTTGTTCGGCGTATCCGGTGAAGCGACGTGGTAGACAGCGACATAACTCATTGAAGGGTTCCTTGGTTCTGTTCGTGCAATCGAAGACCCATGATAACGGCCGCGGCCAGGGCGGCGACGCTGGCAATACTAAAGGTGAGGGTCGGCCCCAACAGGTTCCAGCTATAACCGGAATACAGCGCGCCCAGCGCACCGCCGGTGCCGGCCAAAGCGGCGTACAGCGCCTGGCCCTGGCCTTGTTGTTTATCGCCGAAGCTGCGTTGCACAAAGGCAATCGCCGCTGCATGAAAGCTGCCGAAGGTAGCCGCGTGCATGACCTGCGCCAATAGCAGCACCCAAAGAAATTCGGCAAACGAGCCCAGCAGTAACCAGCGCAGCGCCGCCAACAGGAAACTGGCCATCAACACCCGACGTACCGAGAAGCGCGTGAGGATACGGCTCATGGCCAGGAACATCAGCACTTCGGCCACTACTCCCAAGGCCCACAGCATGCCGATCACGCCACGGCTGTAGCCCAAGTGCTCAAGGTGGAGCGTGAGAAAGGTGTAATACGGCCCATGGCTCATCTGCATCAGCGCGACACAGGCGTAAAAGGCCAACACGCCTGGGCTACGCAGTTGCTTGAGGAAACCCTCACCGGCAAGGCGATTACCCTGGCTGGCAGGCTGCGCATTCGGCACCCACAGGCTGGCGCCAATAATCCCGGCCATGATCACCACGACCACCACCGGGTAGATATCCAGGCTCAGCCAGTCGAACAGCCGGCCCATGATCACCACAGTAAGGATAAAGCCGATGGAGCCCCACAACCGTACCTGACTGTAGCGTGACGTCTGTTTTTGCAGATGCGCGAGCGTGATCACTTCAAACTGCGGCAGCACCGCGTGCCAGAAGAACGCATGCAGGGCCATCACCAAAGCCAGCCAGGCGTAGGTCTTACTGACGAAAATCAGCGAAAAACTGACCAGGGTGCACACTGCGCCAAACCTTACGATGGCCAGGCGGCGGCCGGTGTAGTCGCCCAGCCAGCCCCACAGGTTGGGCGCCACGCAGCGCATCAGCATGGGGATGGCCACCAGCTCGCCGATACGCGCGCTGGAGAAGCCCAAGTGATCGAAGTACAGCGCCAGGAACGGCGCCGTCGCCCCCAGCAGGGCGAAGTAGAACAGGTAGAAGCTGGAGAGGCGCCAATAAGGGAGCGCTGTCACAACCAGCCCGTCACAGCTGGCCCAGTACCGGAGTGCTCACCTGCACCTCAGCATTTTGCCCACGGTTGCGCAGCAGGTGGTCCATTAACACGATGGCCATCATTGCCTCGGCAATGGGCGTAGCCCGGATGCCAACGCACGGGTCGTGGCGGCCCTTGGTGATCACATCCACCGGGTTACCGTTGACGTCAATCGAGCGGCCTGGGGTGGTGATGCTCGACGTGGCCTTGAGCGCCAGATGCGCAACGATTGGCTGACCGGAAGAAATGCCCCCAAGGATGCCACCGGCATTGTTGCTGAGGAAACCTTGTGGGGTCATCTCATCGCGGTGCTCGGTGCCGCGCTGGGACACACACGCGAAGCCTGCGCCGATTTCCACGCCTTTTACGGCGTTGATGCTCATCAGTGCGTGGGCCAGTTCTGCATCCAGACGGTCGAAGATCGGCTCGCCCAGGCCTGGCTTGACGCCCTCTGCGACCACGGTGATCTTGGCGCCGACGGAGTCCTGGTCGCGGCGCAACTGGTCCATATAGGCTTCCAGTTCCGGCACTTTATCCGGGTCAGGACAGAAGAAAGCGTTGTCATCCACGCTGTCCCAGGTCTTGAACGGGATTTCAATCGGGCCCAACTGGCTCATGTAGCCACGGATCACGATGCCCTGGGTGGCCAGGTATTTCTTGGCGATGGCGCCAGCGGCCACGCGCATGGCGGTTTCGCGCGCGGAACTGCGGCCACCGCCACGGTAGTCGCGTTCGCCGTATTTGTGGTGATAGGTGTAGTCGGCGTGGGCCGGTCGGAACAGGTCCTTGATCGCCGAGTAGTCTTTGGACTTCTGGTCGGTGTTACGGATCAGCAGGCCGATGGCGCAACCGGTGGTACGACCTTCGAAGACGCCGGAGAGGATCTCGACTTCGTCGGGCTCCTGGCGCTGGGTGGTGTGGCGACTGGTGCCGGGTTTGCGGCGGTCGAGGTCGCGCTGCAGGTCCTCCAGGGACAGTTCCAGGCCGGGCGGGCAGCCGTCGACAATGGCGACCAACGCCGGGCCGTGGCTTTCGCCTGCGGTGGTGACAGTGAACAGCTTGCCGAAGGTATTGCCGGACATGCAGGGCGCTCCGTGAAATCAGTTGTAATCACTCGGGGGTGATAACCAAGCGCGCCAGTATACGCGGGCCAACCGACTAGTTCATCCTCGAAACCTTACCGGTCGGCACAGGTCCAACCGACACTTCACCAATGATGGCGCGATGATGCTGCGAGTTTTGCTGTTTACCCTCACCCTGTTTACCGCCGTGGCCCACGCCGCGTCCCCCGTCGTACTGCAACGGCCCATCAGCCTGGACACCGGCAGCGGCGAGCTGTTTGGTTCGCTGCTGCTGCCCCAATCCGACCATCCGGTGCCGGTGGTGCTGATTATCGCGGGCTCCGGTCCCACCGACCGCAACGGCAACAGTGCCGACGGCGCGCGCAACGACAGTCTCAAGCGCCTGGCGTGGGTGCTGGCACGACACAACATCGCCAGCGTGCGCTACGACAAGCGCGGTGTGGCTGCAAGCCTCGCCGCCACACCTGACGAGCGTAACCTGACCCTCGACGCCTACGTGGCCGACGCGGTGGCCTGGGGCAAAATGCTCAAGGCCGACAAACGCATGGGCCCGCTGATTGTGCTGGGCCACAGCGAAGGCGCGCTGGTCGCCGCCCTCGCCGCCCCGCAACTCGACCCGGCCGGTGTGATCTCCCTGTCAGGTAGCGCTCGTCCGGTGGACCAGGTCATCCGCCAGCAACTGGCCGATCACTTGCCCCCTGCCCTGCTGCTGCGCAGTAATGAAATCCTCGATCACCTCAAGGCCGGTCAGGTGGATGCCGATGTACCTGGCCCGCTGGAGGCTATTTTCCGACCCAGTGTGCAGCCTTACCTGATCAGCCTGTTCCGCGCCGATCCGTCCGCGGCCTTTGCGAAACTGCGCATGCCGGCACTGATCGTCCAGGGCACCAACGATATACAGGTCGGTGTCGGTGACGCCCAGCAACTGAAAAGGGCCAAGCCCGATGCCGAGCTGACGGTGATCGAAGGCATGAACCACGTCATGCGCATCGTGCCCAATGACGTGAAGCAGCAATTGGCCTCCTACAATGACCCGCAATTACCCCTCGCCGCAGAGCTGGGCAACCGCGTGGTGCGCTTTATCGCCGGACTTCAACCCCGTTAAGCGACAATTTGCCTCCAGTCCTCGCAAAAACGGCCGATAAGCCAAGAGTCGACAGCAAAAAGACTGTCGGCTTGCTGGGCTTGGACAGGATCGCGCCGCATGACAACCACTGAAGCAACACCAGAACCGACCGCCGACACCCCGGCTGAAAAAACCGAGGCCGTCGACGCGGCGCCTCTGCCGTGGGCGGATGTCCAGGCCGAACATTTCAAGATGCTGCGCCTGGCCCCCCTGGCCACCGACCGCGCCACTGGCCTGCGGCCGTTGAGGTTCGTGCAGTTCGGCTATGCCGAGCGCAATGACAAGCAACACAGCCTGTTGCGCATGGTCATTCAGTTGCCCGGCCAGCGTGTGCGTCGCGAACAAAACCACTTGGATATCTGGGTCGACCACGACACCCATCGCGTGCATTTCGGTCCGGGCAACAGCCTGGAAATCGAGCCGGCCAACCGGGGCATCGGCCGTTTCCTCGTGGCTCAAGGCGCTGCCTGGGCTAAGAAGAAGTGGTCGCACTACCGCGTCGACGGCGTCGACCTGGCCAACAAGGACGCACTCAACGAAGCCACGCGCCTGCGCCGCGACCACTTCTTGCGCATTCAGGGTTTTGATGTGGCGTATGCCGATGTGCAGCACCTCAAAGGCAACGTACAGCCAGGCAAGGTCGGTGATGTGCTGGACAGTTGGAACACTGAGAAGGTGCAGTTCGTCGAGATCCTCGAAGCCGCGCAGATGCTGCAACAGGCCGAACAGAACCTGTTGGAACAGGAAGTGAAGCTGCGCAAGGAAGAGGAAAAAGTCACCAAGTTCAAGCGCGAGGACAGCGGGCTACGTTTCACCATCACCTGTCTGGTGGCGTTTACGGTGTTCCAGGCAGGGCTGTTGATCTGGATTGCGACACACCGCTAATAGGTTGCACTGCAATAAAAATGTGGGAGGGGGCTTGCCCCCAACAGCGGTGTATTCAGTCATGAATGTGTTGACTGAGACACTACCATCGGGGGCAAGCCCCCTCCCACACTGACCGCATGACCCACTCAGACCCTGGCGGCAAAGACGGCCTGATGCGCCCGGCACTGCTCGGCCGTGAGCATGAACACCCCGTGCCCGCCCCGCTGGAACTCCAGCCAAGCAAAGTCCACCTCTGGGTACAACGCCTCAACGTGCACCTGGCTGTTGCCCACCTCAACGATCAGCAAACCCTTCTCGGTCAGATGGTCCGCCGCTTCGGCGAGCATCCGGCGCACCAGGTTCAAACCGTCATCGCCACAGGCCAGTCCCAGCTCCGGCTCATGCTGGTATTCGTCCGGCATGTCGGCGAAGTCTTCAGCGTCCACATACGGCGGGTTTGACACGATCAGGTCGAAACGCTGGCCTGGCAGGCCGTCGAAACCATCGCCCTGCACGGTGTATACGTGCTCGTCGACGCCGTGACGCTCGATGTTCTGGTTGGCCACTTCCAATGCTTCGAAGGACAAGTCACCCAACACGACCTCGGCGTCCTGGAACTCGTAGGCGCAGGCGATGCCGATGCAACCTGAGCCGGTGCACAGATCGAGGATGCGCGCCGGCGGTTGGGCCAGCCACGGTTCGAAGCGGTTTTCGATCAGTTCGCCGATGGGGGAACGCGGGATCAACACACGCTTGTCGACGATAAACGACATGCCGCAGAACCACGCCTCACCCAGCAGGTAGGCGGTCGGCACGCGCTCATGGATACGGCGGTGAAGCAGGCGTTGCACATGGGAGACTTCCTCTTCTTCCAGGTTGCAGTCCAGGTAACTGTCGGCAATTTCCCACGGCAGGCTCAAGGCGCCGAGCACCAATTGCCGGGCTTCATCCCAGGCGTTGTCGGTGCCATGGCCGAAAAACAGGTCTTCCCCATGGAAACGGCTGACAGCCCAACGGATATGGTCGCGCAAGGTGCGCAGGCGGGAAGTGATCACGGGGGCAGACTCCTGGAAAAAACGACTGGCGATTCTAACAGCCTTCGCCTGTACCGACGATGTACGAAAACTTGGCGCCACCCATCGGATTTCATCCAATTTGCCAGCATTGTGTTAAACAAGCCCGCCTCTTGACATGGCTGCACGCCAGCAACGGCGTACCTTACGATGGTAGCGATTCACAGAATTGCTCAGCCAGTGGACAATGTCGCAAAAGCCCCCCTCACAGGAGCCCCAGAATGTCCGTTCCAAAGACGATGTTTCAACTCAGCGGTCGCGGTTACGCAGCAGCCAACCTGAACCATGCGACCCTCGTGATCATCGACGCCCAGAAGGAATACCTCAGCGGTCCACTCGCCCTCTCGGGCATGGACGCGGCGGTCGACCATATCAAGCAACTTGTGACCTCAGCGCGCAACGCTGGCCGTCCGATCGTGCATGTGCGCCACCTGGGTACCGTCGGTGGCCTGTTCGACCCTCAGGGCGAACGCGGTGAGTTCATTCCCGGCCTTGAGCCTCAAGGCGACGAAACCATTATCGGCAAGCTGCTGCCCAGCGCCTTTCATGGCACCGGCCTGGAAAAGCACCTGCAAGACCTCGGTTCCCTGGACCTGATCGTCTGCGGTTTCATGAGCCATTCCAGCGTCAGCACCACCGTGCGCGCGGCCAAGAACCTGGGCTTTCGCTGCACCCTGGTGGAAGACGCCTGCGCCACCCGCGACCTGCCTTACAAAGGCGGCATCCTGAGTGCCGAGCACGTACAGCAAACCGAAATGGCCATCATGGCCGACAACTTCGCCACCCTTGCGCTGACCAAAGATCTGATCTGATCGCCCTTCTGATGAGCGGCGCGGCAATGTTTATTGCCCCGCTCATCCGCTAAGCCTTTTGATTTGGCGCATTTGCCTCGGGTACAGGAACAAGCTGCGTATCTTCCGGTCGAAGGGCCGATACCCTGGAGGAAAGGTCGGAATGAAGATATCCGATGGTTTTGACGCTCGTCGCTTGCGCCCAAAGGGCCCGAGTAACTGGCGTCTGCGTCTGGTGGCCGGCATTGCCGCGTTGCTGGCGATTGTAGGTTTGTTGCTTGCGGGCGCTGGTGGCGCCGGCTTGTTTGGTCATTCACCGGCCCTTGGCGAACTGAATGCCAGCCCAGGTGGCTCTGCCCTCCTGCTGGGCATCGGCGTGCTGGTGCTGTGGCTGGGCGTGTGGTTGTGGCGTCGTAGCCGTCGGAAAATGCGCCAGCCGTTATCACTGAATATCGCTGCACACCTGATGAAAAAACACGACTGATGGCGCTTGGATAGCGTTTCCTGCGCCCGGCCGCCGCGAATTAGGTAAACTGCCCGCCCTTCGCGGAGGCCGACATGCAAGACGACGATTTTTCCCTGTTCAAAAACGAGCTGCGCGGCGTCAAGCCGATCAAGCACGACCGCGCCGATACCGGCAAACCCAAGGCTGATCGGGCGCAAATCGCCAAACTGCGCCAGGCCGCGACCGTGCGCACCGATGCCACCACCGTGGATGGCCTGTCGGACCAATTCGTGATCGACGTCGGCCCCGAAGACGAGTTGATGTGGGCCCGCGATGGCGTGCAGGAAAGCCAGATGCGCAAGCTCAAGGTCGGCCAGATCCCCTTCGAAGGTAGCCTCGACCTGCACGGCATGACCGTGGAGAAAGCCCGGGAAACCCTGTGGGCCTTTCTCGCTGAAGCCACCAAATTCGAAATCCGCTGTGTACGCGTCACCCACGGCAAAGCCGTGCGGCTGGACGGTAAGCGACCGATGATCAAAAGCCACGTCAACACCTGGCTGCGCCAACACGCTCAGGTGCTGGGCTTCACCTCCTGCCAGGCCCGCCACGGCGGTGCGGGGGCGGTGTATGTGATGCTCAAGCGTACGATGATGGAAGGCCGTGACGAGTAACAAGTGACATCGTCAGGCTTGCAGCGATGTGTCCGCCACCGTAACCTTGCGCTTTGCGAAAATCCCACAGGTAGTTTCATGTCCCTGGAACAGAATTACACCGCGATCCTCGGCCAACTCGGCGAGGACGTCTCCCGCGAGGGCCTGCTCGACACGCCAAAACGTGCCGCCAAGGCGATGCAGTACCTCTGCCGCGGTTATGAGCAGACGCTGGAAGAAGTCACCAACGGTGCCTTGTTCAGCTCCGACAACAGCGAAATGGTGCTGGTCAAGGACATCGAGTTGTACTCGCTGTGCGAACACCACCTGCTGCCGTTTATCGGCAAGGCCCACGTCGCGTACATCCCGAGTGGCAAAGTGCTGGGCCTGTCCAAGGTCGCGCGGATTGTCGACATGTATGCCCGCCGCCTGCAGATCCAGGAAAACCTCAGCCGCCAGATCGCTGATGCCGTGATGCAAGTGACCGGCGCCCTGGGCGTGGCGGTGGTGATCGAAGCTAAGCACATGTGCATGATGATGCGCGGTGTGGAGAAACAGAATTCGTCGATGATCACGTCTGTGATGCTGGGTGAGTTCCGCGAAAACGCGGCCACTCGCAGCGAGTTCCTCAGCCTGATCAAGTAATAGGCTGCGCAGAAAAAGACCGGCGTTCATCGCCGGTTTTTTTTCGCCTGCAGAATTAAGGTAAGCTGCGGCCCCTTCTTCATGGGCAAGAGGTTTCAGCCATGTTCGTCAAAGCACTTCGAGTGGGCCTCGGCCACGTCATCATCGCCGGCGACTTACTTACCCGTCCGCGCAAAAAGCAGCGCCCTGCCGAACAACAGGCGCAGGTGAACGCAGCGGCCAAGGACCTGACCCTGTATCAATTCCACGCCTGCCCGTTCTGCGTGAAGACCCGCCGTACCCTGCACCGCCTGAATGTGCCGGTGGCGCTGAAGGATGCGAAGAACAACGAGCAGGACCGCCAGACCCTGCTGGAGCAAGGCGGCAAGATCAAGGTGCCGTGCCTGCGCATCGAAGAAAACGGCCAGACCACTTGGATGTATGACTCCAAGGTAATCATCGATTACCTCGATAAGCGGTTTGCCGCGATCTGACAAACATCGCAAAACTAATGTGGGAGGGGGCTTGCCCCCGATGAGGGAGTGTCAGTCACTGGATTAGCCGGCTGACACTCCGCTATCGGGGGGCAAGCCCCCTCCCACATTCAGTCCAGTGTTATCAATTCCAGATCCAGCAGCGCCGAGCCCAGGCACTTGCCGTGCGCATCCAGCGCCAGCGAGCGAGTCACCCCGCCACGCAGAATCCCCGGCAGCACAAAGTTCAACGCCTGCACGTTCGGCAATTCATAGCGTCGAACCGGTGCCGCACCCGGCTCCAACAGCCCGGCGAAGTACGCAGCCACACGCTCGGCCGTGAGCTGCTCACGCAGCAACGGATAATCCTCGGCGCGATAGGCAATGATTGAGACGTTTGAGGTGTCGCCCTTATCCCCGGTGCGGGAATGGGCCAGCGTGTGCAGTTTCATGCTTCGATCCTCGGGTTGACCGCGTCACGGGGCAGCAGCAACGAGGCCACCGCCACCACTTGCCGTACGCTTTTGCTGGCACCGCCGCCGCCGGACGGGCCGTTGGTGTAAAGGGTTTCCACTTCATTACCGACGCGCACCGCGTCCCCTCGGTCTTCACAACGCGCCGCCACGCGCAGACGCACTTCCCAGGGCTCTACGCTGCTGCGTGGACCGTGGAGCGAGTCCATGCCAATCAGTTCGGCGCGTAGGTCTTGCATCTTCACACCCATCAGTTCCAAACGCTTGAGTACGACATCCCGCGCCAGTTGCGCCCGTGCGACTGCACCCGGGCCGCCGTAGGACATCTGCCCCTCACCGATCCAGCCGTCGAGATAACCGACGCTGACCTTCAGTTGCTCGGGTCGCGCACGGCCATTGGCCCCTTGGGCACGCACGCGATCAACCCCCTCTTCGACGAACCCCACCTGGGAAAAATCCGCCGTCACGTCCGGCGTCAGGTACGCCGCCGGATCATGCACTTCGTAGATCAATTGTTCGGTACACGTCGCGCGACTGACCCGCCCACCGGAGCCCGCAACCTTGGTGATCACGGCCTCACCGTCGGCATCGATCTCGGCCAACGGGAAACCCAGGCGCGCCAAATCGTCCACATCCTTGAAACCAGGATCGGCAAAATAACCACCGCTGACCTGCCCTGCACACTCCAGCAAATGCCCGACCAATGTGCCACGGCCCAGGCGCAGCCAATCGTCCGCCGTCCAACCGAACTCAAACATCTGCGGGGCCAGGAACAACGACGGATCTGCCACGCGCCCGGTAATCACCACGTCCGCCTCGGCGTGCAACGCATCAATAATACCGTCGACACCCAGGTAGGCATTCGCGGAAATCAACCGCTCACCCAGTGAGCCAACGGTCTGTCCGTTATCGAGCACGTGATCGGGCTGCAGCACTGACAACACGTCGTCACCCACCACAGCAACAACGTTGAGGCTCAACCCCAATTCACTGGCAATCCGCCGCACTTCAAGCGCCGCCGACACCGGGTTGGCCGCGCCCATATTGGTGATCACGCGCAAGCGACGACGCGCGGTCTGCCTTCCAACAAACGGCAACACGCGGCGCATGCGCTCACTCAGCAACGGATCGTAGCCACCCTGTGGATCGCTGATACGGGCCTGTTGCGCCAAGGCGATGGTGCGTTCGGCCAGGCATTCGAACACGAGGTAATCCAGGTCACCGTGTTCGGCCAGTTCCACGGCAGGTTCGATACGGTCGCCGGAGTAGCCGGCGCCGGAACCGATACGCAAGGTTTTCATCTCAGATCACTCCCAGGAGCAACGCAGTCAGGGTCATCAACACTGACGCGGCAAACAGAAAAGGGATGGTAAAGCGCTGGTGATCGGCCAGTTCGATCTTGCACAGGCCCACCAACAGGAAGGTCGCAGGGGTCAACGGGCTGACCGGGAAACCGGTGGTGTGCACGCCCAGCAACGAGGCTTGGGCCACTTGCAGCGGGTCGACGCCCAAGGCCTTGCCGACTTCGGCGATCACCGGCATCACGCCGAAATAGTAGGAATCGGGGTCAAACAACATGCTCAGCGGCATCGACAGAAAGCCCACGACTGCCGGGATCAGCTTTCCGTGGCCGGCCGGAATCTGCGCCACCGCCACTTCGGCAATCGCCTTGAGCATGCCGGTGCCTTGCATAATGCCGGTGAACACCCCGGCGGCGAGCAGGATGCTGGCCATGGTCAGGGCGGTTTTCGCATGGGCGTCGATGCGGGCGCGCTGGGCGTCGACATTCGGGTAGTTGATGCACAGCGCCACCACGGTGCCGAGCATGAACATCACCACCGGGTCGACCCAACCGGCAATCATCACCACCATCACCAGCACAGTGAGGATCAGGTTGACCCAGAACAGGCGCGGCCGACGCAGCTTGATGTCGTCGTCGCTGAGCACCCGTTGCGGCATCGCATCCACGCTGGAGCCAGCGCCCAGGCCCAGGCGTTTTTCTTCACGATGGCCGAGCCACCAGGCACAGGCGAAGACAAAGATCAGGCCGACGATCTGCACCGGGATCAGCGGTTGGAACAGGTCCGCCACGGGCACATGCAACGCTGCCGAAGAGCGCAGCACCGGGCCGGTCCAGGGCAAAAAGTTGACGCCGGCGGCCATAGCGCACACACAGGCGAGGATGCGTTTGTCGATCCCCAGCCGCATGTACAGCGGCAGCATCGCGGGCACCGTGACCAAAAACGTTACCGCGCCGGAACCGTCCAGATGCACCAGCAGGGCCAGGGTCGCGGTACCGACGACGATGCGTGTTGGACGCGTCCCGACCGTACGCAGGATGCGATCAATGATGGGGTCGAGCATGCCGGCATCGGTCATGATCCCGAAAAATAGAATCGCAAACACAAACATGCCCACCACCGGGGCGACGTTCTTGATCCCCGTAATGATGAAGGCACTGGTTTGCAGGCCGAACCCGCCGAGCAGCGCGGCGATGATCGGCAAGGCGATCAGGGCCACCAGTGGTGAGAGGCGTTTGCTCATGACGGCAGCGAGCAGGCACAGGATGGTAATGACACCCAGGGTTGCGAGCATGGGTTACTCCAGAGCGGCCTTTTTGGCCGGTTATTGTTTTCCCTGGAGTATTGGAAGCGCGTTACTCTTTGTAAATTGGAATATTCACCACCGCATGTTCGGAAAAACAAAATGAAGCCGCGCCTATGAAAAATAGCATCCAGCATATTCAAGCCTTCCTCGCAGTCGCCCGTACCGGCAGCTTTACCAAGGCGGCCAATGAGCTGCATCTGTCGCCTTCGGCACTCACGGTTCAAGTTCAGCAATTGGAAGATTGGCTGGGTGTCACCCTGCTCGACCGCAGCCCGCGCCATGTCAGCATCACCGCTGCCGGCCATGAGGCGCGTGGCCCCATGGAAAAATTGCTGCTGGACCTGGACAACATTGTCACCGGCTCGCGCGACATCGCCGCCCTGCGCCGAGGGGTGGTCACCATCGCCGCCCTGCCCTCAGTGTGCGCTGGCGCCCTGCCGCCGGCCTTGCGCCTGTTTCGCGAACGCTTCGCCGGCATCGAAGTACGGTTGCATGACCTGGTCGCCCACCGCATTCATGCCCAGGTGCGCGCAGGGGAAGTGGATTTTGGCATCGGCGTACGTGCACGACTCAGCCATGGACTGGATTTTCTGCCGGTGCTGAATGATCGGTTGTGTGCGTTTGTACCGCTGGATCATCCTCTCGCCCACCATCGCCAGTTGACCCTGGAGCAATTGGCAGACCAGCCGATCATCCTCACCGGGCGCGACAGCAGTGTGCGCGAGCACGTGGATGCGCTGTTTGATGAAACCCGGCTGACGCTGAACGCCGGCATGGAGGCCAACTACATGTCGACGGTGCTGGCGTTGGTGCGCCAGGGGCTGGGAATCAGTGTGCTGCCGGAGTCGGCGGCGGACAGTCTGGAAGGGTTGAAACGCATCAACATCGATCATCCCGGAGTGAACAGGGAGATCGGGTTGATCAGTCGAAGCGGGATGGGGCTGAGCCCGGCGGCGCAGCGGTGTTTTGAGCTCCTGAGCCAGACACTGCCCGGCTGATGCACTATCACGGCTATGGCGTGTATTTTCCCTGCCGGCACTGGCGCGTTTCAGCAAACTGAATCGGCCCCCCACCGGCGCACAACACGAGATTTAAGACATGGAAGAAACACTGATACTGGTGGACGGGAACGATCGTCAAATCGGTACTGGTTTAAAGCTGCAGGTGCACCGTGAAGGGCTGCTGCACCGAGCGTTTTCCATTTTCATATTCGACCACAAAGGTCGGCTGCTCCTGCAACGGCGCGCTGCCGGCAAATATCACTCCGCGAACCTATGGACGAATACGTGCTGCGGGCATCCGCGCCCCGGCGAAGAGACTGAACACGCCGCCCATCGACGGCTCGGTGAAGAGATGGGTTTGGCCTGCCCTTTGCGTGAGGTCATGACGCTGACCTACCAGGCCCGCGTCCCAGGGAATTTGATCGAGCATGAGTTCGATCATATTTATATCGGCACGTTTGATGGCGAACCGCAGGCCAACCCAACCGAGGCCTCTGAATGGCGCTGGATAGAAATCCCGGCCTTGCGGCAGTGGGTCGACACCGCGCCCGAAGCGTTGACCGCCTGGTTCAACGTCATCCTCGCTCACCCGGCCTGTCGGCTGGAAGACTGGCGACTGCAGGCCATGATGGAAAATCCCCAAGCGCCTTTCGCGTACCAGAATGAAATCCTTCCCCAGGTATCGCGCACGTTTGCCTTGACCATTCCTCAATTGCCGGCCGAACTTCGCCCGGCAGTAGCTAATGCCTATCTGCTGTGCCGAATGGCAGACACGATAGAAGACGAACCCGGTCTCACGTCCGCTCAAAAACGCTATTACCAACGTCGGTATTTTGAGGTGATCAGTGGCCAGGGGGACGCAAAATGCTTGAGCGATGAATTGACTCAGCACCTGACGGAGCAAACCCTTGCAGCCGAGCGCGAGCTGATCAGACATATGCCTTTAATATTGGCCGTTAACGACACGCTCAGTCCGGCCAAGCGAAGGGCGATCCTTGATTGCCTGAACATAATGACCACAGGGATGGCCGAGTTTCAGGACAAGGCCGGTCTACAGGGATTGGCTACACGCACGGAGTTGGACCGCTACTGCTATTACGTAGCGGGCGTTGTCGGAGAGACACTAACCGAGTTTTTCATCGACTTTGAGCCGCAACTGTCAACGCAACGCGAAACCCTGAAACACCTGGCACGCTCATTCGGCACCGGGTTGCAGTTGACCAATATTCTCAAGGATCAGTGGGAGGATCGCTCCCGGGGAGTTTGTTGGCTGCCACAGGATCTACTGGCCGAATATCATCTGCAGCCTTGCGTTTTGCAGGCCGGAGTCCGTGATCCCAAGCATGTCCAAGTTGTAGGGCAAATGGTTGGCACCGCCAACGCTCACTTACAGCGAGCGCTGCAGTTTGCGTTGCTGATCCCAGCCAGGCATCCAGGTATTCGTCGGTTCATGGTCTGGACCATCGGCCTGGCGTTGCTGACACTGCGCAACGTCCAGGCACACCCGGAGGCCCCCTCGAAGGTATCCCGCGCAGAAGTGGCCTGGATCATGGGCCTGACGCGATTATCCCAGCGCTCTGACACAGGCCTGCGATGGCTGTACACACTCGCTGCGCGCCAATTGCCTTTCACCGCGCTTGCGCCCGAGCAGCCATCGCCCCCAAATCCATAGCCTGTCAGTCCAGCATTGCCACGTGCTTGGGATGGCTGGCCACGCGCTTCAACCAGGCCTGCACAGCCGGGTACGGCGCTAAATCAAAACCACCTTCATGGGCCACATGGGTGTAGGCATACAGCGCGATATCGGCAATCGAATACTGCTCGCCCACCAGATAGGGCGTGGTTTGCAGTTGCCGCTCCATCACCCGCAATGCCTTGTAGCCGCCTTTGTGGGTGGTTTTGTATTCCTCAAGGCGATCCTCTGGCATGTTCAGGTAAAGCTGAATAAACCGCGCTACCGCAATGTAGGGCTCGTGGCTGTACTGCTCGAAGAACTGCCATTGCAACACTTGCGTGCGCAAACGCGGTTCGATCGGCAAGAACTCGCTGCCGTCGGCGAGGAAGTTGAGGATCGCGTTGGATTCCCACAAGCAAGTACCGTCTTCCAGTTCCAGCACGGGGATTTTGCCGTTGGGGTTCTTGGCCAGGAATTCGGGGGTTTCGGTGTCACCCTTGAGGATGTCCACATCCACCCATTGGTACGGGACGCCCAAGAGGTTAAGCATCAGTTTGATCTTGTAGCAGTTGCCCGACTTGTAATCGCCATAAACCTTATACATGGGGCTCCCCTTATGCCGCTTGCGCGTGCTGTGCTTGACGGACCACCGCGGCCAGGCGCTTGAGACCTTCGTCCAGGCGGGCCGGGTCGATATGGCTGAAGTTGAGTCGCAACGAGCCGAGGTGTTGGTCCGGCTCGGAAAAGAACGGTTCACCGGGCATGAACGCAACGTTCTGGCCCAGCGCTTGGGCCAATAAGGTGCGGGTATCCAGCGGCTGTTTCAAGGTCAGCCAGAAGAATAATCCGCCCTGAGGCACTTGCCAGTCGGCAAGATCGCCAAAATGGCGCTCCAGCGGGGCCTGGAATGCATCGCGGCGCTGGCGGTAAAAACTGCGCAGTTCCACCAGGTGTTGTTGGTATTTTTCGCTGCCGATCCATTGCATCGCCTGCCATTGGCCTACGCGGTTGGTGTGCAGGTCCGCCGATTGCTTGAGCTTGAGCAGGTGCGGGAACAAGTCCGGGCTGGCGATCAGGTAGCCGACCCGCAGGCCAGGCAACAATGTTTTGGACACGGTGCCGGTGTAGATCCAACTGGCCTTTTGCAGGCGACTGACGATGGGGCGCGCACTGCCGCCGTCGAAGGTCAGTTCGCGGTAGGGCTCGTCTTCGATCAGGGTCACACCGAACTCATCGAGCAACGCGGCGACCGCCTCGCGCTTGGCCTCGCTGTAGCGCACGGCCGACGGGTTCTGGAACGTGGGGATCAGGTAGATAAACGCCGGACGATGGCGTTCGAGGCTGGCGCGCAATGCGCTGAGGTTCGGCCCGTCGGCTTCCAACTGGACAGTGAGGCATTCGGCGCCGAACAGTTGGAAGATCTGCAACGCCGCGAGGTAGGTCGGGCCTTCCAGCAGAACCTGCGTGCCTTTGTCGATATACAGCTTGGCCGCCAGATCCAGGGTTTGCTGGGAGCCACTGACCACCATGACCTGGCTGGCCTCGCACGGCACGCCCAGCGCCCGCGCCTCGGCGGCCAGTAATTCACGTAATTGTGGTTCGCCTTCGCTCATGCCGTATTGGCCGATATTGAGCGGCATGTCATCCCAGTTCAGCGCAGGCAGCATGGCTTCGGCCGGCAGGCCACCGGCGAACGACATCACTTCCGGACGCTGGGCTGCGGCGAGGATTTCACGGATCAAGGAGCTTTTAAGGCGCGTAACACGTTCGGAGAAGGCCATGGAGGTCACCGCTAGCGAAGGCTGTGGGAAATACGTCAAACTGGTTGACCGAAATTACGACAGCTTGAGCGGATACGTCAACATGCTTGACCTTAAAAACCAAAACAGCCAGCAACAGGCCATGGAAGCGTTCTTCTTCGGCTACCAGGCATTTACCGCCAAGGCTGACGAAATGCTCGAACGTCGAGGCCTGAGTCGAGTGCACCAGCGCATCGTGTTTTTTATCTCGCGCTACCCGGCCTTGAGCGTGAAAGAGCTGCTGGAGTTGCTCGGTGTGAGCAAACAGGCGCTGAACATTCCGCTGCGCCAATTGCAGGAAATGCACTTGGTCGACAGCGTCGCGTCCGAGACCGACAAGCGCAAACGCTTGCTGGAATTGACCGAGGAAGGGCTGCGTTTTGAGCAGTCATTGCGCCGTGAACAGGTGAAGCTGTTGCAACGAGCGTTCAATGAAGCCGGGGAAGAGGCTGTGAATGGATGGTTGGCGGTGAACCAGGCACTGTCTGGTCAGCCGTAATCCCTGTGGCGAACGGGCCGGTTGTGGCGAGCCCGCTTGCCTCACGAGTTGCCTTTCATCTCTTTCGCACACAAAATAGAAAACATTATTTGCTTTCTTTGTATACAAAAGCATAATTCGCTTCGTGCGAGTTCTTGACCTATTGGTCAACAAAGCCCGCCAGTACCTCAAAGCGCTGTTGCCCACTCATGTGACCGGCGCTGGAAATAACAATAAAACTCTTGAGGAGTACTCGCTGTGGATAGCCGCAAATCCGAAGCCCCGACGCTGGACCTTGCCCCCTCATCGAACGGCTGGCTGGAACGCCTGTTCAAGCTGCGCCTGCATGGCACCACAGTGAAGACCGAGCTGATCGCCGGCCTCACCACCTTCATCACCATGGCCTACATCATCTTCGTCAACCCCAACATCATGGCCGACGCCGGCATCGATCACGGCGCGGCGTTCGTTGCTACCTGCATCGCCGCCGCACTCGGTTGCCTGCTGATGGGCCTGTACGCCAACTGGCCGGTTGGGCTGGCGCCCGGCATGGGTTTGAATGCGTTTTTCACCTACACCGTGGTCGGCACTATGGGCTACACCTGGGAAACCGCGCTGGGTGCGGTGTTTATTTCCGGGGTATTGTTTATGGGCCTGACCCTCTCACGCGTGCGGGAATGGCTGCTCAACAGCATCCCGGTCAGCCTGCGCCATGCCATGGGCGCCGGGGTCGGCCTGTTTCTCGGTGTGATCGGCCTGAAAACCGCAGGCATCATCGTCGAAAGCCCGGCCACGCTGATCAAGCTCGGCTCGCTGCATGAGCCGGCGCCGCTGTTGGCGGCCGTGTGCTTCCTGCTGATCGCGATCCTCAGCTACCACCGTGTGTTCGGCGCTATCCTCATCAGCATCATCGCCGTAACCCTGGCCGGCTGGGGCCTGGGCCTGGTGCACTACAACGGCATCCTCTCCACCCCGCCGAGCCTGGCGCCGACCTGGATGGCGATGGACATCAAGGGTGTGTTCAATGTGAGCATGATCAGCGTGGTGTTCGCCTTCCTGTTTGTGCACATGTTCGACACGGCCGGCACGCTGATGGGCGTTGCGCAACGGGCCGGGCTGGTGAAGGCTGACGGCAAGATCGACAATCTGTCCCGCGCCCTCAAGGCCGACAGCGCCTCCAGCGTGTTCGGCGCCATGGTCGGTGTGCCACCGGTAACCAGCTACGTCGAAAGCGCCGCCGGGGTGGCCGCAGGTGGTCGCACCGGGCTGACTGCCGTGACCGTGGGCGTCCTCTTCGTGGCGGCGATGTTCTTCGCGCCGCTGGCCGGTATGATCCCGGCCTACGCCACCGCCGGTGCGCTGATCTACGTGGCGATGCTGATGATGGCGAGCATGGCGCACATCAATTGGGATGAGGCCACCGACAGCATTCCGGCGATCGTCACCGCGATCATGATGCCGCTGACATTTTCGGTGGCCGACGGCATCGCCTTGGGCTTTATCACCTACGTGGCGCTCAAGGCCGGCACCGGAAAATACCGCGAGATTTCCGCCAGCCTTTGGGCGCTGTGCGTGATTTTTATCGCCAAGTTCGTCTTTCTATAACAAGGAGCAAGCAATGAGTCTGGAAACCTGGCTGCTGTTCAGCGGCGCTGCGCTGGTAGTGATCCTGATCCCGGGGCCGCTGTCGTTGCTGATGATCAGCAACAGCCTCAACTACGGCCTGCGCCGCTCGTACCCGGCGTTTCTAGGCGGGGTGTTTGCCTCGATCTGTCTGCTGAGCGCTTCGGCGCTGGGCCTGGGCGCATTGCTGCTTGCGTCGGAAAAGGTGTTCAACGCGCTGAAGATCGTCGGCGCGCTGTACCTGTTCTACCTGGCGTGGCAGAGCTGGCAGCAATCGCGCCAGCCTTCCCAGGGCGCGACAGTGCCCCAGGCTGCGCCAGTGCCGCGCTTTCGCGCGCTGTTTGGCCGGGCCTTTGTGCTGGGGGCCAGCAACCCCAAGGACATCCTGTTTTTCGCCGCCTTCCTGCCGCAATTTCTCAGCAGCCAGAACGCCTTCCTCCCGCAACTGCTGATCATGATCGCCACGTGGACTCTGCTCGACCTGGCCTGCAAGCTCGCCTACGGCCTCGGCGCCCATGGCGCCGCGCGGTACCTGCGCAGCGGCGCGGGCCAGAGCTGGTTCAACCGCATCAGCGCGAGCCTGTTCGGTGGTGCCGGCGTTATTTCACTGGTCAACGCTCGCGCGGGCTCACTTTGACGAAATACACCGTGGGCGGGCGATTGCCATGCCTCGGCCATTGAATGCCGGCCATCATCCGCACGAGGCGCTGTTCGCTCAGCGCCTCCCGGACCGACGCGGCCATGGCGGAAGTCCGATGTTGTTTGATGGCTTGATTGAACCATGCGTGGGTGAGCTTTGACCTGAGCAAGATACTGCCGCGATCCAACCACTGGAAGGTGATGTAGTACAGCGCGTTTGACTGGGGGTGGGTCACCAGCCACTCGGGACTGCGGACCGTGCCGCGCTTTACACTCCACTCCTGCACCCTGAAGCCCTGCTGCTCCAGCGTCGCGCGGGTGGCTGCACCCTGGGCAATCTGCCTCTGAGCCGAATGCTGCGCGCCGCCGGCCTTGAGCACCTCGTCAAGCGCGATAGTGGGCGTGAAGTCAACGCGTGTGAAGCCCGGCGCCCGGCCTTCGAATCCGATATAGGTATAGCCGCCGTACCGTTCGGTGGGTCGCAGCATGCGCAGCAGGTCATCGGTCTGGCCAAGTTGCACGGGACTTGGGGTTAACCAGCTGTCCAGCGTTGCGCGCACGTTAAGCAGATGGCTGGCGGTGACTGAACGGGATGAGTCCGCCAACTCGATCAGCCTTGCCACCGCAAAGGTTCGGCTGCTGCTCGTCAGCGTCGGGAACGCCCTCTCAACCGACGGCTCCAATGGCCCATCGAACAGCGGCGCATGCAGCTGCCATTCGCCCGTTGACGTACGCGACACAGGAATCGGCTGTTCATCAAGGCCGCTGCTGGTCCAGTGTTCGATATCAACGCGAGCCCTGGACACCAGCGGCTCGTTCCTGGAAATAAAGGCCATGTCGCTCAAGGGCACGTGCTCACCCTGATGCAACAACCGGTAGTAGCCAATAGCCGATTGCGTCGGCGTGTCATAGCGGCTCCCGACATAGATGGCATCGTAAGGGAATCCCGGAGGATCCATGTGTACATGAAACACGCCGTTCACCGAGGACCCGACGCCCACATCATCGGCGCCATGCAGGCGCCAATCGAACCAATGACGGGACGCCACGCTTGAGCGGTGAATCCGTTCCCGGGTCGCAGTGGGTACCACCGGTGGTTGCCAATCCGACTGCGTGGCAGCCGCGCGCCACGGGTTGAGTACTGCCGAGCTCGGGCCGGCGACCGGCGCGTCCGCCCCCAGCAGCCACTCGCCGGGTTCGTGCAGCGTCAGGATTAATTCATCCTGCCCCGCCGCGTCCTTGCTCTTCAGGCGGAAAAAACCTTCACCCTCGCGGCGGTAGACCGGGTAGTGATGCGTTCCGTCCACCACGAAATGCTCGCCGCGCTTCACGTAGACACCTTTTTCACCCGCCCCCTTCAAGGCGATCGCGCCTTGGGGCAGGCCCTGGACGCGAAAACGTTCCAGGGGTTTGAGCGCCGTACCCGCGCCGGGCAACTTGGGCACGTGCGCGACCTGGCCAAACTCCGAGAACGCTGCGCGATGCAGGCGGTGCAGACCCGTGCCTATCGAGCGCAGCCCCGGACGGGCCAGGTTCCCCGGTTTGAGTTTGGGCCCAGGGACAAAGGTCAGCAGCAGGTCAACTGCCAGGAACACCGCACCAAATGCCACCGCCACCGCGTCCCGAGGGTCGCCCTCGCGGTGATAACGCCGCGACGTCAGCAGCAATTCATACAGCTGGTTACCCAGGCCGAAGAACGGCACGGCAAGCGACAACAAGGCACGCCGACGGCTATCGCTGCGCTCCTCCAGTCGCTGCTCTCGGTGTTTCTCCAAGGTCTTGCCGGAGTTGCTGATGGCCTGCGCCCGGCGCTGCTGCTCAAGCACCCGCGCCTGATACAACAGGGCGCGAGCGTCCCAGTGTGCAGTCGGCACCAGTACCAGCCAGTTCGTCTGATCACTGTCGATCTGCTCACGGATTTGTTGCTCAATCTGCTCGACAAGCGCCGTGGGTTCCAGGTGCCTGACCTTGAATGAACGCACGAACTCGGCGACGTGCCACAGCCCTTGCAACATGACGAAAGTCGGCACGAAATCCAACGGGCCGGGTAACCGTGACCCCTTGCTCGGTTTGCGGCCGTGGTGGTCGATCGCTTCGAACGCCCAACCGGGCGCGACGTGCCGGGCCAACGCCGTGACATTCGCGGGCAACGAACTCATGCCATTGAGATGCTCGCGCGCCAATTGCAGGCTGGCATATTCGCTAAGGCTGCCTGCCTGCGGCGCGGTGGGCCAATACACCACACAGGCCTGGGAAATCTGGTCATGGATGACCACGATCCCGGCGATGTAGCGATCATGCAGGAGGGTGTGGCCGGCCAGATGCACCACATAGAGCTGCACGTGATGGCCGTTTCTGCGCAGATCTTCGGGGGCGCGGGCGCCGATCGCCGTATTGAACAGACTCAGCCCCTGCTCGCTTACCCCCTGCCTGAGCGCCGAATAGCGGTCGGCGTCGATACCCGCCCCCAACGCGCGCCTCAACAGTGGCGGAACGCGCCCCTGCTCACGCGGGTCAGGCGAGTGGAACGTGCGCTGGATCAACGCCTCGTACTGGCCGCCGATGTCCAGCGAGGACACCATATTGACCAAGTAGCTGACGCTCAGGCGTTGCTTCCACGCCGGTTGCAGATAGGTGGCGTGCCGGAAGCGCCAATAGGTGGGCCGCATCTTCGGGTCCAGGTTGTGCAGCGCCAGTTGCAGCAGACTGAACTGCGTGCGCGTCGCGCTGGGAGTAAGGGCTTCGTTGCGATCGCCCACTGTGCAGGTGCTTTCCCAGCCACAAAACCTGCCGTCGACCTGATCGGGCATTTCGATAAATGGCGTGTCGATGTTCAACTCCGGGTACGGGCCGTCTTCTCGCAAACGCGCGATCAGCAGGTCGCGGGCAAAAGCGTGCACATCGGGCAAGCGCTGCTGGAGGCGCTCTTCATAGGCAAATACGCTGCTCAGGTAACGACCTTGCACACGCTTGAAGCGGTTGACCTGCGCCGCCGTCGCGTCAGTCAGCCACGATGGCAGCTTTTTTTTCGCTTCTGCGGCTTTGCGGACCAGATCGACATGGTCGCGTGCTTGGTTCAACGCCTGGTTGGCCGGGGCAAGCAGGTGCTCATGCAGCTCGACCGCGAGCAATTGGCGGCTGAGTTGAGGATCTTCAATTCCGTTGAAAATATTCGCGCTGTGCTGCAGCAGAACATAGCTCTTGAGAAGCCTTTTGAGTGCCAGCAGCAGGGGGTTGCCGTCGATGGCGTGATAGCTCACTTTCAGCGTGCGCGCGGCAACTCGTGCGCGTACGGCTTGACGCTGCTGCCGCTCGACGTAACCCCATAACAGCGACGTATCGCGACTGCCGAGACTGGCCTCGACGCTGCGGGACAACTCCCCCAGGCTGGAAAACCCAGCCACACCGCCCTCGCGCCCGAGTGCACACAGCACCACCGGTTCTCGCCGCTCGGGAGCATCCAGCGCAGCCTGGCGCGTAACCGCAAACACGCTGTGCAGCGGCCAGTCATCGCCCACCCGCACCGACAGCACACGGGTAAGACTGCCCTCGCGCTTGCTGGCCAGCGGTGCCTCCAATACTTCGAGCAGCAGGTCCCGATGGGGCGCGCGCAGACGCTTGAGCCGGTGCTGCAGTTGAACTTCAACGCGCAACAGGTCCTTCAGGCCGAGGATATAAGCGCTCGCGCGCTTGAGTTGGCCGCTGGGGCGTTCCCCCCAGTACGCCGCCTCGAACAGCCGCAGTTGCGCGTCCTGCACCTGTGCGGCCAGGGTGTCCTCGTGGGCCTTGAGTTGTGCTTCAAGCGCCACATATTCCAGCCAGGCTGGCGTGTCCACCACCGGGTCGCTGTGATCGAGCAGCGCCATCAGGCCCTTTTCGTAACGCTTGACCTGGCGCAGTGCCGTGTTGATCGCCAGGCTCGACGCGGTGCTGGCGAAGATGATTTCCTGGCGTCGTCGATGCTGGTCCCAGTCCAGCAGCTCACGGCGCCACCGCTCCAGCCGTGGTTTACCGACCCAGTGCCGGCGTGCCCGTTCAATGTAGGCGAGAAAGCGTGTGGCGTTCGTCACCGCAGGCTGGGGCGTGGCGGAAAACACCTGTTTGAGGTTGATCGACACAGCGCAGGCCAGTTCGTTTTCCCATTGCGCGTCCAGTACCGCCTGCGCGCTGTAGGCCAATGCATCGCCCGACAACCGTACGCCGCGACCCGCGGCAGCGGTCGAGGCCGGCTCACACACCTCGTGCCGACGTCGCAGGGGCAGGCATTGCCACAGGTCGTCGAACAGCGCGCCGTTGATCAGCGCCACCAGGGCGCACTGCAATTGGTCGAACGAGGGGTACTCATAAAAGTTGCGCTGCACGCCCGGCAGATACATCACATGGGGCATGCCCATCGGGTCGCCCTCACGATAAATATGCAGGGCGCCAGGGATCGGCATCAACCGCGGCCCGGCGCCAGGCCACATCAACTCGCACGCCTGCACACTGGCCCAACGCTCGCCCGCACGCTGGCGCGCCTCCACCGTCGGCGCATCCACCAACGCCTGGACCATGACCCGCCCGGCGCTCGACAGCTCGTCCAATTGACGGGCGATGAAGGCCTGGTGGGCGAACAGTTGCTGATGCACCTGCACCCATCGCTCCTGACGCGTAAGCCAGGTGCCGGCAGCCAACCCCTGCCAATAATCGTTGTGGGCCTGGGCGAGCCGGTCAAACAGGTTGAGGCCGATCACCCGGCGCAGCGCCTCCAGGGGCGTGAACGTAAAGCGGCGGTTCGGGTCGTCCTTGTCGCTCAGGGCGGTGAACTGATTGAGGTTGATCGACACCGACGGCAACACCATCAGGCGCAAGGCGCGGTCGGTCAGGCTGTCGGTTTTCTGCGCGACGGCGGGCGGCTTGGGTTCGGTAAAGAGCAGGCGGTCCGGGTCCAGTTCGAATGCTTTGCGCAGCTCGGCACGAACTACCCGCAGCACCCGGGGCGCAGCGCTGATCAGACGGCTGAGGGTAGTCGCCGCTTCAGCGCAGCCCAAGTCCGCCAGCGCGAGTCGATTGACCAGGCGACTGGGATAGAGGCTGCTGTTGATACGCAGCGTGAGCTGGGTACGCAGGGCCTGTAGCGCGTCGTCATCAGGGTCGGTAAGTGAGGTCACGGCAGTGTCTTCGTCGAGGAAAACACCTAGCCTATTGAGCAATCACGCCAATAAGGCGCTAGATAATTGAACGTTTCTGCGCGCAAAAAAAAGCCCGCAGTGTGCGCGGGCGAAACCAACGAAGAGCTTTGGGGGTGTGAAGCGAGGTGACGACTCAGCTACCGCGATAGGTAGAGTAGCTGTAAGGCGAAATCAGCAGAGGCACGTGGTAGTGATCCTGTTCGGCACTGATACCAAAACGCAGTACGACGACATCAAGGAAGGCCGGCTCCGGCAACTGCACGCCACGGGCACGGTAGTAATCGCCGGCGCTGAATTGCAGCTGGTAAACACCCGTGCGGTAGTCATCGCCTTGCAGCAGCGGTGCATCGCAACGACCGTCGCTGTTGGTCAGGGCGCTGGCGACCAGCTCCAACTGCGTGCCTTCGACGCGGTACAGTTCAACCTGGATGGCGCTGCCGGGGCAGCCGTGGGCGGCATCGAGTACGTGTGTGGTCAGTCGTCCCATGGAACGGAGCTCCCTTGAGTAGAGTGAAAATAGGCCGCACCTTTACAGGGCATGCAAAATCCGGCGATGCGCTGATTAAGACACTTTTAATAAAAATTGTACACAATAAAAATTACAAAGTTTTACTCACCACTCTGCGCAGCTATCCTCACTGCAAATTCTCAGCAAGCCTTGCTTTTAAACGCCCTTTCATCCATTTACTGACCAACCAGGCAAGTTTCTTGCAAAGCTAATCGGTGGCAACCGCCTGGAAAAAATGCAGAAATACAGGCTTACAAAGTGACCATCAAGTTGTATACAATCAGCTCATCGCTGTGACGCCACCAGGTTTTTCTGCCGGTCGCCACGCACTTGCTACCACGAACAAGAAGGAAGACTGCAGTGAGCGCTGACTACCCACGCGACCTGATCGGTTACGGCAGTAACCCTCCTCACCCCCACTGGCCGGGCAAGGCACGCATCGCGTTGTCTTTCGTACTCAATTACGAAGAAGGCGGCGAGCGCAATATTTTGCACGGCGACAAAGAGTCCGAAGCCTTCCTATCGGAAATGGTCTCGGCCCAACCGCTGCAAGGCGCACGCAACATGAGCATGGAGTCGCTGTACGAATACGGCAGCCGTGCCGGCGTGTGGCGCATCCTCAAGCTGTTCAAAGAATTCGATATCCCGCTGACCATCTTCGCCGTGGCCATGGCCGCCCAACGCCACCCGGACGTGATTCGCGCCATGGTCGAGGCCGGCCATGAGATCTGCAGCCACGGCTACCGCTGGATCGACTACCAGTACATGGACGAGGCCCAGGAGCGCGAGCATATGCTCGAAGCCATCCGCATCCTTACCGAACTGACCGGCGAACGCCCGCTGGGCTGGTACACCGGCCGCACCGGCCCGAACACCCGTCGCCTGGTGATGGAAGAAGGCGGTTTCCTGTACGACTGCGACACCTACGACGACGACCTGCCCTACTGGGAACCCAACAACCCCACCGGCAAGCCGCACCTGGTGATCCCCTATACCCTGGACACCAACGACATGCGCTTCACCCAGGTGCAAGGTTTCAACAAGGGCGATGACTTTTTCGAATACCTGAAGGATGCGTTCGACGTGCTGTACGCCGAAGGCGCCGAGGCACCGAAGATGTTGTCCATCGGCCTGCATTGCCGTTTGATTGGCCGCCCGGCGCGCCTGGCTGCGCTGAAGCGTTTTATCGAATACGCCAAGGGCCATGAACACGTGTGGTTCACCCGCCGCGTCGATATCGCCCGTCACTGGCATGAAACCCACCCGTACACGGGAGCGGCCAAATGACTGCATTCAAGACCCTGAAGCCATCGACCTTGAGCCGCGATGAGTTTGTCGCCGCCTTTGCCGATATCTACGAACACTCGCCATGGGTGGCCGAAAAGGCCTTCGACCTGGGCCAGGACCCTTCGATCGACCAGATCGAAACCCTGCACCAGCGCATGAGCGACATCCTGTTGAGCGCTGATCACACCAGTCAACTGGCCCTGATCAACGCCCACCCGGACCTGGCCGGCAAAGCTGCCGTCCAGGGCCAACTCACCCAAGCCAGCACTGATGAGCAAGCTGGCGCGGGGATTCACCAATGCACGGCCGAAGAGTTCTCGCGCTTCACCGAGCTGAACGATGCCTACAAAGCCACGTTCAAGTTTCCCTTCATCATGGCGGTAAAAGGCAGCAACCGGCATCAGATCCTGGCCGCATTCGAGACGCGCATTCACAACTCGGCGGACGCCGAATTCAAATGCGCCCTGGCCGAGATCAACAAGATCGCGTTGTTCCGTTTACTGACCCTCTAAACGACCATCCCCAGCCACTCTATCTAAGGCAGACAAGAAGAATGAAAGCTTACGCCGTACCTTTCGAGAAGTTCGTCAACCTGGCCGACGCCCGTCTGGGCACCAAGATCCTTTCGGTGACCGATGACTGGTTCGCTGACGCCAACCGCCTGTTCCAGCCGACCCCGGCCGTGTGGAAGGAGGGCGTTTTCGATGACAACGGCAAGTGGATGGACGGCTGGGAGTCACGCCGCAAGCGCTTCGAAGGCTACGACAGCGCAGTGATCCGCCTGGGCGTACCGGGTTCGATCAAGGGCGTGGACATCGACACTTCATTCTTCACCGGCAACTTCCCGCCGTCGGCGTCCCTGGAAGCCTGCTTCCTGGCCTCGGGCGACCCGGATGACAACACCCAGTGGACCGAAGTGCTGTCGGCCGTCGAGTTGCAAGGCAACAGCCACCACTACCACGAGATCAGCAACGATCAGGCGTTCAGCCACCTGCGTTTCAACATCTACCCGGACGGCGGCGTAGCCCGTCTGCGTGTGTACGGTATTCCGTTCCGCGACTGGTCGTCGGTGGGCGACAACGAACAGGTCGACCTGGCGTCTGCCCTGAACGGCGGCCGCGCACTGGCGTGCTCCGATGAACACTTCGGCCGCATGAGCAACATTCTCAACCCAGGTCGTGGCATCAACATGGGCGATGGCTGGGAAACCGCTCGTCGTCGTACACCAGGCAATGACTGGGTGATCGTCGCATTGGGCCACCCGGGCGAGATCGAGAAGATCATCGTCGATACCCTGCACTTCAAGGGCAACTACCCGGACACCTGCTCGATCCAAGGCGCCTTCGTGAAAGGCGGCACCGACAGCCAGATCGAAACCCAATCGCTGTTCTGGCGCGAACTGCTACCGGCGCAGAAGTTGGAAATGCACGCCGAACACACCTTCGCCGAGCAGATCAAGGCACTGGGCCCGATCACCCACATCCGCCTGAACGTGTTCCCGGATGGGGGCGTGAGCCGCCTGCGCGTACTGGGTAAAGTCGCCAAGTAAACGCTGAATCCTGTGGCAAAAGAGCTTGTTGTGGTGAGCGGGCTTGCCCCGCGTTGGGGCGCGAAGCGACCCTGGAAGCAGACACCGCGTTTTCACAGAAGAAACGCAGTGATCTTGTTGGGGCCGCTTCGCAGCCCAGCGCGGGGTAAGCCCCCCCACCACACACGTTCATCACACCCACAAGCAACCGCATAACCAACACAGAATCCGGATAAGAAGACAGCCATGCGCACACTGATGATCGAACCCCTGACCAAAGAAGCCTTCGCCCCCTTCGGAGACGTTATCGAAACCGACGGCAGCGATCACTTCATGATCAACAACGGGTCGACCATGCGCTTTCACAAGCTGGCAACGGTAGAAACCGCACAGCCTGAAGACAACGCAATCATCAGCATCTTCCGCGCCGACGCGCTGGATATGCCGCTGACCGTGTGCATGCTGGAAAGACACCCGCTGGGCAGCCAGGCTTTCATACCGCTGCTCGGCAACCCCTTTCTGATCGTGGTCGCGCCACTTGGCGATGCACCTGTATCGGGCTTGGTCCGCGCCTTCGTCACCAACGGCAGGCAGGGCATTAATTACCATCGCGGCGTCTGGCACCACCCGGTGCTGACGATCGAAAAGCGGGATGACTTCCTGGTGGTTGATCGCAGTGGCACAGGCAATAACTGCGATGAGCATTTTTTCAAAGAGGATGAGCGGTTGATCCTCGCCCCCCACCAATAAGAGAAGGCCGGATCACCCGACAACAAGGGTGACAGGCGAGAGGTAAAGACTGTGGAAGCACATCTGTTGGAATGGCTGAACCTTAGCGTGCGCTGGGTTCACATGATCACTGGCGTCGCCTGGATCGGCGCTTCGTTCTACTTTGTCTGGCTGGAAAACAACCTCAACCGCGTCAACCCCAAGAGCGGCCTCGCCGGTGACTTGTGGGCGATCCACGGTGGCGGTATCTACCACCTGGAAAAATACAAACTGGCCCCGCCGACCATGCCGGACAACCTGCACTGGTTCAAATGGGAAGCCTATTTCACCTGGATGTCGGGCGTCGCGCTGCTGTGCGTGGTGTTCTACCTCAACCCGACGCTGTACCTGCTCGCACCTGGCAGTAGCCTCAGCGGCACCGAGGGCGTATTGCTGGGCATTGGCTCACTGTTCGCCGGCTGGTTCATCTACTCCTTCCTCTGCGACTCGGCCCTGGGTAAACGCCCTGCCCTGCTCGGTTTCATCCTGTTTGTGCTGTTGATTGCGGCGGCCTATGGCTTCAGCAAAGTGTTCAGCGGCCGTGGCGCCTACCTGCACGTCGGTGCGGTGATCGGCACCATCATGGTGGGCAACGTGTTCCGCATCATCATGCCGGCGCAGCGCGCGCTGGTGGCGGCCATCGCCGAGAACCGCACGCCTGATCCGGCCCTGCCGGCCAAGGGATTGCTGCGTTCGCGCCATAACAACTACTTCACCTTGCCGGTGCTGTTCATCATGATCAGCAACCACTTCCCGAGCACCTACGGCAGCCAATACAACTGGCTGATCCTGGCGGGTATCGCGGTGGCGGCGGTGTTGGTACGGCACTACTTCAACACCCGTCACAACAGCCAGAAGTATGCATGGACCTTACCGGTCGGCGCGTTGGCGATGATTAGCCTGGCATACGTCACTGGGCCAAAACCGGCAGAGCCGATTGCCAAGGCACCTGCGGCCATCGAATACCAGCCACTGCCTGAAACGGCGTTGGGCGGTGGCTTGAAACCCGCGGTTCCAGCAGCTCCCGCCGCCGAACCGGCCCCCGCCCAGGCGACGATTGATTTCGACAAGGTGCATGGGGTGATCCAAGAGCGTTGCGCCGTGTGCCATTCGGCCAAGCCCACCAGCCCGCTGTTCAGCACCGCTCCGGCTGGGGTGATGTTCGATACCCCGGCGCAGATCCAGCAACAGGCAGCACGCATTCAGGCGCAGGCCGTGGCGAGCCAGATCATGCCGCTGGGCAACATCACCCAGATGACCCAGCAGGAGCGGGATTTGATTGGCACCTGGATCAACCAGGGGGCGCGTACCAACTGACAGATTCACACAGTTCCAATGTGGGAGGGGCTTGCCCCCGATAGCCGTGTGTCATTCAAAACATCAGTGACTGAACCACCGCAATCGGGGGCAAGCCCCCATCCCACAGGGGACTTGTAGTGATTTAGAGATTGCGTTCCACACAACACAAAAATAAAAAAGATCCGAGGTGTTGCATGACCGAGTTAGTCGAACCGCAGATTCCTGCCGCCCCTGCCATGGAGCGGCTGCCCCTCTTGCAACTGATTCTGGTAGGCCTGCAACACGTCTTGCTGATGTACGGCGGCGCCGTCGCCGTACCCCTCATCATTGGCCAGGCCGCGGGCTTGAGCCGTGAAGAAATCGCTTTCCTGATCAACGCCGACCTGCTGGTGGCCGGTATCGCCACCATGATCCAGTCATTCGGCATCGGCCCGGTGGGCATTCGTATGCCGGTGATGATGGGCGCCAGTTTTGCCGCCGTCGGCAGCATGGTCGCCATGGCCGGCATGCCGGGTATCGGCTTGCAGGGGATCTTCGGCGCGACCATCGCGGCGGGGGTCTTCGGGATGATCATTGCGCCCTTCATGTCCAAGGTGGTGCGCTTTTTCCCACCGTTGGTGACTGGCACCGTGATCACCGCCATCGGCCTTTCGCTATTCCCCGTGGCCGTGAACTGGGCCGGCGGCGGCAGCGCGGCAGCCACATTTGGCTCGCCGATCTACCTGGCGATTGCCGCGCTGGTACTGGCTACCATCCTGCTGATCAACCGCTTCATGCGCGGTTTCTGGGTGAACATTTCGGTGCTGATCGGTATGGGGCTTGGCTACGGCTTGTGCGGCATCATTGGCATGGTCGACCTCAGCGGCCTGGCCCAGGCGCCGTGGGTGCAGGTGGTGACACCGCTGCACTTCGGCATGCCGAAGTTCGAGTTGGCGCCGATCCTGTCGATGTGCCTGGTCGTGGTGATTATCTTTGTCGAATCCACCGGGATGTTCCTCGCCCTGGGCAAGATCACCGGTCAGGAAGTGTCCCCCAAGATGCTGCGTCGGGGCTTGCTGTGTGATGCCGGCGCGTCGTTCTTCGCCGGGTTCTTCAACACCTTTACCCACTCCTCATTCGCCCAGAACATCGGCCTGGTGCAGATGACCGGCGTGCGTTGCCGCTCGGTGACGATCATGGCCGGCGCGTTCCTGATTGTGCTCAGCCTGTTGCCCAAAGCGGCGTACCTGGTGGCTTCGATTCCACCGGCAGTGCTCGGCGGTGCGGCGATTGCCATGTTCGGCATGGTCGCAGCCACCGGCATCAAGATCCTTCAGGAAGCTGACATCGCCGACCGCCGTAACCAGTTGCTGGTAGCGGTGAGCATCGGCATGGGCCTGATTCCCGTAGTGCGCCCGGAGTTCTTCGCCCAACTGCCGTTGTGGATGAGCCCGATTACCCACAGTGGCATCGCCATGGCCACCCTCAGCGCGTTGTCACTGAATATCCTGTTCAACATCCTCGGCGGTTCAGAACGCCCTGCCGTCGCTCATACGCATTGATTCCTTCGTTACGACAACAAAAACAATACCGAACAAGGAACCCCACCATGCACACCCTCCACCTGGGGGCGGCCATCAGCCGTGCCCCATTTATGCCCGACACGCTCTGTAAGAGCGCACTTGAGCCAAGGCTTGGGAGCCAGTATTCTCCGCGCCCGCTCGAATCGACTCAAAAAAAAACAGCGAATGTAAAAGCTGACTGCAAGGCCAACTTATCCCGGCCTAATGTCTGCTGCCACGGTGCACAAAACGCCTCTGTATTCGACTGCATTTGTTGCAGCCGACGGGGATTTTTTGGCGTTTCAAACACCTTGGCGCAGCTCTTGCTAAAAGCACTAAAGCTGACCAAACAGACGATTTTTGCAGCGAACCAAAAGGCGCCACACCAGAGCGCCTGCGTAGAAGAAAAACCACAAAACCTTAACTCGGGAGCAACCGAATGAAACCTATGTTCAAAGGCCTGATGCTGGCAGGATCCCTGCTTGCGGGTGGTCAGGCCGTGGCCGGTGACTTGTTGCAGTGGCAGAACAACAGCCTGACGTACCTGTGGGGCAAGAGCTTTACCGTCAACCCGCAGATCCAGCAAACCGTCACCTTCGAACACGCCGACGCGTGGAAGTACGGCGACAACTTTGTGTTCGTCGACCGTATCTTCTACAACGGCAAGGAAGACGGCAACGTCGGCCCAAGCACCTACTACGGCGAGATCAGCCCACGGTTGTCATTCGGTAAAATCCTCGACAAAGACCTGTCCTTCGGACCGATCAAGGATGTGCTGCTGGCCTTCACTTACGAGTTCGGCGAAGGCGATAACGAGTCGTACCTGCTCGGCCCGGCGTTCGACTTGAACATCCCTGGTTTCGACTACTTCCAACTGAACTTCTATCAGCGCCAGACCGAAGGCAATCGCGCGGGTGATGGCGTTTGGCAAATCACTCCGGTGTGGGCCTACACCATTCCCGTCGGCAGCTCCGACATCCTGATCGACGGCTTCATGGATTGGGTGGTGGATAACGACAAAAACGCCCGTGGCACTTACCACGCCAACCTGCACTTCAACCCGCAGGTTAAATACGACCTGGGTAAAGCGCTGCATTGGGGCGATAAGCAGCTGTATGTGGGTTTTGAGTACGACTACTGGAAGAACAAGTACGGGATCGAAGATTCGGGTGCATTCAAGACCACCCAGGACACGGCGAGCTTCCTGGTCAAGTATCACTTCTAAAAGCCAATGCAAGACAAATGTGGGAGGGGGCTTGCTCCCGATAGCAGTGTGTCAGTCACTCTATTTGTTGACTGACACACTGCTATCGGGAGCAAGCCCCCTCCCACATTCAGATAGGCGGCAGGCCCAGGAACCGCATGATCTCCTCACGCTTGGCCAGCGCATCTTTTCTGCCCAACTCAATCAACTCGCTGCAATACCCCGCCTCGAACAGCAAGTAACTCAGCACCCCCGCCCCGCTCGTCTTGGTCGCCCCCGGCCCACGCAAGAACAACCGCAACGCCGCCGGCAATTCCTGCCGATGCCTTGCCGCGATTTCATCGATCGGCTGGCTTGGCGCAATCACCAGCACTTCAACCGGTGCCAGGCCTCGGGCCGCGCTGTCGGCTGGCTGGTGATGGCTGAACTGGTTCAGACGCTCCAGCAATTCGATATCACTTTCCAGGCTGTCGATGAACGTGCTGTTGAGCATGTGCCCACCGATCTGGGCCAGGGTCGGTTCCTGACCGGTGTAGGTGCGCTGCACCGACGGCTCATTGCCCCGCGGGTTGCCGCTGACGCCCACCACCAGCACGCGGGTCGCCCCCAGGTGCAGCGCCGGGCTGATCGGGGCTGATTGGCGCACCGCACCGTCACCGAAATATTCCTGGTCGAGTTTCACCGGGGCAAACAGCAAAGGGATCGCTGAACTGGCCAGCAGGTGCTCAACCGTCAGTTGCGTCGGGACGCCGATACGCCGATGGCGCAACCACGCATCAATGGTGCCGCCACCTTGATAGAAGGTCACCGCCTGCCCGGATTCATAGCCGAACGCGGTGACCGCCACCGCGTGCAAATGCTTGTTTCGGATGGCTTCGTCGATGCCGCCCAGGTTCAGGCGCTCTTGCAACAAGTTCCGCAGCGGAGAGCTATTAAGCAACGCTACCGGCACTTGCGCGCCCAGGCCCAACAGGCTGTGGATGAGGAAACGACTCGCCTGGCGAATAACCCCCGGCCAATCACTGCGCAACACCAGATGGCTGCGAAAGCCCTGCCAGAAGGCAGTAAGACGCTGGATCGCCGCCGTGAAATCCATCGCGCCACTGGCCAGTGTCACCGCATTGATCGCCCCGGCCGAGGTGCCGACGATCACCGGAAACGGGTTGGGCGCCCCTGGTGGCAACAGCTCGGCAATCGCCGCCAAAACACCCACCTGATACGCCGCTCGCGCCCCGCCGCCGGAAAGAATCAAGCCTGTTACCGGTTCAGCTGGGCGCATCGCATCACTCCGTGTGGGGAAAATCTCGCCTTATCGGCGGCTTTTTTCGTACAACTTGGGTTCGCCCGGTGGCCGGCTCTTGAAGCGGCGGTGGGTCCACAGGTATTGCTCGGGGCATTCGCGTACAGAGGTTTCGACCCACTGGTTGATGCGCAGGCAGTCCACCTCATCGCTTTCGCCGGGAAAGTCGGTCAACGGCGGATGGATCACCAGGCGGTAACCACTGCCGTCGGCCAGGCGCTCCTGGGTGAACGGCACCACCAGCGCCTTGCCCAGGCGGGCGAACTTGCTGGTGGCGGTGACGGTGGCGGCCTGGATGCCGAACAGCGGTACGAAAATACTTTGCTTGGCGCCATAGTCCTGGTCAGGTGCGTACCAGATGGCGCGGCCGGCGCGCAGCAGCTTAAGCATGCCGCGCACGTCTTCGCGCTCGATGGCCAGGGAATCAAGGTTGTGGCGCTCGCGGCCACGGCGCTGGATAAAGTCGAACAACGGATTGCCGTGCTCGCGGTACATCCCATCAATGGTGTGCTTTTGGCCCAACAGCGCCGCGCCGATTTCCAGGGTGGTGAAATGCAGGGCCATGAGGATCACGCCCTTGCCATCGAGTTGGGCCTGCTTGAGATGCTCCAGGCCTTCGACATGGGCCAGACGCGACAGGCGCTGGCGCGACCACCACCAACTCATGGCCATTTCAAAGAAGGCGATGCCTGTGGAGGCAAAGTTTTCCTTGAGCAACTGCTTACGCTCTTTAGCGGTTTTTTCCGGGAAGCACAGTTCCAGGTTACGCGCGGCGATGCGGCGACGCTCGCTGGCCACACGGTACATACCCGCGCCCAGTAACCGACCAATGGCCAGCAGCGCGCGGTATGGCAATTGGGTGACCAGCCACAGCAGGCCGAGCCCAAGCCATAGCAGCCAGAAACGCGGGTGAAAAAATGCAGCTCGAAAACGCGGGCGATCCATTACAGATTCCGGTAAAGACAGGGCCGCGCATTCTACAACGGTTCGACCCGGCTTGCGGCCAGTGGATGTTCTCGTTATAAGTCTCGACACTTTTCGTGACAAGCCGCTTTATGCCGACCATGAGCCAAACCGAACCGCTAGACCAAGATCCCGTGTTCCAGCTGAAAGGCAGCATGCTCGCCATCACCGTGCTGGAACTCGCCCGTAACGACCTCGACGCCCTGGACCGCCAGCTCGCCGCCAAGGTCGCCCTGGCGCCAAACTTCTTCAACAACGCCCCGCTGGTGCTGGCCCTGGACAAACTGCCTGCCGGCCAGGGCGCTGTCGATCTGCCCGGCCTGATGCGCGTGTGCCGCTCCCATGGCCTGCGCACTCTGGCCATTCGTGCCAGCCGTATCGAAGACATTGCCGCGGCCATCGCCATTGAACTGCCAGTATTGCCGCCGTCCGGCGCACGCGAGCGTCCGCTCGAACCATTGGTCGGTGAAGAGAAGAAAAAACCGGAAAAACCACCGGAGCCGACGATAAAGCCTACAAAGATCATCACCTCTCCCGTACGCGGTGGGCAGCAAATTTACGCCCAGGGCGGCGACTTGGTTGTCATCTCCTCGGTCAGTCCCGGCGCGGAACTTCTCGCCGATGGCAACATCCATGTATACGGCCCGATGCGCGGACGTGCCCTCGCCGGCATCAAGGGTGATACCAAGGCCCGTATTTTTTGCCAGCAGTTGACCGCTGAGCTAGTGTCCATCGCAGGCCAGTACAAGGTTTCCGAAGATTTGCGCCGTGATCCGCTGTGGGGGGCCGGGGTGCAGGTCAGCCTGTCGGGCGATGTGTTGAACATCATCCGTCTTTAACGGATACTGCCGCATTTTCCAAGCATCTCTAGACTCTGATAGCACAGCGAAACCGGCAATACTTGTGTAGGAACATCTGAAGGTTGGCGTTTTTCCTACGCTAACCCGTCTTTTTCCTACAAAGACCGTCCGCCTGCAGCGAGTTCCAAGAGATGTTTTTCAGGGACTGAAAAGTCCTTTTTCCTTAGGGGTGAAACACCTTGGCCAAGATTCTCGTGGTTACATCCGGCAAGGGTGGTGTGGGTAAGACCACCACCAGCGCCGCTATCGGTACCGGCCTCGCTCTGCGCGGCCACAAGACAGTCATCGTCGACTTCGACGTCGGTTTGCGTAACCTCGACCTGATCATGGGCTGCGAACGCCGTGTGGTGTACGACTTCGTCAACGTGGTGAACGGCGAAGCCAACCTGCAACAGGCCCTGATCAAGGACAAGCGCCTTGAGAACCTGTACGTACTGGCCGCCAGCCAGACCCGTGACAAAGATGCGTTGACCAAAGAAGGCGTAGGCAAAGTCCTCGCTGAACTGAAGGAAACCTTCGAATACGTCGTCTGCGACTCCCCGGCCGGCATCGAAACCGGTGCTCATTTGGCGATGTACTTCGCCGATGAGGCCATCGTGGTAACCAACCCGGAAGTGTCCTCCGTACGTGACTCGGACCGCATGCTCGGCCTGCTGGCCAGCAAGTCCCAGCGCGCAGAGAAAGGTGAAGACCCGATCAAGGAGCACCTGCTGCTCACCCGCTACAACCCTGAGCGCGTCAGCAACGGCGAAATGCTCGGTGTCGAGGACGTCAAGGACATCCTCGCGGTGACCCTGCTGGGCGTGATCCCGGAATCCCAGGCCGTCCTGAAGGCTTCCAACCAGGGTGTCCCGGTTATTCTTGATGACCAGAGCGACGCCGGCCAGGCGTACAGCGATGCGGTTGATCGCTTGCTGGGCAAGACCGTGGAACATCGCTTCCTCGATGTTAAGAAGAAGGGATTCTTCGAGCGTATCTTTGGAGGCAACTAAACAATGAAATTTCTCGACTTCTTTCGCGCCAACAAAAAGCCAAGCACCGCGTCGGTCGCGAAAGAGCGTCTACAGATCATCGTGGCGCACGAACGCGGCCAACGCAGCACCCCGGACTACCTGCCAGCCTTGCAGAAGGAACTGGTCGAGGTGATCCGCAAGTACGTCAACATCGGCAACGATGACGTGCATGTCGCTCTGGAAAATGACGGCAGCTGCTCGATTCTGGAACTCAATATCACCCTGCCTGATCGTTGATCGAACAGGCGGCCGCCACGGCGGCTCGCACACCTTGATCCCATAGCGGGAACCGGGTGGGCGAGCCGCCGTTGGCGTTTGTTACGAGGCTGTTTAATGCCGCTGTCCAATATCCATATCCTGCATCAGGACGACGCTGTCCTGGTGGTGAACAAGCCGACCCTGCTGCTCTCGGTGCCTGGCCGCGCCGACGACAACAAAGACTGCCTGATCACCCGCCTGCAGGAAAACGGCTACCCCGAAGCCCGCATCGTCCATCGCCTGGACTGGGAAACCTCGGGGATCATCCTGCTCGCCCGGGATGCCGATACCCATCGCGAACTGTCCCGCCAGTTTCACGACCGTGAAACCGAGAAGGCCTACACCGCATTGGCCTGGGGCCAGCCGGAACTCGACAGCGGCAGCATTGATCTGCCCTTGCGCTACGACCCGCCGACCAAACCACGGCATGTGGTGGATCACGAGTTCGGCAAACACGCGATGACCTTCTGGAAGGTGCTGGAACGTTGCGGCGACTGGTGCCGTGTGGAGCTGACGCCCATCACCGGGCGCTCGCACCAGTTGCGCGTGCACATGCTGTCGATCGGTCATCCGTTGCTCGGCGACGGCCTGTATGCCCATGAGCAAGCCCTGGCTGCATGGCCGCGCCTGTGCTTGCACGCAAGCATGCTGAGCTTTACTCATCCGCAGAGTGGCGAGCGTTTGCGCTTCGAGTGCCCAGCGCCCTTCTAAAGCTGTGAACACAGAACAAATGTGGGAGGGGGCTTGCCCCCGATGGCGGAGAATCAGTCACTGTATTGTTGACTGACCCACTGCAATCGGGGGCAAGCCCCCTCCCACATTTGTACTGTGCACTTCCCGTCACCGAACGGTAAACTCCGCGCATTGCTGTCTGGAGCTATTTATGCGCGAAGCGTTGAATCAAGGCCTGATCGACTTCCTCAAGGCCTCCCCTACTCCTTTTCATGCCACTGCCGCCCTGGTCCAGCGCCTGGAAGCGGCCGGTTACCAGCGTCTCGACGAGCGCGAAACCTGGGCCACCGAAGCCAACGGTCGCTACTACGTGACCCGCAACGACTCCTCGATCATCGCCTTCAAGCTCGGCCGTCACTCGCCGCTGCAGGGCGGGATTCGCCTGGTGGGCGCCCATACCGACAGCCCGTGCCTGCGGGTCAAGCCCCAGCCCGAGCTGCAACGCCAGGGCTTCTGGCAGTTGGGCGTGGAAGTCTACGGCGGCGCCTTGCTGGCGCCGTGGTTTGACCGCGACTTGTCCCTGGCAGGCCGCGTGACGTTCCGCCGCGACGGCAAAGTCGAAAGCCAACTGATCGACTTCAAGCTGCCCATCGCCATCATCCCGAACCTGGCCATTCACCTGAACCGCGAAGCCAATCAAGGCTGGGCAATCAACGCCCAGACCGAACTGCCGCCGATCCTCGCGCAGTTTGCCGGTGACGAGCGCGTGGACTTCCGAGCCGTGCTCACCGAGCAACTGGCGCGCGAGCACGGGTTGAACGCTGATGTGGTGCTCGATTACGAGCTGAGCTTCTACGACACCCAGAGTGCAGCTGTAATTGGCCTCAATGGCGACTTCATCGCCGGCGCGCGCCTCGACAACCTATTGTCGTGCTACGCCGGCCTGCAAGCCCTGCTCACCAGCGAGACCGACGAAACCTGCGTACTGGTGTGCAACGACCACGAAGAAGTCGGTTCCTGCTCGGCCTGCGGTGCCGATGGCCCAATGCTGGAACAGACCCTGCGACGCCTGTTGCCGGAGGGTGATGAATTCGTACGTACCATTCAGAAATCCCTGTTGGTATCGGCGGACAATGCCCACGGTGTGCACCCGAACTACGCCGACAAGCACGACGCCAACCACGGCCCCAAGCTCAATGCCGGCCCGGTAATCAAGGTCAACAGCAACCAGCGCTACGCGACCAACAGCGAAACCGCCGGGTTCTTCCGCCACCTGTGCATGGCCGAAGAAGTGCCGGTACAGAGCTTTGTGGTGCGCAGCGACATGGGCTGCGGCTCGACCATCGGCCCGATCACCGCCAGCCACCTGGGCGTGCGTACCGTGGACATCGGCCTGCCGACGTTTGCCATGCACTCCATTCGTGAACTGTGCGGCAGCCATGACCTGGCGCATCTGGTGAAGGTACTGGGTGCGTTCTACGCCAGTCGCGACCTGCCTTGATCCAAAGACTACATACAGCCAGAAATGTGGGAGGGGGCTTGCCCCCGATGCGGTGGGCCAGCTAAAAACAAGCTGACTGACAGACCGCTATCGAGGGCAAGCCCCCCTCCCGCATTTGGTTTTGCGTACACCTGATCTGCATCATCTGCACTTCCCGCAATCCGACCTAGACTTGTCAGTATTCCCACTCCGACAAGGCCGTCGCACCATGATCTCCATGTCCTCCTTCCACGCCATGCTTATCCCTATTCTGATCGGCATGATCATGCTCGCGGTCGGCTTCAACTTTCGCGACAAGCCCCTCGGCGTGTTCGGCATGTGGATCGGTATGCTGCTGATCCTGGGCACCGTGGTGTACAAGATCCTCGCCAAACTGGCCGAATGACGCGTGCACTCGTACACTCGCTCAACCCGTCGTTTCCAAGGTTGACCGCCTCGTGCTTTCCCGTCTGTTTGCCCTGCCCTGCTACCTGCTGATCGCCCTGTTCACCCTGCTGCCGCTTACTTCTGCCCAAGCAGTCGGTTTGCCCGGCCTGCTCGGCAGCACTAACAAGTCCCAGCCCCAGGCAGAAGTGCCCCTCGGCCAATCGCTGGACGAGGTGATCAAGACCCTGGAAAACGACCAGCAGCGCACCCAACTGCTGAGCGATCTGAAAAAACTCCGCGCCGCCACACAAAAAGCCCAGCCGGCCGCCGAACAGGGCGTGCTTGGGCTGATCGGCAGCACGCTGTCGACCCTGGAGCAACAGTTCTCCGGCAACGACAGCCCGCTGGGGCGTTGGTCCGATGAGATCGACCAGGCCAAGGACGAACTCGACGCTTTGATGCTGCCGGCCAACGAATGGCTGCCAATCATTTTTGGCTTTGCGCTTATTCTCGCGGTGTGGAGCCTGCTGGCCTACGTGCTGATATGGCTCAGCCACCGCGTCCGCGAACGGTTCGGCCTGCCTGAAGAACTGCCGCAACACCCGCGCACCTGGGACATGGTGCGCTTTGCCCTGCGCAAACTGGGGCCGTGGCTGATCGCGCTGGTGATCACCGTGTACATGAGCTACGCACTGCCCTCTTCCCTGGGTAAATCCCTGGCAATGGTGTTGGCTTACGCGCTGGTGGTCGGTACCTGTTTCTCAGCCATCTGCGTGATCGCGTTCTCTTTGCTCGACGGCCCGCACCGCCATCGTGCGCTGTATATCCTGCGGCACCAGGCCTTTCGTCCGCTGTGGTGGATCGGCAGCTTTGCCGCTTTTGGTGAAGCCCTGAGCGACCCAAGACTGGTAACCGCGCTCGGCCAACACCTGTCTCACACCGCCGCAACCGTCGCCAATGTGATGGCGGCGTTGTCCACCGGCGTGTTTATCCTGCGGTTTCGCCGCCCGATCGCCCACCTGATACGCAACCAACCGCTGTCGCGCCGCCTCACTCGTCGCGCCCTCAGCGACACCCTCTCGATCATCGGTTCGTTCTGGTACCTCCCGGCCTTGCTGTTGGTGGGCATTTCGCTGTTTGCCACGTTCGTCTCTGCCGGCGACACCAGCACCGCCCTGCGCCAATCGCTGCTGTGCACGGTGTTGCTGGTGTTGTGCATGGTCATCAACGGTCTGGTACGCCGCCATGCTCTCAAGCCGCAACGCGGGCACAAGCGCCATGCGCTGTACTCCGAGCGCCTGAAAAGCTTCATCTACACCCTGGCCCACCTGGCGGTATGGCTGGTGTTTATCGAGCTGGGCCTGCGGGTCTGGGGCCTGTCGCTGATTGGCTTTGCCGAAGGCGAGGGGCATGAAATCGCGGTCAAACTGTTCGGCCTGGCCGGTACGCTGCTGTTCGCCTGGCTGATCTGGATCCTCAGCGACACCGCGATCCACCACGCCCTCACCCGCTCGCGCAAAGGCCTGGCCAATGCGCGGGCGCAGACCATGATGCCGTTGATCCGCAACGTGCTGTTCGTGACGATCTTCATCATTGCCGCCATCGTCGCCCTGGCGAACATGGGCATGAACGTCACACCGCTGCTGGCGGGTGCCGGTGTGATCGGCCTGGCCATCGGTTTTGGTGCGCAGTCGCTGGTGGCAGACTTGATCACCGGCCTGTTCATCATCATCGAAGATTCCCTGGCGATTGATGACTACGTGGATGTAGGCGGCCACCTCGGCACCGTCGAGGGCCTGACCATCCGCACCGTGCGCCTGCGCGACATCGACGGGATTGTGCACACCATTCCGTTCAGCGAGATCAAGAGCATCAAGAACTACTCGCGAGAGTTCGGCTACGCGATCTTCCGGGTGGCAATTCCGTACAACATGGACATTGATAACGCGATCAAGCTGATCCGTGATGTCGGCCAGAAAATGCGCAATGACCCGCTGCAGCGCCGCAATATCTGGTCGCCGCTGGAGATCCAGGGGGTGGAAAGCTTTGAGTCAGGCAGCGCGATCCTGCGCGCCCGGTTCAAGACGGCGCCGATCAAGCAATGGGAAGTGTCACGGGCGTTCAACCTGTCGCTGAAACGACATCTGGACGAGGCCGGGTTGGATCTGGCAACACCTCGATTGAGTGTGCAGGTGGTGACGGGAGCTTCGGGTGGGTTGGAGAAAGAGAAGGACGCTTGAAGTCGTCGCGCCCACCTTTGCCGAGCGGCTTGTTGTGGTGAGCGGGCTTGCCGCGCGCTGGAGCGCGAAGCGGTCCTGAACGGGTGGAATGCGGTGTATCTGATACAACTCAGTGGCTGGAGTGGGGCTGCTTTGCAGCCCAGCGCGGGGCAAGCACGCTCACCGCACCAGGCCCGCTTGCCACAATACGCGCGCTCACCCCATAGAGCCTGATTACCAGACACAAACCGCCATGTTTAAACGAGCGCTGCTCCATCCATCTTCTGGCGCAAGCTCAACGGGCGCATATCGGTCCAGGCTTCTTCGATGTAGGCCAGGCACTCTTTCTTCATGCCGCTCTTGCCCACGGTGCGCCAGCCTTCCGGCACGACCTTGTAGTCGGGCCAGATGGAATACTGTTCTTCATGGTTGACCACTACCTGAAACAGGATGTCGTCGCGGTCAAATACTGAGGTCATTGCTGTTCTCCATCGCAAAAAGCTGGCTGCGCACCACGCGCTGCACTGATATCTGTAGAAACGTACCAAGCCGTCGAAAAATTAGAGGCTGTCCACGGCGGCGGCCAGGGCACGCCCGAAGATCTCGGCCACACGGTCGACTTCAGCGGCGGTGATCACCAGCGGCGGCAGGAAGCGCACCACGCTGCCATGGCGACCACCCAGTTCCAGGATCAGCCCGCGCTTGAGGCACTCGCGCTGTACCAGCGGCGCCAATTGGCGGTGCACCGGAGGGTGGCCCTGGGTATCGAGGGTGCCGTCCGGGTCGACCAGTTCCACACCGAGCATCAGCCCGCGACCGCGAATATCCCCCAACTGCGGGAAGTCGCGTTGCAGGATGCGCAGGTGTTCGCCGAGGCGCTCGCCCATAACTGTTGCGTGACCGGGCAGGTCGTGTTCCTTGAGGTAGCGCATCACCGCCGAACCCGCCGCCATAGCCATTTGATTGCCACGGAACGTGCCGGCATGGGCGCCCGGCAGCCAGGTGTCGAGCCAGTCGCGGTACACCACCACCGCCAACGGCAAGCTACCGCCGATGGCCTTGGACATCACCACCACATCCGGAATGATGCCCGCGTGTTCGAAGGCGAACATCTTGCCGGTGCGGCCAAAACCGCTCTGGATTTCGTCGACAATCAACGCCACACCCGCCTGTTCGGTGATGCGTCGCAGACCGCGCAGCCAGTCGAGGTCGGCCGGGATTACGCCGCCTTCACCCTGCACCACTTCAACAATCACCGCTGCCGGCAGCAACACGCCAGCTTCCGGGTCGTTAAGCAGGTTTTCCAGGTAGTGCAGGTTGACCCGCACACCTTGCGCACCGCCCAGACCAAACGGGCAGCGGTAATCGTAGGGATACGGCAGGAACTGCACGCCATTGCCAAGCAACGCCCCCAAGGGCTTCTTCGGCCCGAGGCTTCCCATCAGACTCAAAGCGCCTTGGCTCATGCCGTGATAACCGCCCTGGAACGACAGCACGGTGCTGCGCCCTGTGGCAGTACGGACCAGTTTCAGCGCGGCTTCCACCGCATCGGTGCCAGTGGGCCCGCAAAACTGGATCTTGGCTTCCCGCGCCAACTCGGCCGGCAACAGACCGAACAAGTCCTGCACGAATTGATCCTTGACCGGCGTAGTCAGGTCGAGGGTGTGCAACGGCAGCTCATCACTCAGCACTTGCTGGATAGCTTCGATCACCACCGGGTGGTTATGCCCCAGCGCCAGGGTGCCGGCCCCGGCCAGGCAGTCGATGAACTGGCGGCCTTCCACGTCTTCCACGTAGATGCCCTTGGCGCGTTTGAGCGCCAAAGGGATACGCCGCGGATAACTGCGCGCATTGGATTCCTGCTGGCGCTGACGGGCCAGCAGCGGTGTTTCGTCGAACTGGTAGAGCGTTTCTACAGGCGCCGGGCTGACATGCACTGGGGCGCTTTCGATACGGCTGGTAGCGACAGACATCTCTCTATCCCTCAATACGCTGATGATGGTGACCAAACTGCCAATCCGTTGGCGTCTGGCCCAAGGGCATGCGCACGGATTTCCTGTTCTGGAAACGCATCAGCGGCTGAGGGATTTAGGGCTGGTGATCGTTAACTGATGCCGTTGAACGGTGCTTTGCGTCAAAGTCCTCGATATTTCTCATTCAAGGCATACAGGATCGCGCACGTCTCGGCATCCAATACGCCACGATAATCCCCCGGCCGAAAGTGCATCTGAAACGCCCGCGTGCGCTGCTCAAACGCCTGTCGATTCTGCGCCGGTTTATACCCATATCGCTGAAACGCACGCTCCACTTCCACTTCCGGCGGCAGCCCTACACAAAATCGGCGTTGATACATCGTCCGCGCCGCCTCATCGAACCAGGCACCTACACCGGCGTCGTACAAGCACCGCCAAGGCAGTCGAGGCCCTGGATCACTCTTGCGCCAATAGGCCACGTCCGAATGCCCGAGAATGTCGGTCGGGCCGATCTGCGGGTAGCGTCCGAGGATGTCGCGCACCAATGCACTCAACACTTCAATCTGTTCGTGCGAGTACTCAGGAAAGGTAAAGACACCCGCATCGTCCCGTGCCAGGTTGACGATCTCGATGCCAATGGAGCGGCTATTGAGGTTATCCCGCCCTGCCCATTGGCTCGCACCGGCATGCCACGCAGACTTGGTTTCATCCACCAGGCGAAACGCGCGCAGTTCGTCATACCCGGCAGCGCGGTAGCCAGGCTCATCCGGGTCGGGCAAAAGATAGTGAGCGCTGACCCCCTCCTGCGTCAGCGTCTGCAAGGAGGATGTGAAGGGAGCTGCGGTGTAATGCAGGATCAACTGCCGCACGGTTTCACCGTTGCGTTCATTGAAGCCTTTGGCAGGAAAAGTGGTATCGATGACTAACATAAGAACTGTCCTTTTCAGTACAGGCCGAGTCCTTCGGCCCGCTCAAGTGCAAAAAAATTACCGCCATCCTGAAGCGCTGAACTTCAAGAGGGCGGTAACTATTTGGCAGATGAAAAAAGATCAGCGCCGCAACGGCATACCCAGCTCGACGCGCAGGCCATCCGCCTGGCTGTCGAACGTCAACGAGCAGGAACAGCGCTGCACAATCGCTTGCACGATTGCCAAGCCCAGGCCGCAGCCTTCGCTGTTGCCATTACGCCAGAAGCGTTGGGTCAAGTACTGCAGGTCTTCGCTGGAAATCTGCTTGCCGTGGTCACGCACGCGAAACACCACGTTGCCTGCCTGGGTGAATAGACTGAGTTCCACGCGAGTGTCCGCCGGGGTGTGGCGCAAGGCGTTGTCCAGCAGGTTGCGCAGGGCCGCAACCGCCAGGCCAACGGGCATTTCCACTGGAGCGTTGGAAAGGTTGTCCGGCAGGATCAGGTCGATGCGTGAGTTATCGCCAGCATTGGCATCCTGGATCGCCAGCCGTGCGACGTCTTCGGCACTGGACTGCACGCCATCGTCAAACGACAGGCTGCCTTCCACTCGCGCCAGCAACAGCAATTGTTCCAGGGTGCGATGCAGGCGGTCGGCGCCCTCCTCAGCGTGGGCCAGGGACTGGTCGCGGGCCGCACCTTCGGTCATGCGCGCCACTTGCAGGTGGGTCTTGATCGCCGTCAGCGGGCTGCGCAGTTCGTGGGCCGCGTCGCCAGTGAGGCGACGTTCGCGCTCAATGGTCTTGGCGATACGCTGCAACAGTTGGTTCTGGGTGTCGAGCAGCGGTTTGAGTTCGCTGGGCAGCGGGTGGATCTGAAGGGGTTCAAGAGAGTCCGCACTGCGCCGCATCAGCGCATCGCGCATACGGTTGAGCGGCAGCAGGCTCTGGCCAATGCCCAACCACAGCAGGCACAGGCAACCGAGCATGGCCACGCCCACCGGCACCGATGCCGCCAGCAGGATCGACATATTCAACGCCTCGCGCTCCACCTGGCGGTCGGCGGTGGTGATCAGCAGATCGCCACGGGACAGGGTAAAGCTGCGCCATCCCACGCCGTCGATCTCTTGGTCGCGAAAACCGCTGCGTTGGGACTCCAGGCCCTGATCCGGCGTGGTGTGGCTGCGCGCGAGGATTTCCCCGCGCAAGGAGCTGACCTGGCAGGCCATGCCGCCCGGCACATGCAGTTGCTCGGCACTGAAATGCGCGCCGCCGCTGACACTGGCCAGGCCCGGCATCTGCTCGGTCAGCCCCGCCACCATGCGCGCCGACGCTACCAGGCGCTGGTCGAGAGAGAACATCATCTGGTTGCGCAGGTCGTTGAGCATCCAGGCCGCTGCCAGGGCCCAGATCAACACGAATGCGGCGCCGAGCTTGAACGTCAGGCGCAGGCGCAGGCTCTTCACGAAACGTTCTCTCCATCATCCGCCGGGCCCAGGCGATAGCCCAGACCACGCACGGTCTCGACAATGCCATTGCCCAATTTGCGCCGCAGGTGGTGGATATGCACGTTGAGTGCGTTGCTTTCCAGCTCATCGTTAAAGCCGTAGACGCTGTCCTTAAGCTGCTCACTGGACAGCACACGGCCCTTGTTGTGCAGCAGGGCCTGCAACAGCGCCTGTTCACGCCGGGACAAATCCACCGGCTGGCCACCCAACAGGGTTTCACGGCTGCTGGGGTCATAGGTCAACCGGCCGTGTTCGATCAAGTTGACGCTGCGCCCTGCCATCCGGCGCAGCAGGGTTTGCAGGCGGGCAGCTAATTCGCGCAAGTCGAAGGGTTTGAGCAGGTAGTCATCGGCGCCGGCTTGCAGGCCGTCGACGCGGTTGGTCACCGAGTCCCGCGCGGTGAGGATCAGCACCGGAATCTCCAGGCCCTGGCTGCGCAGTTGCTGCAACAGCTTGAGGCCGTCTTCGTCGGGCAGGCCGAGGTCGAGCACCATGATGTCGAAAGTCGCCGCTTTGAGCATCGCCCGAGCAGCCGCAGCCGTAGCCACGCGCTCGACGGTAAAACCCTGGGCGGTGAGGCCGGCCACGATGCCGCTGGCGATCAGTTCGTCGTCTTCACAGACCAGTACGTGCATGGTGAACCCTTCATAAAAGATGGGGGAGATTAAAGGTGCAGCGGATTAAGCGCAGATTATGCCGTGAAAAGAGGCAAGCTCAGATAATCCCTACACTTTAGAATAGCGCCGGTTAATCATCGGTTAATCAACGCCACACATTGTGTGCCTCACTTGTATCGGACTAAGGCTTGACCATGCGGCATCTTTTTACCTTTCTGCTGGTGTTGTTCGCCGGGTTGGCCCAAGCCGCGCCGGGCAACCCGTTTGAGACCAAACCCGATTTCCTCCCGGTGGGCAAAGCTTTCACCTTTACCTCCGAACGTCTTGAAAGTGGCGAGACCCAGCTGTATTGGCAGATTGCCGACGGTTATTACCTGTACAAGCAGCGCATGAAGTTCGAGGGCCTGACCGCACAGCCGGCACTGCCGCAAGGTGAAGCCCATAGCGATGAGTTCTTCGGCGAGCAGGAAGTGTACCGCCAGGGCCTGGAAGTGAAGCTCCCTGCTGGCGCCACCGGCCAGATCAAGCTGGGCTGGCAGGGCTGCGCCGATGCTGGCCTGTGCTACCCACCGCAGTCGATCACCGTGGACCTGGGTGGCAATCCTGCCGTAGCGGCCACCGCTCAAGCCCAGGACCAGAGCCTGGCCAGCGGCCTGCAACAGCGCAGCCTGGGTTGGAGCCTGCTGGTGTTCTTCGGCCTGGGCCTGTTGTTGGCGTTTGCACCGTGTTCGTTGCCGATGCTGCCGATCCTCGCCGGCCTGGTGGTGGGCAGCGGCGCCAGCCCTCGCCGTGGTTTTGCCTTGGCCAGCAGCTACGTAGTGTGCATGGCGCTGGTGTATGCAGCGCTGGGTGTACTGGCTGCGTTGCTCGGCGCCAACCTCGCCGCCCTGCTGCAAACGCCCTGGATATTGGGCAGTTTCGCCGCTCTGTTTGTGCTGCTCGCCCTGCCGATGTTCGGCTTCTTTGAACTGCAACTGCCCGCCTTCCTGCGCGACCGACTGGACAACGTCAGCCGCCAGCAAAGCGGTGGCAGCCTGATCGGTGCCGGTGTGCTTGGCGCGCTGTCCGGCCTGCTGGTCGGTCCGTGCATGACCGCGCCCCTGGCTGGCGCCCTGCTGTATATCGCCCAAAGCGGCAACGCGCTGCACGGTGGCTTGATCCTGTTCGCCATGGGCATCGGCATCGGCATCCCGTTGTTGCTGCTGGTGACCGTCGGCAACCGCTTCCTGCCCAAGCCGGGCACTTGGATGAACGTGCTCAAGGGCATCTTCGGCTTCCTGTTCCTGGGCACCGCCGTGCTAATGATTCGTCCGGTAGTTGGCGAAAGCCTGTGGGTCGGCCTGTGGGGTGCATTGGCCCTGGTGATGGCCTACTGCGGTTGGACCCTCGCCCGCGAGTACGGCCTGGCGGCCAAGGTATTCGGCGCCGGCTCCCTGGTGCTGGGCCTGTGGGGCGCGGTGCTGGTGGTGGGTGCGGCCGGTGGCAGCGACGACCTGTGGCAACCGCTGAAGGTGTACAGCGGCGCGAAGGTCGCCGGGGCGCCCTCCGCCCATGACGCCTTCATGACCATCAATGACCCCGCCGTGCTGCAAAACCAACTCGACAGCGCCAAGGCCCAGGGCCAATGGGTGCTGGTGGATTACTACGCCGACTGGTGCGTGTCGTGCAAGATCATGGAAAAACAGGTGTTCGGCAAACCCGCCGTTCTCGACGCCCTGAAAGACGTGCGCCTGCTGCGCCTAGACGTCACCGCCGACAATGCCGCCAGCCGCGAACTGCTGGGCCGCTACAAGGTGCCGGGGCCACCGAGCTTTGTCTGGATCGGCCCCGACGGTGAAGAACGCCGCGCACAACGCATCACCGGCGAAGTGAATGCCGATGCCTTCCTGCAACGCTGGACGCAAACCCGGGACGCCCTCTGATGCTGACCCTGACCATCGGCACCTTCGCCATCGCGCTGAATCACATCCTGCTGATCAGCGCGTTGATTCTCGCCACCCTGGTGGGCTGGCGCGTGGCCAAGCGTGGTGGTGAAAACCCGGAGTCAGTGCTGTTCAGCCTGTTTCTGCTGGGCATGCTCGCGGCCCGCGTCAGCTTTGTGCTGATGTACTGGAGTTACTACAGCAGCGACTGGCTGCAGATGGTCGACCTGCGCGACGGCGGCTTTCTCGCCTGGCCAGGCATCATCGCCCTGCTCATCGGCGCTGTGCTCTACGGCTGGCGGCGCCCGGCGCTGCGCAAGCCGTTGAGCGCCGGGGTCATCACCGGTCTGCTGTTCTGGGGCATGACCAGCCTGTCCTTGAGCGTGTATGAAAAAGGCACACGCCTGCCGGACATCACCTTGCGCAACGCCAATGGCGAAGTGGTGCAACTGGCGGACTACCAGGGCGGACCGCTGGTCATCAACCTGTGGGCCACCTGGTGCCCGCCATGCCGCCGCGAAATGCCGGTGCTGGAAAGCGCCCAGCGCATGCGCCCTGACGTGACCTTCCTGTTCGTCAACCAGGCCGAAAGCATGCAAAGCGTCAGCACCTACCTGGCCACTCAAGGCCTGAACCTGGACAACGTGCTGTTTGACGCCAGCGGTCGCCTCGGCCAGGCCGTGGGCTCCATGGCCCTGCCGACCACCTTGTTCTACCAAGCTGATGGACGCCTCATCAACAGCCACTTGGGCGAGTTGTCCCAGGCCAGCCTGGCCCGTGCCATGGAACCCTTCGACACCGCCCCTGCTGCCACAAGGAAACCGACATGCGAAGCCTCCGCCACCTGTTGAGCCTCTTACCACTAACGCTGGCAGCCACCCTGGCCCACGCCGATGACTGGCCGGCACCGATCAAACAGATCGAAGCCAAGGGCGCCAAGATCATCGGCAAGTTCGACGCCCCCAGCGGCCTCACCGGCTATGCCGCGCAATACCAGAATCGCGGCATGGCGCTGTACCTGACCGCCGACGGCAAACACGTGATCGCCGGCAACCTGTACGACGCCCAGGGCGATGACCTGAGCACCGCGCCGCTGGAAAAACTGGTGTACGCGCCGATGGCCAAGGAAGTCTGGGCCAAGATGGAAAAAAGCAGCTGGATCCAGGACGGCGACAAAAACGCACCGCGTATCGTCTACCTCTTCAGCGACCCCAACTGCCCGTACTGCAACATGTTCTGGGAACAGGCCCGGCCGTGGGTCAAAGCCGGCAAGGTGCAGTTGCGCCACATCATGGTCGGCATCATCCGCGAAGACAGCGCCGCGAAATCGGCCGCCCTGTTCGCCGCCAAAGACCCGCAAAAAGCCCTGGAAGAACACGAAGCCGCCGGCAAGAGCAGCAAATTGCAGGCACTGCCGACAATCCCGGCCGATATCGAAGCCAAGCTCGATGCCAATATGAAGTTGATGGATGAACTGGAACTGTCTGCCACCCCGGCGATTTTCTACCTGGATGACAAGGGTGGGCTGCAGCAACAGCAGGGCGCGCCGTCCCCGGATAAGTTGGTGAAGATTATGGGACCGAAGTAAGCGGCGCCTGGTTTGACGCCATCGGGGGCAAGTCGAATCGTCGCACCGTCCCTCCCACAGTGGTTTGGGTTCACACATTTCTATTGGTGAATACATTCAAGTGTGGGAGGGGGCTTGCCCCCGATAGCAGTGGGTCAGCCAAAGATGCATCAACTGACACTCCTTCATCGGGGGCAAGCCCCCTCCCACATTTTTAACCCAGTACACCAGACCCAACTCCGGTCGGCTCCAGAGCCTTCGTTCGGGCACACCGAGCCTAAGCGAGGTGCCAAGTGTTGGGGCACAGACCACTGAAAGTTGTGTAGATACCGATGAGGCCCTCAAACCCAGCGAAGATTAAAGCCCCTCCAACTCCGCCATCAAATCACTCAACCGATCCACCTTCTCCGCGCTGATCTCATTGGCCGCTAATCCCTCGATGTACTCGGCCAATTGCGACACCGTGCTGCACTCGAACATCGCCCGCAGTGGCACATCGCGCTGCAAGGTCTTCTGCACCCGTGAGGCAATCTGCGTGGCCAGCAACGAGTGCCCGCCCAGTTCGAAGAAGTTGTCTTCTACGCCCACGCGCTCGACCTTGAGCACCTCGGCCCAGATCGCGGCCAAGGTGGTTTCCAGTTCGTTGCGCGGTGCCAGGTAATCCTGGCTGTGCAACTGGCCGATTTCCAGTTCCGGCAAGGCCTTGCGGTCGAGTTTGCCGTTGGCGTTGAGCGGCAGGCGGTCGAGCCATAGCCAGTGCAGCGGAACCATGTATTCCGGCAGCTCGGCGCGCAGGTGTTGCTTGATGCGGTCCAGGCGCTCGCTTGGGTTGAGGGTTTCATCAGCGGCCACCAGATAACCCACCAGATGCTTGCCGTTGACGCCTTCCTGCACACCCACCGCTGCATCGCGAACTTGCGGTTGCTCGTGCAGGCGCGCTTCGATTTCACCCAGTTCGATTCGGTAGCCGCGAATCTTCACCTGATGGTCGATACGTCCGACGTACTCCAAGACACCATCGCTGCGCCGACGCGCCAGGTCGCCGGTGCGATACAGGCGCTCGCCCGGTGCGCCGAACGGGTTCGGCACAAACACTTGAGCGGTGCGCAACGGATCGCTGACATAGCCACGCCCCACCCCCGTGCCGGCTACACATAACTCGCCGACAGCCCCTTGGGGCACCAACTCCAGCGCGCCATCCAGCAGGTACAGGCGGTTGTTGTCAGTCGGCGTGCCGATCGGCAGATAGGTGCCACGGGTCGATGCCAAATCAACGCGGAAGAACGCCACGTCATCGGAGCATTCCGCAGGGCCATAAGCGTTCACCAAACCGATCTGCGGGTAACGCAGCAACCATTGGTGCGCCAGTTCCGGCGGCATCGCCTCACCGGTGGGCAGCATCCAGCGCAGGCCGTCGAGGCTGATGCGGTCCTGGGCCAGCATGCCCTGGATCAGCGACGGTACGCTCTCCAGCACGGTAATGCCTTGTGCCTCAACGTGAGCCAGCAAACCTTGGGGATCGTGGGCGATGGTGTTCGGCACGATGTCCACCCGCGCGCCGAACAGCGGCGCGGCGAGGAATTGCCACACGGAAATGTCGAAACTTTGCGACGCGGTTTGCGCGATCACGTCCGCCGCGCTCATGTCCAGGTACGGCAGTTTGCTCAGTTGGTTATTGAGCATGCCGCGCTGCTCGACCATCACGCCTTTGGGCAAGCCCGTGGAGCCCGAGGTGTAGATCACATAGGCGAGGTTGTCCGGGCCACTGTAGATGCCTGGGTTCTCACCACGAGCCGGCACTTCTTCCCACACCAGCAACTGGCAGTCAAAACCGTCGAGCAACTCAATGGCCTGCTCGCGGCAAGCCTCGGTGCACACCAGCAACGGCGTACGGCTCATGTCGATGATGCGGCTCAAGCGCTGGCTTGGCAGGCCCGGGTCCAGCGGCAGGTAACCCGCACCGGCCTTGAAGCTGCCGATGATCATGCCCAGCAGGTCGAGGTTACGCTCGGCCAGCAAGGCCACCGGTTGATCCAGGCCGACACCCGCCGCGATCAATGCATGGCCCAAGCCGTTGCTGCGGCGGTTGAGTTCGTCATAGGTCCACTGCTGTTCCAGGTAACTGGCGGCGATCCGCTGCGGATGCTCGCTCACTTGCGCTTCGAACAGCTCGATATAGCTTCGGTCCAGCGGATAGGCGTGTGCGCTCTGGTTGCAGCCTTCAACCAGGAATTCACGCTCCTGTTCGCCAATCAACGGCAGGTCGGCCATGTCGCCATGGAACCCCTGCACCAGCGCCAACAGCAGGCGCTTGAACTCGCCGAGCATGTTTTGCACGGTGGTTTCGTCGAAGTAACGCTGGTCGTAAGACAGGTGCAAGCCCAGGTCATCGCCGGGGTAGCACACGGCGGTCAGCGGGAAGTTAGTGTGGGTGCGGCCGGAATCCGAGGTGGCATTCAAGCTTTGTGCACGGTCCAGCACCGAGGTTTCCACCGGGGCGTTTTCGAACACGAAAAGGCTGTCGAACAGCGGTTGGCCTTTAGGCAATTCGCTGTGTTCCTGGATGGTCACCAATGGCAGGTATTCGTACTCGCGCAATTGCATGTTGCTGTCGAGCAAGCCGCTCAACCACTGACGCACGCTGCAACGTTGACCGTCTTCCGGCAGCTTTACCCGCAGCGCGATGCTGTTGATAAACAGGCCGACGGTGCGTTGCATCTCCGGCATTTCCACCGGACGCCCGGCCACGGTGACGCCGAACAACACGTCGCGATCGCCGCTCAAGCGGCGCAGCACCAGGGCCCATGCCGCCTGGGCAAAGGTGTTGACGGTGAGTTGGTGGGCCTGTGCCAGTTCACGCAGTTGCGTGCCATCGCGGGCATCAAGACGGGTGTAGCAGTCGCCCACCACCATGCCGCCGCTGTGGCCCGCATGTTCGCGCAGGAAAGGGCGGTCGCTCGGGATCGGCGTGGTGCGCTCAAAGCCTTGCAGGTTCTGTTGCCACCACTGGCGCGCCTCATTCAGGTTCTGACGTTGCAGCCAGGCGATGTAGTCGCGATAACGCGGCGCCGCGGCCAACTGCGCGTCGTGGCCTTCGCCTAGGGCCATGTAGATCTCGAAAAAGTCATTCATCAGCAGCGAACGGCACCACGCATCGATAAGGATGTGGTGGTTGCTCATCATGAACCAGTAGCGTGCTTCGCCGACGCGGATCAGACGCAGGTGGAACGGCGCCTGGTTGAGCAGATCGAAGCCGGCTTCACGCTCGGCCTTGAGCAGCGCTTGCAGACGCGGCTCTTGCTCAGCCTCGGGATCGTTGCTCCAGTCCAGGTATTCAATCGGCGTGCTGCCGGGTTTGTGGATCACTTGCAGCATGTCTTCGCCAACGTTCCAGCAGAACGAGGCACGCAAGGCTTCATGACGGGCGATCACCGCTTGCCAGGCCTGGGCGAAACGCTCAGGGTCCAGGGCACTGTTGATGCGGTAGCGGTCCTGCATGTAGTACAGACCGGTGCCCGGCTCCAGCAAAGTGTGAAGCAACAGGCCCTCTTGCATCGGAGTCAGCGGGTACACGTCTTCGATGACACTGGCCGGGACCGGCAAGCTGTCGAGTTGCGGCTGGGTCAATTTCGCCAGGGGGAAGTCGGACGGCGTGAGGCCACCGGCATCATCCTTGAGGCAATGGGCGATCAAGCTGTACAGCTCGGCGACGTAGGCCTCGGCCAACTCGCGGATGGTGTTTGCATCGTGGCGCTCACGGCTGAAGGTCCAGCGCAGCACCAGCTCACCGCCATACACCTGGCTGTCGACGCTCAGGGCGTTGGGCAGCGGCGCATCCGGGTCATGGGCCAGGCCCGCCGACTCATCCAGCGGGTGGAACAGCGCCTCGCTGCCGAAGCTCTGATCGAACTGGCCGAGGTAGTTGAAGGTGATGTCGGCGGTTGGCAGCGCGGCCATGGCCTGCTTGCACAGGTCGTCCGCCAGGTAGCGCAGCACGCCATAGCCCAACCCTTTGTGGGGTACCGCCCGCAGTTGCTCCTTGATCGCCTTGATCGAGGCGCCCTGCCCGGCCGCTTCTTCGATTTGCACGGGCGTCAGGCGCAGTGGATAGGCACTGGTGAACCAGCCGACACTGCGGGTCAGGTCGATCTCATCGAACAGGGTTTCGCGGCCATGGCCTTCCAGTTGGATCAGCGCCGAGTCATGCCCGCTCCAGCGGCACAACACGCGGGCCAAGGCGGTCAGCAACAGGTCATTGACCTGGGTGCGGTATGCGCTTGGGGCTTGTTGCAGCAACTGACGGGTGTGTTCGGCATCCAGGCGCACGCTGACCGTGTCGGCATCGCGATTGCGCAACGTGCCCTGTGCACGGTCCACCGGCAACGCCACCGTCGGGCCCGCCAAGTGGTCCTGCCACACGCTCAATTCTTCACGCAGGGATTCGCTGCTGGCATAAGCCTGCAAGCGCGCGGCCCAGTCACGCAAGGCGCTGGTCTTGGCCGGCAGGCTGACGGACTCGCCCTCGCTCAGTTGGCGATACACATTCTGCAGGTCTTCGAGCAACACACGCCACGACACGCCGTCCACCACTAGGTGATGAATCGCGATCAGCAGGCGTTGCTGGCCTTCGGGGCCATCCACCAGCAAGGCGCGCAGCAGCGGGCCGTGTTCAAGGTCGAGGCTGCGTTGGGTGTCGGTGAACAAAGCGGTGCACTGGGCCATATCGCGCACTTGCGCCTGCATCAGCACGCCGCCCTGGGGCACGGTCAAATGTTCGGCATGCCATTGCGCATTGCGCCGCGTGAAGCTCAGGCGCAAGGCGTCGTGGTGCTCCAGCACCGCCAGCAGCGCTTGCTCCAGGCGATGGGGTTCGAGCAATTGCAGCGGCTTGAGGACCAACGCCTGGTTCCAGTGCTGACGCGCCGGAATGTCGGTGTCAAAGAACCAATGCTGGATCGGCGTGAGGCCCGAGCTGCCAGTGAGTACGCCCTGCTCCGCCGTGACCTGCTCGGAGCGCGTGGCCACAGCGGCCAGGGTTTGCACCGTCTGGTGCTGGAACAGGTCGCGGGGGCTGAAATGAATTCCTGCCTGCCGCGCACGGCTGACCACCTGGATCGACAGGATGGAGTCGCCGCCCAGTTCAAAGAAATTATCGTCCAGGCCGACTTGCTGCACGTTCAACACCGCGCACCAGATCGCGGCCAAGGTGCTTTCCAGTTCGTTGCGCGGGGCTACGTACTGTTGGCGATTGGCCTCGGGGTCCGGTTGCGGCAAGGCACGGCGGTCGAGCTTGCCGTTGGCGGTCAACGGCATGCTGTCGAGCACGATCAGGTGCGCGGGCACCATGTAGTCCGGCAGTTGCGCCTTGAGATGCGCCTTCAGCGCCTCGCGCAATGGGCCGTGCTCTGCGTCGCTGACCAGGTACGCCACGAGCTGTTTGCCGCTTGGCGAATCCAGCGCCAGCACCACCGCTTCGCGCACAGCTTCGTGCTCCAGCAGGCGGGTTTCGATCTCGCCCAGCTCGATGCGGAAACCACGGATTTTCACTTGATGGTCGATACGCCCCAGGTACTCCACCAGACCATCGGCGCGTTGGCGCACCAGGTCGCCGGTGCGATACAGGCGGCCACCATTGGCGGCAAACGGATCGGCGACAAAACGCTCCGCCGTCATGCCCGGGCGCTCGTGGTAACCCTGGGCCAGGCCCGCGCCGCCGACATACAACTCGCCGGTCGCGCCTTGGGGCACCAAGGCCAGGTCGGCGTCGAGAATGTAGGCCACACGGTCGCCGATAATGCGGCCGATCGGCACGCTGCCGGCGCCCTCCTCCAAGTGCTCCGGCGCCAGGCTGGCCAAAGGCATCACTACGGTTTCAGTCGGGCCATAGGCGTTGAAGAACACCTCTGGCTGGAAGGCTGCGCGAATGCGCTGCAGGTGTTCGCCGGTCAGGGCTTCACCGCCGGTGATGCACATGCGCACGGGCAGGGTCTGGTGTTGAGTCGCCAGCCACTGCGCCAACTGGCTGCCATAGCTTGGGGTGAAGCCGAGGATATTGATGCGATGGGTGCGGATCAGCCCACAGATTTCCTCCGCATCCCATTGGCCTTGGGCCCGCAAAACCACCTGCGCGCCACTGAGCAACGGCACCAGCAAACGCTCGGTGGCGGCGTCGAAGTTGATCGAATAGAAATGCAGCTCGCAGTCGTCCGGGCGCATGCCGAAACGCTCGATCACAGCCTGGCAATGCATGGCGATTTCGCCGTGGGACACCACCACGCCTTTCGGTTTGCCGGTGGAGCCGGAGGTGTAGATCAGGTACGCCTGGTGTTGTGGCAGGCTGATAAATGGCAGCTCATCGGCCGGGTAATTCACCAGCACTGGCGAGTCGTCTTCCAGGCACCAGCACGCCACCGAGGCCGGCAGTTCACCCAGGGCTTCGAACATCGCCGCGTCGCTGAGCAACAGGCCGATGCCGCTGTCTTCGATCATGTAGTGGAGGCGGTCCAGCGGGTATTCCGGGTCCAGCGGTACATAGGCGCCGCCGGCCTTAAGGATCGCCAGCAGGCCAATGACCATTTCCAGGGAGCGTGGCAGCGCCAAGCCGACTCGCACCTGCGGGCCGACGCCGCGTTCGCGCAGCATCCAGGCCAGGCGATTGGCGCGTGCATTGAGTTCCGCGTAAGTGAGGGTTACGCCGGCAAAGGTCAGCGCCGGAGCCTGCGCACGCATTTGCGCCTGCTGGCTGAACAGCTGATGAATGCACTGGTCGAGACGATGCAAACCGGCCTCGACGCCCAGGCTGTCCTGCAATGCGCGTTGTTCGGTGGCGGTCAGCAGCGGCAGTTCGCTGAGGCGTTGATCGGGGTCTGCAATCAACGCTTCCAGCAGGTTGCGCCAATGTTCAGCCATGCGCGCAATGCGCGGTTCGTCAAACAGATCAGTGCTGTAAGTCAGGCAGCAACCCAGGCGATGGTCGAGGTCGGTCACTTCCAGGTTGAGGTCGAACTTGGTCGCGCGAGCATCGTTGGCCAGGTATTCGACGGTCATGCCGGCCAGTTGACGGCTCTGCTGGAATTCCCAGCGCTGCACGTTGCACATCACCTGGAACAACGGGTTGTACGCGGCGCTGCGCGGAGGTTGCAGGGCTTCTACCAGATGGTCGAACGGCAGGTCCTGGTGGGATTGGCCCTCGATCACGGTGTGGCGTACTTGCTCGAACAACTCGCCGACATTCATCTGACCATTGAGCTGGCAACGCAGCACCTGGGTATTGAGGAATGCGCCGATCAGCCCTTCGCTTTCCGGGCGAATACGGTTGGCCACGGGGGCGCCGATGCGCAGGTCGGTCTGGCCGCTGTAGCGGTAGAGCAACACGGCCAGGGTCGCGGTCATGGTCATGAACAGCGTGAGGCCGCGTTCGGCATTGAAGGCACGCACGCGGGCAGCCAACGCGTCGCTCAGATCGAAGCGGTACAGCTCGCCCTGGTGGCTTTGTACCGGTGGTCGTGGGCGGTCGCCGGGCAGTTCCAGCAAGGGGTGTTCGGTGCCCAGTTGCGCGGTCCAGTAATCCAACTGGCGTTGACGCTCGCCGGACTCCAGCCACTGACGCTGCCACACGCTGTAGTCGAGGTATTGCACCGACAACGGCGACAGTGGCGACAGACGCTCGTCGATAAAGGCTTCGTACAGCGCGCTGAGTTCACGGGCAAAGATGTCCATGGCCCAGCCTTCAGTGACGATGTGGTGCAGGGTCAGCACCAAGTAGTGTTCCTGCTCGCCGGCCTTGACCAGGCACGCGCGCAGCAACGGGCCGGTTTCCAGGTTGAACGGCGTATGGGCCTCGTGATCAGCCAACTGCTGCAAGCGCTGCTCGCGCTCGGTTTCATTCAGCGCCGAAATATCCTGCCAGTCCATGCGCACGCCGGTCTGCGGCGAGACCTTTTGATAGGCCACGCCGTCGACACTGGGGAACGTGGTGCGCAGGGTTTCGTGGCGCATGATCAAGGCCTGCAACGCCGCCTCGAAACGCCCCACATCCAGCACGCCCCGCAGTCGCGCCATGCCACCGACGTTGTAGGCCGGGCTGTCCGGCTCCATCTGCCAGAGGAACCACATGCGCTGCTGGGAATAGGACAGCGGCACCGGTTGGCTGCGGTCAACTTTGGCAATCGCGGTTTGCTGGTTGCGCTGGCCCGAGGCCTGGATCAGGCCGACTTGCTCGGCAAACGCGCCCAGTTCACTGGCTTCAAACAAGGTACGCAGCGGCAGCTCAACGTCACAGGCCTGGCGGGTGCGGGAGATGATTTGCGTGGCCAGCAATGAGTGGCCGCCGAGGGCGAAGAAGTCATCGCGCAGGCCGATTTGCGGCAGGCCGAGCACTTCGCGCCAGATTGCGGCGATCTGCTGTTGCAACGGGGTTTCGGGTTCAATGTGTTCGCGGGTTTGCCACACCGGCTCCGGCAATGCGCGGCGGTCCAGCTTACCGCTGGGGCTCAGGGGCATGGCGTCCAGGCGCATCAGTTGCGCAGGCACCATGTACTCGGGCAGCTCGGCGGCCAGGGCGGCTTTCACGTCCTGTTCGTCCAGCGCTCTGCTTGCGGTGTAGTAGCCGATCAGTGTGGCATTGCGCACCAGCACAACGGCCTGGGCGATACCGTCCAGCGCCAGCAGGCGCGCTTCGATTTCTTCAGGCTCCACGCGGAAGCCGCGCAGCTTGACCTGCTGATCGAGACGCCCCAGGTATTCGAGCACGCTGTCAGCATTCCAGCGCACACGGTCGCCAGTGCGATACAGGCGCGCACCCGCCTCGCCCAGCGGGTCGGCGATAAACCGTTCGGCGGTCAAACCGGCACGCCCCAGATACCCCCGCGCCAGGCCGATGCCACCGATGCACAGTTCGCCCGGCACACCGGCCGGCAACAGGTTGAGGTGATCGTCCAATACGCGGCAGATCACATTGCCCAGCGGTCGGCCAATCGGCGAGCGCTCGCCATCTTCAGCGGTGCAGTGCCAGTGGGTGACGTTGATCGTGGTCTCGGTCGGGCCATAGCGGTTGTGCAACTGCACCGCCGGCAACTGAGCCAAGACGCGGTTGCGCAGTTCGGCTGGTAACGCCTCACCGCCGGAGAACAGGCGACGCAGGCTGGTGCATTCGGGTACCAGCGGCTCGTCGATGAACAGCTGCAACAGCGGCGGCACAAAGTGCAGGGTGGTCACGCCATGTTCCTGCACCAACTGCGCGATGCGGTGCGGGTCGCGATGTTCGCCAGGGCCGGCCAGCACCAGGCGGCAGCCGGTGATTAACGGCCAGAAGCATTCCCACACCGACACGTCGAAACTGATCGGTGCCTTTTGCATCAGCACGTCGGTGTCGTTCAGTTGGTAAGTGGCCTGCATCCACTGCAAGCGCTCGGCCAGGGCCCCATGGGTGTTGCCCACGCCTTTGGGCTGGCCGGTGGAACCGGAGGTGTAGATCACGTAGGCGAGGTTGTCGCCGTGCAGGTGCAGGCCAGGCGCCTGGTTCGGCCAGCTTTCCAGATGCAGGCTGTCCATGGCGATGACACACACGCCGTCAGCGCTCGGCAGTTTTTCCAACACTGCGGTCTGGGTCAGCAGCAGTTGCACGCCACTGTCCTTGAGCATGTAGGCCAGGCGCTCGGCGGGGTAATCCGGGTCCAGCGGCACGTAGGCGCCACCGGCCTTGATGATCGCCAGCAGGCCGATCAGCAGTTGCGGCGAACGCTCGGCGGCGATAGCCACGCACACGTCCGGGCCCACGCCTTTGTCGCGCAGGTAATGGGCCAGGCGGTTGGCTTGGGCATGCAGTTGGGCGAAGGTCAGGCTGCCGTCCTGCCAGACCAACGCGGTGTTGTCCGAAGTCTGCTGATTGAGCAGCTCGGGCAACCATTGCTGGGCGGGCGCGCACGGCGCTTGGCTCCACGGTTGCTGTTCGTCCGTTTGCAGCAAACGCAGGTCGCCGAGGGCTTGCTGGGGTTGCTCGCAGATGGCGTGCAGCAGGTTGATGAAGTGCTCGGCGAGGCGCTGGATGGTTGCGCCTTCAAACACTTCATCGGCGTAGTCGAACGCCAGGCTCAGGCGGCCGTTGCGGTCTTCTTCGGTATGCAGTTGCAGGTCGAACTTGGCTTCGCGGCTGTGCCACGGCAGCTCATCGGCGAGCATGCCCGGCAGGCGGCGCAACGCGCTGAGGTCGCGTTGCTGGTGGTTGAACATCACCTGGAACAAGCCCTGCTCGCGGGCCTGAGGAAAGGCTTCCAGCAGTTGCTCGAAGGGCAGGTCCTGATGGGCTTGGGCACCCAGTGCGGTCTCGCGGGTGGCGGCCAATAGCTGGTTGAAAGGCAGGCGCCCGTCCAGTTCGGTGCGCAGCACCAGGGTGTTGATGAAAAAGCCGATCAGGCCTTGGGTTTCCTGGCGCGGGCGGTTGGCATTGGGCACGCCGATGCGGATATCGCGCTGGCCGCTGTAGCGATAGAGCAAGGTCTGGAACGCCGCCAGCAACAGCATGAATGGCGTGGACTCATTGGCCTGGGCGGTCTGGCGAATCGCTTCGCTGAGGCCGACGCTCAGACGCACGCTATGGCGCGAAGCACTGCGGATGTGCTGCACGGAGCGCGGATGGTCGGTGGCCAGGCTCAGGGTCGGGTGCTCGTCCCCCAGTTGGTTTTTCCAGTACGCCAGTTGGCGCTGACCTTCACCTTCGGCCAGCCATTGACGTTGCCAACTGCCGTAGTCGGCGTATTGCAGGGCCAGGGCCGGCAGTTCCAGGGATTGTCCCTGGGAGGCCGCGGCATAGAGGCGCGAGAACTCGTCGATAAGGATGTTGAGCGACCAACCATCGGCAATGATGTGATGCAGCGTCACCAGCAGTTGATGGTCTTCGTCGTCCAGGCGCACCAGTGTCACCCACAGCAGCGGGCCTTTTTCCAGATCAAATTGAGTGCGTGCTTCGTCTTCGCGGATCTGCTGCGCGCGGGTTTCGCGCTCGGCAGCGGGCAGGTCGCTGAGGTCGATGACTTGCAGGTCGAACGCCACGTTGGCTTCAACACGCTGGAAGGCCTGGTCGTTGCGCTCGTAGAAGCGAGTGCGCAGGGCTTCGTGGCGCTGGATCAGGTGCTGGAAACTCAGGCGCACTGCGTCTTCGTCCAGCTCGCCACGCAGGCGCAAGCCGCCGGGAATGGTGTAGGCGCTGCTCTGAGGGTCCAGTTGCCAGGTGATCCACAGCCGATTCTGGGCCAGGGACTGAGGCAGTTCGTCCTGGCGTGACAAGGCATGAATTGCACCTTGGGCCACGCCGCCGTCCTGCTGCAATTGCGCAACATTGGCGGCAAACGTCGACAGGGTCGGCGCCTCGAACAGCATGCGCAGGTTCAGCTCCAGGCCGAGGGTTTCACGCAGGCGTGCGACCACTTGGGTAGCGGTGATGGAGTTACCGCCGAGCAGGAAGAAGTGATCGTCGGCAGCAACGGTCGCGACCTGCAACTGTTCGCACCAGATCGCCGCGATCTGCTGTTGCAGTTCGGATTCCAGCGCAGCATCGCCCGCCAGTCCTTGCAGATCGGGGAACTGCGCATAGCTGTCGAGGCTGCCGTCGGCGTGACGCAGCGCGCAGGCCGCACGCTGCACCTTGCCGCTGGAGGTCTTGGGCAATGCGCCGGGGTTGAGCAACACCACCACACTCGGCGCTTCTTGGTAGGCTTCGGCCACGGCTTGGCGGATGGCTTTGATCAACGCCTCGGGCGGCAGGATTTTCTGCACGCTGCGGCTGATTTCAGCGGCGATGCCGATGCCTTCCAGGCCCTGGTCATTCACCGCAAACGCCGCAACCCGGCCTTTGCGCACCACTTCCACTTCGCGCTCGATAGTCTGCTCGATGTCTTGCGGGTAGAGGTTATGACCGCGCACGATCAACAGGTCTTTCAGGCGGCCGGTGATGTACACCTCACCAAAGCGAATAAAGCCCAGGTCGCCGGTGCGCAGCCAGGTCCGCCCGGCATGCTGGACGAAGGTCTTGGCTGTGGCTTCGGGGTTGCGCCAGTAGCCGTGGGCGATGCTCGGACCGGTGGCCCAGAGTTCGCCGACGCGGTTGTCGGGCAGCTCATTCAAGGTGTGGGGATCGACGATCAGCACCGCGTGTTCCGGCTGGCTGGTGCCGCAACTCATAATCGCACTGCCCTGCCCCGGTTCGGCGCGGTTGGCGGCCAGCGCCGTCTCGTCGACGCGCAGCGCCGGGATGCCCTGACCCCGGGTGCCGCCAGCGACAAACAGCGTGGCCTCGGCCAGGCCGTAGGACGCAAAGAAATTGTCTGAGCTAAAACCACAGGCGGCGAATTTCTCGGCGAAGCGGTCCAGGGTGTCGAGCCGGATCGGCTCGGAGCCGGAATAGGCCACGCGCCACGTGCTCAGGTCCAGGCGTTCCAGGGCTGACTCACTGACCCGTTCACTGCACAGCCGGTAGGCGAAATCCGGGCCGCCGCTGATGGTGCCGCCGTATTGGCTGATCGCTTCCAGCCAGCGCAATGGCCGGCCAAGGAAGTACGCAGGCGACATCAGCACGCACGGCACGCCACTGAAGATCGGTTGCAACAGGCCGCCGATCAGACCCATGTCGTGGTACAGCGGTAGCCAGCTGACAATCACGTCGTCGGGGTTGAGGTCGATGCCAAAGCCACGGCGGATCAGCACTTCGTTGGCCACCAGATTGCCGTGGCTGACTTGCACGCCTTTGGGCAGCGCTGTGGAGCCGGAGGTGTATTGCAGGAACGCGATGTCGTCGGGCTGTAGGTCGGGGGCGATCCAGGCATCAGCCACTGGCGCATCGAGGGTATCGACACTCAACACCGGCGGCGCATTTTCGATCTGTGCCAGGCCATCGGCAAGACTGGCAATGGTCAGCAGCAGGCGCGGTTCGGCGTCGCTGATGATCGACAGCAAACGCTCTTGGTGATGACGGCGGGTGGACTCCGGCGGGTAGGCCGGCACTGCGATCACCCCGGCGTACAGGCAGCCAAAAAACGCCGCGACGTAATCCGGACCGCTGGGGAACAACAGCACTGCGCGGTCGCCCAGCGCGGCATTGGCCTGCAGGGCGCTGGCAATGGTGCGGGCGCGCTGGTCGAGGTCGCGATAACTGAGCACAACGCTGTGCTCGGCGGACTCGGCGAGGAAGCGCAGAGCCACCTGGTCCGGGGTCTGCGCGGCGCGACGTTGAAGGGACTGGACCAGGGTGCGGGGAAGTTCGAAGGCGTCCATCATGGGGTTCCTGCCTGAAATCGGCTTACGGGAAATTCGGAAATTGAGTAGCTATCAGCCGGCGACCAACTGCCGCGCCGCGCCATTGCGCCAGCGGGCCAGGTGTTCGTCGGCGTAGCGCCGCAGGCAGCGCAATACGGTGCTTTCGTGCTGCATGAGGAAGAAGTGGTGGCCATCGAACATATCGAGGGAAAAGCCGCTGGCGGCATCGAGTTGCCAGTCGAGCAATTGGTCGGCGCGTACGCTGTCCTGCTTGCCACCGAATACATGGATCGGCATGCCCAGCGGCTCACGCTCGCCGTAGGTGAAGCTGCCGCACAGCAGGAAGTCAGCGCGCAGGATCGGCAGCATCAGTTGCATCAATTCGGGGTTGGCCAGGGCCGCTTCGGCGGTGCCCTTCAGTTCGCGCAGACGGGCGATCAGTTGCTCATCGGTCTTTTCGATGGCGTATTCGCTGACATCGCGACGCGCCGGGCCGGCAGTGCCGGAAGCGAACAGCGCCAGCGGCGCAGGGACGTTGCGTGCGTTTAACGCATGGGCCAATTCAAAGGCGAGCAGGCCGCCGAGGCTGTGGCCGAACAACGCGTAGGGGCCGCTCAACTCGTGGCAGATTTCGTCCGCCAGTTGCGCAGCCAAGGCCTTGATATCGCGCTGCAAGGGCTCGTCCATGCGCATGCCACGACCGGGTAATTCCAGCGGGCATACCTGCAGCCACTCGGGCAACACCCGACGCCAACGTGCATAGACCATGGCGCTGGCGCCCGAATAGGGCAGGCAGAACAGGCGCAGTCGGGTCGGCGCGCTCATCGCTCGAAGACCCCAAACTGAAACACGCTGTATGCACGATAAAAACCCATTTCGTCCTCCTGCGGGTGCTGATCCTTGGCCGCCTGACTAACGGACCTTTCACCCAGAAGAACGGACGGCACCGGCAAATAATTAGTCGCCGGGCATGAGCGAGACGTGGTTCACGCCGAACAAGAAAGCATAAGATTAGTTCGTCTTCTCATTTGACAATCATTATCATTCAGCCTAATTTGTTGCCCGATGTGTAGGAGGCCTCAGCAAGGACGCCCTCCCCCAACCTATTTTTCAAGGTGATTTCCATGACGGAACAAGTATCCACAGGCAGGTGCGACTCACCACTTCTCCAGGCATTCGTCGACAACCGACTGATTCTGGTGAAGATCGCAGCACGAATTACCGGCTGCCGCTCCCGCGCCGAAGACGTCGTGCAGGATGCCTACTTCCGCCTGCAATCGGCGCCGACGATCACATCCTCGTTCAAGGCCCAATTGAGTTACCTGTTCCAGATCGTCCGTAACCTGGCCATCGATCACTACCGTAAGCAGGCCCTGGAGCTCAAATACTCCGGGACGGAAGAGGAAGGCTTGAATGTGGTTATTCACGGCGCTTCACCGGAAACCTCCCACATCAATTTCAACACCCTGGAAAACATCGCCGACGCCCTGACTGAGCTGCCCCAGCGCACCCGTTACGCGTTCGAGATGTACCGTCTGCACGGCGTGCCGCAAAAGGACATCGCCAAGGAGTTGGGGGTGTCACCAACGTTGGTGAACTTCATGATTCGCGATGCGCTGGTGCACTGCCGCAAGGTGTCGGGCAGCCATAGCGATACATTTGCACGGCGCGTCTGATCGACACGGACCTGCCCATAATGGGGGCGAGCACGCCCGCCCCCACCGCTCACACCAGCCCGCACCGCTCAAAAAACCGCTCCCGCCCCAGAATCATCAGCGCCGCACGCTTGTGCGGGAAATCGAACTCCTTTTCACAGTGGAAACACTGGTTGTGCATATGGCCGATCATCTTCGCGTTATCGGCGCGCGGTTCTGCCACCACACGTTGGGTGCGAGGGTCATCCAGGAACAGGTAGTGCACCAGCGCCGATAGCCAACTGGCGACCTTGTGCGGACCGCGATGATGTTCCTCCCCCACCAGCATGTGGATGCCACGGTCGTAGTCAGCGGCATCGTAGAACGGTGCGATACGGTCTTCCTTGGCCCAGTAGGCTTCGAAATAGGCAAAGGGTTCGTCATCAAAACAGCCGATCAGCGTGAGGGTGTGCGGATCGGCGGCGAGCTTATCCAGGTATTCCCGGTGCTGCTCCAGGCTGCCGGTTTCCTGCCAGAAACTCGCCACGCGCGTGCTGTTCTGCCAGCGATTGAAGCGCGCCAAATCCACATCGACCTCAACGGTGCGCAGGGAAATCCAGGCCCCAAGACGTGCGTCATAACGCCGGTAAACCTCACCCCGAGGCTTCGGCGCACGGACGGGGTGGCGCTTGCCGGCACTGATGATCATCTGCTGCGGGTAGCTGCCACTGGGCGAGAGTCCCAACCACGGCTGGGGCAATTGCCAGAACAGGGTGCGCTCACATCGGTACTGCCCGGCGATCTCGCTAGCCACCAGCAAACCACTGCGCAAGGCGTCTTCAGGCGCATGCTCAAGGTGCCAGGTCAGACGTTGCCGAGTCGGCTCCTTGGTAAACAACCAGTAGCAGGCAGCCCACAAGGCGCGGGGGGAAGGCACCTCGGCGGGGGTCTGCAAATGCACCTGCAGGTCCTCGCCACGCTCCAGGCGCAAACGCGCCAGCGGCTGGCCTTCCAGGGTCAGGCTCAGGTGGCTTTCGGTTTCATCAGCATTCAAGGCAGGCCCGGCCGGTAACGGCAGGACCGACAGGTCATTCAAATTGGACATGGGAGGGGCTCACGGTAACCGTCGACAGATAAAGAAGTGACGTGAGCCGGGAGAGGAAATTTAGCCGATCAAGGTACCGGCATCACGTCGATGCGGTACGGCTCGAAAATCTTCAGCATCTCGCCGTCATCGCGCAGACGCTTGAGCAACGCGGAAAAAGCCTGGCCCGTGATCGGCGCCTTCGGCCGCAGCAAGGCGTAATGGTGATAGACCTGATCGATACGCTCAGACACCAGGAACTGCGCGGCCATATCCGCATTGCGCACCATGAAGTCACTCAGGTACGAACGGGTCACCAAGGCAATGTCCGCACGCCCGCGCGCAACCATCAGCAGGTTGCTGTCGTGGGAATAGGTCAAGGTGGCGTTGAAGTGCTCGGCCATGTTCTTGGGGTCGGGGTTGAAGCTGGCGAAGGCGTAGTGATAACCGCTGAACACCGCCAGGCGTTTGCCCGCAAGGTCGGCGAAATAGTCCTGGGCGCGACCCGGTTCACGCTGAGCGACGAAGATTTCCGCGTCCTCCAGCCCCATGTCGACGCTGGTATGGGGAATTTTCTGCCAGCCCCACGCGGGGTTTTCGAAGATGGCCATGTCGATCCGGCCCTGCTCGAAATCGCGGAAACGTCGAGGAATGGAAGTCGGCACCAGCACAAATTGGTAGTCGGTTTGCGAGGCGTTCAGGGCCTCCACCAGTTGCGGCAGCAATCCCGTGTCGGCGCCCTGCTCCGGGCGCACCGTATAAGGAGGGAAATGCGCCGCGCCGATGCGCACCAATTGCGCAGCCGACGCCGGCATCCACCACGCGGTGCCCAGTGCCCAAAAGGTAAGTCCTGCAGCCAGCCGCCATGGCGAAAACATCAAGGCACACACCGTTCAAAACTCTGATGGCGATAAGCTAGGCGTTTTTGTCTGGCGAGACAACTTTCCGCCAGCAAATTAATAGCTTGCGCCTCAGTCGGCTTTCAGAACCATCAACAAAGCTTCTTGGGCCAACTGCTCCAGCGTCATGCTGCCCTCGGCGCGAAACCAGGTGGTCGTCCAGGACAATGCGCCTGTGAGGAAGCGGCGCGCGATAAACACATCGCCCTTGATGTAGCCAGCAGCCTTGGCCTCGCCCAGCACTTGCAGCCAGAGGTCTTCGTACACGTCGCGAAGCGCCAGGACCTGGGCCTGGCCGTCCGCCGACAGTGAGCGCCATTCATACACCAGCACTGCCATGGCTTCGCCGCTGCCGCCCATGATCGACTGCAACTCGCAGCGAATCAGCGCCAGCACACGTTCGCGCACGTTTGTCGCCTCCTCCAGCGAAGCCCGCATCAGCGCCGTGTTGTAGTGGATGGTTTCCTCCATCACCGCCCGCAGGATGTCGTCCTTGCTCTTGAAGTGATGAAAGATGCTGCCGGACTGAATGCCCACCGCACTGGCCAGGTCACGCACGGTGGTGCGCTCGAAACCCTTGTTGCGAAACAGGTGGGCCGCGGTTTGCAGCAACTTGCCCCGGGCGCTGTCGGGATCGGTCAATTGGCCGCCATCGACCATGGTGCGCATCACCCGCAGGGCTTTGTGCTCATCCATGCTGCTCTCCTCTACTTCTACTGACGTCTTGGCCGGCAATTTAGGCCGTGGCCGCCAACCAAGCAAGCGCTTGGCTAAAACTTGTGACTGGAGTTTACAAACCAAGCGCTTGCTTGGTAGTCTCGCCAACAGCCATTCGAGGAAGGATTTCTCATGAGCAAGACGGTTCGTATCGGCTGTGCCAGCGCCTTCTGGGGCGACACCTGCACTGCCGCCGCCCAGTTGGTGCACGGCGGTAAGCTGGATTACCTGGTGTTCGACTACCTGGCGGAAGTCACGATGTCGATCCTTGCCGGCGCACGGATGAAAGACCCCCAGGCCGGTTACGCCACGGATTTTGTCGAGGTGCTGACACCGCTGCTCGCCGATATCCAGGGCCAGGGCATCCGCGTAATCAGCAACGCTGGCGGCATTAATCCCCAAGCCTGCGCCGCAGCCCTGCAAGCGGCCTGCGATAAAGCCCAGGTACCGCTGAAAATAGCCGTTCTGCTGGGCGATGACCTGCAACCCCAATTGAAAAACCTCACGGGCACGACCGATATGTTCAGCGGCACACCGCTGCCGCCGGTGTGCGTGTCCGCCAACGCTTACCTTGGCGCACCGGGCATCACCCAAGCCTTGGCGCTGGGCGCCGATGTCGTTATCACCGGCCGCGTGGTCGACAGCGCCGTGGTCAGCGCGGCGCTGGTGCATGAATTCGACTGGTCCTGGCACGACTACGACCGCCTCGCCCAAGCGGCCCTGGCCGGGCATATCATCGAATGCGGCGCCCAGTGCACCGGCGGTAACTTCACCGATTGGCGCGATGTGCCGGACTACGAACACATCGGTTTCCCCATCGTCGAGGTCAGCGCCGACGGCCAGTTCACGGTAACCAAGGTCGACGGCACCGGCGGGTTGATCAGCGAACTCAGCGTGGCCGAACAGTTGCTGTATGAAATCGGCGACCCACGCGCCTATCTGTTGCCCGACGTGATCTGCGATTTCAGCCAGGTCAAACTGCAGCAGCAGGGAAAAAACCGCGTGCACCTGCACGGCGCCAAGGGTTCGCCACCCACCGACCAGTACAAGGTCAGCGCCACGTATCCCGATGGCTCGCGTTGCACCGCCAGTTGCCTGATTGCCGGGATCGACGCGGTGGCCAAGGCCGAGCGGGTCAGCCAGGCGATCATCAACAAGACCTCGCAACTGTTCAGCCAACGCGGCTGGGCGCCGTACACCGAGGTGAATATCGAGCTGCTGGGCAGCGAAGCAACCTATGGCGCACATGCGATGCGTCATGACTGTCGTGAAGTGGTGGTCAAGTTGGCGGTGCGACACCCGAGCAAGCAGGCGCTGGTGCTGTTCGCGCGCGAGATCGCCCAGGCCGCTACCGGGATGGCGCCGGGGTTGACCGGAATCGTAGGGGGTCGCCCGACGGTGTATCCGTTGATTCGGTTGTTTTCGTTTCTGATCGACAAGTCCTCATGTGAGTTACTGATCGACTTCCAAGGTGAACGCCACGCTTGCGCGCTACCCATCACCGATGCCCCAACCCTGCCCGCCGCGCCGATGGATCCACCCAAGCCCCAAGGTCGCGCCGACGCCAGCGTGCCCCTCGTGAAACTCGCCGTGGCACGCTCCGGTGACAAGGGCAATCACAGCAATATCGGCGTGATCGCCCGTGATCCCGAGTACCTGCCATGGATCGCCGAAGCGCTGACGCCCGCAGTGATCGTCGACTGGATGAGCCACGTGCTCGACCCGCTGCACGGCCGCGTCGAGCGCTGGTATCTGCCCGGCAGCCACAGCCTGAATTTCCTGCTGGAAAACGCGTTGGGCGGCGGCGGCATTGCCAGCCTGCGCATCGACCCCCAAGGCAAGGCTTTCGCCCAGCAACTGCTGGAAATTCCCATTGCGGTGCCGCAACACATTGCCGATCAATGCCAATAACAGGAGCGTTGCCGTGGCCTTCGACTCGATCTTCAAAGCAGACCTTTTCCAGGGTCACACCGTGATTGTCACCGGTGGCGGCAGTGGCATTGGCCGCTGCACCGCCCATGAGCTGGCAGCGCTCGGCGCCCAGGTGATCCTGGTCGGACGCAAGCCGGACAAGCTCGCAGCGGTCGCGGCGGAAATTGCCGAAGACGGCGGCATCGCCCATTGCAGCGCCTGCGATATTCGCGATGAAGAGGCGGTGAAGACGCTGGTCAGCCAAATCCTGAATGACCACGGCCAGGTCCACGGTTTGGTGAATAACGCTGGCGGTCAGTACCCATCACCGCTCGCGTCGATCAATCAGAAAGGCTTTGAAACCGTGCTGCGCACCAACCTGGTGGGCGGTTTCCTGATGGCCCGCGAAGTGTTCAACCAATCCATGAGCAAACACGGTGGCGCCATCGTCAATATGCTCGCCGACATGTGGGGCGGCATGCCCGGCATGGGCCACTCCGGCGCCGCCCGTGCCGGCATGGACAACTTCACCAAAACCGCCGCCTTCGAATGGGGCTGCGCCGGGGTTCGGGTCAACGCCGTGGCGCCGGGCTGGATCGCCTCCAGCGGCATGGACACCTACGAGGGCGCGTTCAAGGCGGTGATCCCCACCCTGCGTGAACACGTGCCGCTCAAGCGTATCGGCACCGAATCGGAAGTCAGCGCCGCCATTGTGTTCCTGCTCAGCCCCGCCGCTGCATTTATCAGCGGCAGCACCCTGCGCATCGACGGCGCCGCCAGCCTCGGCAGCCGTGCCTGGCCGCTGCACAAGGCCCAGCCGCCGAGCGAACCGTTCAATGGTTTTCACCGCGCTTACCTGCCGGACGTGCTCAAGGAAGGGAAATAAATCATGCCGGTGATTGAAAGCCTGATCGACGCCCACAGCGCAGCGTTCGCACGCAACCGTGAGGCCATGCTGGACAGCATTCAGCACCTGCGCCAACTGGAGCAAAACCTGCTGAGCAAGGCCCAGGAAGCCAAGCCCAAGTTCGACAAACGGGGCCAATTGTTGCCCCGCGAGCGCCTTAACTTGCTGCTGGACCCCGGCGCGCCGTTCCTGGAACTGGCCAGCCTGGCCGGCTACAAACTCCACGACGACAAGGACGGCAGCGCCGCCGGGGGTGGGTTGATCGCAGGAATCGGCTACGTCAGCGGCGTGCGCATGTTGGTGGTGGCCAATAACAGCGCGATCAAGGGCGGCACCATTTCTCCTACCGGGCTGAAAAAATCCCTGCGCCTGCAGCAGATCGCGCTGGAGAACAAATTGCCGGTGGTGACCCTGGCCGAAAGCGGCGGCGCCAACCTCAACTATGCCGCCGAGATTTTTGTCGAAGGCGCACGCAGCTTCGCGAACCAGGCGCGCATGTCAGCCATGGGCCTGCCGCAGATCACCGTGGTGCACGGTTCGGCCACGGCGGGTGGCGCGTACCAACCGGGGTTGTCGGATTACGTGGTGGTGGTGCGCGGCAAGGCCAAGCTGTTCCTGGCCGGGCCGCCGCTGCTCAAGGCGGCGACGGGCGAAGTGACCACCGATGAAGAACTGGGCGGCGCCGAGATGCACGCGCAAACGGCCGGCACCGCCGAATACCTGGCGGAAAACGACGCCGATGGCGTGCGTATCGTGCGTGAGATCGTCAGCCTGCTGCCCTGGGATGACCGCCTGCCGTCTGCGCCAAAACGCACCTACAAAGAACCGCTGTACTGCGCCGAGGAACTGTTGGGGATGATCCCCGATGATCCGAAAAAACCCTACGACGTGCGCGAAATTCTGGCGCGGCTGGCTGACGGTTCCCAATTCCTTGAATTCAAGGGCGAGTTCGATGCCCACACTGTCTGCGGCCACCTGCATATCCAGGGCCGCGCCATTGGTGTGATCGGCAACAACGGCCCCATCACGCCCAAAGGCGCGAGCAAGGCTGCGCAGTTTATCCAGCTGTGCGACCAGAGCCGCACGCCGCTGCTGTTTTTGCACAACACCACTGGCTTTATGGTCGGCACCGAGTCAGAGCAACAAGGCGTAATCAAGCACGGCGCGAAGATGATCCAGGCGGTGGCCAATGCGCGGGTGCCTAAACTCACCGTGGTGGTCGGCGGCTCCTACGGTGCGGGCAACTATGCGATGTGTGGCCGGGGTCTGGACCCACGCTTTATCTTCGCCTGGCCCAACAGCCGCACGGCGGTGATGGGCGGCGCGCAGGCGGGCAAGGTGCTGCGCATCGTCACCGAGGCCAAGCAGCTCAAAGACGGCTTGGTGCCCGACCCCAAAGTGCTGGACATGCTGGAACAGGTCACCGCGCAGAAGCTCGACAGCCAATCCACCGCCCTGTACGGCAGCGCAAACCTGTGGGATGACGGGCTGATTGATCCCCGGGATACCCGCACGTTGCTCGGTTTTTTGCTGGATATTTGCCATGACGCCGAGGTGCGGCAATTGCAGCCCAACAGCTTCGGTGTGGCGCGTTTCTAACAGGAGAACAAGAACAATGATCTTCACCCAGGAACATCAGGAACTGCGCCGCACCGTCCGCGCCTTCGTCGATCGCGAGATCAACCCCTACGTGGACGAATGGGAAAAAGCCGGGCGCTTTCCCATCCACGCGATCTTACGCAAGGCCGGCGACCTCGGGCTGCTGGGCATTTCCAAACCGGAACAATTCGGCGGCATGGGCCTCGACTACAGCTACTCGATCGTCGCCGCCGAAGAATTCGGCACCATTCGCTGCGGCGGCATTCCCATGTCCATCGGCGTGCAGACCGACATGTGCACCCCCGCCCTCGCCCGCTTCGGCTGCGATGCACTGCGCGACGAATTCCTGCGCCCGGCCATCAGCGGCGAGCAAGTCGGTTGCATCGGCGTCTCTGAAACCGGCGCCGGCTCCGACGTGGCCGGGCTCAAGACCTACGCACGCAAGGACGGCGATGACTACGTGATCAACGGCAGCAAAATGTGGATCACCAACTCGCCCAGCGCGGACTTCATGTGCCTGCTGGCCAACACCTCGGACGACAAGCCGCACATCAACAAATCGCTGATCATGCTGCCGATGAACACCCCCGGCATCAGCGTCAGCCCGCCCCTGGAAAAACTCGGCATGCACAGCTCCGAGACCGCCCAGGTGTTCTTCGACAACGTACGCATCCCCCAGCGCAACCGTATCGGCCACGAAGGCGCGGGCTTCATGATGCAGATGCTGCAATTCCAGGAAGAACGCCTGTTCGGCGCGGCCAATATGATCAAGGGCCTGGAGTACTGCATCGACAGCACCATCGAGTACTGCAAGGAACGCCAGACCTTCGGCAAAGCGCTGATCGACAACCAGGTGATCCACTTTCGCCTGGCCGAACTGGCCACCGAAATCGAATGCCTGCGGGCGCTGGTTTACCAGGCCACCGAGCAATACATCAAAGGCCAGGACGTGACCCGCCTGGCCTCCATGGCCAAACTCAAGGCCGGACGCCTTGGCCGTGAGGTCAGCGACAGTTGCCTGCAATACTGGGGCGGCATGGGCTTTATGTGGGACAACCCCGTAGCCCGTGCTTATCGCGATGTGCGTCTGGTATCGATTGGCGGCGGTGCCGACGAAATCATGCTGGGCATCATCTGCAAATTGATGGGCACGCTACCGGGGAAAAAACCATGAGCACCTTGCTGCTGGAGCCCCATAACGGCGTGCTGCACATCACCCTCAATCGGCCCGAATGCCGCAACGCCATGAGCCTGGAGATGGTCAACGAACTGCGAGCGGTAGTGGCCCAACTCGACGACCAAGTCCGCGCGGTGGTTCTGAGCGGCGCCGGCGGGCATTTCTGCGCGGGAGCCGACGTGAAGGACTTGGTCAGCGCAGGCGATCAATTGCAGGCGCTGAACCGGGCCTTTGGCACGTTGCTGCAAGAGGTGGAAGCCGTGTCGCAAGTGGTCATCGTGGTGCTGCAAGGCGCGGTGCTCGGCGGCGGGCTTGGCTTGGCCTGTGTGAGCGACATCGCGATTGCCGATCACCAGGCGCAGTTCGGTTTGCCGGAGACCAGTCTGGGCTTACTGCCGGCGCAGATTGCGCCGTTTGTGGTCAAGCGGATCGGTCTGACCCAGGCGCGGAGACTGGCACTGACCGCCGCGCGATTTGATGGGCAGGAAGCTGAACGGCTGGGGCTTGTGCACTTCACCGAGCGCGATCCGCAGGCGTTGGCGGAGCGTTTGGATGAAGTCCTGGGGCAGGTGCTGCGCTGCGCACCAGGCGCCAACGCGCGCACCAAGGCGTTGTTGTTGGCCAGTGTGGATGAGCCGATTGGGGTTGTGTTGGATCGCGGGGCGCAGTGGTTTGCCGAGGCGGTCAGCGGGGCGGAGGGGGTTGAGGGGACTCGGGCTTTTTTGCAGAGGCGTCGGCCTGAGTGGGCTCGTTGATTGGGGGTATATCCGTTATTTGGGTAACGGCTGCCTATGGTTTCGCCCTTACGGCGACTCACTTTTGGAAGAGCCGGAATGCCAGCCCAGCCAAACACAAGCAAAAGGCTCTTGTCCCAACACTCGGCACCTCGCCTAGGCTCGGTGTGCGGCCAGCGTGTTTAACGGGGCGCCTGAGATCAAGATCAAAAGACTGCTGACTTCGTCAGCGAAAAGGATGTAAGGGTCAGATCAAAAGCAGGTCAAAAGCAGGGTGAGACCTATCTGATAGGTGGAGATCCAAATGTGGGAGGGGGCTTGCTCCCGATGGCGGTGCATCAGCCAACAGATGTGTAACTGAACCACTGCTATCGGGAGCAAGCCCCCTCCCACATTCGAACTGCGATCGCCCTGTCAAACAAGCTGGCACACCGAGCCTCGGCCGGGTACCGAGTGTTGGGGCGAAGGCCACCCTTTGTAAGCGCGGAACCATAGATTGCCGTTACCGAAGAAACGGATATGTACTCAGTCCCAGGGAAAACACCTATGCCGCAGTTCAACAAGATCCTGATCGCCAACCGCGGTGAAATCGCCTGCCGCATCCAGCGCACGGCCCAGGCATTGGGCTACCGCACCGTAGCTGTCTACAGCGACGCCGACGCCAATGCCGCGCACGTCCAAATGGCCGACGAATCCGTCCACATTGGCCCGCCCCCCGTGCAGCAGTCGTACCTCAACATCCCTGCCATCCTTCAAGCGGCCAAGTGCACAGGCGCCGACGCTATCCATCCCGGCTACGGTTTCCTCTCCGAAAACCCCGAGTTCGCCAACGCCTGCATCGCCGCCGGCATCACCTTTATCGGCCCCAGCCCCGAAGCCATTGAGCTGATGGGCAGCAAACGCCTCTCCAAACTCGCCATGCTGGAAGCCGAAGTGCCTTGCATCGCCGGCTACCAGGGCAGCGCCCAGGACGACACCACCCTGCAACACCAGGCCGACCGCATCGGCTACCCGTTGATGATCAAGGCCAGCGCCGGCGGCGGTGGCCGAGGCATGCGCCTGGTGCACAAACCCGAGCACTTGCTGGAGCAATTGCGCACCGCCCGCTCCGAAGCGCAGAACGCCTTCGGCAGTGACGAACTGATCCTCGAACAGGCACTGATCGACCCGCGTCACGTCGAAATCCAACTGTTCGGCGACAGCCACGGCAATCTGATCTACCTAGGCGAACGCGACTGCTCGATCCAGCGTCGCCACCAAAAAATCGTCGAAGAAGCGCCCTGCCCTGTCATGACCCCGGAACTGCGCCAGGCCATGGGCGAGGCGGCGCTAAAGGCCGGGCGAGCGGTGAATTACGTCGGCGCCGGCACCGTGGAATTTCTGCTCGACCGCAACGGTCAGTTCTACTTCCTGGAAATGAACACGCGCCTGCAAGTGGAGCACCCGGTCACCGAGTTGATCACCGGCCTGGACTTGGTGGCCTGGCAACTGCTGGTCGCCGCCGGCCACCCACTGCCATTGAGCCAAAAAGAGGTGACCCTGAGCGGCCATGCCATGGAAGTGCGCGTGTACGCCGAAGACCCGGCCCAAGGTTTCCTCCCGCAAACCGGTGAGGTGCTGCGCTGGGAGCCGGCCGCAGGCGTACGTATTGACCATGGCGTCAGCGAAGGCCAAACCATCAGCCCGTTCTATGACGCCATGCAAGCCAAGATCATCGCCCACGGCGCCACCCGCGAAGAGGCGCGCCGCAAGCTGCTGCGCGCTGTGGAGGACACCGTGCTGCTGGGCGTCAATACCAACCAGCAACTGCTGGCCGATCTGCTCAAGCAACCGGACTTTATCGACGGCCATTTCAGCACCGGGTTTATCGCCGAGCACTTTCGCGAAATCCCGCCGCCCGCCGCGTCGAAAGAACAGCTTGCCCTGGCCGCCGCGCTGTTTTATCACCACAGCGCCGACCAGCACGCCCAGGGTCTGGCGGGATGGCGCAATAACGCAAGCATCCCCTGGACATGCTGCCTGGAGGTCAACGGCGACCTTCAAACGGTCACCGTTGACGACCTGCAACTCAGCACCGACGGCCGCTACGCCACGCGCGTGCTCAACGGGATCCGGCGCCGTATCGCTTACCACCTCGACGGCGACCAATTACGGCTACCTGGCCTGACCGTGACCAACCGCACCCAACAGGTCGCCCGCCGCCAGGCCGACGCCAGCAGCGGCACGGTCAAGGCGCCGATGGATGGCGCCATTGTCGATGTGCGGGTCCGTGCAGGCGAGCGTGTCGGCAAAGGCCAACTGCTGCTGGTGCTTGAAGCCATGAAAATGGAGCACCCGCTCACGGCGGGCATCGACGGTGTGATCAAGGCCGTGCAGGTAATGGCGGGCGATCAGGTGCGTAATCGGCAGGTATTGCTGGAGATCGAATAGTCCCTAGGCGGAACTACAGGGCCGGGCTACGCTCTATCCCCATCAGGAAGGGACGAGTACGGGAACCTGCACAATGCCTCATTGGCTGATTATTGACCTTGAAGCCACAACGGATGAAGGCGGCTGGCCCGTGACGGAGATGGAAGTCATCGAGATCGGCGCGAGCCTGGTGAACCGCCAGGGCCGCGAACTGGACCACTTCCAGCGCTTTGTGCGGCCATTGCGGCGCCCATTGCTGACGCCCTTTTGCCGCCAGCTGACCCATATCACCCAGGCCAATATCGACACCGCCGCGCCCATCACCGAGGTGTGGCCGCTGTTCGAACGCTGGCTGGGCCAGCATCAACCGCGCTTGGAAGGCTGGGCGAGTTGGGGTGACTATGACCGCGCGCAGCTTGAGCTCGAATGGCAGCGCAACAGCCTGGTGAGTGCACTCGCCAAGACACCCCATGTGAACCTCAAGCAGCGCTTCGCCAAGGCCCGGCGCCTGGACAAGCCCTTGGGCCTCAATGGCGCCCTTCAATTGGCGGGAATGCAGTTCCATGGCCAGCAACATCGGGCGCTGGAAGATGCACGCAATACCGCGCGCCTGTTGCCGCTGATTTTACCGGTCTAGGCAGCTCCCCTGCCCTTGGGCATACTGGCCGACCTTTCCAGACCCTTTTTCCGAGGATTCGCCCATGTTCAAAGTCAACGAGTACTTCGACGGCACCGTCAAGTCGATCGCTTTCGGCACCGCAGAAGGTCCGGCGACCATCGGCGTGATGGCCCCGGGTGAATACGAATTCGGCACCGCCCAGCGTGAAATCATGCACGTAGTCTCCGGCGCCCTGACCGTTAAACTGCCTGACGCCAGCGAGTGGGAAACCTTCGCCGCCGGCAGCCAGTTCCACGTACCGGCCAACAGCAAGTTCCAACTGAAGGTCGCCGTGGATACTGCTTACCTGTGCGAGTACCGCGGCTAAGCATTCGCCCGGTCAAAAAAATGCCCGTCTCGTGGGAGACGGGCATTTTTTATGGGCGCCGAAGGCTATTCGAGAATGGTCACTGGCATGCCCACTTCCAGGCGTCCATTACCATCGTTGACCAGGTTCTGGCCAAACATCGCGCCGTCTTCCGTCTTGCGATAAGCCTCCAACGTGACAAACGGTTCACGGTCGGCGCTGCGTTCACCGGTTTGCGGGTCGATGGTGGTGAGAATGCAACGTGAGCAGGGTTTCACGGCGCGAAACTCCACATCACCAATGCGCAGACGCTTCCAGCCATCTTCCGCGAAAGCTTCGCCGCCCTCGATCACGAGGTTCGGGCGAAAGCGGAGCATCTCCATGGGGCGGCCGATTTTTTGCGAGAGGTCGTCGAGCGACGCTTGCCCGATCAGCAGCAACGGATAACCATCGGCAAACGCCACCTGATCATCATCACGCCCGAAACCGGCCTGGGTGGTGCGGGCACGGTCCAAGGGCATCTGCACCAGCCGTGTCGGCTTGCCGATAAAGTCGCTGACCCAGGCGGCAGCTTCATCACCGGCGTCCGGTACGCGCAAGGTGTCGCGCCAGATGGTCACGCCGCGCAACTCGGCGTCGCTGCCGGGCAGCGCCACGTCCAGCGGCGCGTAGCCAGGCGAACTCAAGGTCAGGCCGCCCGTGCGGTTCCACAGCGCAGAGAGTTGGCTCATCTTCGCCACCGCCCGCTGCGTGAGGAAACGCCCGCTGGCCTCGTCCACCAGCATCCAGCGTCGATCCCCATTCAACCCGAGTTTATCCAGGCCGATGTGCTGCAAGGTTTCGGCCTTGCCGGACTTCAAGGGGTAACGGTACAACGCGCTGAGACGAAGCATGGGCCTGCATTCCTGAGGGGCAAAGATGCAACCCTAAGGTCAAGCGGTGGCTTCGTCCAGCATCAGTCGCTGGCGCACCACATCCACCAGTTTGTCGGGCTGGAATTTGGACAGGAAGTTGTCGCACCCAACTTTCTTCACCATCGAGTCGTTGAAGCTGCCCGACAGCGAGGTGTGCAGCACCACGTAGAGCTTGCGCAGGCGTGGATCGTTGCGAATTTCGGTGGTGAGGCGGTAGCCGTCCATCTCGGGCATTTCGGCGTCGGTGAAGATCATCAGGAGCTTGTCGGTCATTACGTGGCCGGCGTCGGCCCAGGCCTTGAGCATGTTCAGCGCCTTGAGGCCGTCGCTGGCGATGTGCATCTTCACACCCAGTTGACCCAAGGTGTCGCGCAGTTGCGACAGGGCGACGTTGGAGTCGTCCACCAGCAGCACTTCGCGGCCACGGGCACGTTCCAACACCGGGTCTTCAAGTTTTTCACGGGAAACTTTGGCGTTATAGGGCACGATCTCGGCGAGGACTTTTTCCACGTCGATGATCTCCACCAATTGGTCATCGACCTTGCTGATGGCGGTCAGGTAGTGCTGACGCCCAGCGCTGGTCGGCGGCGGCAGGATGGATTCCCAGTTCATGTTGACGATGCGGTCCACACCACCCACCAGGAACGCCTGTACCGAGCGGTTGTACTCGGTGACGATGATGGTGCTGTTCGGGCCCGGTACCAGTGGGCGCATGCCGATGGCCTGGGACAGGTCGATCACCGGCAAGGTCTGGCCACGCAGGTTGACCACGCCGCACACGAACGGGTGACGCTGAGGCATCAGGGTCAGCTTGGGCAGTTGCAGGACTTCCTGCACCTTGAAAACGTTGATTGCGAACAGTTGCCGCCCGGCCAGGCGAAACATGAGGATCTCCAGGCGATTCTCACCCACCAGTTGCGTGCGTTGGTCTACTGTGTCGAGAATGCCGGCCATCAAAAGCTCCTGGTGTGCGCAGCTAGATGCGCGAAGGGATTGTGCAATTCATTACTGCTGTTATCGGCGGCGAAAGCCAGACCTTGACCCCCTGCTAAAATGCCACGTAAATTCATTGATGTCACACTGACATCATGCTCTACTGCATGAACCTCTCCAGACAGCGGTACATCGGCGTTGCCGGACATTCAAAGCGATGTAAAGTTCCGCCATGTAAGGGATTCCCCTATAAGCAATCAGGCCCAACCTGATATTCGCTTTATCTAATAGTCATTAATGTGACGCCATTCTCATTGCATGAATGGAGTCAGGCTTTGTTTGCCATCCCAAGCCCTCGTTCCACGGGTCTACCAGACACTCACGTCGCGGCAACTGAAGGTGTGCAATTGAGCCCGCTCACGAGGGCCGCGCGCAGCCGTCGCCATCATTCAAATAAACGTCCTACTGAACGCTCAGAAGCAACCTACAGACTCCAGTTATCTTTCAGCAGTAGTTTTACGCCACTCACCCAATGCGACCTCTCATCACCCCACCTTATGTTGTGGAGACTTGCATGATGAACGACGGTAACGAGTGGCAACTTGCACTTCCCGAATTCCTGCACGAGGCTGAAAACCTGCTGGCCAAGTCGGAAGAGTGCCTGAGTCACCTGCATCTGATTCGCAACGACAGCGACGCCATCGACTGCATGAAAGCCAGCCTGATCAAGCTCGCCGAAAAAGCCGATTGCCTCGCCCTGCAGGCGATCAGCGAATTTTCGCGGCATATCCAATACGTGATCGCCAACGCCGAAAACCCGTTGCAGCTGCATGATCAGGCCCTGAGCGCCCTGGAAGACTGCCTGAGACTGCTGGCCTGGCAACTGGAGCTTATCGATGCAAAGACAGGCCTATTGGCACTGGATGAATCGGAACAAACCTCATTGATTGCTACGGTCACACTGCAAATCCCACAAAAGGATTTCAGATATAAACCGCAGCAGCGTTTACACCCCTCGTCCTGAGCGGTTATGAGGTCGTAAATAACGCGCAGTTTTCTAAAAACGACAGGTTTAACCAACCCATTGAAACTGAATGGCGCACGCGTAGATATCAATTAGCCATAACCTCTACATTCCTGTTGAAGTAATACATCCCCCCTTCATTAACTTTGGGACTATCGTCCCTGAATATTTGCGCGCTTAGATAATCCCGCCAGACAGGCGCCTGGCGACCGACGGTAAGAGTAGTGGTACTATCACCCCCTCAAAGTGACTGAATTTATTAACTTTGAAAACGATTCAATAACGTATCTCAAACAGCGCCCGGTCAGTGTCGACCGGTCTTCCCGCAGCGAACCTTTATTGGCTCCATCCGCTATGCATGCCAGCCTCAAGACATTCATCGCAAGGTCCGCGTCCCGCAGCAATGCACGCCGTTTGATCCTCACGCTATGCCTTGGCTCGCTGCTGCTGAGCCTGTGGGCCTACGCCCACTCCGCACCGCTGCCGCTGATGGTACTGCTGCTCAACCTAGCCATTTTATTAGTGGTAGGCCTGCAACAGTGGTACTCGCGCAAATCCATCAAGTTCCAGCCCCAGGAATTGGCCGATCGCCTGCTGCAAGTGCAGGAAAACGAACGCCACCGCCTCAGCCGCGAACTGCATGACGACATCGGGCAACTGCTGACCGCCGCCAAGCTGCAAAGCGAATGGCTCAAGCGCCGTATGCCGGATGAGCTGCAAACCCAGTGCAACGTCTTGTGCAATACCTTGAACGAGACCCTGGCCAAGGTGCGCGACGTCTCTGCCATCCTCAACCCCCGACAGCTCGCCAGCCTGGGCCTGGAAGCCAGCCTGCGCGCGCACCTGCTCAAGACCCTGGAAAACACCCCGGTGCACTGGAGCCTGGAATGCCAGCAACGGCTGACCGGCATCCCGGAAGAAATGGCCGTGGCGGCCTTTCGCATCACCCAGGAGGCCGTCACCAACATGCTGCGCCACGCCCAGGCACACAACCTGCTGGTGCGCCTGCAACGTCTACCCGAAGGCCTGTCGCTGAGCATTTGTGATGACGGCCAGGGGTTTTTGCCCGCCATCAATCCCAGCCTGGAAGGCCAGCGGGGCATGGCGGGCATGTCCGAGCGGGTTGATCAGCTTGGCGGCACATTGTCCGTGAGCAGTCATCCAGGTAACGGGACGCGCATCGAAGCGCTCTTCCCCTGGGCGCCCCGCGCCCTCGAACGGGCCAGCGCCCCTAAGGTTATCGAGTGACCTGCACATTACTTCTGGTGGACGATCATGCCCTGATCAGGGCCGGCGTGCGTGCGCTGATCCAGGATATTCCCGGCTACACGGTGACGGGCGAAGCCAGCGATGGCGCCCAATTGCTGGAGCAGTTCAATCGCTTGCTGCCGGACATTGTGCTGCTGGACCTGTCGATGAAGCACACCGGCGGCCTCGACGCTTTAAAGCAACTCAAGAGTGCGCACCCCAAGAGCAAGGTGCTGATCCTGTCGATGCACACCGACCCGGAGTTGATCATGCGCGCGCTGCAAGCCGGTGCCCATGGCTACCTGCTCAAGGACACTACCGCCAATGAGCTGGAACACGCGCTGCAAGCCTTGCGCAACAACGAGCGCTACCTGAGCCCGGCGATCGCCCACACCGTGATCAACCAGGCGCTGGTGCGCAGCCAGGGGCCGATCACGCCCGCCGGTCAAAGCCATAACCTCACGGCACGCCAACTGGAGATCCTGCGCCTGATCGTGCGCGGCAAATCCACCCGTGAGATCGCCCACGGCCTGGGCCTGAGCATCAAGACCGTAGAAGCCCACCGCTCGCAAATCATGAAGCGTCTGCAGATATTTGATGTGGCAGGCCTGGTGTTATTCGCTGTGCGCGAGCAGATCATCAGCCTGGACGACTAGGGGCGAATCCATCGGCAAATGCACGCGAAGCGCCTTGGGCAACGCCTCGAAGTGCAGGTCGTCACCTTCCAGCGGCTCGCCATCGAGGTTGATGTACAAGCCCTGCGCCACCTTGATATCGACCCACGGCAGGCGCGCCCTTACGAACATGTTGTCGATCCCACCGTCGCTCACCAGATTGAGCAGCGTGCCGACCACTTCCTGAGGCGCCGGCAGAATGCTGACGTCGAGCAAACCATCATCGGCCAATGCGCCGGGGCACAGTATGTGCCCACCGCCCGCCTGGCGGCCGTTGCCGATACCCAGCGCCAGCAACTCGCCCTTCCAGTGAAAGTCCGGTCCTTCCAGCTCACCGTAGGCGGCCTTCAACTCGCTGAAGCGCGTCAGGCCGGTAAACAGATAAGCAGCGCCGCCGAGGACTTTCTTCAAATCTTCGGAGGTATTGGCCGTGACCTGGCTACCAAAGCCGCCAGTGGCCATGTTCAGGAAAATCTGCCCGCCGACCTGGCCGAGGTCGATTGCCCTAGGGGGCACATCCAGCAATGCCAGGGCCTGGGCAGGCTCCAACGGCACGCCGGCAGCCTTGGCAAAATCATTGGCGGTGCCCAGGGGCATCAGCACCAGGCTGGCGTCGCTCTTGGCCTGGGCCATGGCTTCGGCCACGTCGCGCAAGGTGCCGTCGCCGCCGCCGGCAATGATGTGGGTGTAACCGCCGTCCACAGCCTCCTTGACCAGCCGTTGAGCGTCACCGCCCTCCCACGTCACCCGCACCGCCAGCTCCAAACCCGACTCGCGCCGGGCCAGCACGGCCGCGCGTACGTCCTCGTTGAGGGCTTGCTTGCCGTGAAGGATCAACAGTGCCTTGGGGGTGGTCATGGGGGGCGTACTCCTGGAGTCAATGGTGCTTGAAGGATGTTGACCTTTGAGGAGTAGGAAAAAGTCATTAAGGTCGAAAAATAATTGGCTCGCTAGAAATTATCCATCGCGTTGCACATCGACACCTTGCCCTTGGGCGCAGGCTCCACCTCGACCCATTGCTTACCGCCCGGCGGCAGCTCGTGCAGCTGGAACGAACAGCTCGCATAGATGGACGCCTGCACCATGTAGTCCATCCCCGGCCGAGGCACAAAGGTCATGGTGCTGGAGCATTGCCGGGAATACTGCAGTTTCCCCAAGTAATGAAACGCGATCGGGGTGTTCGCCGGCACCACCAACTCCGACGATACGGCAGCCGCCCACGAGTAAATCGGCCCAGGCATGCCCAGGCTCTCGCCGTTGTGATCGGGGAAGCCCGCTTTCGTCGACGCCATCACCCCAGCGCCCGGTACATTCCAGTCCAGGCAATCACGCCCCGGCACCGCGCGCACCAGACCATCGGTGATCAACCGCACACGGGCAGTCTCGCCAGACGTTGGTGCGACGTAGCCGGTGGACAAGGAACGGATATTCGCCACTTGGCCGCAGCCTGTCAGCAGCACCAGCAACGCCACGGGAACCCCACGTAAAACGCTCATCAGCAGTCAACTCGCAAAGGAATAAAGGGCTGTTTACGGCTGACGGCAATTCTGGCTGACCGACAACTGCGGTGCGGGCTCGTACTTCACCTGCTGCAAGCCATCGGCGCCCTGAAAGATGAAGTACTTGATGCGGCAGTCCTTGAACATCGACGAGTAACCCTCCGCCCGGAAGCCTTCGCCATCGACCTGCTTGGTCACGGCGTTGTTGCGGCTGACCACCGCGAGCACCTGTGCATAGCTCTGGCCCATCCTCACCCCCGGCTCGCCGGTGACCGTCATCGACGAGGCGCAACCGCCCAACCCTGTCGCCGCCAATGCCAGCGCGACGCCGTACAGTCCATTGCGTAAATCGTTCATTCCTTGCTTCCTTTTAGGGATGGGTTACCGACGGCCTTCGCACACCGGTGATTCGCCAATGCGGCCTTCTTTGCACAGGTCAATGTTATCTGTGCGCTTGAAACCCGAGTCTTTCATGCAATAAAACTGTGTGAGTACCTGGTCAATAGGCGTTGTGTCCCCCGTGCCTGTCAGGTTGATATACCCGCAAGCTCTCATCGCACTCTTGACGTCTTCTTGGGAGACCCCACTTTTTTTCCAATTGGTGAATTCCGGCGGCGGCGGTTGAAAGCCCCTCCCCGTGCAGCCAATCAATAACACCGCGTAAACACTCAGCAGAAGGCTCTTCCTGAACATCGTGCTCTTCCTCAGGGTTTGCGCAGATCGTTCATTCCCTACGACCTTTTAGTGATGGATCAGCGGCGACCTTCGCACACCGGTGATTCGCCAGCGCGGCCAAGCTTGCACATGTCCAAGTTATCTTTGCGTGTGAAGCCCGCATCTTTCATGCAGTAGAAGCTCCTAAGCCGCTCATCGATTGAACCGCCGCCCGTGCCCGCCACATTCTCGTACCCGCACGCGAGCATACTGCTCTTAACGCCCTCTACAGAGACCCCACTCTTTTGCCAATAGATAAAGTCAGGCGGCGGCGGTTGGAAGCCCCTGCCCGTGCAGCCAATCAATAACACCGCGTAAACACTCAACAGCAGGCTCTTCCTGAACATCACGTTCTTCCTCATGGTTTGCGTAGATCGTTCATTCTCTGTTTCCTTTCAGGTATGGATTAACGACGACCTTCGCACACCGGTGATTCACCAACGCGGCCAAGCTTGCACATGTCCAAGTTATCTTTGCGTGAGAAGCCTGCGTCCTTCATGCAATAAAAACGCGCCAGTCTTACATCGATGGGTGATAGATCTCCCCTTCCATCCAGATTGGTGTAACCGCAACCACGCATGGCGCTTTTCACCTCCACCTCGGATACGCCGGATTTATACCATCTGGTGAAATCAGGTGGAGGTGGCTAAAACGGTGTGCAGCCAGCGACAACCAGCAAGCCCAGACCCGGCAGCATTGCGGACTTGAACATCCTGAATGCCTTAGGGTTGAGGTTTGACTTTGACGAATTGTGATTGATTCTCCTTGAAATCCTTCCAGTAAACGCCGCATGCCGGTGACGCGGCGCCGTAACAGTTATGGACGCTTTCAGCAGCATAAAACACCTTCAACCACTCCAATAAGGGGTTACTACCAGGGGGTAGCGTACCGCCGGTCCCAGGGTTAAAGCCTACGCCTAGTGTCCGTGCAACCGGGTCGAAACGATGATTCTGGTACTGCAGCGCCATCTCCTCGCGCTTTTTCTCAGAGCTGAAGCTTGAGCGATCCTGCAATATCCCCAGCAACGAATCGGCTTTTTGCACCCCATACGCAGCCCCGAAGAAATTCATCGACGTATCACCCAACACGCCAATGTTTGATGGGTCACGTACCAAAGACTCCATGGCATTGCCCGTGGTCATGGTGCCCCGGCTATGGCCGTCGATATGCAGCCCGCTTTTACCGAACTGGACCATGTATTCCTTGGTCTGCACGGTCGCGTTGGACAGGCCCCAGAAATCGTTTTCCAGGTTTTTCTGATATGCCGCAATCATCAGCTCCGAGGTGAAGTTGTTGGCTTTCTCGAAGTGGATCAAATACTGCGGCCCGGTATCGGCAGAACTGTGCTGGTTGGCATACCTGGCCGCAGCGTCGGCATCATTGAAAATGCCGTTGTTGGCGATATGCACTTTGCCGTCCGGCCCTTTCTTGAGGTTCATTTTCTCTTCGTCGCTCAACTCGCGATATTCAACTTTGCCTTCTTTATCAACCCGCGCCTTACCATTCTCATCCTTCAAGACCTCATACACCCGCGCCTTCTCGATAAAGATCTTGCGATACGCCTCATCCGCCAGCAGCGAGACCTGATGATAGAACTCACGCTTGATCTCCTGCTCAGCCGCGACCTTGCGCCCCATTTCCGCCACATCCAACCGTCCCACGGCGACATGGGCGGCCTCGGTGTTGCGGTTCAGGTTGGCAATTGTCTGGTCAACCGTCATGCCGCCAACCACACGCTGGCGCTCGGCATTGGTGATCACCAAGGTGCCGGCGCTGATCGCGCTGCGGGTGTCGCTGTCGGCGGAGTCGGAGTCCGAGCCGTTGTTGATGCTGTTGGCGAGCAGCGCCTTGGCCGTGCCCAGTTTGCCGTCGAGCATGTCCGAACTCAGGTCGACGCCTGAAGTTTTGGCGCTGGCTTCGGACACGTTGTGGATGTCGGACACCGTCAGCGTGCCGGTGGTCAGGCTGTTTTTGCCGTCGGCAATGGCCTTGTCGGAACTGGCGATCACGCCACCCTTGAGGTCGGTATTGCCGCGCACGTTGATGTCGAAACCACCGTCGCCGGCACGTATGCCCGATTGTTCGATCACGCTGGCAAAGTTGGACTTCTGCTTGGCGTTGGTGGAGCTGAAGCTAGCGGTCGCCGCACCGGCACAGACCGGCGGGATACAGATGCTGATCCCGGCGCTCATGCTCTTCTGCTCGGACGCGAAGGTGCTGGTGTCCTGCAGACTCTCGACATTCAGGTCGCCGCCGATATCGGCCTTGACCGTCTCACCCGACACCACCGCACCACGCAGGGTGGTGTCCTTACCGGAAATCAGACTGACCTCTTTGCCAGCAGTCACGTGGGTGTTGCTCCACACCAAGTCATTGCCATCGGCATTGCCACGGCTCTGAGAGGCGGACGCGTTGAAGCTCAGACCGTTTTTCTCGCTACCAAACGAGATGCCGATGCCAAGGCTGCCGTTGACGCTTTTGTTGGTGCTGTGTTGCTCGATGGTGTTCTGCGCACCCGCCAGCAGAATGTTGCCGTCAGCTTTCAACAACGCATTGTTGCCCGCCGTGATCTCACTGCCCTGCACGGTCAGGTTGTTGTTGCGCGTGCCGCCCGAGGACACGATCGTCACACCCCCTCCCGCCGCGACCGTCGAAGCGGCTGCGGTGTTGCTGGTCTGCTCGCTTTTGCTCTCGCTCTTGTTCATGCCCAGGGCAATGCTCAAGTTGATACCGCCCGCCGCCGCCGGGTCGGCCATGACCTGAGTATGGGCGTCGTTGGCGGACCACGCGGTACTCAGCGCCGCCAGGGTCTTCATTCGTTTGTCGTCGGTACTCTCGGCCGCTTTGTTCATGCGCTGGGCGGTCTGTACCGCATTCACGATCGGGTTGGTCAGGGTCAGGCTCACGCCGGTCTGCTTGAAGCGCTGCTCCTGCTGCTGCGCACTGAGGTTGCGCGCTTCGAGGATATTGACCTCGGACGCGTCGATCGACACATCGCCATTGGGCGCGTTCACATTGCTGCCCACCTGACGGTATTCGCCGCCGGCGCTGATCAGCACGTCGCCGTCGGTTGCGCCAATGTTGCTCGCGGCCGCCGTAGTCTGCTGACTGCTGTCTTTGTTGGTCTGTTGCTTGGAACCAACGGTGACGGCAATGGCGCCGCCGCTGAACATCCCGCTGGTCTTCACGTCCTTCATGTGTTTTTCGTCAAGTTGCTCGGTGGCTGCCAATACCTTGATGTCGTTGCCCGCCGCCAGCACCGTGCCCGATGTGGAAACCACGTTGCTACCCGTAATCGTGATGTTGTTGCCGGCCTGCATCACCGCCTGCTCGCCACTGAAGGTCGAGGCCTGTGCGGTGGTCTGGCTGACCGTGTCGCGGGTGGTGGTGGTCTTGCTCGAAAACATCCCGTTGCTGCCCTTGACCTTGTGCGCTTCGTCGGCGCTGTTGAAGCGCTCGCCGGCCTCGACATTGATGTCGCGCACCGCACTCACAGCAACAGCCCCCGCGTCGCTGTTGACCATCGCCCCGCGCACCTGCACGTCACGCCCGGCGCCCACGCGAACATCGCCGTTGGCCTGCACCGAACTGCCGACTTCATTGCGTCCGGCTTCCTTGCGCCAGTTGTCGCCATCCCACTGGTTGGACTGGGTGTAGGACTCTTTCACTGTAGTCAGGGTGATGTCGTTGCCCGCCACCAGCGACGTCTTGCCGCCGACGCCGGTGTTGCTCACTTGCGCGGCTTGCAGGTTGATATCGTTGCCGGCGGTGGCAATCAGGTTCGCCGCCGGTGCCGACACGTACAACCCCGCCACCCGCGACAAGCCGGTGCGGGTGCCCTGATCGCTCTCGCTGTCGGTGGTGACCGAGCGCACATTGATGTCGTTGCCGGCGCTCAGGGCCAGACGGCTGTTGGCGCTGATCAGGCCGCCGATGTTGTTGATGTCCTGGCTGGCGGTCAGGGCCACGTCGTTGCCCTGGATACGGCCGCCGAGGTTGTCGAGGTTCTGCACGCTGATGTTCACGCCATCGCGCCCGGACAGGCTGCCGGAGTTCACCAGATCACCGCGCACATCAAGGTTCAACGTGCGCCCAGCCATCAGTGCGCCGGAGCCATCCAGATCACCTTCGCGAACCCGCACATAGACTTGCGGCACGAGCACCTGACGGACTTCACCGCTCGCCAGCGTGACGTCCTTGGACACCAGCCAGACGATGTCGCTGGTCAACTGCGCCATTTGTTCGGCGGTCAGGGCGACACCAGGAATCAGTTTCCACTGATCCGCCAGGGTCACGGCGCTGTCGATCATGCCGCGATACTGTTCCTCATCACTGGCGTAGCCGTCGAGAAAGCGCCGGCCGGTGAGTTGCGCGATTTGCTCACGGATCAGCTTCTGTTCGTAGAAGCCGTCGCCCAGACGCTGCTGCGTAGCCGCCGGGTCGAGGTTCAGGCGCCCGAGCATGTAGTCCGAAGACAACCACTTGCGGTAGTTAGCGAAGCGCGGGTCGGTCTCCACCAGATAACCGGCGGTGCTGTTCGGGTTGGCCTGGAACAGGCTGCTGTTGGGCAGGTCGGGGTTGAAACCACCCGTGCGGATCTGCTCCACCGCGCCTGCCGCGTCCAGTTGGGTCAGTGCCTTCACTTCACTGATCGGGCTCACGGCGTGGGTGCGGCCTACGCCCGCCAGCTCACCGGTACCCGCAGTGCTGTCGGTAACGTTGGCCAGAACCAGCGCGCCAACCTGGGTGCCGCTGCCGTTGATGGCCGCGTACTCGGTGTACACCGTGGGTTTAAGGGAGATCTGCTCGATCAGCGGCGCCGGCGTATAACCGGTCAGGCCAACGCCCTGGCGGTCACGGCCCTTGCGCTGGATGCGATAGTAATTGGCCACGCTGCCGTTGTCGGCCGTGACCCGTTCGCCGGTCACTTCGGTGTTGATCACTTGGCCGATGCTGCCGTTGAGCGCCTGCCCGGCAATGATCCGGCTCTTGTCGTTGAGCACCTGGTCGGCGATCAACGTGAGGTTGCCACCGGCAAGCATCTGCGCAGGGTCGGAGCTGACAATTTGCGTCTCGGTGACGCTGCGCGTGTAGTCATAGCGGTTCCAGCGCGTGCCGTAGCCTTCCGGCGTGACCAGGTGCAGCACCTCGTCGTTGTACAGCGAGATCTGGTCCGGCGTGTAACGGTTGGTCGAGCCCGACAGCAGGTACTCCTGCAGCACTTGGTTGGACACCAGCACGCGGTCGGTGGCGAAGTGTTCGTTGGTGTTATTGATCTGCTTGGCGTTGACGCTCAGATGGCCCAGCGCTTCGACGGTGGCGCTCGCATTGTTGAGCACCTGTGCCTGGCCGCTGGCCTGGTCATTGGCGTCAAGCAAGCCGCCGATCACCGTATCGCCGGCGCTGAAGATCAGTCCGTGCTCACGGTTGTTGATCACCTGAGCGCCGATATCCAGGCGGTTGCGTGCCGCGATGGTCGCCGCCGTTGCGCCTTCGAGGATGTTGTTGAGCGTACCGGCGGTGATCGACAAATGATCACCGTAGAGGCGCCCGGTACCGAGGTTGTTCAGGGTCGCAGCACTGAGGCGGGTCGTCTCGCCGTCGACCACGCCACGGTTGTCGAATTGGTTGACCGCGTTGGCCTGCACACGCCGCCCACTGATCACGCCGTTGGCACCGTTGTCGATAGCGCCGGCATCCACGCGCACCAGCGCGCCGGACTGCACCGCCCCCTGGTTGGTCATCGTGCCGCCAGTCTGCAGCGACAGGTCGCCGTTGCTCTGCACCAGGCCGCTGTTGATGAAGTTTTGAGTCAACCGGAAGGTCAGGTCGCCGAGGCTTTGGACCTTGCCGGCGCCGCTGTAATTGGCACTGTCGAGCAACACGGACTGGCCCCCAATCAGGGTGCCCGCGCCGTTGTTGATGGCCAGGCTTTTCTGCGCCGGGTTGCGATCGGCCAGGGTCAGCACGCTGCCCGCCGAAAGGATGCCCGCGTCGTTGTCCACGCTGCCGCTGCCCTTCACGTTCAGCGTGGTGTCGGACACGATTGAGCCAGCGCGGTTGGTCAGCGTATCGGTGTCGAGATCGACGCTCTGGCCCTTGATGCCCTGGTTCGCGCCCTGGGTCGCGCTGTTGTCCACGCTCGCGGCGGTCAGCAACAGATGCCCGTCGGCGCGCAACAAGCCCGCCTGGTTGCTCAGTTGCTGGGCGTTGATGTCCAGAGTTTGCGCGCTGCCGATAAAGCCTTGGTCGTTGAACACTTGACCGGCCCGCACGGTGACGTCGCGCTGGCCGAGGATGCCGCCGGTGCTGCCGGAATTGCGGTTGCTCAGCTGTTGGCCGTGGGTATCCACGCGCAGGTCCGACTTGGCCTGCATGATGCCGCCGTCGTTGATCAACGCGCCGCTGTCGACGCTCAGCGTGTCGCTGGCGTTAACGGTGCCTGCACTGTTGTCGAGCTGCTGGCCCTGGGTATTGAGCAGCAGTTGCGCGCCGGTGATCACCCCACTTTGGTTGTTCAGGCCGAGTGCATTGAGGGTCAGCGCCTTGGCTGCCTCCAGACGCCCGCCACGGTTGTCGAGCACGCTGGTGTCGCTGTTGAGGACCAGGTCGGCGGCCACCGAACCGAGGGTACCGCCCTGGTTCTGCAGGCTGTCGGTCTTGACCGTCAAGGTTTGCGTGGCCGCGACGGTGCCATTGGCGTTGTTCAACTGCGCGGCCTTGATCCCCAGCGCGCCGCCGGCGGTGATCTGCCCGCTGCTGTTGTCCAGGGTGCCGCCGTCGAGGGTCAATTGCGCGGCGGTGACCAGCTTGCCCTTCTGATTGTTCAGGTGCTGGCGCGCGGTGACGGACAAGTCGCCAAGGCCACCCGACTGCACCAGGCCATCCGCGTTGTTCAGGGTGTCAGCGCTGACGACGAGGGCGCCACCGCTGGACAGCGTACCGCCACTGTTGTCGAGGCTGCGCGCGACGGTCATTTGCATACCATTGCTGCCGGTCTGCACCCACTTGCCGCCGACGTTGGACAGGTCCAGCGCGGTCACGCTGATCTGTGCCGCGCCTACCTGTGCGGCATCGCTGAGCACGCTCTGGTTAGCGTCGGCCGTGAGGGCGCGGCCGGCGGTGACGCGGCTGCGACGCAAGTCGAGATTGCCGGCGGTGCTGGTCAACTCAACGGTCTGGGCGGACGTCTGGCTGTCACTCAGGTCGACCTGGGCGGCGCTGGCCTTGAGGGTCTGCGCGGCGAGGTTCTGGCCTTTGGCGGTCAAGGTGCCAGCCGAGGTCAGCGTCAGCGAACCGCTGCTGCCGAGCTTGCCGGTACTGTCCACGCCCGCGGCCAATGCGGAACCTGCGTGGCTGCGAATCGCCGAATTGGCGCCGGTGGCGGTCAGCGCGGCATTGCCCTGGGCGGACACGATGCCACGGTTGTCGATATCACCAGCGGTGTGCACGGCCAGGTTGCCTTGGGCGTACAGCGTGCCGTCGTTGTCGATGCCCTTGTCGGCGCGGGCGGTCAAATCGGTGGCGCTGCTGATCTGGCCGTGGTTTTCGATCCGGCCGTCGGTGCCGATCACCACTTCACCGGCGCTGGAGCCGATCTGCCCGGCATTGCGCACGCCCACGCCTGCGCCATTGCCGACCAAGGTGATCTTGCCCGCGTACATGCCGCCCAACTGCGCCACGTCGATGGCGACGGTTGGCGTGTCGGTCGGTGCCGCGCCGGTGGTGCCGGCCTTGATGGTCAAGTCTTTGGACCAGATGCCCGCGTTCACCTCGACCGTGCGCGCGATGATTTCGGTGTAGTCGGCGCGGCTGGTGTCCATGCCTTCGCCGCCGATGCTGATCTTGCCGCCCGAGACTTCATAGCCGCTGATCAGGCCGTTCTCGAACTGCGCGCGCCCGGTGGTCAGGGTCGCGCGGTCGGCGTTGATAAACCCGCAGCCTTCACAGGTGATGCCCGACGGGTTGGCAATTACCACCTGCGCCTTGGAGCCCCCCACTTCGACAAAGCCGCGCAACTGGCTAGGGTTGCTCGAATTGACCTCGTTGAGAATCACCCGTGCGCTGCCGTTGGCCAGGTTGCGGTTGCCTTCGATCCACCCGCCCAGTTGAGTCTGGCTGTTGGTCACGCCGTTGTTGAGGATCACCCCGCGCTTGTCCACGTCGAACTGGGTGTAGGTGTTGCGCGACACGCCCGCGCCGCTTGGCCGGGTGATGTCCACCACCGTGGTGCCGTTGCCGGCGGCGCCGATGGTCGGGCGCTGGCCCGCCGGTGCGGAGCCATCGACCACCACCTGCGCTTGTACCGGCGCCGCCAGCGCGACCCAGCCCATGCCCAGCATCAGCGCAAACCGCAGCGGCGTCAGCGTGGCAACCGCCGTACCCGGGCGCGCTACGGCGCCGGTCGTGCCGGGAGCCTTGCACGCGCTCTTGACGTTTTCGGCCACCACCATCAGCAGGCCGCGAGCCTGGTTGAAAACAATTCGATACAGATGCTTATTCATGCAAGTCCTTTGCGCGGTGGCTGATCAGAGCGCGTCGCTGGGTAACGGGTGAGTGGCAAACCAGGCTTGCGCCTCCAGGTCCAGGACGGCGATACCCTGGAAATTCATGACGCGCAGTCCGCGCTCATCGCCTCGGTGGTACAGCGAACGGAAGATCCGCCCCGGCCACAGCCGCCGTCGCAACAGGCCGCTGACTCGTCGGGTATGCCCGAACGGCGCGACCCAGTCGTTGATCCACAGGCGGTCGCCGCTGTCCCAGTCCGCGGCAGGCAGGCAGACGGCTGGTTCGCGCAGGTAGCGCGCCTCGGCCTCGGCACTGAGGTTGAGCCACGACAGGAAAAACACCGGGCGCCCCGCTTCGCTGATCAGGATGAACTGACGGCGCTTGATCGCCGGCAGCAACAGGGTCGACAGGCTGTGCAATGGCGCATCGCGATGCGCCGCCGAGTGCATCCACAACCACACCGCCGAACCCAGCACCTGGGCTTCGTCGATGGGGCTGTCGGGCCCGGTGGGCGCGAGCACTTCGAGGGTGTCATCCGACATGCTGGTCTCCTTCAAAATGACCAGTTGGCGCTGAAGCCACTGGTCACGTCGGCGGTCTGGAAACCCTTGGGTTTTTCCAGAGGTTTGCCGGTGTAGATGTCATAGGAAAACTGCTTGTAGCCGCCGCGCAGGCCTACCACCGCACCGGCCAGCCGGCGACCCAGCAAGTACTCGGTGGAATGCCCGCCAACCTGGCCGTAATCCACGCCCAGATAGAGCTCCTGACCGGTGTTGCCCAGGCTCAGGCCGAGGTCGTTGCTGAAGGTCCAGCCGCGTTCCGCCGACAGAATCTGCTCGCCATCAAAGCCGCGCACGGTGTAGCGCCCACCGATTGAAAAGCGGTCCTGGGGAATCAGCGGCGTGCGGTTCCATTGCCCGCGCCAGCCGCCGATGTAACGCAGCTTCTGCTGGCCGACGCTGAACGGCACTTGCAATTGCGCGTTGGCGGTAATGATCTGCGAGCGCGACGTGCCTTCGCCGTTTTCTTCCTCGGGTGCGCGCAAGGCATCGCGCGCACCGGTGCCACGGCGATAGCCGACGCCAAGGTCGAGGGTATTCGCACCGATAAATTCACGGTGATTGATCCCGGCCTGCCAACCGGCCATGCGCCGGCGCTGAAATTCGATTTCGGTGTCTTCGATGTAGTTGCTGGAGGTACGGCTCCAGCCACCGAGGGACACGGTGGTCTTACGCACCGCGTCGCGATAGATCACGCGCGACAGCTGCACCTCATTGGTCCGGCTGCGGCCGCTGTAGGAATACGCCTGGTTCACCCCGGCGATCGTCTGGTGGTAGTCGTATTCGCTGGAGGTCAGGCTCAACTGCCAATAGTCGTAGGGCACCGAGTAGTGAATGGTGTGGCCCTTGGACCCACGGTCGCCGCTTTCGCCGCCGCCGAGGTCGTGGTTGAAGCTGATGTAGAACAGGTCGTTGAGGGTCGCCAGGTTATCCAGCGACAGCGCGACGTTGCCCTGGTACTTGCCGGTCTGCTTGCTGCCGGAGTCGTCCACCGACAGGCTGACCCGTACGGGCACGGCCTGCTTCCAGGCGATCACCACATCGCTTTCACCTGGCTGCGCATCGGCGCCTTCGGCGGGGGTGATCTGTACGTCGGCTTCGGCGGTGGGCACGCGCTTGAAGTTTTCCAGCGCCTGTTCGATGTCGCGCAGGTTCAGCACATCGCCATCGGACGCGGGCATCGCATTCCAGTAGTTGGCGCGGGCCGAAGTGCCGGCGGCAAAACGGATGTGTTTGATCCGGCCGGGCACCACCACCAGGGACAGGGTGCCCTGGTTCAAGTCCTGGGCCTGGGCCAGCACGCGGGTGGTAATAAAACCTTTGGCGATGATCGCATTCTGGATGCGCTTCATGGTCAGGTTGATCCCGCGCGCGCCAACACAACGCCCTTGCACCGGATCATCGGACGGGTTGGCGGCACGCAGGGCCCACTGGAAATCCTCGGCCTGGTCGCCACTGAGCACCACGCGGTCGATCTTGAAGCACGGCGTTTCATCGCGCGGCAGGCGCAGGCTGGCTTCGGTGTCTTGGGGCGCTTGCAGGCGAACGTCGGGCGACGGTTCCAGCTGCTCGCGTTGTGCACGCTCGCGCTGTTGCTGCTGGATCAATTGCTGGGCTGGCGCTTGCGGCTCGGCCGCAAACGCAGCCGCGCTGGCTAGCAAACCAACTGCAGTACAGGTGGAAACGCACGACTGCAGCAAAACTGATGGTTTTGTTCTAGATACAGCGACGAGAGACATTTCGCATCCTTGTGAGTGAAACTTCCTACATGCGCAGGCTTTGTCACCACAACGACACAAAAGTGCCCCAGCAAAACATGGCACTGTGACTTGATTCGCAAAAGCGGCCACTGCAGACCGCCAGGACTGTCACATTGCAACGCTCTAACTCAAGGGTTATAGCGGTTTTTCAGGTGTAAAAATTAATCCTCAGTTTTTGTGCAATTTGCTCATCAATTGCGCCTCAGCCTGAGTCAAACCGCAGGATTGGGTCAGTTCATCCACCGTCGCGCCCATGCCCACCAGCTTCGCTGCCTGGGCAAACGACAGGCTCGCTGGGTCGCGCTGCTCAATCTGCGCCAGCTTGTCCGGCAACGGCGCGAGGATGGCGCGCAGTTCATGCACCTCATCCCCGACCCTCACCGCACTTTGCTGGAAGTGATCAACCCGCTTGACCAGCTCCAGAATGCGCCGGTCGCGCAGCGCATCGCGCTCGGCCTGTTGCATGGCCAATTCTCGCTGCTGGCGCACATAGCGCAGCATAAACGCCAGCGTCCCGGCCCACAGCAGGGCCAGGACAATCACTGCTGCTTCAAGGAACAATCAGATGTTCTCCAGATCCGACCACTCTTCTTCGCTCATCATCTTGTCCAGCTCAACCAGAATCAGCAGTTCGTTGTTCTTGTTGCACACGCCCTGAATGAACTTGGCTGATTCCTCGTTACCCACGTTCGGCGCGGTTTCCACTTCCGATTGGCGCAGGTAAACCACTTCGGCCACGCTATCGACCATGATCCCGACCACTTGCTTGTCGGCTTCGATGATGACGATACGGGTGTTGTCGCTGACTTCGACGGTATCCAGGCCAAAACGCTGGCGGGTGTCGATCACCGTCACCACGTTGCCGCGCAGGTTGATGATGCCCAGCACGTAGCTCGGCGCACCTGGAACCGGGGCGATCTCGGTGTAGCGCAGCACTTCCTGCACGCGCATCACGTTAATGCCGTAGGTTTCGTTGTCCAGTTTGAAGGTAACCCATTGCAGGATCGGATCATCCAAACCTTGTGCAGATGCTGACTTATTCATACCCATGACCCCTTCAAATGCCGTTACGAACGGCGTGTGTGCTTCGTCGACCGCACTTGCGTGCGGCCCTTATTGTTCAATCAACTGCGTATGTTCACGGGCATCGACTTGACGGCACCGCTGGCGATCAACTCGGCCAGTTCGGCGACGTCGAGCAACGCGCACATGTGTTCGATTACGGTGCCCGCCAGCCAAGGCCGCTGGCCCCGGTGGCTGCGCCATTTGATTTCGTTAGGGTCCAGGCGCAACGAGCGGCTGACTTGATGCACCGCCAGCCCCCACTCGTAACCCTGCACCGAGATCACGTATTGCAGGCCTTGGCGGAAGTCGTCGCGGTAGCGATCGGGCATCACCCAGCGCGCGGTGTCCAGCACCTTGAGATTACCGGCCTGGCTCGGCAGGATTCCGAGGAACCACTCCGGTTGCCCGAACAACGGCGTCAGTTCCTGGCCGGCCAGGGAGTAGATCGAGCCCAGGCACACCAGAGGCACCGCAAGGGTCAAGCCGGCGACGTCGAACAGCAGGCATTCGAAAGGCTCCGCCGCCCAGGCCGGACGACCATCGCCGCTCACGGGCGGCGGCGTAATATTCGGTGGCAGGTGCACTTCCACCACGGGCTCGACCACCACCGGCGCGACGGGCATGACCACCGGGACGGCGACCGGCACGATCACCGGCGCGACGTAGGCATCACGCGCCTGCTCTTCCAATACGGCCAACTGGAACTCATCCAGGGTACTGGACGACGGTTCTTCTACCGCAGGTTCCAGGACCAGGATCGGTTCCGGCAATTCTTCTGCAGTGGCTTCCTGCAACAAGGCATCCAGGTAGGATTCCAGTGCCAGTTGCGGCCGGGTCTTGAGTTCGACAGGACGATTCATCACGCCACCTGCGCAACAAGCTGCTGGGACAGCAGGTGCTTGAGCAATGCGCGGTAGGCCAACACACCACGGCTTTTACCGTCGAACTGCGAAGGCGTCAGCCCGGCGCGGCTGGCATCGCGCAGGCGCGTGTCCACCGGGATGTAGCCGTTCCAGATGGTCTGCGGATAGGCGTCACGCAATACGCGCAACGTGCCCAGGGACGCCTGGGTACGGCGATCGAACAAGGTCGGCACGATGCTGTACGGCAGCGCCTGTTTACGCGAGCGGTTGATCATCGCCAGGGTGCTGACCATGCGTTCCAGGCCTTTGACCGCCAGGTGCTCGGTCTGCACCGGGATCACCAACTGCTGGCTGGCCGCCAAGGCATTGACCATGAGCACGCCGAGCAACGGCGGGCTGTCGATGATCGCGTAATCGAAGTCCTGCCACAGTTGCGCCAGGGTCTTGGCGATCACCAGGCCCAGGCCGCTCTGCCCCGGCGACTGGCGCTCAAGGGTGGCCAGCGCGGTGCTGGACGGCAGCAGGGAAATGCTCTCGTTACTGGTCGGCAACAGCAGTTGGCCGGGCAAGTCGCTCGGCACGCTGCCCTTGTGCAGGAACAGGTCATAGTTGCTGTGCTCCAGCGCGTCCGGGTCGTAACCGAAATAGCTGGTCATCGAGCCGTGGGGGTCGAGGTCGACCACGACCACACGCTTGCCCGCCTCGGCCAGCAAGCCGGCTAAAGCGATGGAGGTGGTGGTCTTGCCGACTCCACCTTTTTGATTGGCAACTGCCCAGACTCTCATTCGGATGGTTCCTCCCGGTGGGCACGTGCGCGACCGAGACATTGCATAGGTTATTGAGCCGGTGACGGAGAATTGACGGCACTCTGCCGAACCGGCGGCTTTGCAGGGGCCGGTGCAGTTTGTGTGCCAGCGCGCCTCAAGGCCGCATCCGGTGTTGCATTGGCGGTGCCGGTGCCGGTCAGGCTACGGCGCACATCCAGGTTGCGTGAGACGACCAACACCACCCGACGGTTGCGCGCGCGGCCTTCCAGGGTGGCGTTATTGGCTACCGGCTGGAACTCGCCATACCCCACCGACGCCAGGCGCCCGGGGTTCACACCCTGCATCGCGAGCATGCGCACGATGCTGGCGGCACGGGCCGAGGACAGTTCCCAGTTGGTCGGGTACTGCGCGGTGCTGATCGGCACATTGTCGGTAAAACCTTCGACGTGGACCGGGTTTTCAAACGGTTTGAGGATCGCCGCCACCTTGTCGATGATGGTGAACGCCTGGTCGCTGGGCAACGCATCGGCACTGGCGAACAGCAGGCTGGAATTGAGCTCGATCTCCACCCACAACTCATTGCCGCGCACGGTCATCTGGTTGGAGCTGATCAGGTCGCCAAACGCGGCACTGATGTCATCGGCGATGCTTTTCAGCGGGTCGCTGGTGCCGCCCACGCCGGCCGCGGTTTCGTCGCTGTCGTTGACCAGCGGCTTGGCCGGGGTCACGCTCTTGGGCCGCTCTTCGCCAATGGGGATCGGCTTGAGCGAACGGTCGGCGTCGTTGAACACGCCGATCAGCGCCTGGGAAATGACTTTGTACTTGCCTTCGTTGATCGACGAGATGGAGTACATCACCACGAAAAATGCGAACAGCAAGGTGATGAAGTCCGCATAGGACACCAGCCACCGCTCGTGGTTGACGTGTTCCTCAGGCTCGCGACGGCGACGGCTCATTGGCATTACTCCCCATCAATCCATGAAGCCCTGAAGCTTCAATTCGATGGAGCGCGGGTTCTCGCCCTCGGCAATCGAGAGAATGCCTTCGAGCAGCATCTCGCGGTAACGGGACTGGCGCATGGCAATGGATTTGAGCTTGCTCGCTACCGGCAACAGCACCAGGTTGGCACTGGCCACACCATAGATAGTCGCGACGAACGCCACGGCGATGCCGCTGCCCAATTGCGAAGGGTCGGCCAGGTTGCCCATCACGTGGATCAGGCCCATGACTGCGCCGATGATGCCGATGGTCGGCGCGTAGCCGCCCATGCTTTCAAACACTTTGGCGGCGTTGATGTCGCGGCTTTCCTGGGTGTAGAAATCCACTTCCAGGATGCTGCGGATCGCTTCCGGCTCGGCACCGTCGACCAACAACTGCAAGCCTTTACGCGAGTAGCTGTCGGGCTCGGCATCGGCCACGCCTTCCAGGCCCAGCAGGCCTTCCTTGCGTGCGGTGAGGCTCCAGTTGACCACCCGGTCGATGCCACCGGCCAAGTCGACACGTGGCGGGAAGATGATCCAGATCACGATCTGCATCGCACGCTTGAACGAGCTCATCGGTGACTGCAACAACGCAGCGCCCACGGTGCCGCCAATCACGATCAGCGCCGCCGGGCCGTTGGCCAGGGCGCCGAGGTGGCCGCCTTCGAGGTAGTTGCCGCCGATAATGGCGACAAACGCCATGATGATGCCGATCAGGCTCAATACATCCATCAGAGGCAGGCCTCCACCAGATGCTTGCCGATGTCGTCCAGGCTGTAAACGGCGTCGGCCAGGTCAGCCTTGACGATGGCCATGGGCATGCCATAGATCACGCAACTGGCTTCGTCCTGGGCCCAGATCGCACTGCCGCCCTGCTTGAGCAGGCGCGCGCCTTCACGACCGTCGGCGCCCATGCCGGTGAGCACCACCGCCAGAACTTTGTCACCGTAGGACTTGGCCGCCGAACCGAAGGTAATGTCCACGCACGGCTTGTAGTTGAGGCGCTCGTCACCCGGAAGGATTTTGATCGCGCCACGGCCATCGACCATCATCTGCTTGCCGCCTGGGGCCAGCAGCGCCAGGCCAGGGCGCAGGATGTCGCCATCCTCGGCTTCCTTGACGCTGATGCGGCATAACTTGTCCAGACGCTCGGCAAACGCTTTGGTGAACGCCGCTGGCATGTGCTGGATCAACACGATCGGCGCCGGGAAGTTGGCCGGCAATTGGGTCAATACGCGCTGCAAGGCCACCGGGCCACCGGTGGAAGTCCCAATGGCAACCAGCTTGTAAGCCTTGCGCTTGGGCGCTGGCGAATGGGCATGCGCGGCAGCCGGTGCTGACGTGCGTACCGGCGGCGGCGCAGGCCGGGTAACCGGGGCAGGCGCCGGGCGGCTGAACGAGGAACTGGTGGGCGCAGACGGCGCAGCTACCGGCGCCGGGGCGGGTGCTGGGGCGCTGAACAGGCTGCGACGGTTACTGCGGGAAATACTGTGGACTTTCTCGCACAGCAGTTGCTTGACCTTATCGGGGTTGCGCGAGATGTCTTCGAAATTCTTCGGCAGGAAGTCCACCGCACCGGCATCCAGCGCGTCGAGGGTCACTCGGGCACCTTCATGGGTCAGCGAGGAGAACATCAATACCGGGGTCGGGCAGCGTTGCATGATGTGCCGAACTGCCGTGATGCCATCCATCATCGGCATCTCGTAGTCCATGGTGATCACGTCCGGCTTTAGCGCAATGGCTTGATCAATCGCCTCTTTACCGTTGGTGGCCGTACCGACCACCTGGATGCTTGGATCGGCGGAAAGAATTTCCGAGACGCGGCGGCGGAAGAAACCCGAATCGTCCACCACCAGGACCTTGACTGCCATAAACACTCCGTTAGGCGGGGCGGGCATTACCGCCCTGCCCCGCCAGAATCAAATACGCCGTGCGGCGTAACGCTTGAGCATGCTCGGAACATCGAGAATCAGCGCGATCCGACCGTCACCGGTAATGGTCGCACCCGACATGCCCGGGGTTCCCTGCAGCATTTTGCCCAAAGGCTTGATGACCACTTCTTCCTGGCCAACCAGTTGATCGACGACAAAGCCGATCCGCTGAGTGCCCACCGAGAGAATCACCACATGGCCTTCGCGCTGCTCCTCATGGGCAGCCGATGCAACCAGCCAGCGCTTGAGGTAGAACAACGGCAGCGCTTTATCACGCACGATCACCACTTCCTGACCGTCCACCACGTTGGTGCGCGACAGGTCGAGGTGGAAGATCTCGTTGACGTTGACCAACGGGAAGGCGAACGCCTGGTTGCCCAGCATCACCATCAGGGTCGGCATGATCGCCAAGGTCAACGGCACCTTGATGACGATCTTGGAGCCCTGGCCCTTGGTCGAGTAGATGTTGATCGAGCCATTGAGCTGGCTGATCTTGGTCTTCACCACGTCCATGCCCACGCCACGGCCCGACACGTCGGAGATCTCGGTCTTGGTCGAGAAGCCAGGGGCGAAGATCAGGTTGTAGCACTCGGTGTCGGTCAGGCGGTCGGCGGCGTCCTTGTCCATCACGCCACGCTTGACGGCGATATTGCGCAAGATCGCCGGGTCCATGCCCTTGCCGTCATCGGTGATCGACAGCAGGATGTGGTCGCCCTCTTGCTCCGCCGCCAGAATCACCTTGCCGCCACGGGACTTGCCCGAGGCTTCGCGTTCTTCAGGGGTTTCGACGCCGTGATCGACAGCGTTGCGCACCAAGTGGACCAGCGGGTCGGCCAGGGCCTCGACAAGGTTTTTGTCGAGGTCGGTTTCTTCACCCACCAGTTCCAGGTTGATCTCTTTCTTCAGCTGGCGCGCCAGGTCACGAACCAGGCGCGGGAAGCGGCCGAAGACTTTCTTGATCGGCTGCATCCGGGTTTTCATCACCGCGGTTTGCAGGTCAGCCGTCACCACGTCGAGGTTCGACACGGCCTTCTGCATGGCTTCATCGCCACTGCTCAAGCCAAGGCGCACCAGGCGGTTACGCACCAGTACCAGCTCGCCGACCATGTTCATGATGTCGTCCAGACGCGCGGTATCAACCCGCACGGTGGTTTCGGCTTCACTGGCGGGTTTTTCCGCCGGTGGTGGCGCAGCCGCACGCGCAGGAGCTGGAGCCGGGGCTGCGGGCTTGGCCGCTGCCACAGGCGCAGGCGCAGCCGCTTTAGCAGCAGCCGGTGCTGCCGTGGCGACTGCAGCCGCTGGGGCGACTTCGCTGAACTTGCCCTTGCCGTGCAAATCATCCAGCAGCGCTTCGAATTCGTGATCAGAGATCAACCCATCGTCCGCAGGCTTGGCACTGGCAGCCGCCGCAGCAGCAGGCGCTGCCGCCACTTCCGGCAGGGCGTCGACCGCAAACGTGCCTTTGCCGTGCAACTGGTCAAGCAAGGCTTCGAATTCGTCATCGGTGATGTCGGTGCTGGCCGGGGCCGCAGGCGCTTCGGCAGCCGCGACAGGCGCCACCGCATCGGCGGCAAACTGGCCTTTACCGTGCAACTGGTCGAGCAGGGATTCGAACTCGGCGTCGGTGATGTCTTCACTGGTCGGTGCCGCTGCCGGGGCAACGGCGGCCGGTGCTTCAGCTTCGGCCTTGACGGCACTGAGGGAGTTGAGCAGTTGTTCGAACTCGTTGTCCGTCACATCCGCTTCAGGCTCCGCCACCGGCTCAGGCGCGGCCTCAACCACCGGCGCTGCCGTGGTGTCGGCCGGCTCTGCATAGCGCGCCAGGGCGGCCAGCAGTTCCGGGGTGGCAGCCGTGATCGGGGCACGTTCGCGAACTTCGCTGAACATGCCGTTGACCGCATCCAGTGCTTCGAGAATCACGTCCATCAATTCCGAATCAACGTGACGCTCACCCTTGCGCAGGATGTCGAACACGTTCTCGGCGATGTGGCAGCACTCCACCAGCTCATGGAGCTGGAGGAAGCCGGCGCCCCCTTTTACAGTATGAAAACCGCGAAAAATTGCATTGAGCAGGTTCGCATCATCCGGTCGGCTTTCCAGCTCGACCAGTTGTTCGGACAGTTGCTCTAAAATTTCGCCGGCCTCTACAAGGAAATCCTGAAGGATCTCTTCATCGGCGCCGAAGCTCATGTGGGTGCTCCTTAGAAGCCTAAACTGGATAACAGGTCATCTACGTCATCCTGACCTGACACAACGTCTTCACGTTTATCGGCATGAATCTGCGGACCTTCACCCTTGGCGAGATGTTTTTGTGGATCTTTTTCAGAGAGGATCGCTTCGCGGTCATGTTCGATGCCGGCAAAACGGTCTACCTGGCCAGCCATGAGCACCAATTTGAGCAAATTGCTTTCCACTTCGGTAACCAACTGGGTTACACGTTTGATCACCTGACCGGTGAGGTCCTGGTAATCCTGGGCCAGCAGAATGTCATTGAGGTTGCTGGAAACCGTGCGGTTTTCCTGTTCGCTGCGCGACAGGAAACCGTCGACCCGACGGGCCAATTCACGAAACTCTTCAGCCCCGACTTCGCGACGCATGAAGCGGCCCCAGTCAACGCTGAGGGCCTGGGCTTCATTGGCCATGCCGTTGACCAGAGGCGTGGCATTTTCCACCAAGTCCATGGTGCGGTTGGCCGCGGCCTCGGTCAGCCTGACCACATAGGACAGGCGTTCGGTGGCATCAGTGATCTGCGAGATTTCTTCGGCCTGGGGCATGTGCGGGTCAATCTGAAAATTGACGATCGCACTGTGCAGCTCGCGTGTGAGCTTGCCCACTTCCTGGTACAGGCCGCGGTCACGGGTCTGGTTGAGCTCATGGATCAACTGCACCGCGTCGCCGAAGTGGCCTTTTTCAAGGCTGTCGACCAACTGGTGAGCATGCTTTTTCAGGGTCGACTCAAAGTCTCCCTGTGACGTTTCTTTATGCTCCATAGCTCCCCCGCGATGGCATTAGCCGTGGATGCGTTCAAAGATCTTTTCGATCTTCTCTTTCAAGGCCTGTGCAGTGAATGGCTTGACTACGTAACCGTTGACCCCGGCCTGGGCGGCTTCGATGATCTGTTCACGCTTGGCTTCGGCGGTCACCATCAACACGGGAAGGCTGCGCAGTTTTTCGTCGGCACGCACGTGGCGCAACAAGTCGATACCGGTCATGCCCGGCATGTTCCAGTCTGTTACCAGAAAGTCGATGCTCCCGCTGTTGAGGATCGGAATCGCCGTAAGGCCGTCATCCGCCTCGACCGTGTTTGTGAACCCAAGGTCACGCAACAGGTTTTTTATGATCCGCCGCATCGTTGAGAAGTCATCAACGATGAGGATTTTCATGTTCTTGTCCAATTCGACCTCCAAGCAGTCTTAAACGCGCCCAGCACCTGGACGCGCCATTTCAATCAACAGGCATTACACAAAAAGGACTGCCGGGGGCACCACGGATCGAACCCACGAAGGCCTATCACCTTCGCGGTATCGCTTTGCAATGCTCCCCACACTGCCTGTCAGCGCGCTCGCCACTCTCCCAATCGCCCCCGCAAGCGGGCTGCGCATTGGCTGTGCAACTGGCTGACACGCGATTCGCTGACCCCCAGGACCTCACCGATTTCCTTGAGGTTCAGCTCTTCGTCGTAATACAGCGCCAACACTAACCGCTCGCGCTCGGGCAAGTTGGCAATGGCGTCCGCCAATGCACCCTGGAAGCGTTCATCTTCCAGGTCGCGTGACGGTTCCATATGCGCGCTCGCGCCGTCCTCGTGCAGCCCTTCGTGTTCGCCGTCCTGCAACAGGTCGTCGAAACTGAACAGGCGGCTGCCCAAGGTATCGTTCAAAATCCCGTAATAATCGTCGAGACTCAATTGGAGTTCGGCCGCAACTTCATGATCTTTAGCGTCGCGACCGGTTTTTGCTTCAATTGCACGAATTGCGTCGCTGACCATGCGCGTATTTCGGTGCACCGAACGCGGCGCCCAATCACCTTTACGCACCTCATCAAGCATCGCGCCACGGATACGGATACCCGCATACGTCTCGAAACTCGCGCCTTTGCTGGCATCGTATTTGGTCGACACTTCAAGCAAGCCGATCATGCCGGCCTGGATCAGGTCCTCGACCTGCACGCTGGCGGGCAGGCGAGCCAGCAAGTGATAGGCGATACGCTTGACCAGCGGCGCATAGCGCTCAATCAACTCACCCTGACTGTCACGGGCAGATTTCTTGTAGGCGTTGTAGCCATTCGCTGTCATAGCACCGGTCCTGCGCTCGTCTGATGTACCAATCGCTCGACGAAAAACTCCAGATGCCCACGAGGGTTGGCGGGCAACGGCCAGGTATCGACCTTCTGGGCAATAGCCTTGAACGCCAATGCGCATTTGGAACGAGGGAACGCTTCGTAGACTGCACGCTGCTTTTGCACAGCCTTGCGCACGCACTCGTCGTAGGGAACTGCGCCGACGTATTGTAAGGCGACATCGAGGAAGCGATCCGTGACCTTGGTCAACTTGGCGAACAGATTGCGCCCTTCCTGCGGACTCTGGGCCATGTTGGCCAGGACGCGGAAGCGGTTCATGCCGTAGTCACGGTTAAGCAGTTTGATCAGGGCGTAGGCGTCGGTGATCGAGGTGGGTTCATCGCAGACCACCAGCAGGACTTCCTGCGCGGCGCGCACGAAGCTGACCACGGACTCGCCGATCCCGGCGGCGGTGTCGATCACCAGCACGTCGAGGTTGTCGCCGATATCACTGAATGCCTGGATCAGGCCGGCATGCTGCGCCGGGCTCAGGTGCACCATGCTCTGGGTACCGGAGGCAGCCGGCACGATGCGGATCCCGCCAGGGCCCTGGAGCAGCACGTCGCGCAGCTCACAGCGCCCCTCGATCACATCGGCAAGGGTGTGTTTGGGCGTCAGTCCCAGCAGAACGTCGACGTTCGCCAGCCCCAGGTCAGCATCCAGCAGCATGACGCGACGGCCAAGCTCTGCCAGGGCCAGGGACAAATTCACTGACACGTTAGTCTTTCCGACGCCACCTTTGCCGCCGGTCACCGCGATCACCTGTACGGGATGCATGCTGCCCATTTTATTTCTTTACCTTGTCTTGCTTAGACGCAGGCTACATGGCTTGGCCGCGTGAATCGCTTGCAGACCATCAATGTAGGTACATTTCACGGTGTTCATCCTGACTTCAACCGACCCGTTTTGCCGGGTTGTGGTAGAGGTCGGCGAACATATCGGCCATCGCTTCCTCGCTAGGCTCTTCTTGCATTTGCACGCTGACGGCACGGCTGACCAACTGATGACGGCGCGGCAGATGAAGATCATCCGGGATCCGCGGCCCGTCGGTCAGGTAGGCAACCGGTAATTCATGACTGATAGCCAGGCTCAACACCTCACCCAGGCTGGCGGTTTCATCCAGTTTCGTGAGGATGCAACCGGCCAGGCCACAGCGTTTGTAGCTATGGTACGCAGCGGTAAGAACCTGTTTTTGGCTGGTGGTTGCAAGCACCAGGTAATTTTTCGACTTGATGCCACGCCCGCCCAGGGTTTCCAGTTGCATGCGCAACGCCGGGTCGCTGGCTTGCAAGCCGGCGGTGTCGATCAGCACCACGCGCTTGCGCAGCAGCGGATCAAGGGCGTTGGCCAGGGACTGGCCCGGGTCGACGTGGGTCACCGGTACATTGAGGATGCGGCCCAACGTCTTGAGCTGCTCCTGGGCGCCGATCCGGTAGCTGTCCATGCTCACCAGCGCGATATTATTCGCGCCGTACTTGAGCACATAACGCGCTGCCAGCTTGGCGAGGGTGGTGGTCTTGCCCATGCCGGCAGGGCCGACCATGGCGATCACACCGCCCTCTTCCAGGGGTTCGATTTCCGGGGTAGCGATCATCCGCGCCAGGTGTGCCAGCAACATGCGCCAGGCCTGGCGTGGTTCTTCGATTTCGGTGGTCAGGGCCAGCAGGTCGCGGGACAACGGGCCGGACAAGCCAATGCGTTGCAGGCGACGCCACAGGTTGGCCTGTTGCGGTTTGCTGCCTTGCAGCTGCGTCCAGGCCAGCGAGCCGAGCTGCACTTCCAGCAGTTCGCGCAGGCCGTTGAGCTCAAAGCGCATCGAGTCGAACACACGCTGGTCAACTGCGGCGGCCGGGGCTGGCGCGGCAGGACGCGGCGGCTCGACGAAGGTCGGCTCAACCAGTGGTTCGGCAGCGGTCAGCGGCAGCCCGGCGAACAACTGGCGATTGGTGGTGGTATCGCTGTCGCCACGCATGCTCAGCTCAGCCTGGGCCGAGACGATGCGCGAAGCGGTCTTGCGCAGCTCGTCTTCGAGCTCCATGTTCGGTACACGCGGCGCCAGCGCCGAGGGGGTGTAATCCAGGGCAGCCGTCAGCTCGACACCGCCGGCAATACGACGGTTACCGATAATCGCGGCGTCGGCGCCCAGCTCATCACGGACCAGTTTCATGGCCTGACGCATATCGGCGGCGAAAAAACGCTTAACTTGCATAACCCACTACCCTCAGCCGTTGGGCCCTACTGTCGCGACGATAGTCACTTGCTTGTTGTCAGGAATTTCCTGATAAGCCAAAACGTGCAAATTCGGTACTGCCAAGCGTCCAAACCGCGACAACATCGCGCGGACCGGACCTGCCACCAGCAGAATCACCGGTTGGCCCTGCATTTCCTGACGCTGTGCGGCGTCGATCAACGAACGCTGCAGCTTTTCAGCCATGCTTGGCTCCAGCAGAACGCCCTCTTCCTGGCCTTGTCCTGCCTTCTGAATACTATTGAGCAATATTTGTTCCAACCTTGGTTCCAAGGTGATCACAGGCAGCTCAGAGTCAAGCCCTACAATGCTTTGCACGATTGCACGGGACAATCCGACACGCACCGCAGCCACCAGCGCGGCGGTATCTTGACTCTTGGCGGCGTTGTTGGCGATGGCCTCGGCAATGCTGCGAATGTCGCGTACCGGTACCTGTTCGGCCAGCAGCGCTTGCAGCACCTTGAGCAATTGCGACAGCGACAGCACGCCGGGCACCAGCTCTTCCGCCAGTTTTGGCGAGGCTTTGCCCAGTAAGCCCATCAATTGCTGGACTTCTTCGTGGCCGATGAGCTCGTGGGAGTGCTTGTACAGAATCTGGTTGAGGTGTGTCGCGACCACCGTGCTGGCGTCCACCACGGTATAGCCCAGTGACTGCGCCTGGCTGCGCTGGCTGATTTCGATCCATACCGCCTCCAGGCCGAAAGCCGGATCTTTGGCGGTAATGCCGTTGAGGCTGCCGAACACCTGGCCTGGGTTGATCGCCAACTCGCGATCCGGATAGATCTCGGCTTCGGCCAGGATCACCCCCATCAGGGTCAGGCGGTAGGCGCTCGGAGCCAGGTCGAGGTTGTCGCGGATGTGCACGGTGGGCATCAGGAAGCCCAGGTCCTGCGAGAGTTTCTTACGCACGCCCTTGATCCGCGCGAGCAATTGGCCGCCTTGGTTGCGGTCCACCAGCGGGATCAGGCGATAGCCGACTTCCAGGCCGATCATGTCGATGGGGGTCACGTCGTCCCAGCCCAACTCCTTGGTTTCCTGGGCGCGGGCTGGCGATGGCAGCAGTTCTTGTTGACGCGCAACTTCTTGCAGGGCCTGGACCTTGACCGCGTTTTGCTTCTTCCAGAACAGGTAGGCACCACCGCCCGCCATGGCCGCCATGCTCAGGAACGACACATGGGGCATGCCCGGGACGATACCCATGATCGCCATGATGCCCGCCGCCACGGCCAACGCCTTGGGCGATGCAAACATCTGCCGGCTGATCTGCTTGCCCATGTCTTCGGAGCCCGACGCACGGGTCACCATGATGGCTGCAGCTGTAGATAACAACAGTGATGGCAATTGCGCCACTAAACCGTCACCGATGGTCAGCAAGGCGTACACCTTGCCCGCATCGCCGAAGGTCATGCCGTGCTGAAAGATACCGACGGCCATGCCGCCGATCAGGTTGATGAACAGAATCAACAGGCCAGCGATGGCGTCACCGCGCACGAATTTGCTGGCACCGTCCATGGAGCCGTAGAACTCGGCTTCCTGTGCCACTTCCAGGCGGCGGGTCTTGGCTTGATTCTGGTCGATCAGACCGGCGTTGAGGTCGGCGTCGATGGCCATTTGTTTGCCGGGCATGGCGTCGAGGGTAAAGCGCGCGCTCACCTCGGAAATCCGCCCGGCGCCCTTGGTGACCACCACGAAGTTAATGATCATCAGGATCGCGAACACCACGATACCGACCACGTAGTTACCGCCGATCACCACCTCACCGAAGGCCTGGATCACCTTACCGGCGGCCGCGTGGCCGTCCTGGCCGTGGAGCATGACGACGCGGGTGGACGCCACGTTGAGCGCCAGCCGCAGCAGGGTCGCCACCAGCAGGATCGTCGGGAATACCGCAAAGTCCAGCGGCCGCAGGGCGTAAACGCATACCAACAGGACCACGACCGACAACGCAATGTTGAAGGTGAAGAATACGTCCAGCAAGAACGGCGGCATCGGCAACATCATCATTGCCAGCATCACCAGCAACAACAACGGCACACCCAGATTGCCCCGCGAGAGGTCAGTCAGGGTCGTACGGGCCGTGCCGAGCATTTGAGAGCGATCCACCACCGGTATTCCTCGTTTCCTTGAAGCAAACTTTTGACGCCGGAAGGCGTCCTGGAGGCGGTATTGCAAGAAGCCTTCCAACTTTTGCTTTAAAAAACGCGGATTGCTCCCAAGCACGCTGGAGCACTATCAGGCCGGGCAATTCAACTGACGATTTGCACTTCGGTAGCCTGATCACCCTTTTGACCTGTTTCTACTTTGAACTCCACTTTCTGCCCCTCCTCAAGGGTTTTATAGCCCTCGCCCTTGATCGCCGAATAGTGGACGAAGAGATCTCCCCCACCATCCTGACTGATAAAGCCATAGCCTTTTTCCCCGTTAAACCACTTCACCGTACCTGTCGACATTGCCGCTCTCCTGACCTCGCTCAGCACACCACGCGAGACTCACTGGATAATCTTGATATGGGACGCGAATACGCCCTCAGGGCGGTGGATCCTCGTAAATTGCACCCTTAGGCCCTCTCTGAGCCAAATCCCTGCAGAACTCGTGAGATCCACCAACACGTGTTCGTCGCCGCCATCCATTGCAATCACTCCCTCCCCTGTTTTGCGGTCGTATTCCTCGACCGTCCCTTTAACCACTTCCATTGCAACACCCTCTGCCTCACGCACAGCAATGTGCGTGGAAAACCCAGTGTTATGGAACCGCGATAAAGGGACGGCAGCTACTGTCAAAGTTGACAGGTAGACGACCGACAACGACGAGTGGTAGGGGGAAGGATGGAGCCGGGAGGGAGAGTTCGGGGCAGTTGATAATCAGGAATCGCGGCGCAATTCCGGCGGGATCGGCAGATCCTTGAGCGGGTCCGGACGCTTGCCCTTGCCCGCGCGGTATTGGCGGATCTGATAGACATACGCCAACACCTGAGCCACGGCCAAGTAAAGCCCGGCGGGGATTTCCTGATCGAGATCGGTGGAGTAGAAGATCGACCGCGCCAGTTCCGGCGATTCGAGCAACAGGATGTCGTGGGCCACGGCGATTTCGCGGATTTTCAGCGCAGTAAAGTCGCTGCCCTTGGCCAGCAGCATCGGTGCGCCACCCTTCTCCGGGTCGTACTTGAGGGCCACGGCGTAGTGGGTCGGGTTGGTGATGACCACGTCGGCGTCGGGCACCGACGCCATCATCTTGCGCTGGGACATTTCCCGCTGCAGCTGGCGGATGCGTTGCTTGACCTCGGGCCGCCCTTCCTGATCCTTGTGTTCGTCGCGCACTTCCTGCTTGGTCATCAGCAGTTTTTTGTGGCTTTCCCACAGCTGGATCGGCGCATCCACTGCCGCAATGATGATCAGCCCGGCGGCCATCCATAGCGCACTCCAGCCGACCACCTGCACGCTGTGGATGATCGCCGACTCCAACGGTTCGTGGGCGATACGCAGCAGGTCGTCGATGTCTGACGACAACACCATCAGCGCCACAAACAGAATCAGGATGAACTTGGCCAGGGCCTTGAGCAGCTCCACCAGGGCCTTGGCGGAGAACATGCGCTTGAGCCCGGCCCCGGGGTTCATGCGGCTGAACTTAGGCGCCATGCTGCTCGCGGCGAACAGCCAGCCGCCGAGGGCTACCGGACCGATCAGCGCGGCCAGCAACAAGGTAATCAGGATGGGCTGCACCGCCAGGATCGCGATCTTGCCCGAGTGCAACAGGTATTGCCCCATCGCATCCGGGTTAAGCAACACCTCACGAGGCAAGGTGAAGTTGTGCTTCATCAGCTCCAGCAAGTCGAGCGCCAAACCACCGCCGTAGATCAGCAAGGCGCCGGCACCGGCCATCATCGTCGCAACGGTATTGAGCTCTTTGGAGCGCGCAATCTCGCCCTTTTCCCTGGAGTCCTTTTTACGTTTCTCCGTGGGGTCTTCTGTTTTGTCCTGACCACTCTCGCTCTCGGCCATGGCTCAGCGCGCCCGTGCCAGATCACGTAAGAACTGCAAGGCGTCGGTCGCCAGCGGTTGATACTGATTGAGAATGTCGGCCAGGCCGATCCAGAAAATCCCCATGCCCAATACCAGGGTCAACGGGAAACCAATCGAAAAGATGTTCAACTGCGGCGCCGCACGGGTCATCACGCCAAACGCGATGTTGACCACCAACAATGCGGTAATCGCCGGCAGTACCAGCAACAGCGACGCGCCCAGCACCCAACCGAGGCGCCCGACCGTTTCCCAGAAGTGATTGACCACCAACCCCGACCCCACCGGCAAGGTGGTGAAGCTTTCGGTCAGCACCTCGAACGCCACCAGATGCCCGTTCATCGCCAGGAACAGCAAGGTCACCAGCATCGTCAGGAATTGCCCGATCACCGCGGCCGACACACCGTTAGTGGGGTCGACCATGGAGGCGAAGCCCATGCCCATCTGGATCGAGATGATTTGCCCGGCAATCACAAACGCCTGGAAGAACAGTTGCAGGGAAAACCCCAACATGGCACCGATCAGGACTTGTTCGGCGATCAGCATCAGGGCACTCAGGTCCAGGGCATTCACCGACGGCATGGGCGGCAAGCCCGGCACCAGCACCACCGTGATCGCCACCGCCAAATACAGGCGCACCCGGCGTGGCACCAGGGTCGTGCCGAACACCGGCATGGCCATCAACATGGCCGTCACGCGGAACAACGGCAGGATGAACGACGCCACCCACGTGCTGATCTGGGTGTCGGTCAATGCCAGCAGGGAATTCACCCGATCAGCCGATCAACTGCGGAATACTGCCGTACAGCTGCAGGATGTATTCCATAAAGGTTTGCACCAGCCACGGGCCGGCGACGATCAGGGTGATCAGCATCACCAGCAGGCGCGGCAGGAAGCTCAAGGTCTGTTCGTTGATCTGGGTGGCAGCCTGGAACATCGCCACCAGCAGGCCCACCAACAGGCTCGGCACCACCAGCACGGCAACCATCATGGTGGTCAGCCACAGCGCTTCTCGGAACAGGTCGACGGCTACTTCTGGCGTCATTGCGCTATACCCCGCCGAAACTGCCGGCCAGGGTGCCGATAATCAGCGCCCAACCGTCTACCAGCACAAACAGCATGATCTTGAACGGCAACGAGATGATCAGTGGTGACAGCATCATCATACCCATGGCCATCAGCACGCTCGCCACCACCAGGTCGATGATCAGGAACGGGATAAAGATCATGAAGCCGATCTGGAACGCGGTCTTCAACTCGGAAGTCACAAAGGCCGGTACGAGAATAGTCAGCGGCGCCTGGTCCGGGGTCGCGATGTCGGTACGCTTGGACAGGCGCATGAACAGCTCAAGGTCACTGGAGCGGGTCTGCGACAGCATGAAATCCTTGATAGGGACCTGTGCCCGGTCAATCGCCACCTGGGCGGTGATGGTTTCCGCCAGATAGGGCTGCAGGGCTTGCTGGTTCACCTTGTCGAACACCGGCGCCATGATGAACATGGTCAGAAACAACGCCATGCCGGTGAGGATCTGGTTCGACGGCGTCTGTTGCAGGCCCAGGGCCTGACGCAGAATCGAGAACACGATGATGATCCGCGTGAAGCTGGTCATCAGCATCACAAACGCCGGGATAAAGCTCAGCGCGGTCATGATCAGCAGGATCTGCAGGCTGACCGAATACTCCTGGGCCCCGGCCGCGTTGGTACCCAGCGTAATCGCCGGGATCGACAACGGGTCGGCGGCAAACGCCAACGGCGCCGCCAGCCACAGCATGAGCGTCAATAACACGCGCATTACTTCTTATCCTTCTGATCCTTGCCCAACAGTTCCATCAGGCGCTGAGCGAATTCGGGCGTGGCGGGCTTGGACTGATCCACGTTCACTGGGGTCTTGAGCACATGCAACGGGGTGATGCGGCCAGGAGTGAGGCCCAGCAGGATCTGCTCTTCACCCACTTGCACCAGCACCAGCCGATCACGCGGGCCGAGGGCGCGGGAGCCGATCATCTCGATCACCTGCGCGTTACCCGGACCCACCTGCTGTACGCGGCGCAACAGCCAGGCCAACACGAAGATCAGGCCAACCACCAGCAACAGCCCCAGCACCAGTTGGGTCAACTGGCCACCGAGGCCGCTGCCGACCGGCGCCGCCGCGGCGGCCGCCTGGGCCACCGGCTCTGCGGCCCAAGCGCCCAATGGCAGCGCGACCAACAGTCCCACCATCAGCCGCTTCATATCAGCGCAACTTCTTGATGCGTTCGCTTGGGCTGATCACGTCCGTCAGGCGGATGCCGAACTTTTCGTTGACCACCACCACTTCACCGTGGGCAATCAGGGTGCCGTTGACCAACACGTCCAAGGGCTCACCCGCCAGGCGATCCAGCTCGATCACCGAGCCCTGGTTGAGTTGCAGCAGGTTGCGGATGTTGATGTCGGTGCTGCCCACTTCCATGGAAATCGACACCGGGATGTCGAGGATCACGTCCAGGTTCGGCCCATCGAGGGTCACCGGGTCGTTGTTCTTCGGCACGCTGCCAAACTCTTCCATCTGTAGGCGGTTACCTGCGGGGGCAGTGGCGGCATCGGCGGCCAGCAGGGCGTCGATATCGTCCTGGCCAACATCGCCGGTTTCTTCCAGGGCCGCAGCCCATTCGTCAGCCAGAGCCTGGTCTTCGGCGGAAGTGTTTTCGTGTTCGGTAGCCATTACATGTCCTCGGCGGAGCAAACATTCATAAATAGGGGATGCATCAGCGACGGTTGATCGGCTCAACCACTTGCAGCGCCAGGTTGCCCTTATGGGAACCCAGCTTGACCTTGAACGACGGCACGCCGTTGGCGCGCATGATCATTTCTTCCGGCAATTCGACCGGGATGATGTCTCCCGGCTGCATGTGCAAAATATCCCGCAGGCGCAATTGGCGACGGGCTACGGTGGCGCTCAGCGGCACATCGACGTCCAGCAAGTCTTCGCGCAAGGCCTTGACCCAACGCTCGTCCTGGTCGTCCAGGTCGGACTGGAAACCGGCATCAAGCATCTCGCGCACCGGCTCGATCATCGAGTACGGCATGGTCACGTGCAGGTCGCCGCCGCCGCCATCGAGTTCGATGTGGAAAGTGGACACCACAATCGCTTCGCTCGGGCCGACGATGTTGGCCATGGCCGGGTTCACTTCCGAGTTGATGTACTCGAAATTGACTTCCATGATCGCCTGCCAGGCTTCCTTCAAATCGATGAAGGCCTGCTCCAGCACCATGCGCACGACGCGCAATTCGGTGGGGGTGAATTCACGGCCTTCGATCTTGGCGTGACGACCGTCACCGCCGAAGAAGTTGTCCACCAGCTTGAACACCAGCTTGGCGTCGAGGATGAACAGCGCAGTGCCGCGCAACGGTTTGATCTTGACGAGGTTAAGGCTGGTGGGAACGTACAGCGAATGCACGTACTCACCGAACTTCATCACCTGCACGCCGCCCACCGCCACGTCCGCCGAGCGGCGCAGCATGTTGAACATACTGATCCGGGTGTAGCGAGCGAAGCGTTCGTTGATCATCTCCAGCGTCGGCATGCGTCCACGGACGATGCGATCCTGGCTGGTCAGGTCATAACTTTTGACGCTGCCGGGCTCGGCAGCCATTTCGGTCTGTACCAGACCGTCGTCGACGCCATGCAACAGCGCGTCGATTTCATCCTGGGACAGCAGGTCTTGCACGGCCATGTCGTGATCCTACTGCAATACGAAGTTAGTGAAGAGCGCCTGCTCGACCACGACTTTGCCGAGCTCCTTCTGGGCCACTTCCTGCACGCTGGCAGTGACCTTCTGGCGCAGCATTTCCTGGCCCACCGGGGTGGCCAAGGTGTCGAAGCTCTGCCCGGAGAACAGCATCACCAGGTTGTTGCGGATCACCGGCATATGCACTTTGAGGGCATCCAGGTCCGCCGCATTCCGTGCCAGCAAGGTGATGCTCACTTGCAGGTAGCGTTGGCGACCGTTCTGATTGAAGTTGGCGACAAAGGCCGGAAGCATCGGCTCGAAGATTGCCGGTGGCTTGACGTTACTGGCGGTTTCGGCGGCAGGTGCCGGTTTGCTTGCACTGCTATGCATGATGTACCAAGTGCCGCCCACCGAGGCCCCGATGGCCAGGAGCAGGCCCACGACTATCATCAGGATAAGCTTGAGCTTGCCTTTGCCTGCCGGTGCGGGTGCTTTTGCTGCGTCGTCGCTCTTCGCCATGCCAATAATCCGTCACTATTCGGGAATTCATAGATCTACGGATAGGCAAGAGCAAGTGTTATGCCAGAGTTGTCTGGCAGGCAGAGACGAACGAACACCACAAAACAAATGTGGGAGGAGGCTTGCCTCGATGAGGGTGTGTCAGTTCATACATCGGTTGACTGATACACCCTCATCGGGGGCAAGCCCCCTCCCACAATTTGGATCTGTACGCGGCTCAAGTCAGGCGTAGTAATCCACGGCGCTGGAGCCGATCACTGTAGAGCTCACTGGCACCACGGCTTCAGCCACATCAATGTGGTTGCCACTGTCGCCGCTGTCAGCCCCTCGCCCGCTGCGACTCACGCCACTGGTCTGGGCCTGCTGCTGTTGCTGCTCCTGACCACGGGATTGGTCGGACACGTTGACGTCCACCTGCCCAATACCCTGTTGCGCAAACATTTCCCGCAGGCGACCCGACTGGCTTTCCAGCGCTTCACGCACCACCAGGTGGGCGCTCATGAAATTGACCTGGGCTTGCTGGTCGGCGGTCATGTTGACCTTGATATCCAGACGACCGAGTTCAGCCGGTTGCAACTGGATCTCCGCCGACTTGAGGTTGGCGCTGGACAGGTACATCACCCGATTGACGATCTCGTCGGTCCAACCGCTCTGGTGCATGGCCAGTGGCGCATTCGTCACCGGCGGCAAAGCGTTGGCCGTTCTCGGCGTGGCCGCCTGGGTCAATGCCGCCAAACGATTGGCGAAATCATCGACACGGGTGTCGCTGGTGGCGTTTTTAAGGTCTTTGAGGCCGTCTTCGATCAAGCCGCTGAAGGCCTTGTCACCGCCTTGGTCAGTGCTGTCTTTGGTGGCTTGCTGGTCGACCATTGTGGCCAGGCCAGCGGCAAAGTTCTGCGCGGCGGTTGGCTGGTCCTGGGTAGTCGTCGGTGCGGTTTTGGCCGGCGCCTGGCTGCTGGCCGACACATGCCCGCCCTGCTCCATCGCCAGGCGCACGGCCGGCATGGCATCCAGGGGATCAGCCTCAGGATCGAAGACCGGCTTGACCTCCTCGGTCGCCGCGATGGGCACAGCGACCAACGGCAGGGCCTTGTCGTCCTGGGCGGCAGCGGCGGGTTCCGGGGTTTCCACCGGCACGACCACCGGCAAGACCACAGGCGTGACAGCGGCAATCATGGCCGGGTCGACGACGGGATCAGTCGGGGGCTGCTGCGCGAGTGCTGGATCGGCGGGTGCGTCGTCATCCTTATTGGCGCTGTCGTTGGACGGCTTGGCAGGCAAGGTCTTGCCGCTATCGGCAACCGCCGGTGTACTGGCGGCAGGCTTGTCGGTACCGGCAGCCGGCTTGGCGCTGGCGTCGACAGGCTTGTCGCGTGTGGGTTTAGCCGCGTTGTCGTCGGTTTTGACCGACGGTTTCGAGCCTTGGCTGGCGAACACTTGAGCGAAGCCAGGGCCCTTGTCCCGTGGGTCCGCAGCCGCTACCTTTGGGTTGGCAGCGGGCGCTTGAGGCTTGGCCGCGGGGGCAGCCTGAAGAAGCGAATTGGGGGCGACTGGCATAGGTAAAGGTCTCCACTGCATGGGGGTCGGGGATGCAGTATCTGGAGATAGAGCAAGAGTTGGGCCAGGTTTCTTGGATTGCGGTTTTTTGGGTGGGCCTATCCGTTATTCGGTAACGGACAGGTCACCCATCAAAGTTGAAACCGTTGCCTTTCGTGCTCATACAACGGCCGCACCAACGCAAACTCCCGATCAATCTGATCCACCAACTCCCCCAAGTCCGAAGCCGGCTCAGAAGACCTGGCCTCAAGCGACTGACACAACTGCGCCAACCGCAGCGCCCCAAGGTTCCCACTGCTCCCTTTGAAACTATGCGCAATCCGTCCCAACGCCTTGGCATCATCCCGCGCCTGGTGCAGGGCCTCGATGCGTTTCTGGGAGTCATCAAGAAAGGTATCAAGCAGCTTGGGATACTCGCCCTCCATAACCTCCTGCAAACCCGACAACACCTGCGGGTCCATATGAATCTCTGCCACTTGCTCGCTCCTTGATCAAGAATCGGCGGATTATGCCAGAGCCCCCCAGCAAAACTCCACGCAGACACTGCGCCCACCGTCAGACCAGCGTACGTCGCTGCTCAACTGGCGCACTAGGCTAAGGCCCCGACCCGACAGACGATCGACGTCCAGCGGCCGTGCCAGCATCTGTTCCACGTCGAAACCCGGCCCGCTGTCTTCCAGGCGCAACGTCATTTTGCCGCCCATGTGGGTGGGCACCACCTGCACATGCACCCGCACGTAACCGCTGTTCAACTTCGCCAGGCGGTCATTGCGCTGGCGGTAATATTCGGCAAACCCCTGGGCATTGCGCTTGAGCCGCGAGTCCAGCCCCAGCACACCATGTTCCAGGGCGTTGGAATACAGCTCAGCCATCACGCTGTAGAGCGCCCCGCTCTGCTCGCGCAGGCCGTGGATCTCAAGCAGCAGTTGCAGCAGATAGGGCAAAGGGTTGTAGCGCTTGAGGGTCTCGGCGCGAAACTCAAAGCTCACCGACCAATCCAGCGGGCAGGATTGGCCGCTGTCGGCATACAACGGCCCGGTGGCGCGCAGGGATTGGCCGTGCTGCAGGGTGATTTCCACCATGCTCACGTCGTCACGCGCTTCACCGCGAAACGCCGCCAGGGCCTGTTCGATGTCTTCAAACAGACGATTGGGCTCGCGATTGGCCGCAAAGACCTGCTGCAAACGCTCGGCGCCGAACAGTTGATCGTTGGCATCTGCGGTATCCAACACGCCGTCGGACAGCAGGAACACACGGTCGCCCAACGCCATGGGCCAGACTTCGGTGCGGTCATCAAAGGCTTGCGCCGACAACACCCCCAACGGCAAATGCCGCGACTGCATCGGGGTGCGCTTGCCGGTGGCGATGTCATGCACATAACCGTCGGGCATGCCCCCGTTCCACACCTCCACCACGCGCCGCTCGGTGCTCAGGCACAACAGGGTGGCGCAGCAGAACATGTCCACCGGCAGGATGCGCTTGAGCTTGGCATTCATCTCCCGAAGGATCTGCGTCAGGCCATAGCCCTTGGCGGTCATGCCGTAGAACACTTCCGCCAGGGGCATAGCGCCCACCGCCGCCGGCAAGCCATGGCCGGTGAAATCGCCGAGCAGCACGTGCATGTCGCCTGACGGCGTGTAGGCCGCCAGCAGCAGGTCGCCATTGAACAGTGCATAGGGCGATTGCAGGTAGCGGATGTTCGGTGCGGCATTGATGCAGCCGGAGTGGGCGACCTTATCGAACACTGCCTTGGCCACGCGCTGCTCATGCAGCAGGTAGTCGTGGTGCTTGGCAATCATGTCGCGTTGCTGCAACACCGTGGCTTGCAGGCGGCGCAGGCGGTCCATGGCGTTGATCTTGGCCGCCAGGATCAGTTGGTTATAGGGTTTGGGCAGGAAGTCATCACCGCCGGCATCCAGGCACTCGGCCAGGGCAGCGCTTTCGCGCAGGGAGGTGAGGAAAATGATGGGGACCAGTTCTTCCCCCGCCAGTTGCTTGATCCACCGCGCAGCGCCGTAGCCATCCATCACTGGCATCAAGGCATCCATCAGCACCAGCTGCGGCCGTTCGCGGGCGAAGACTTCGACGGCTTCCTCGCCGTTGGTAGCGGTGAGCACCTGATGCCCCTGGCGCCGCACAATGGTCGACAGCAACAGAAGATCGGCAGCGTTATCATCGGCGATCAGGATCGTCAGCGGCTCAACCGCGGGGGCCTGGGCGCTCACTTGATGTCGAACAGCTTGTCGAAGTTGGAGATGGCGAGGATCTTGCGCACATCGGAGTTGGTGTTGACCACCTCAACCTGCGCCTCTTCGCCGCCAGCATGGTCCCTCAACAGCAGGAGCATGCCCAAGGCCGAGCTGTCCATGTACGTGGTTTCTTTCAGATCGACCACATACAGCTCAGGCACTTTGTAGTAACGCTCGTAGGCGTCACGAAACGTCTGATGACTGCCGAAATCAAACCGTCCCTTGATAGCGATCGTCAACTTCTTCCCGTCCAGGGATACTTCTGACTCGATTGACATGCGACTGCTTCCTTGTCATGGGCATAGACACAAGGTGTAGCAGGCGAATGAGATCCGGGCAACACCGCAGGTCAAATGCGGAAGAGGGCCTGGTCCCGATAGCCGTGGGTCAGTCAACAAATTCAGTGACCGATCTATCGCTATCGGGGGCAAGCCCCCTCGCACCTTCAGAATTGTGATTGGCGGGGAAGACGCTGTGACAGCTCATCGAGCAACTTCTGCTCACGCTTGTCTTCCAGCGCCCGCGCTTCATCGATATAGCGCTGCACCAGCTTGCGCAATCCTTCGACCCGGGCAAACGCCTCTTGCCAACTTTCGCGGGCCTTATCGAGATTGTTCTGGTGCCAGGCCAGGCTCTGGCGCTGTTGGCCCACGGCGGTTTCCAACTGGTTGAGAAAGCCCTGGTAGCCCATCAGCCACTGACCCGAAACGCCCTTGGTGCCGCGCTCGATCCATTGCTGTTGGTACTCGCCGCGAAAGCGTTCCAGGTCACCCAACTTGCTTTCCGCCAAGCGCACTTGGCCCTGGAAATAACCCAGGCGCTGTACGGCGGTTTTTTCGGCCTTTTCGGCCATGTCCACCACGGGGGCCAGGCGCGCGGCGCGGCTGTTGGCCATGGCTTAGCCGCCTGGCGCAGGGGCGAAGATGGAATGCAGATGCGCTTCGCTTTCACCCATGCTGATCTTGTCGTTGAGGCCTTGGCGCAGGTAAGTCACCAACTGCGGTTGCAGGGCGATCGCCAGGTCGGTGTCGCGATCGCCACCGGCCACGTAGGCGCCAACGCTGATCAGGTCGCGGCTCTGTTGATAGCGCGACCACAACTGCTTGAACTGTTGCGCGCGGACCATATGCTCCGGCGTGACCACCGCCGGCATGACCCGGCTGATGGACGCTTCGATATCGATAGCCGGGTAGTGCCCTTCTTCGGCCAAACGGCGCGACAGCACAATGTGGCCGTCGAGCACGCCCCGCGCCGAGTCGGCGATAGGGTCCTGCTGGTCATCGCCTTCGGACAACACCGTGTAGAACGCAGTGATCGAGCCGCCACCGGCCTCGGCATTACCGGCGCGCTCCACCAGTTTCGGCAGCTTGGCGAACACCGACGGCGGGTAGCCCTTGGTCGCCGGCGGTTCGCCGATGGCCAGGGCGATTTCCCGCTGGGCCTGGGCAAAACGGGTGAGCGAGTCCATCAGCAACAGGACGTTCTTGCCCTTGTCGCGAAAATATTCGGCGATGCGCGTGCAGTACATGGCCGCGCGCAAACGCATCAACGGCGCATCATCCGCTGGGGAGGCGACGACGACGGAGCGCTTGAGGCCTTCTTCACCGAGGCTGTGCTCGATGAATTCCTTAACTTCCCTGCCCCGCTCGCCGATCAGCCCCACCACGATGATGTCGGCCTCGGTAAAGCGCGTCATCATGCCGAGCAACACCGACTTACCCACACCGGTACCGGCGAACAGGCCCAGACGCTGGCCGCGGCCGACCGTCAATAAACCGTTGATGCTGCGGATGCCCACATCCAGCGGCACGCTGATGGGGTTGCGGTTGAGCGGGTTGATGGTGGGGCCGTCCATCGGCACCCAGTCTTCGGCTTTCATGCCGCCCTTGCCGTCCAACGCACGACCGGCGCCGTCCAGCACCCGGCCGAGCATGCTCATGCCCATGGGCAGGCGGCCGGTATCGGCCAGCGGCACCACACGGGCGCCAGGGGCGATGCCCGCCAGGCTGCCGACGGGCATCAGGAAGATCTTGTTGCCGGAAAAGCCCATCACTTCCGCTTCGACCTGCACCGGGTGGTAGCTGTCGTCGTTGATCACCATGCAGCGGCTGCCCATGGCGGCGCGCAGGCCCTCGGCTTCGAGGGTCAGGCCGACCATGCGCAACAGACGCCCCTCAAGGATCGGCTGGCCGGGCAATTCAGTGGCCTCGACGTAGCCGCTCAGGCGCTTGACGAAGCTGGTGCGATCAAGGCGCATCGGCGGCGTCCAGGTCGACGCTGAGGTCAGGTTCAGCGGGGTTCAACACCTGCTCGTGGACTTGATCCAGCAGCTTGGCCATGATCTGGCTGATGCGGGTTTCCACCGTCGCATCAATGCGGCTGTGTTCGGTCTCGACCCGGCAACCACCGGGCTGAAGTGCTGCGTCTTCGACGATGCGCCAGGTTTCTTCATGGCGCTCGCGCAGGGCTTTGACCTGTTCGAAATCCTGCGGGTTGATGTACAGACGCACATTGCCGACACCCAGGGGCAGCAGCTTGAGCGCTTCGCGCATCACGCTTTCGATATGACTGGAGTCGAGCACCAGTTCGCGCTGGATCACCTGGCGTGCAATATGCTCCACCAGGCCGACCATGGATTTTTCAATCTGCGCATCCTGCTCGGCGATAGGGTCGAACAGCACACCCATCAAGCGTTCCAAGCTGGCCAGCTTGACGCTCAGCGCCGCTTCGGCCTCTTGGCGCACCTTGAGAGTGGTGCTGCGAAAACCGTCTTTTTCACCCGCAGCGAAGCCTTCGTTGTAGGCCTCCTGGCGGATGCTTTCCAACTCTTCCAGGGTCAGTGGCTGGACTTCTTCCAGCGGCACTTCTTCCATTTCCACCGGCGTTTCTTCAACGGGTTCCGGCTCAGGCTCGGGCACATGCGGGTCGAAGCTGGGCAACGACCAGATGTCGAACCCACCGACATCCCGTGCGCGAATCAGATCGCTGGGCGCCTCATCTTTGTTCGACATCAGGGGCGCCTTAGATCATTTCTTCGCCGCCCTTACCACCGAGAACGATTTCTCCGGCTTCGGCCATACGGCGGGCAATGGTGAGGATTTCTTTCTGCGCGGTTTCCACGTCGCTGACGCGCACCGGGCCTTTGGCTTCCAGGTCGTCGCGCAACAGTTCGGAAGCACGCTTGGACATGTTTTTGAAGATCTTCTCTTTGACGCCTTCGTCCGAGCCTTTGAGGGCAAGCACCAGCACGTCGGAGGACACTTCGCGCAGCAACGCCTGGATGCCACGATCGTCGACATCGGAGAGGTTGTTGAACACGAACATGAGGTCTTCGATCTGGCCGGACAGGGTGTCGTCGATCTCGCGGATCGAGTCCATCAACTGGCCTTCGACCGAGCTGTCGAGGAAGTTCATGATGTCTGCCGCACGCTTGATACCACCCAAGGTGGTCCGCGAGGCATTCGAGTTGCCGGAGAACTGCTTCTCCAGGATGGTGTTCAATTCTTTCAGGGCCGCCGGCTGCACGGTGTTCAGCGACGAGACGCGCAGGATGATGTCCAGGCGCACTTTATGGTCGAAATGGCCGAGCACTTCACCGGCCTGGTCCGGGTCGAGGTACGCCACCACGATGGCCTGGATCTGCGGGTGTTCAAAGCGGATCACGTCGGCGACGGCGCGCGGTTCCATCCACTTGAGGCTGTCCAGACCACTGGTGTTGCCACCCAACAGAATGCGGTCGATCAGGCCGTTGGCCTTGTCTTCGCCCAGGGCCGAGGTGAGCATCTTGCGGATGTAGCTGTCGGAGCCGACGCCCAGGCTGGTCTGGTCGCCGACGATCTCGACGAACTCGCTCATCACCTGCTCGACTTGCTCACGGTGCACATTGCGCATCTGCGCCATGGCCACGCCCACACGCTGGACCTCTTTGGGCCCCATGTGGCGCAGCACTTGGGCGGCATCGGTTTCACCGAGCGACAGCAGCAGAACTGCGGCTTTGTCGACCTTGGTGAGCTTGGCAACAGCGGCTCGATCACTCATCTGCGTTAATCCACTCTTTCACGACCTGGGCCACACGGCCCGGGTCTTCTGCTACCAGACTTTTGATTGCGTTCAACTGAGCGTCGTAACCTTCGCTCGGGCTTGGCAACAGGATGCTTTGCGGGCCGCCGAGGCTGACGCGGTCGTTGGCCAGTTCGCCGTCCAGGCCGCCCATGCCACCCAACTCGACGTCACTGCCGCCAAACGCCGCCAGTTGTTTGTTCTTGCCGTTGCCGGTGATGTTGTTGAGCACCGGGCGCAGCACGCCGAACACCAATACCAGGATGAACAACACACCCAGCACTTGCTTGACGATGTCCCAGAACCACGGCTGGGTGTAGAACGCCGCTTCGGCGATGACTTCACCGCGCTCGGCGGAGAACGGCATGTTGATCACGCTGACGCTGTCACCACGACTGGCGTCAAAGCCGACGGCGTCCTGCACGAGGCGAGTGAAGCGCGCCAATTCGTCGGCGCTCCACGGCGCACGGGTAACGGCGCCATCCGCCGCATTGACCTTGACCTGGTCATCGACCACCACCGACACCGACAGGCGATTGACGCGACCCTGCTGCTGCTTGGTGTGGCTGATGGATCGATCGAGTTCGAAGTTCTTGGTGGACTGGTTACGCTTGTCCGCCGGGTACGGGGCGAGCATCGGTTGGCCGGTGGCCGGGTCCATGATCTGCTGGCCGTTGGCGTCCAACAATGGCTGGCCGGGCTGAATCGCGCCAGCGGTGGCAGCAGCGCCACCGGTGGTTTGCGGGGCCGAAGCCGGCGCCGGTGGCTGGTTGCTAAGGGCACCCGGCACGCCTTGCGGACCATTGCTGGCGGTGCGTTGTTCGCTGGTGGACTGTTCGCTGCGCAGCGCTGGCTGGTCCGGGTTGAACTGCTCGGAGGTCGACTCGACGGCACTGAAGTCCACGTCGGCGGATACCTCAGCCTTGTAGCGGTCGTTGCCCAGCACCGGTTGCAGGATGTTGTGCACACGCTGGGTGAGCATGCTTTCCATACGGCGGCTGTAGTCGAATTGCTTGCCGGCCTGGGTCAGGGCGGAGTTTTCCGCCATGTCGGACAGCAGGTTGCCCTTCTGGTCGACAACGGTGATTTGCGACTTGCTCAGTTCGGGAACGCTGGTGGCCACCAGGTTGATGATCGCCAGGACCTGACCAGGCTCCAGCGAACGGCCGGAAAACAGTTCCACCAGTACCGAGGCACTTGGCTTGCGCTCGTCGCGCACAAACACCGAGCTTTTCGGAATGGCCAAGTGCACACGGGCGCCCTTGACGTTGTTCAAGCTGGAGATGGTGCGGGCCAGCTCGCCTTCCAGGCCACGACGGTAGCGCGTGGCTTCCATGAACTGGCTGGTCCCGAGGCCCTGGTCCTTGTCGAGGATTTCAAAACCAATATTGCTGTCGGACGGCGTTACCCCGGCAGCGGCAAGCTTCATGCGCGCACGGGCCACGTCATCGGCCTTAACCAACAGCGCGCCGGAGTTGGGCTCTACGGTGTAGGCGATGTCGGCGGCGGCGAGGGTTTCCATGATCTGCTTGGAATCCATGCCCGCCAGGCTGCCGTAAAGCGGACGGTAATCGGGTTGTTGCGACCACAACACCACGGCGAAACCAATCGCCACGCTGGCAGCCAGGCCGACCATCAGGCCCACCTGACGCAACATGGTCATTTCCGAGAGGTTTTCCAGGAACGACAGGCCAAACAGCGGCGGCTTGCCGTCTGCCTTGGCGGGTACGTTGTCGGAGACTGCTTCTGCCATGACTTAAATCTCGCCCTTAAACCGGCATCTGCATGATGTCTTGATAGGCCTGAACCAACTTGTTACGCACTTGGGTCAGAGCCTGAAAGGAGACGCTGGCCTTTTGCGAGGCGACCATCACATCGGTGAGGTCCACGCCGCTTTTGCCGATCTCGAACGCGGTGGCCAACTGGCTGGAAGCTTGCTGGGTGTCACTGACTTTGTTGATGGCCTGGCCGAGCATGTCGGCGAAGCTGCTTTGGCCCAATTCCGGCGCTGGCGCGACGGATTTCGGTTGAGCCATGGCATCCATTTGCATGGAGCGCATATCCAACATCAACCGATTGAACTCAATACCCTGGCTCATGAACTTCTCTCTCCAACCCGCAAATTTTTGACACTACGCAGCGATTACTAGGGGAGGTAGCAACAAGGGTGCCAGCTCTGTATCAACTCGTAAGAAAAGGCGACAAACCTTATCGCCGTTGTTACCGGTTATGTGGCGAACAGATACGCCTCGACGTCCATCCCGGCGTCGCGCATCTGCGCCAGCTTGTAGCGCAGGGTGCGCGGGCTGATGCCCAGACGCTCGGCGGCCTCTTTGCGACGGCCGCGCTCGGCGCGCAGGGTGTCGATGATCATCTGGAATTCGCGGCGACGCAGGTCGTCCCCCAGGGCACCGGCAGACTCAGCCTCTGCAACCACCGGCGCGGGCGCCAAGGTAGGCAATGGGGCCGCACCACTGCCCATGGCCAGGCAGAAATCCTGGGGCTGGATCAAGCCACCCTGCTGCAGAATCAGCGCGCGCTGGATGGCGTTATCCAACTCGCGCACGTTGCCCGGCCAGGGATAGCTGATGAGACACGCTTGCGCCTCGGCCGAGAGCCGCGCCTGGGCGTGCTTCATTTTTTTGACGTGATTGTTCAGCAACCGCTCGGCCAGCGGAATGATGTCCGCCGGACGCTCACGCAGCGGGCGCCAGGCCAGGGGGAATACTGATAGCCGGTAGAACAGGTCTTCGCGGAAGCGCCCCGCCGCCACTTCGCCAGCGAGGTCGCGGTTGGTGGTGGCGACCACACGGATATCCAACTGGATCGGTTTACGCGCACCGACGCGCTCCACTTCGCGCTCTTGCAACACCCGCAGCAGCTTGGCTTGCAGGCCCAGAGGCATTTCCGAGATTTCATCCAGCAGAATGGTGCCGCCATCGGCCTGTTCGAACTTGCCCGCCTGGGCCGCGATGGCGCCAGTGAACGAGCCTTTTTCATGACCGAACAAGGTGGCTTCAAGCATGTTGTCGGGGATCGCCGCGCAATTGATGGCGATGAACGGTTGTTTGGCGCGAGTGGATTGCTGGTGGATGTAACGTGCCAGCACCTCTTTACCGGTACCGGACTCGCCGGAGATCAGCACCGTGGAATCACTGCGCGCCACCCGGGCCGCCAGCTCAAGCAATTGCGCACTGGCCGGCTCGAAGGCAATCGGGCCTTCGCCTTCGTTGGCAGGGATCACGCCCAGGGCGTGCCGCGCCACCAGTTCGATCAGCGCCTTGGGTTCGAACGGCTTGACCAGGTAATCCGCCGCGCCTTGGCGCATGGCGTCCACCGCACGCTCCACCGCACCGTGGGCGGTCATCAGCAATACCGGCAGTTGCGGTTGGCGCGCGCGCAGCAAGGCCAGTAACTGGTGGCCGTCCATGCCCGGCATGTTCACGTCACTGACCACCAGGCTGAAGGTTTCCTGCTCCACCGCGTCCAAGGCGTCCTCGGCAGAACCGACCGCCCGGTAGTCATGACCCGCCAACAGCAGCGTGTCCGCCAATGCTTCACGCAGGGCGCGATCGTCTTCCACCAACAGAACCTTGATAGCCATTACTTTTTACTCCGCGCTTGCCGCGCATGAAAACAGCGGCAAGCTCATCAATGCACACGTGCCACGCCCCAGCCGGGAATGCAGCTGCAATTCTCCCTGATGGGCACGCGCCACAGCCTTGACCACGGTCAGGCCGAGGCCGGTTCCATTGGTCTTGGTGGTGAAAAAGGGTTCGCCAAGGCGCTTAAGCACCACAGGATCAATGCCGGCACCGCTGTCGCTGATGCACAGGCGCAGGGTCTGCTCGCGGTTGTACAGGTGCACCTTGAGCCGTGCGCCCGGGCCGCTGGCCTGGATAGCGTTTTCGATCAGGTTGAGCAACGCGCCCACCAGGGTGTCGCGATTGCACAGCAACTCGCCAAGGTGGCTGTCGCACTGCCAACGCACCTGAGTGTCTTGAATATGGGTGGCAGCCGCCGCTTGCAGGGCCTGCATCAATTGGGCAGGTGTCACGCGGTCAGTCAGCGGCAATTCGCCGCGGGCAAACACCAACATGTCGCGTACCTGATGCTCCAGTTCGTGCAGGCGCTCTTTGAGACGGCCAGCAAACCGCTGCTGCGTGGCAGCGGGCAATTGTTCATCAGTCAAATGACTGGCGTAAATCAAGGCCGCCGACAACGGCGTACGGATTTGATGCGCCAAAGAAGCGACCATTCGGCCCAACGAGGACAAACGCTCGTGGCGCGCCAATTGGTCTTGCAGGTGACGGGTTTCGGTCAGGTCGTTGAGCAGCACCAATTGCCCTGGCTCAGCGTCCAGGGAACGGGTAGCGATGGATAGGCGGCGCCCGTCTTTAAGGGAGATTTCGTGACCATCATCCTCGCGCGGCGCAAAGCAGCGGGTAATGACGTGGCGCCACAGCTCGCCTTCCAGCGGCAGGCCGAGCATGTCGCAGGCTGCCGGATTGGCTTCGCGCACGCGGCCCTCTTCGTCAATGACGATAACGCCACCGGGCAGCAGCGACAGCAGGTTCTGCAGACGGTTGGCCAAGCGCTCTTTCTCGGCCAGCTCTTGCATGCGCTGGGCGCTAACCACCGCCAGTTCGCCTTTCAGCTCGCAGACTCGGGCCTCCAGCAGGCTGTAGGAATCAGTCAATTGGCTCGACATCTGGTTGAACTGCAAGAACGCTTGTTCAAGACCCTGGCGGGTCTGCGGTTCTACAGGCGCAATCAGTCCCTGGATGGCAGGGGCCGAAGATAGTTGGGCGGCGTGGGGCATCATGCTCTCTCGCTTGGCTGACCGTCAGTTAAACGGAACGTTGCGAGGGCTGTAGCAATACTTGTGCCGAAAAAAAACCGCTGATTAATCAGCGGCTTGAAAAACAGGCGTCAATCATCTGCCTGTTCATCACCTTCTCGGCGGCTCATACCGTACTTGCGCATCTTCTCCACCAGGGTGGTTCGACGGATACGCAGGCGCTCGGCGGCACGGGCGACAATGCCGTTGGCGTCGTCCAGGGCCTGTTGGATCAAGCCTTGCTCCAGGTTGCCGAGGTAGTCTTTGAGGTCGAGACCTTCCGGCGGCAGCATGGCGGTAGAACCGAAGTCCGGGGTATGGCCGTTGATGGCGACCCGCTCTTCCATGTCACTGCGCAGGCTGTCGACCATCTGCTCGTCTTCGTCGTCGACGTAGCGGAATTTCTTCGGCAGCTCGACCACGCCGATCACACCGTAGGGGTGCATGATCGCCATGCGCTCCACCATGTTGGCCAGCTCACGGACGTTGCCCGGCCAGCCATGGCGGCACAGGGACATGATCGCAGCGGAGTTGAAGCGAATCGAGCCGCGCTTTTCGTGTTCCATGCGCGAGATCAGTTCATTCATCAGCAGCGGGATGTCTTCCACGCGCTCACGCAGCGGGGCCATCTCGATTGGGAAAACGTTTAGGCGGTAGTACAAGTCTTCACGGAAGCTGCCCACCTCGATCATGCTTTCGAGGTTCTTGTGGGTAGCGGCGATGATGCGTACGTCGACGCTCTGGGTCTTGTTGCTGCCCACGCGCTCGAAGGTGCGCTCCTGCAATACGCGCAACAGCTTGACCTGCATCGGCAGCGGCATGTCGCCGATTTCGTCAAGGAACAGGGTGCCGCCGTTGGCCAGCTCGAAACGCCCGGCACGGCTGGTGATCGCCCCGGTAAAGGCGCCCTTCTCATGGCCGAACAGTTCGCTTTCGAGCAGCTCTGCAGGGATCGCCCCGCAGTTGACCGGCACAAATGGCCCGTCGCGGCGCTTGGAGTGGTAATGCAGGTTACGCGCGACCACTTCTTTGCCAGTGCCCGACTCGCCGAGGATCAGCACGCTGGCGTCGGTATCGGCCACTTGCTGCATCATCTGGCGCACGTGCTGGATCGCGCGGCTGGTGCCGACAAGGCTGCGGAATAGATTAGGTTCGCGGTGGCGACCGCGCTCGCGGGCCTGGTCGTACATCTCGCGATAGACCTGGGCACGGTGCAGGGAATCAAGCAATTTGCTGTAGCTGGGAGGCATTTCCAGGCTGGAAAGCACGCGGCGGCGCTGGTCTTCCGGCAGCTCGACAGAAGAAATATCACCAATCAGCAGGACCGGAAGGAACTCATCCCACGTAGACAGTGTCTTTAACAAGCCCAAAACAGCGCCTGGAGCGTTTACTGTCCCGATCAGCACACAAATGACATCACGGCTCGATGACAATGAGCTGGCCGCCTGCTGCCAGTCATGGCTACCGCAGGGCAGATTTTCTTCGCCAAGAAAATTCAAAATCACCGCCAAGTCGCGGCGGCGGACGCTATCGTCATCGATTAGCAGAATTTTGGTTTCACGCCACATGCAATAGCAACTTCCCTAGTAAAACTTCCTGCCCCGAGATTGAGGGCAATCGAGGCGCCTGTAAGACTTCTTACCTTATAGACGTCTGAAATCTGAAAACAGCACTAGTTAAGTCAAAAATGCTGGCACGGTCAAATTTATGACGCGCCGGTAGGATTAACTTCGACTGTTCAGCCGAACAGATGGTAAACCTTTGACGCATTTTTCGCTTGGTTGATCTGCGACATCTCTTCGAAAATCGCCTGGCGTTCGCCGGTCGTCACCTCAAGCAATTGCTGGTATACCGCCAACAGACTCTCAAGCTTTTCACGCAACGCATCCTCATCCACCGGTGCTTCGCTGAGCACCTGCTCGATCACGTCGCGACAGCCCATATCCAGCTCGCCAATGGCGTCCCAGTTACGGTCTGCCAGCGCGCCCATCAGCGCCTCACGGGTTTCATCAATGCGTTGCAGTGCTTGGCTCATGACGTGTTCCTCAAGGCACCCAGGCCTTATTCTGCTGCAGCCTGTGGCGCGCCAATCGCATCCCAGCCTTCTTTAACGGTAATCATCAAACGAGCAACTTCGTCGATCATGTCAGCGTCGTTATGCAGGTTGGCTTCCATCAGACGGTTGGTCATGTACGCATACAGACTTTCCAACTGCTGAACGTAAGCCGGGTTATCACTCTTTTCAGCGTTCAGGCCGTCACGCAGGCCGATCACGATATCGATGGCCTTGCCGAGCATCAGCCCCTTCTGGGCGATGTCGCCACGCGCCAGCGCGCCCTTGGCCTGGGCCATGCGGTCGAGCCCGCCTTCCATCAGCATCTGCACCAGGCGATGAGGGCTGGCTTCGGAGATCTGAGCATGGGAATTGACCTTCTGGTATTGGCGAAGGGCTCTCATGGGATTCATGTTTCTACCTCGTGACGGGCGACAGCGAAAAGGATTCTAGTAACCAATATGTCGACGGGTTCGCAAAAAGCTTTAGGGCCAGTTGTCCCGCGATAAAAAAAGGCCAGGCAGATTGCCTGGCCTTTTTCATGCGCAGGCATCAGCTATTGGTCTTGACGTTGTTCAAGGCGTTGAGCGTGGTCATGACGCTGGTGCTTTGCTGGCGCAATTGGGCGACCAGGGTGTCCATGGCGTTGTATTTGGCCGACAGGCTGCTGGTGAGCAGGGTCATGCGCTCGTCGAGCGTGGCCTGGTCTTTGGTCAGGTCCTTCAGCGTGTCCGACAAGGACGTCGAACGCGTCGCCAAGATACCGGTGCTCGCCTTGGCAAAGTCATCCGTGGCGCTTTTCATCCGCGCCAGCATGCCGTCTTTACCGCTGAACATACTGTTGATGTCGGCGCCGTTGGTTTTAACCGCCGCGTCCCACTTTTTGTCATCAATCGCCAGCAGACCAGTGGTCGAACTGGTGGTCACGCCGAACTGAGCCAGTGACTTGAAGGCCCCGTTGCCCGACAGCGCGTTGAACTCATTGCGGATCGTGCTCTGCAACGAACGCATGGTCGAGTCACCCGTCAACGCTGCCGCAGTGGTGCTGCCGTCCAAGTTCGTGGTGACCTTGGTTTCGGCGTTCATCGCTGTGATCAGGGCGTTGTAGGTGTCAATGAACCCCTTGACCCCGGACTTGAGCGCGGTGTTGTTGGTGCTGACGGTGATGAGCGTGGCGTTCTTTTCACCCTCACTGCCCGTTTTGTAAGTCGACGCAGCTACCAGCTTGATATCCACGCCACTAAGAGCACCAGTGATGGTGTTGGACTTGGACACAGACGAAACACCATCGATGCTGTAGAGCGCATCCTTGGGCGGATCAACGACCGTGGCGCCCACATCCAGCCCCGAGGTGCCAGAAAGCGTGAGGTCCGAGCCCGTCCCCATATTGGTAGAGGTCAGGATCAATCGAGAACCGTTGGAATCGGTCTGGATGTTGGCACTCAGCCCCGACGTGCCAAACTGCGTATTGATCGAGTCACGTACCTGCTGCAGGGTCGCGCCGACTGGAACGCTGAGGTCGTAAGCCTTGCCGGACTGACTGATGGTCAACGTGGTCGGCTTATCCGTCGCGTTGACAACCGTCGAAGTGCCACCGCTGAAGTTCTTGCTCGACAGCTTGGACGCCTGGGCCAACTGGTCGACGATCAACCGGAAGCTGCCGTTCGAGGCCGTATTGCTGGCCGTCATGGTCGCGGTCTTTTCATCCGACGACGAACCGCTCAAACCGGTGAAGCTGCTGTCCTTGGACATGGTGTCCAGGGCGTTACGAAACGCATCCAGCGCTGCCTGAACCTTGCCGATCGAAGACAGCGTGGTGGTCGCTTTCGCGGACGCGGTATTGATCTGCGTTTGCTTGGGCACCTTTTCGGCGTTAACCAAGGATGTCACGATCGCTTGCGTATCGATGTTCGAACCGATACCACTTACCGTTGAACCCGCCATCATCTATCTCCTGTTCGGTGGCTGCCGTTATCTTGACTTATTACGCCTCAAGACAGGACAGCAACAAGTTTCATGCCAGCTCAGGCCTTGTCGTCAAACAACAGGTTGCTTGCGCTGCTGAGGTTCTGTGCCAGCTTCAATGCTGTTTCCGACGGAATCTGGCGAATCACTTCACCATTGTCGGTATTGATGACCTTGACCACCACACGGTGGGTGGAATCATCAATGGAAAAATCGAGGCTACGCTGGGTAGCTTGAACGAAATCGCGAATATCGGTGACTGCTTTTTCCAGGTCGGCGCGTGCGGGCTCTTGGCTAATCGCGGGCGTTGCCTGGACATTCAGAACGTTGTTGTCAGCCACTACCTTGGCAGGTGCGCTTTGAGGTGCAACCGGCGGATAAGACTGGTTCAGCTTTACACTCATGTCCATGTCCAATCTCCTCTAAACCGAAAAAACGGAAGGGCACGTAGACGCGCCCTTCCGTTAGTTACCAAGCGCTGGGATTACTGAAGCAGCTTCAGTACAGCGGATGGCAGCTGGTTAGCCTGCGACAGGATCGCGGTGGAAGCCGACTGCAGGGTTTGTTGCTTGGTCAGTTCGGCGGTTTCGGAAGCGAAGTCGACGTCCTGAACGGTGGAACGTGCAGCGGTGGAGTTCTTCTGAATGTTCTGCAGGTTGTCTGCAGTGGTAGTCAGACGGTTCTGGGTAGCACCCAGGCCCGAACGAACGCCGTCGATGGTGCCGATGGCCTTGTCGATAACAGCCAGCGCGTTTTGAGCGTTGGTAGCGTCGGTCACGTCGGTGTTAGAGATGGTGGTCTTGGTCGACGAAACGGTAGCAGCCGAGAACAAGTCCGATACACCAGTACCAGCGTCGCTCAGGGAGTAGCCTTTAGCCGAATCCAGGGAAACCTGACCGGTCACAACGATTGCAGCAGCACCCAGAGCAGCCGGGGTGGCGAATGCGCCAGCGCCGTCTTTAGCGCCAACCAGGATGTTGGCCTGAGCGTTGGTATCAGCACCCGAGAACGACAGGTTTTCGCCGGAATCCGACTTAACCGACAGGGTTTTGTTGGATTCGTCGTAGTTAACGCTGATGCCCAGTTTGGCAGCGTTCGATTTCAGCTGGTCAGCCAGGCCGGCCAGGTCCTTCACGCCGACGAAATCAACAGCGGCACCGCTACCTACAGCCAGTTTGAAGTTCGACGGAGTGGCAGCGCCTACTTCCAGTTTGACTTCAGTGCTGGCGGTAGCGGTCAGGCCACCGATCGAACCGTTCAGGCCCGCAGCGATGTCTTTAGCCGAAGCGCCTGCAGCGTAAGTTACGGTTTTGGTCTGACCGTTGCCGGTAACAGTGATGTCGCCGCCAGCCAGGCCAGTTGCGCTAGGCACGATGGCCTTGGTTTTGACCTGCTGCGAACCAATGTTGTTGGCTGCAACGTTTTCCAGGCTCAGGTTGATGGTTTCGTTAGCGTTAGCGCCAACCTGGATAGCTTTGGTACCGTACGAACCGTCCAGCAGCTTCTGGCCACCGAAAGTAGTGGTTTGCGAGATACGGGTCAGTTCCGAAGTCAGAGCCTGGTATTCGTCGTTGTTCGACTTACGGTCGTCAGCGCTGAGGGAGCCAGTAGCGGAAGACAGAGCCAGGGTACGCATTTTTTGCAGGATGTCGGTCGAAGCCTGCATCGCGCCTTCAGCGGTCTGAGCGATGGAGATACCGTCGTTCACGTTTTTTACTGCTTGACCCAGGCCGTTGATTTGGCTGGTCAGGCGGTTAGCGATCTGCAGGCCAGCTGCGTCGTCTTTAGCGCTGTTGATACGCAGGCCGGAAGACAGGCGCTGCATGGAAGTGGCCAGGGCGCCGCCAGCTTTGTTCAGGTTGCCCTGAGTAGTGATCGAAGCAATGTTGGTGTTTACTGTTAAAGCCATGACGAAATCCTCGTTGGATGGATACTGCGGCTTCCGGCCCTGGCAACCGCCGGGTGTGGCCTGAGAACCTACGTAATAGTTATCGTCGTGGTAGGCAGTTGCTTGAGGATTTTTTTGATTTTTTTTACTGGCGCCGTGCCACCCTTTGCAATTCAACGGCTTACATCAGCTCAAAACCCCGGATTCATTGGCTTTTCTGGCGCCAAATAAAAAACGCCGATGATTTCTAAATCATCGGCGTTTTTTTATGCAGCCTATTAAAGCGTCACGGGCGATACAGAATCGCCGAACCCCACGACAGACCCACACCAAAACCGCTGATTGCCACGCGCTTCCACTTGGCGTCCATCACGTGCTTTTCCAGCAGCAGCGGAATGCTCGACGACACGGTGTTGCCGGTCTCGACCATGTCCTTGATGAACTTGTCCACCGGGGCATCTTCAAAACGGCGTGCCACGGCATCAACGATGGCCGCACTGCCCTGGTGAATGCAGAACGCGTCGATCTCATCAGCCTTGAGGTCCGACTCGTTGAGCAGCTCGTGCAAATGCGCCGGCACCTTGAGCAAGGCGAAGTTGAAGACCTGGCGACCGTTCATGAAGAACACGCCATCACTGACCTTCAAGTGCGGTGCGCCGGAACCGTCGGTGCCGAATTTGGACTTGCCCAGCAACCACGGCGCGTCTTCACCCATCCAGGTGGCGGTAGCGGCGTCGCCGAACAGCATGGTGGTGTTACGGTCTTCCGGGTCGACGATCTTCGAATACGGGTCGGCGGTGATCAGCAGCCCGTTTTTCAGGCCAGTGGCTTCCATGAAGCCCTTCATCGCGTAGATACCGTAGACGTAGCCGGAGCAGCCCAGGGAAATATCAAAGGCCGCCACATGCGTCGGCAGGCCCAGTTTGTCCTGGACGATCGCGGCGGTGTGGGGCAAACCCTCTTCATCACCGTTCTGGGTGACGACGATCAGCGCATCAATCGATTCGCGCTTCAGATCCGGGTTGTTGGCAAACAAAGCGTTAACCGCCTCGACACACAGATCGGAGGTTTCCTGCGCGGCTTCCTTGCGCGGCAGGAACGCAGAACCGATCTTGCCAATGATGAATTCTTCATCCTTGGCGAATTTGGCACCCTGGGCGTAGTTATCGATCCCGTCTGCCGGCACGTAACTGGCGATGCTTTTTATGCCAATCATTGTGGCTTCCCAATACTAAATAGCTGGAGAACACCCCGAGGACTGCGCCCGGAGTGCTGACAATAAAGGGGATAACCCCATAAAAATCTCGCTGAAAGCCGCCCCGCAAGGACCCTGTGACGACTTATCCTTTTCACACGATACAGTGAAGATGCGCTTTATGACTCACAGGTCACTCAATTTTGTGCGCTTTATGCAAAACGTTTCAACAATTTAACCCCAGAAACGACAACGGCCCGCCCTGTTTCCAGAGCGGGCCGCTTGACTTGGCGCCACTTACATCTTGTTGAACAGGCTCAACTGCGAGACTTTCACGAACGCCAGCTGCGAGGCTTCGAGCATGGTTTGCTGAAGCGTCAGGTTGATCGCCGCCTCACCCATGTCGACGTTGGCCAGTGCGCTCATGGTCGTGGTGTTGGCCAAGCTGATGCTAGTGTTTGCGCTGGCCTGCACCGTCAACGCATTCTCACGCGCACCGATGGAGCCACGTACGTTGTCCACTTGGTCGGCCGAGCTGGTCAGGTTACTGACGGCGGCATTCAAGGCGTCCTGAAGTTTGACCCGCGCGCCCGGAATGCCGTCTGCCGGTTGCTCCAGAGCCATACGCAGTTGGCCCAGGGTATCGAGGGCATTCTGGGTTTTCTGGGTGGTGTTGCCCACCGAAAACTGGTCGCCAACGTTCGGCGTGCCGCTCAGTTCGAAGGTAACGCCTGCCGCCGTGATGGTGCTCGGGCCCGGCGGGGTGCCGGTGCCGGGAGTGATGACGCCATTGTCCACGATCGGTTTGCTGCCGGCGGTATACGGCTGGGCATAGACCTTGTAGGCCGTCGGGTCGGTGTCGTCGAACTTGATCAATACGCCGCTGTTAGGAAACGTGCTCGAATAGTTGGCCGCACTGCTGACGCTGGCATTGGTCAATTGCGCGCTGGAAGTGTTGCTCGGGGTTCGAGCGATGTTGAACCCGTCAGGCTTGGCGCTGAGGCTGAACTCACGCCCCTTGACCAGCGCATCGGCATCAGGCCCGGTGGCAAGGTCGGTCAGGTCTACGGTGATATCGAACTTGACGCCACGCAGGTTGACGCTGGCGCTGCCTTCCTTGGTGGAGTCGAACGTCCCGTTACCGGCAACCTGCGAAGTAATGTCGTTGTTGTCTTTGTCGGTAATGACGTACTGGGTGCTACTGGTGAACGTCAGTTTGTACGGTTGGCCGTCGGCAAACTGCCGGGTGTAGTCGGAACCCGAAGTCACAAGGCCGCTCGATAAGGCGACCTTGTGGTCGTCGACCAGCGGCGGCGAAATCGCAGGCGCCACCGGCGCAGTGGCAGGCGCGAGGTAATTGGACTGGGTGCGACTGGTATTGACCGCCCCTTCCAGGATGGTCTTGCCGGTGTCGCCGGTGCGAACCGTCAGGGTCTCGGATACCTGCAGGCTCAGCTCGTTCTCGTCGCCCTGATAGCTGTAAGTACCATCGTTGTTGCGCGAGTACGGCGGCGTGTCGGTCTTGGAGCCTGAGAACAGATAGTTGCCGGCCGAGTCCTTGCTGTTGAGCAAGCCCAACAGTTGATCCTCAAGCGCGCCCACCTCAACCGAAATGGACTTGCGGTCAGCATCACTGGTCACGCCACCGGCACGCAGCGCCAGTTGGCTGCCGGCCTGGATCGTGGTGTTGATCGCATCCAGGATGCTTTCTTCGTTAGTCAGCTTGTTCTGAATACTGGTGATATTGCCGCTGTACTGCGACAGCATATCTTTCTGCTGTTGCAGCATCAGCAAGCGCTGGGCAGCCACCGGATCATCGGCGGCGGTCTGCACACGCACGCCGGAGCTGGCCTGCTGCTGGGCCTGCACCACACCTGAATAATTGTTCTGATACTTGCTGGCACTGGTGTCGAAATACTGCTGTGTAGAAATGCGCATCGTCCCAGACTCCCTTAAAGACTATTGATCAGCGTGCTGAAGGTTTCTTGCGCAGCCTTGATGATCTGCGACGACGCTGTGTAGTACTGCTGGAACTTGATCATGTCGCCCGCTTCTTCATCCAGGTTGACCTGGGATACGGAGTTGCGTGCGTTCTTGTTGGCCGTCAACAGCGCGTTGGTCGCCGTGGTGTCTGTGGTGGCCGCTGCAGCCTTGGCGCCGACGGTCGAGACCAACTTGCTGTTGGCCCCCACCAGGCTGGTGCCGCCACTGCCATCGGCCGCGAGGCCTACGGTTGACTTGGTCTGCAGGTTGAGCAGAGCCTGGGCGTTACGGTTGTCGGACTTGCCGGAGGCATTGAACGAGAAGGAGGTGCTGTCGCCGTTCGCTGGTGAACCGCCCACCGTGGTGTCGAAGCTGAAGCTCTTGGCTGGCGACAACAAGACACCGCCGGCATCGCGCATCGGCACGCTGATGCTGATCTTGTTGGCCTGGCCTGGAATGATAGTGCCGGAGCCGATCGGATCACCCTGGGCGTTGCTGAGGGTGTAAGCCTGAGTGCCATCGGCCGCGGGCTTACCAAAGACCATCGTCACCGGCATCGAGTGCTCAATGCCCGTACGCAATTGCGCGGTGTCGGCGCCACCCTGGATATCCAGAGGCACTGTGAGGGTCGGCGGGGTAAAGGTGCCGGTGCCCTGGTTGGTTTTACCCGCCTCGCCCTGCAACGGCGCGGCAAAGGCAATCTTGCTCGGATCGCTGAGCACGGTGCCGATTTCCTTGGCGCCGTTGGCGGTCGGGCTGACCTTGAAGCTGTCACCCGCCTGCACTGCGCCGCTCTGGACCGCCAGGGTGAAACCGTCGATAACCGGCGGCGGCGTGGCACTCAGGTCATAAGTGCCCATAGCCTTGCCGTCGGATCGCAGGACCGTCACCTTGTTGAGATTGGTCCCATCGTTGAAGCTGACCTTGTAATCGAAGTTGGTCAACTGGCTGCTGTCTTTGATCGTCACGCCCAAGGCGCCGTCGCCCAGGTTGCCTTGGGCCGCCTGGCTGCGCAGGGCAACGGAGGCTGCGTTATTGATGTCGGTGAACATCGAGGCGCCGAACTCGCCATTGAGGTCCAGGCCTTGGCCCAACTGGCTGTTGAGCGCATCGGCAGTGACAATCGCGATACGGCCCAAGTCATTGATTGCCGGCATCAGCGCATCGCTGCGATAACGCAGCAGGCCACCGATGCTGCCGCCACTGATCACGTTGCCCAAGTCCAGGGCGGTACCGCCCGGCGCATTGAGCTGAATCGTGTACTGGCTGGTGTCGCTCTTGCTCGGCACCGCGGAAATGCTGCTGGACTGATCGCCCAGCACCAGGGACTGGCCACTGCCGGTGCTGAGGCTGAACACGCCGTTCTTTTCCGTGGCGGTCACGCCGATCAACTCATTGAGCGAGCGCACAGCCTCGGCACGGGAGTCCAGCAGGTTGGCCGGGGAGGTGTTCGACGAACCCTGTACCTGGGCGATCTGCTTGTTGAGGGACGCAATCGACGACGTCAGTTGGTTGACCTGATCGCTCATCGAGGTCAACTGGCTGTTGATGGTCTCTTTCTGCTGGCTCAACTGGCTGGAGATGGTGTTGAACCGGTTGGTCAGGGTCTGGGCATTCGTAAGCAGGATCTGACGGGCCGAAGCATCGTTCGGACTGGCCGAGGCGGTCTGCACCGCCGCGAAGAACGAGCTGAGCACGGCGGACATGCCGGTGGTCTTGTCCGACAGGGTCTTGTCGACCGCACTGATCTGGTCCAGGTAAGCCTTGGCATCGCTGTTGAGCGAGGTGCTGTTCTGGTAAGCGGTGTCCAGGTATTCGTTGTAGACCCGGCGCACGTCGGCCAGGGTGGTGCCGCTGCCGATGAACACGCCGCCGTACTGATTCGACGCGTTCGCGCTCTGGGTGGTCTGCTGACGCGAATAGCCCGCGGTATTGGCGTTGGCGATGTTGTTACTCAAGACCGACAACGATCCTTGAGCGGCGTTAAGCCCCGACATCCCGATATTGAGCAAACTCATGGTTCAGACCTTATAAATGAGTGGTCGCGCCCGCGGCAGCGTAATTCTGATAACTGTTCATCGTTTTTGCGATCTGCGAAATCTTGCTGGCGTAGGCCGGATCGGTGGCGTAACCGGCTTTTTGCAACTCGCGCACAAACTGTTCCGGGTTGTCGGCCGACTTCACAACTTCTTTATAGCGATCATTGCTTTGCAGCAATGTCACCAGGTCGTGGAAGCTGTCCTGGTAGGAGTCGTAGGAACGGAACTGCGCCGTTTCCTTGACCATCGCGCCATCGCGAAACTCGCTGGTGATCGCACGCGCCTGACCGCCCTGCCAACTCTGGCCGGCCTTGATGCCGAACAGGTTGTGACTGCTGCTGCCATCTTCGGCGCGCATCACCGATTTGCCCCAACCGGTTTCCAGGGCGGCCTGGGCCACCAGGTACTTCGGATCGATACCAATGCGCGCCGCAGCCGCCTTGGCCATCGGCAACATCGTGGCGACAAATTCGTCCTGCGAACTGAACGCCTTCTTCGCCGGTGCCAGCGGCGGCTGGGCCACGGCGCGGCTGTAGATCTGCATACGGTCGCTGGGCACCGCAAAACTGCGTGCGGTGCTATTGACGACGTTGTCATCGGAGGCACTGTTACGCAGCGGCGCGGCCTTGGCCTCGGTCGCCACTTGGGTGCTCGGAACGATGCCGGCGAGCAGGCGATCGGTCAGCTTGCTTGGCAAGGCGATCCGGCGCTGGTTCATCAGCTCCATATCGTTGCTATGGGCAGCAGCGGCACCGGCCTGGGGCTCTGCCACGCGGTAGGCCCACAACGGACGCTGGCCATTGGATCGACCCAGCGGACCCTGAGCCTGGGTGCCGGCGGCAATTTCCGTCGGCACGTCGACTTTCTTAACCGGTTCAGCGGCTGCCGGGCCCTGCAAAGTGGCCGCAGCGGCGTCCACCGGTTTGTTCTTCTGCATCTGGCGCATCAGCACGTCGGCGAGGCCGATACCACCGCCCTCACGGGACAACGACACCGCCAGTTGCTGGTCGTACATCTCCTGATATTGCTTGGCCGCAGGCGTGTTCATCGGGTTGTCTTTGCCCAGGGCCTCGGTGGCCGAGCGCATCGACTTGAGCATCTCGCTCAAGAACAGCGACTCGAACTCCTGCGCCACCTTGCGCATATTGCCTTCGCTGTTCTTGTCGTCGCCGACCTTGAGCTGGTTAAGCCGGTTCAAGTCGGAGTAAGACCCCGAGTCCGCCGTGCTGCTGATCCCGCTCTTGCGCATATCCATGGCCACGGCCTCAGATTACGATCAGGTCGGCTTGCAAGGCGCCGGCCTGTTTCAGGGCTTCAAGAATTGCCATCAAGTCGCCTGGCGCAGCGCCCACCTGGTTCACCGCGCGGACAATCTCATCCAACGTGGTGCCCGGGCCGAACTTGAACATCGGCTTGGCTTCCTGCTGAGCATTGACCCGCGAGCGCGGCACTACTGCCGTCTGGCCATTGGACAACGGCCCAGGCTGGCTGACGATCGGGTCTTCGGTGATGGTCACGGTCAGGCTGCCGTGGGTCACCGCTGCCGGCGACACCTTGACGTTCTGGCCGATCACGATGGTGCCGGTGCGCGAGTTGATGATGACTTTGGCCACCGCCTGGCCTGGGTCGACTTCAAGGTTTTCCAGGATCGACAGGTAATCCACACGCTGGCTTGGGTCCAGCGGCGCAGTTACACGGATCGAGCCGCCGTCGATGGCCTGGGCCACGCCAGGGCCGAGCATGTCGTTGATCTTGTCGACCACGCGCTTGGCGGTGGTGAAGTCGGAACGGTTGAGGTTCAGGGTCAGGCTGTTGCCTTGGTTGAAACCACTGGGCACGGTACGTTCCACCGTGGCACCGCCAGGAATGCGACCGGCCGATGGCACGTTGACGGTAATCTTCGAACCGTCACGACCTTCGGCGTCAAACCCGCCCACCACCAGGTTGCCCTGGGCGATGGCATAGACGTTACCGTCGATACCTTTAAGCGGCGTCATCAGCAGCGTGCCGCCGCGCAGGCTTTTCGAGTTACCGATGGAAGCCACGGTGATGTCCACCACCTGACCCGGCTTGGAGAACGCCGGCAAGTCGGCACTGATAGACACGGCCGCGACGTTCTTGAGCTGCACGTTACCCGAGCCCGCCGGCACCTTGATGCCGAACTGCGAGAGCATATTGTTGAAGGTCTGCAGAGTGAACGGGGTCTGGGTGGTCTGGTCACCCGTGCCGTTGAGCCCCACTACCAGGCCGTAACCGATCAACTGGTTGGAACGCACGCCGGAGATGCTCGCAATGTCTTTCAGGCGCTCGGCCTGGGCGACAGCGCTTAACGAAAGCAGGAGTGCGGCAGCCATCAGCTGTTTGAGTTTCAAAGTGGCCACCTAGAAAGGGAACAGCGGGCTAAGGAAGAAACGGTCGAACCAACCCGGCTGGCTCGCATCAGCAAACGAACCCGTACCCGAGTAGGTAATGCGTGCATCGGCAATCCGTGTCGACGGCACGGTGTTGTCGGTGGCGATGTCATCGGCACGGACCATGCCGGCGATGCGCACCAGTTCATCACCGGTATTGAGGGTCATCCACTTTTCACCGCGTACAGCGATGATGCCGTTAGGCAACACGTCGGCCACGGTCACGGTGATCGAACCGGTCAGTGTGTTGCCTTGCGCCGCCGCACTCTTGCCGTTGGTAGCACGGTCGCCGCTGTAGCCGGCATCGAGGCTCAGGTCACCGCTGCCCAATGGGTTATTGGTGTTCGGCACACCGCCGAACAGCGAGGACAGGCCAATGCTGGCCTTGCTGGTCTTGCCGATCTGCGAGTTGGCGTTCTTGCTGGCCTGGGTCCGCTCGTTCAGGGTGATGGTGATGATGTCACCAACCCGGAACGCCTTGCGGTCGCTGTACAGGTTCTGTTCGAAACCCGCCTGGTAGATCGAGCCATTGTTGGCCGCCGCCGGCAACGGCGTGCGCGGCAACACCGGCGCGTAGTACGGGTCATTGGGTTTGGGCGTCGGGGCGACACAGCCCGCGAGCACGGCAATCCCACTCAATGCCAAAACGGAAACATAGCGATTCATGACCCATACCTCACGGTGTTGCAGGCGCCTTCAAGAGCGCCCCATAGACTTGATTACAGATTCTGCGTTACGAACGAGAGCATCTGGTCGGCGGTGGAAATCACCTTGGAGTTCATCTCGTAGGCGCGCTGAGTGGTGATCATGTTGACCATCTCTTCAACGGTGCTCACGTTGGAGGTTTCCAGGGTGCTTTGCAGCGTGGTGCCGAAACCGTTCAGGCCAGGGGTGCCGATTTGCGGCGCGCCGCTGGAGGCGGTTTCCAGGAACAGGTTATTACCCATGGCCTGCAGGCCAGCCGGGTTGATGAAGTCGGCGGTTTGCAGGTTGCCGATCACTTGCGATGCCGGGTTACCGGCCACGGTGATGGACACGGTGCCGTCGTTGCCGACGGTGAAGGTCTGGGCGTTGTTCGGCACGACGATGGCCGGTTCCAGGGCGAAACCGTTGGCCGTCACGATCTGGCCGTTGGCGTCCAGGTGAAACGTGCCGTCACGGGTGTACGAAGTGGTCCCATCCGGTTGCAGGATCTGGAAGAAGCCCTTGCCGTTGATAGCCATGTCGAGCGGCTGGCCGGTTTGCTGCAGGTTACCGGCGTTGAAGTTCTTCTGGGTGCCGACGATTTGCACACCGGTACCCAATTGCAGGCCCGACGGCAACTCGCTGTCCTGGGTCGACTGGGCGCCCGGCTGGCGCTTGATCTGATAGAGCAAGTCCTGGAACTCGGCGCGGTCACGTTTGAAGCCCGTGGTCGACACGTTAGCCAAGTTGTTGGAAATGGTGGTCAGGTTGGTGTCCTGGGCGGACAGACCTGTTTTGGCAACCCATAGAGCCGGAAGCATGGTGTTCTCCTTCGTGCGCCTGTTTGTTGGCGCCGTTTAGCAAATTAGTGAGTGAGCGCTGATCAGCTCATCTGCATGACGCGAGTCATGGCCTGGTCGTCTTCTTTGGCGCTGTTCATCATCTTGATGTGCAGCTCGAACTGCTTGGAAAGCGCCAGCACTGCCGTCATTTCTTCCACGGCATTGACGTTGCTTGCCTGCAGGAAACCCGAGGTCAGCTTGACACTCGCATCGGCCACGGCCGGCTGGCCATCTTTGGTGTGAATGGTGCCATCGAGGCCTTTATTCATATTCTTCAGGTCGGGCTGGACCAGCTTGATCCGGTCCACTTCAGCCATCACCCGTGGGCCTTCGCCCATGGCGCGGATGCTGATGGTGCCGTCGGAACCAACTTCGATCTTCTGCTGGGGCGGCACGGCAATCGGGCCACCGTTGCCCATGATCGGCATGCCGTTACCGGCGCGCAGCACGCCCAACGCATCGACGTTCATGCTGGCGCTGCGCACATAGGCTTCGCTGCCATCCGGGGTTTGCACCGCCATCCAACCGTCGCCGTTGACCGCCACGTCCAGATCACGACCGGTTTCGATCATCGCGCCGGGAGTGAAGTCGGTGGCTGGACGTTCGGTCAGGGCAAACGCCCGCGCCGGAAAGCTGTCACCGAACACCGGCATCGAACGCGCCTGTTCCAGGTCACGTTGAAAGCCGTTGGTGGAAATGTTCGCCAAGTTGTTGGCATGGGCCTTCTGCGCCAGAGCATTCTGGCTGGCGCCGGTCATTGCCACATAAAGGTACTTGTCCACATTCTTTCCTCTTTCTGACGCAGGCTTGCCGCCCACCGCTGTACTGATGAGGCTTAAGCAATTTGCGAACCAACTTTTAAAAAAAGGGGAAAGACCAGGCAGGACGGGGGTTTGCGTTGAGTCAGCAGGATTTGAAGGACTGGGGATAGTCGAAAAAACGGCGGACTACTGCCGCTTACGGCAACGACGTAGATCAAATGTGAGAGCGAGCTTGCTGTGGTGAGCGGGCTTGCCCCGCGCCGGGCTGCGAAGCAGCCCCCCAACCACACAGGTTATTTATCAGCCTTCAGAATTTCGTAATCGCGCAACTTATTGGCGATGGTGGTGTGCGATACCCCCAGCCGCTTGCCCAACTGCCGGCTGCTCGGATGCTCGGCATACAGGCTCTCCAGCACCGCCTTCTCGAACCGTCCGACGATCGCCTCCAACCCACCCTCCAGGGAAAAATCGCCAAGCGGCTGACGCACGCCATAATCCGGCAAGCGAATATGCTCGGCCTTGACCGTCCCGCCCTCGCACAACGACACGGCCTGGAACAGCACGTTTTCCAACTGCCGCACATTGCCCGGCCAGTGATAATGACTGAGTCGCTCCATCGCCGCCGGCGCCAGCTTGGGCAGTGGGCAGCCGATCTGACGGCTGGCCTGGTCAAGAAAATGGTCAACCAACGGCCCCAGCCCATCAAGGCATTCGCGCAGTGGTGGGATGTGCAACGACAGCACGTTGAGGCGGTGATAAAGGTCCTGGCGGAATTCGCCACGGGCGCAGAGTTCGGACAAATCCACCTGGGTTGCGCAGATCACCCGCACATCCAAGTACACCTCCTCATCACTGCCCACGCGACGGAAGCAACCATCCTGCAGGAAGCGCAGCAATTTCACCTGCAAGCGCGCACTCATTTCCCCCACGCCATCGAGAAACAACGTACCGCCCGCCGTCAGCTCCAGCAGCCCGAGCTTGCCTTCGGCCCGCGCGCCTTCGAACGCACCGGGGCCATAGCCGAACAACTCGGTCTCAGCCATCGACTCCGGCAGACCAGCACAATTGAGCGCCATCAGCGGCGATTGCCCACGGGGGCTGGCCAGGTGGCAGGCACGGGCCAGCAATTCTTTGCCAGTGCCGGTTTCGCCTTCTATTAATAGCGGTGCGTCCAACGGCGCCATGCGCCGGGCTTCACGCACCACCGCCGCCATGACTTTGGAGCTTTGGAAGATGCTGTCAAAGCCGCGCAGTTCCTGCTTGCGCACGTTGTAGATGCGCTCGCCCACGCGGTCGGCGCGGTGCAGGGTCAGCACGGCGCCAGCCATGGCCTCGCTGTCGTCGTGCTCGGAGGATTGCAGTGGCGCTATGTCCGCCAGGAACACGTCACCCTTGACCTTGACCCGCAGACCATTGATCCGCGACTTGCTCGCGCGCACCAGTTCCGGCAAGTCGAAGTCCTCGGCGTAGCGCGACAGCGGAATGCCCGGCACTTCGTCCACGCGCACCCCGAGCAACTGCGCCGCCGCGCGGTTGGCGGCGACAATGGAGCCGCCCATGTCGATGGACAGCACTGGAAACTCCAACGCACCGAGCAAGGCATTGAGCTCCATGTGCCGGCGCTCGCTGGGCATCAGCCCTACCCTTTTCACGCCAAACACCCCGGCAATGGCTTCGAACTGCGGGCGTAATGCCTGGAACTGCATGTTCACCAGGTTCGGACAAAACAGGTAAATGGCATTGCCATGCTCACCACCGACCTCGCCCTTGGCGACGTTGACGCCGTACTCCACCAACAGATTGAGAATGTCCCGCAATATGCCGATGCGGTTTTGGCAGTGCACTTTGATACGCATGAAAGGGCCCGAAAAAGTGGGTAGGCGCCGCGTCTTTTTGTCGCTGGGCGCAGATAGTCGTCAAGATTATGTGACAGCTTATGTGCTTTTCACAGCCCAGCGGCGCGATGAACCACACAAGCGTAACGATTACTTTACGAAAATCGGTATTTTTTCCTACAAGATCCGGTCACAGACAGATGGAATCCTGCTCCGCGCGGGTTATCAATAGGTTCATCGCAGGACATAACAAGAACGAATGCCTAGCAGGAGAGCCGTATGAAGCAGACGCACTACGTGGCCCGCGAGCCCGATGCGCAAGGTTTTATCCACTACCCGCCGGAAGAACACGCGGTGTGGAACACTCTGATCACGCGTCAGTTGAAAGTGATCGAAGGCCGCGCTTGCCAGGAATACCTGGACGGTATCGACAAACTTGGCCTGCCCCTGGACCGCATTCCACAGTTGGGCGAAATCAATAAAGTGCTGGCCGAGACCACCGGCTGGCAAGTGGCCCGGGTCCCCGCGCTGATCCCCTTTCAGACCTTTTTCGAATTGCTCGCTAACAAGCAATTTCCGGTGGCGACCTTTATTCGTACCCGTGAAGAACTGGACTATCTGCAAGAGCCGGATATTTTCCACGAGATCTTTGGCCACTGCCCACTGCTGACCAACCCCTGGTTCGCCGAATTCACTCACACGTACGGCAAGCTCGGCCTGGCGGCCACCAAGGAGCAACGGGTGTACCTGGCGCGCCTGTACTGGATGACCATCGAGTTCGGCTTGGTGGATACGCCCGAGGGTCGGCGCATCTACGGTGGCGGGATTTTGTCGTCGCCCAAGGAAAGCGTGTACTGCCTGTCGGACGAGCCCGAGCACCAGGCCTTCGACCCGCTGGAAGCGATGCGCACGCCGTATCGCATCGACATCCTCCAACCGCTGTATTTCGTACTGCCCAACCTCAAGCGCCTGTTCGAAGTCGCGCAGGAAGACATCATGGGCATGGTCGAGCGCGGTATGCAGCTTGGGTTGCATGCGCCGAAATTCCCGCCAAAACCCAAGGCCGCGTGAACCGTGGCTTTTAAGGCCAGGTGAGTCTGTTCCCTGGCCCCGCGTTGCTTTAGGGTGACGCCACTGACGACCGTTTTTAAACACTCGAATTCAGGACACCACCACATGACCACCTTGAACCAAGCCCACTGCGAAGCCTGCCGCGCCGATGCCCCACAAGTCAGCGATGAAGAATTGCCGGTGCTGCTCAAGCAGATCCCAGACTGGAACATCGAAGTCCGCGACGGCGTGATGCAGTTGGAAAAGGTTTTTCTGTTCAAGAACTTCAAATTCGCCCTGGCCTTTACCAACGCCATGGGTGAAATCTCCGAAGCCGAAGGCCATCACCCAGGCCTGCTCACCGAATGGGGCAAAGTCACCGTGACGTGGTGGAGCCACTCCATCAAAGGCCTGCACCGCAACGACTTCATCATGGCCGCGCGCACCGACGAAGTGGCCAAGGACGCCGAGGGCCGCAAGTAATGCATTTCGATGCCATTGGCCGCGTGCCCGGCGACCCGATCCTCGGGCTGATGGACCTGTATGCCCAGGACACCAACCCGAACAAGTTCGACCTCGGCGTGGGCGTCTATAAAGATGATCAGGGCCTGACGCCGATTCCCCATTCGGTGAAGCTCGCCGAACAGCGCCTGGTTGAAACCCAAACCACCAAGACGTACATCGGCGGCCACGGTAATGCAGCGTTCGGCACATTGATCAGCGAGCTGGTCCTCGGTGCCGATTCTGCACTTATCCGTGAACGCCGGGCCGGCGCCACGCAAACCCCGGGTGGTACCGGTGCTTTGCGCCTCAGTGCCGACTTCATCGCTCAAAACCTTCCAGGACGCGGCGTGTGGCTGAGCAACCCGACCTGGCCAATCCACGAAAGCATCTTTGCCAAGGCCGGGCTCAAGGTCAGCCACTATCCGTATGTAGGCGCCGACAACCGCCTGGATGTGGAGGCGATGCTAGCGACCCTTCCCACCGTGCCAAAAGGTGATGTGGTGCTGCTGCACGCGTGCTGCCACAACCCCACCGGGTTCGACCTGTCCCAGGATGACTGGCGCCACGTGCTGCAGATCGTGCGCGAGCGCCAACTGCTGCCACTGATCGACTTCGCCTACCAGGGCTTCGGCGATGGCCTGGAGCAGGACGCCTGGGCGGTGCGCTTGTTTGCCAGAGAGTTGCCGGAAGTATTGGTCACCAGCTCGTGCTCGAAAAACTTCGGCCTCTACAGCGACCGTGTTGGCGCGCTGATCGTGTGCGCTGCAGACGCCGAGAAGCTGACGGATGTACGCAGCCAACTGGCGAATATCGCGCGTAATCTGTGGTCTACGCCGCCGGACCATGGTGCGGCAGTGGTCGCGACTATCCTCGGTGATGCCGAGCTGAAAAAGCAGTGGAGCGAGGAAGTCGAAGCCATGCGTGCGCGGATCGCGCAGTTGCGTTCCGGACTGGTGGAGGCGTTGGCGCCCCATGGTTTATCGGAGCGCTTTGCGCACATCGGCTCGCAACGCGGGATGTTTTCCTATACCGGTTTGAGTGCCGAGCAGGTCAAGCAACTGCGGGAAAAGCACAGCGTGTATATGGTCAGTTCGGGGCGAGCCAACGTGGCGGGTATTGATGCGACACGCCTGACACTCCTGGCCGAAGCCATCGCCGACGTATCCAACTGACGAAACCGGGACTGAAAATGTGGGAGGGGGCTTGCTCCCGATGGGAGTGGGTCAGTGACAGGTGTACTGGCTGACACTCCCTCATCGGGAGCCCCCCCCCTCCCACATTTTGACCGAGCACACCCTTCAGCTGGCGACCATCTCGGCTTTCAACAGCGCCTCTTTCGCCTGCGCGTCCGCCAACCGATACAACTCGATACTCCCATCCCAGTGCTCGATCAATGCCGTGCACGACTCCACCCAATCCCCGCAGTTGAGGTAATCCACCTCGCCCACTTTGCGAATCTCCGCATGGTGGATATGCCCGCACACCACGCCGTGCAACTCGCGTTTGGTCACCTCATGGGCGATGGCTTCTTCGAAATCGCTGATAAAGCTCACGGCCGTTTTGACCTTGTGCTTCAGATACGCCGACAACGACCAATAGCCGTAGCCATACCGCGCACGCCAATGGTTCAACCAGCGATTCAACGTGAGGGTGAATTCGTAGGCAGAGTCGCCGAGGAATGCGAGCCAGCGGTGATAACGGGTGATCACATCAAACTGGTCACCGTGGATCACCAACAAATGCCGGCCATCGGCGGTGACGTGCACTGCTTCATCGACCAACTGGATATTGCCCAGAATCAGCTTGGAATAGCGCCGCAGGAACTCATCATGGTTGCCGGTGACGTAGATCACCTCGGTGCCGCGCTTGGCCATGGTCAGCAGGCGACGGATTACGTTGGTATGGGCATGGGGCCAATACATGCCGCCGCGCATTTTCCAGCCGTCAATGATATCGCCCACCAGGTACACCTTGTCGGCGTGGTAACCCTTGAGGAATTGCGACAAATGTTCGGCCTGACAATCCCGGGTGCCCAGGTGCACGTCGGAAATCCACAGGGTACGTACCCGTTGCTTGCGGCTGGGCTTGGTGAACTCGGCACTGGTCATGGGCATCACTCGACGCTGTTTTCGCGAGCTTGCGCCATAGCGATTAATAGCCCATGACAACTGTGCGTCAGTCTGATGACAAAGCCCGTGTTCGCGAAGCGTTGTAGACTGGCGACCTGCATAGGAGACCGCGATGAGACCTACCCTCACCCTGCGCCACTACCTCGAAGCGCCCATCGCCCATAGCCATGAACATGCGCAGTTGGTGTTCGGCCTGTCCGGTCATCTGGACCTGGAAGTCGATGGCCGTGGCAGCCAGGTGCGTGAAAGCAGCGTGATGGTCCTGCCCTTCTCTGCCCACCATGCCTGCGGCAGTCGCGATGGCAGCCGCTGCCTGGTGCTGGATGTGCCCACGGAGCATTGGGTGCTGCAATCGTTGGGTGAACACGCCGATGCAAGCCGCCGCTTGCTGGATCAACCGGCGCGCCTGGCGTTGGATTCGCGACAACACCAACTGGTGCAATGGCTGGCCCACAGCCCGGTGGATGACCCACTGATCGTGCAACAGGGCGCGGTGCTGTTGCTGGCCAGCCTCAATCATTCACTGGCCCAACCGGTACCTGGCCGGCGCCTGCCGTATGCGGCGTTCAATACGCATATAGAGCGCCACGTCGCCCATCCGCTGCAGGTCGCCGACCTTGCGCGGATTGCCGACCTGTCGGTGGCGCGCCTGCATGCGCGCTTTGTGACCGAGTGCGGCCAAACGCCCATGGATTACATCCGCAGCCGTCGCCTGCAACTGGCCCTGAACCTGCTGCGCGAAACGCCATTGCCCATAGGTGAAATCGCCGAGCGTGTCGGCTACACCTCGCAAAGTGCCTTTGCCGCCGCTATGTTGCGCGAGTTTGGCGCCTCTCCCGGCGCGTTGCGGCGCTCGGCATAGGGCGAGGCTGGCGCTAAAAATCGCGAGCTGCGCGACAGACGTGCGCAGTAGCACCCTCTAGACTGCGGTCCTGTCACTCCCGTTGGTTCAAGGATCGCAATGACTCCCCGTTCAGCCCTCGGCGCCCTGCATATCGGCGCACTGATGTTTGGCCTTACCGGCGTATTCGGCAAGCTGGCGGCCGCCTCACCGGCCATTATCGTATTCGGTCGCGCCGCATTTGCCGTGATTGCCCTGGCAGTGTTTGCGCGCTTCGTCAGCAACGCACCCTGGAAAACGCTGGAACTGCGCGACTGGAAACGCCTGCTGGTCAGCGGCGTGTTGCTGGCCGCACATTGGGTGACGTTCTTTATGGCGGTCAAAGTCGCTGGCGTGGCCGTCGCCACGCTCGGGTTCACGGCGTTTCCGGCGTTTACCGTGATCCTTGAAGGACTGATCTTCCGCGAGCGTATCCGCGCCAATGAAGTCGTGTTGGTGGCGCTGGTCACCGTTGGCCTGGTGCTGGTGACGCCGGACTTCAACCTGGCCAGCGAAGCCACCGGCGGCCTGCTGTGGGGCATCGCGTCGGGGCTGCTGTTCTCTTTACTGTCGCTGAACAACCGTGCCAGCTCCGGGCGCATTCCTGCCGTACAGGCAGCCCTGTGCCAGAACGTGGTCGTTGCGGTGTGCCTATTGCCCGTGGCCGCGCCGGGGTTGGCGGATGTGCGCGCGCTGGACTGGTTGTGGATCGGCCTGCTCGGCGTGTTCTGCACAGGCTTGGCCCACAGCCTGTTTGTCGCCAGCCTCGCAGTAATCAAGGCGCGTACCGCCTCCGTGGTATTTGCCATGGAGCCGGTCTACGGCATTACCGCGGCCTGGCTGCTGTTCGCCGAAACCCCGACGCTGCGCATGCTGCTGGGGGGCGCGCTGATCATCGTCGCCATCGTGCTCTCAGGGCTGATGGGCAGCGCCAGCCAGGCCAAACAGCCGACTGCAACGACCTGATCTATACTTTAAACATCCGCAACAGTCTGGAGTCGTTCAACGGATAACTGACCGCTCGACGACAGCCTTGGTGTGCCCTGCAGTTGCTGCAAGCGAGTAGTCACTCCTTAAACGCGATGCAGAGGCTACATCATGGAAATGTTTATCAGCTTACTGGTTCAAATCATCAGCGGTGCCGTCGGCGGCAATTTGGCCGGCATGACCAAACAAAGCCTGGGGACCGGGCTCAATACCATGCTGGGCGGTGTCGGCGGGCTTGTACTGGGCCAGATAGTGACGGCACTGACGGGCGCTTCGGGCGGTGAGGCGCTGGATGTGGCGGCGGTCGGCAGCAATATTGTCGGCGGCGGCGTCGGAGGCCTGGTGCTGACGTGGGTCGTGGGCTTCATCAAAAGCAAAATGGCCGCCAAGTAGCGGCCTCCATCAGTCACCGTCAGCCGATGGCGGTGACCTTCACTGTGTACGGTCGTTGTGCCCCAGGTCACGCTGCGGGTCGATCTGATCGCGCACGCGCTGCTTGAGCACCTTGGCCTCAGGGAAACCACCGTCAGCCTTGCGCTCCCAAAGCTGCACGCCATCGCAGGTAATACGAAACGCGCCGCCAGTCGCTGGCTCCAGCGACACTTTGCCCAGGTCATCGGCAAAGGTGCTTAACAGTTCCTGAGCCAACCACGCAGCGCGCAGCAGCCACTGGCACTGGGTGCAATAGGTGATAACGATCTCGGGTTTGCTGACGGACATCATTTGACAAGTTCCTGGCATGACGAGGGATGAGGATCGAGTGGCTATAATACCGGCCTTTATCGCCCAGCCCTGAGATTCCTGATGCGCCGCCTGCTGTCCTGCCTGTTTCTGTGCCTCGTCCCCTTGCTTGCCGACGCCGTTGAACCACCCCGACCAAAAATCGGCCTGGTGCTGTCCGGCGGTGCCGCCCGCGGCCTGGCGCACATTGGCGTGCTCAAGGCCCTGGAGGAACAGGGCATCCATATCGACGCCATTGCCGGCACCAGCATGGGCGCGGTGATTGGTGGGTTATACGCCTCGGGCTACAAGATCGACGAGCTGGAAAAGCTCGCCCTGAGCATCGACTGGCAGCAGGCGTTATCCGACGCACCGCCGCGTGAAGACGTGCCGTTTCGGCGCAAGCAGGATGACCGGGATTTCCTGGTCAAGCAGAAGCTCAGCTTCCGCGATGACGGCAGCCTCGGCCTGCCCCTGGGCGTGATCCAGGGCCAGAATCTGGCGCTGCTGCTGGAAAGCATGTTCGCCCACAGCAGCGACACGCGTAATTTCGACAAGCTGCCGATCCCCTTCCGCGCCGTGGCCACCGACATCACCACCGGCGAAAAAGTAGTGTTCCGCAAGGGCCACCTGCCCCAGGTAATCCGCGCCAGTATGTCGATCCCGGCGGTGTTCGCCCCTGTGGAACTGGATGGCCGGCTGCTGGTGGATGGAGGCATGACCGATAACATCCCATTGGATGTGGCGCGTGAGATGGGCGTGGACATCGCCATCGTGGTCGACATCGGCACCCCGCTGCGCTCACGCAAGCAACTCGCGACCGTGGTAGATGTGCTCAACCAGTCCATCACCCTGATGACCCGGCGTAACTCAGAAGAACAGCTTAAGGCCCTCAATCCCAAGGACGTACTGATCCAGCCGCCACTGTCCGCCTTTGGCGTGACCGATTTCGGCCGCGCCAAAGACATGATCGACGCCGGGTACCGCGCCACCCGCGCCCTCGACCTGCGCCTGGCCCATTTGCGCCCTGCCGAACCGGTCGACCCCGAATTAGTGGCCGCTCGGACTCCGGGCGAGCGGACTCCGGTGATCACCGCGATAAAGCTGGAGAACGACTCGAAAGTCAGCGACGACGTGATCCGCTACTACATCCGCCAACCGTTGGGCGAACCGTTGGAGCTTGGCCGTCTGCAAACCGACATGGGCACGTTGTACGGCCTGGATTACTTCGAGCAGGTGCAATACCGCGTGGTGAAAAAAGGCCACGACAACACCTTGGTGATCAGCGCGCGGGGCAAGCGCAGCGGCACCGACTACCTGCGCCTGGGCTTGAACCTGTCGGACGATATGCGCGGCGACAGCGCCTTCAACCTCGGCGCGAGCTACCGCATGAACGGCATCAATCGCCTCGGCGCCGAGTGGCTGACCCGCGTGCAGATCGGTGATCGGCAGGAGTTGTACAGCGAGTTCTATCAACCGATGGACGCTGGCTCGCGCTACTTCATCGCGCCCTATCTCAGCGCCCAGGCGCAGAACGTCGAGCTGATTCTGGACAACGACCCCATCTCCGAATACCGCCTGGAGCGCTATGGTTTCGGCCTGAACGTGGGGCGGCAGATCGGCAACAGCGGCGAGATCCGCTTCGGTGTCGGCGAGGCCTGGGGCAAGGCGGATGTGCGCATTGGCGACCGCGACCTGCCGAGTGTGAGCTTCAGCGAAGGTTTCTATGAACTGAAGTACTCCTTCGACACCCTGGATAACGTGTACTTCCCGCACACCGGTGAGGACATCGGCCTGGCCTACCGCGAGTTCGAACCGGGACTGGGTTCGGACCAGCGCTATCGACAATGGGAATTCAAGCTGGACAAGGCCATGAGCCATGGCCCGGACACACTGGTGCTGGGCGGCCGGTATGGGCGCACCCTGGATGATTCCGATGTGGTGATTTCCAGCTTCCTGCTGGGCGGTGCACGACAGTTGTCGGGCTTCCGCCAGGATGCGATTTCCGGGCAGAACATCAGCCTGATGCGCGCGGTGTACTACCGCCGACTGACGCCGCGCTCGTACTTACCGTTGGATTTCCCGTTGTACCTGGGCGCGTCTCTGGAGCGGGGCCGGGCATGGAATAACGACAATGAGTTCGACAGCGGTTATATCAACGCTGCGAGTATTTTTTTGGGGTTTGATACACCGTTGGGGCCGCTGAATTTCAGCTACGGGTTCAACGATGATAATCAGAAGGCGGTGTACCTGAACCTGGGGCAGACGTTCTGAGACAACGCTGAATCAGTGTTGGAGCGGCTAATTGTGGTGAACGGGTTTGCCCCGCTCACCACAATTAGCCCCACACACGTTGATCTTCACTGCACTTGGGTTCAGGACTTTTCCAGATTCGCCAGGATGTGCCCGTGCACGCGCATGCACACACTCAAATCCGCTTCATCCACGCCCACGAACAGCTCGTGACGCAACTCAGTGGCGATGGTTTCAATCTGTTCGATCAGCGGCCGCGCGGTGTCACACAGCAGAATGCGCTTGGCGCGGCGGTCTTCAACCACTGCCTGGCGTTGCACCAGGCCCTGGCCTTCGAGACTGTCGAGCAAGCGAGCCAGGGTCGGCCCTTCTACGCCAACGCTTTGCGCCAGCTCACGCTGAGTGGGAGCTTCTTCAAAACGGGCCAAGTGCAGCAGCACCAGCCAGCGCGCCTGGGACAAGCCCAGCCCCGCCAAACGGCGGTCTAGCTCGGCGCGCCAACCTCGGGACATTTGCGCCAGCTGCATGCCAAATCGGTGTTGATCGGTTAACGGCATAAAAAACTCATGGGTTAGACTGAAAATAAAGTGTGGCTAATTATTAGCCAGCTAAGCATGAGCCATGCCACTAGGCAAGAGTTGCTATGAACTGAATCGTTACATTGTCGTAATTGGCACACTAAATTTCGAATTCAGACTGCAAAGCGGCCCGCACGCAGTACAAAACACCCTCTGGAACACGTCCTGTGAACAGTGGCGCAATCTCGGCTACTGGTGGTAGTTCGCCTTCTCCGTCGAGAAATGCATCCTGGATTTCACCGAGCAAATCTTCCGGCAAATCAAGGGCCTGCTCCAGGGACAACTGCTGCTTGCCGATGGATTCAGCAAGCAGGGTGTAGACGTTTTTCTCCGAGCATTGCAGTTGGCCCGCGATCTGGATCGGCGTCATGCCAGCGCGCGCCAGGCTGATCAGCTCGTGCCGAATGTCGGCGATTTCCTTCGGTGCTTCGGCCTGGCCGCCGAGCACTTCGAGGAACGCCTGGCCATAGCGCTCCAGTTTGCGTGCACCGACGCCGCTGACCCGCGCCATCTCGGCCATGGTGGTGGGCTGCTCGCGCAGCATCTCCAGCAAGGTGGAGTCGGGAAAAATAACGTAAGGCGGCACACTGTGTTCCTGTGCCAATTTGCGCCGCAGGGTGCGCAAGGCTTCCCACTGCTCGCGCTCCTCGCCTCGCACGAGCTGGCTGGCCTGGCTGGTGCTGGTCTTGGCAGTGGTTTGCGGTTTGAGGTCGCGACGCAGTTCCAGGCTGACCTCGCCCTTGAGCAGCGGGCGGCAACTGTCATTCAGACGCAGGCCGCCGTAGCCTTCAATGTCGATATCCACCAGGCCGCGCGCGACCATCTGGCGGAACAGCGAACGCCACTCGCCCTCAGCGCGGGCTTTACCGACGCCGTAGACCGAGAGTTTTTCGTGACCGAAGCTGCGGACTTTTTCGTTGTCCTTACCCAGCAACACATCCACCAGATGGCCCACACCGTAACGCTGACCGGTGCGGTAGATGGTCGACAACGCCTGGCGTGCGGGCTCGGTAGCGTCCCAGGTCTGCACGCCATCAATGCAGTTATCACAATGGCCGCAAGGCTCCGGCATGTCTTCGTCGAAATACGCCAGCAAGGTCTGACGACGGCAGCGAGTCTCTTCACACAACGAGAGCATGGCGTCGAGTTTGTGCTGCTCCAAGCGCTTGTGCCGTTCATCGCCTTCGGAGTTCTGCAGCATCTGCTTGAGCATCACCACGTCCTGCAGGCCGTAGACCATCCACGCATCCGCCGGCAAACCATCACGACCAGCACGCCCGGTCTCCTGGTAGTACGCCTCAAGGGATTTTGGCAGGTCCATATGGGCGACAAAACGCACGTTGGATTTGTCGATGCCCATGCCGAACGCGATGGTCGCCACCATGATCAGGCCTTCCTCGTTGAGGAAGCGTTTCTGGTGAGCGGAGCGCGTTTCATTAGGTAGACCGGCGTGGTACGGCAGCGCCGGGTAGCCTTGCTCGCAGAGGAACGCGGCCACCTCATCGACCTTCTTGCGCGACAGGCAATAGACGATGCCAGCGTCGCTGTGCCGTTCAGAGAGGAACGCGAGCAACTGCTTGCGCGGCTGCTCCTTGGGCACGATGCGGTAGAAAATATTCGGTCGGTCGAAACTCGACAGGAAACGCTCGGCGTTCTGCAGGTGCAGGCGCTCGACGATTTCTTCGCGGGTGCGCTTGTCGGCGGTGGCGGTCAGGGCGATGCGCGGAACGTCCGGGAACAGCTCCGCCAGTTGACCCAACTGCAAATATTCGCGGCGGAAATCGTGCCCCCATTGGGATACACAGTGAGCTTCGTCGATGGCGAACAGGGCAATTTCCAGGCTCTGCAAAAACGCCAGCATGCGCGGCTGCACCAGGCGTTCGGGGGCCAGGTAGAGCATTTTCACTTCACCGCGCTTGATGCGTGCGGCTAGGTCACGCTGCTGCTCGGCACTGAGGGTGGAATTCAAGGCGGCGGCGGCGACACCAAGTTCTTCCAGGGTCGCCACTTGGTCGTCCATCAATGCAATCAACGGCGACACCACCACGGCCAGCCCGTTGCGCAACAATGCAGGCACCTGGAAACACAACGACTTGCCGCCGCCGGTAGGCATCAGTACCAGGGCGTCACCGCCTTTGGCCACGCGCTCAATGATCGCACCCTGGCGGCCACGAAAGCTGTCGTAGCCGAAGATGTCCTTGAGGACGCGTTGAGCCTGATCGAGCATGTATAACTCCAACAAAATAGTGCCGAAATCCCTCTATACAGGCTGGTCGAAAAAATCCGACCTCACGGAAAATAATCCGTAAGTGGAGTTTTCTCGACCTGGCGCTTGGCCTGCTGGGGCATCACAAAACGCGGCAGTATACCCGAGCACCATCCGGCAAAGGGCGCCGCTGACGAATTGCAGCCCGTCTCTAAAACCGGGCAAATCTGCATGCCGACTGGCTTGGGCGCGCAAGAACGCCTAGAATTCAGCATCGTTTATTCCCAAGGTAGTCCTTCAATGTCCTTCGCTGAGCAACTAACCCGCCTGCAAGCCTTCCTCGACGCCGATGAGCTGCATGACGAGGCGCTGGACTATGTGGCCGCCCACGGCTACCTGACCGCCCTTTCGATCTGCTCCGATGTCGTTCCCGACCGTGAATGGATTGACGCGCTATTCGCTGAAGAGCCTCATTACGCAGACGACGCCCAGCGCGAAGAAATCGAATCCACCCTGCTGGCCCTCAAGGCCCACATCGCTCGCCAACTGGCCTCCGATGAGGAATTCGAACTGCCATGCGAGCTGGACCTGGGCGAAGATCCGGACGACTCCGACCTGCGCGGCTGGTGCATCGGTTTCATGGAAGGCGTGTTCCTGCGTGAAGCTGCCTGGTTCGAAACTGCCGAGGAAGAAGTCAGCGAAATGCTGCTGCCGATCATGGTCGGTTCAGGGCTGTTTGAAGAAGAAGCTGAGTTTTCCGACATCGCCGCCGACGCCAACCTGATGGACGACATGATCGTACAGATCCCGGAAGCCCTGACAGCCCTGTACCTGCTGTGCAACGCTCCTGACGAAAAACCGGCGATCCTCAAGCCTCGTCACCACTGAGTCCCTTGCCCGTGACACCCATGGGCAATCGCTCACTCCTCCTGCGTTACGTGCTGCTGGCCATAGGCTGGTTAAGCGTAGCGCTGGGGGTAATCGGCATTTTCCTACCGGTATTGCCGACCACGCCCTTCCTCCTGCTCGCCGCCGCCTGCTTCGCTCGAAGCTCCCCGCGTTTCTACCAGTGGCTGGTGGAACATCCGCGCCTGGGCCCCTGGATTCGCGATTATCTGGACGGCAATGGCATCCCACTCAAGGGTAAGGTCTACGCCATTGGCTTGATGTGGCTGAGCATCGGCCTCTCGTGCTACTTGGTGCCGCTGCCGTGGGCACGCGGGTTCATGCTGACCAGTGCGGTACTCGTCACGATCTACATCCTGCGCCAGAAAACCCTGCCACCGCGCTAAGTGCCGCCCTGCGACATTAGATCCCACACGACCTTGGTCGACACTGACTAACCTCAGCCATCATGCGAGACTGTCCAACCGGGGCAGGAATACCCGGGTGTTTCTATGCTCGGAGTTACCATGACGCTGTCCAGCGGGCTGATTGCAGCCGTTGCCCTGGCCTATATGGCCATTATGTTTGCCATTGCCTTCTACGGTGACCGCCGTCGCGCGCCATTGCCGCCGCGCGTGCGCGCCTGGGTGTACAGCCTGTCTCTGGCGGTGTATTGCACCAGTTGGACGTTCTTCGGCGCCGTAGGCCAAGCCGCCGAACAGTTGTGGGCGTTTTTACCGATCTACCTGGGACCGGTGCTGTTGCTTGTGTTGGCACCCTGGGTGCTGCAGAAGATGATTCTGATCAGCAAGCAGGAAAACATCACCTCCATCGCAGACTTCATTGCCGCGCGCTATGGCAAATCCCAGTCCCTGGCAGTGGTGGTCGCGCTGATCTGCCTGGTGGGCGTGCTGCCCTATATCGCCCTGCAACTCAAAGGCATCGTGCTGGGGGTGAACCTGCTGATCGGCGCGGGCGCCGATACCACCGGCACGCGGGCCCAGGACACGGCACTGATCGTGTCCTTGGTGCTGGCGCTGTTCACCATTGTGTTTGGTACGCGCAACCTCGACGCCACGGAACACCACCGTGGCATGGTGCTGGCGATTGCGTTTGAATCCCTGGTCAAGCTGTTCGCTTTTCTCGCAGTGGGCGCGTTTGTGACCTACGGCCTTTACGACGGTTTCGGCGACCTGTTCAGCCAGGCAATGCTCGCGCCACGCTTGGAGGAATACTGGAAGGAGACCGTCAACTGGCCGTCAATGGTGGTGCAGACCGGCGTAGCGATGATGGCGATCATCTGCTTGCCCCGACAGTTTCATGTGACGGTGGTAGAGAACATCGACCCGCAGGACCTGCGCGTAGCCAAGTGGGTATTCCCCGCCTACCTGATCCTCGCCGCTCTGTTCGTCATCCCCATCGCTCTCGGCGGCAAGATGCTGCTGCCCGGCTCCGTATTGCCGGACTCCTACGTGATCAGCCTGCCCATGGCCGAAGCCCATCCGGCGTTGGCGGTGCTGGCATTTATCGGCGGCGCCTCAGCGGCCACCGGCATGGTGATTGTGGCGAGCATCGCCCTGTCGACCATGGTCTCCAACGACATGTTGCTGCCGTGGCTGTTGCGCCGTTCCAGCGCAGAGCGCCCGTTCGAGGTGTTCCGCCACTGGATGCTCTCCGTGCGCCGGGTCAGCATTGTGATCATTTTGCTGTTGGCTTACGTGAGCTACCGCTTGCTGGGCTCTACGGCAAGCCTGGCAACTATCGGGCAGATCGCTTTTGCCGCCGTGACCCAGCTCGCCCCGGCCATGCTTGGCGCGCTGTATTGGAAGCAGGCGAACCGCCGCGGTGTGTTTGCCGGCTTGGCGGCGGGCACATTCCTGTGGTTCTACACCTTGGTCCTACCCGTAACGGCGAAAAGCCTGGGCTGGTCCCTCAGCCTTTTCCCTGGGCTGACGTGGATGCATTCCCACCCGTTGGGTTTATCCGTCACGTCGCTGACCCTGGGCACGGTGTTCTCCCTGGCGGGTAACTTCACGCTGTTTGTGTGGGTGTCGATGCTGTCGCGCACGCGGGTGTCGGAGCACTGGCAAGCCGGGCGTTTTATCGGCCAGGAAATCAGCCAGCGCGCCAACGCCCGCTCAATGCTGTCGGTACAGATCAGCGACCTCCTCAGCCTGGCGGCACGTTTTGTTGGTGAAGAACGTGCCCAGCAGAGCTTTATTCGCTTTGCCTACCGCCAGGGCAAAGGCTTCAACCCCAATCAGAATGCCGATAACGACTGGATCGCCCACACCGAACGCCTGTTGGCCGGTGTGCTCGGCGCCTCTTCGACGCGTGCGGTGGTAAAAGCTGCGATTGAAGGGCGGGAAATGCAGCTGGAGGACGTAGTACGCATCGCCGATGAAGCGTCGGAAGTGCTGCAGTTCAACCGCGCGCTGCTGCAAGGTGCTATCGAAAACATTACCCAAGGCATCAGCGTCGTCGACCAGTCGCTCAAGCTGGTGGCCTGGAATCGACGCTACCTGGAACTGTTCAACTACCCCGACGGGCTGATCAGCGTCGGCCGGCCAATCGCCGACATCATCCGCTACAACGCCGAGCGCGGCCTTTGTGGCCCGGGCGAAGCCGAAGTGCATGTGGCGCGACGCCTGCACTGGATGCGCCAGGGCCGCGCGCACACCTCCGAGCGTTTGTTCCCGAATGGACGGGTGATTGAGCTGATTGGCAACCCGATGCCCGGTGGTGGATTTGTCATGAGCTTCACTGACATCACCGCGTTCCGCGAAGCCGAGCAGGCGCTCACCGAAGCGAACGAAGGCCTTGAGCAGCGGGTGACCGAACGTACCCATGAACTGTCGCAGCTCAATGTGGCGCTCACCGATGCCAAAGGCGTGGCCGAATCCGCCAGCCAGTCGAAGACACGCTTTCTCGCAGCCGTCAGTCATGACCTGATGCAACCATTGAACGCCGCCCGCCTGTTCTCAGCCGCCCTCTCCCACCAGAACGACGGCCTGTCCAGCGAAGCCAGGCAACTGGTGCAGCACTTGGACAGTTCGCTGCGCTCCGCCGAAGACCTGATCAGCGACCTGCTGGATATCTCGCGCCTGGAAAACGGCAAAATCAATCCGCAACGCCAGCCCTTTGTGCTCAACGAGCTGTTCGACACTCTGGGCGCGGAATTCAAGGCACTGGCCCAGGAGCAAGGTTTGCGCTTCCGCCTGCGCGGTAGTCGCCTGCGGGTCGACAGCGACATCAAGCTGCTGCGACGAATCCTGCAGAATTTCCTGACCAACGCTTTCCGTTATGCCGACGGCCCGGTGCTGCTTGGCGTACGCCGGCGCAAGGGCGAGTTGTGCCTGGAGGTGTGGGACAGAGGCCCCGGTATTCCGCAGGATAAACAGAAGGTGATCTTCGAAGAGTTCAAGCGCCTGGACAGCCATCAGACCCGCGCCGAGAAAGGCCTGGGCCTGGGCCTCGCGATTGCCGACGGCCTGTGCCGGGTGCTGGGCCATCGTCTGAGCGTGCGCTCGTGGCCGGGCAAAGGCAGCGTGTTCAGCGTGCGCGTGCCACTGGCGCGCAACCAGGCCAGCCCGCAGCCCAAGCCGACAGCGGATAACGGCCAGCCATTGAGCGGCGCGCAAGTGCTGTGCGTGGATAACGAAGAAAGCATCCTGATCGGCATGCGCAGCCTGCTGACGCGCTGGGGGTGCGAAGTGTGGACCGCCACCAACCAGGCGCAGTGCGCGGCGTTGTTAGCCGAAGGGGTGCGGCCGCAACTGGCGCTGGTGGATTACCACTTGGATCATGGAGAAACCGGCACTGAATTGATGGGTTGGCTGCGCGCGCAGTTGGCGGAGCCTATTCCCGGTGTGGTCATCAGTGCCGACGGCCGTCCGGAGATGGTTGCCGAGGTGCATGCGGCTGGCTTGGACTATCTGGCCAAGCCGGTGAAGCCGGCGGCGTTGCGGGCGTTGCTGAGTCGACACTTACCTCTATAAACCGGATGCGCCCCCTCCCCACATTTAGCGCTGCGTTTATTCGGGAAGGTGTGCGACGCCGTCTGAATCGGTCATCGCCCGCTCCAGCAAATCCGCCGGCAGGCTTTTGCTCGCGCGAGCACCCAGCAGCCTTAATTGCTCGGTGCGGCTGACCAGATTTCCGCGTCCATCTGTCAGCTTGTTTCGCGCGGCGCTGTAGGCCTTATCCAACTGCTGAAGACGGTTGCCCACTTCGTCCAAGTCTTGGATAAACAGCACAAACTTGTCATACAGCCAACCAGCGCGCTCGGCGATTTCCCGGGCGTTCTGGCTTTGGCGTTCCTGCTTCCAAAGGCTGTCGATCACCCGCAGTGTCGCAAGCAAGGTCGTAGGGCTGACGATCACGATATGGCGGTCGAAGGCCTCTTGAAACAGATTCGGCTCGGCCTGCAACGCAGCGGAAAACGCCGCTTCGATCGGCACGAACAGCAAGACGAAATCCAGGCTGTGCAGGCCTTCCAGGCGCTTATAGTCCTTGCCGGCCAAGCCTTTGACGTGATTGCGCAGCGACAGCACGTGCTGTTTCAGCGCCGCTTGGCCAATCACTTCATCATCAGCCGCAACGTACTGTTGATACGCCGTCAGGCTGACCTTGGAATCCACCACCACCTGCTTGTCGCCAGGCAACATGATCAGCACATCCGGCTGAAAGCGTTCGCCGTCCGGCCCTTTGAGGCTGACCTGGGTCTGGTACTCGCGCCCCTTCTCCAGTCCCGCATGTTCCAGCACGCGCTCAAGGATCAGTTCGCCCCAGTTGCCCTGGGTTTTCTGGCCCTTGAGGGCGCGGGTCAGGTTGGTGGCTTCGTCTGACAGACGCAGGTTCAGTTGCTGTAAGCGCTCAAGCTCCTTGGCCAGGGAAAAACGCTCACGCGCCTCGTTCTGATAGCTCTCTTCCACACGCTTTTCGAAGGACTGTATGCGTTCCTTCAACGGATCGAGCAACTGTCCCAGGCGTTCCTGGCTGGTTTCAGCAAAGCGCTGTTCACGCTCGTCGAAGATCTTGCCGGCCAATTCGGCGAACTGCGCGCGCAGCTCATCTCGCGAGCCTTGCAGGTCAGTCAGACGCTGTTGATGGCTGTCCTGTTGCTCACGCAGTTCGGCGCGCAAGCCGGCCGCCAGGGCGTCGAGGCGCCGTAATTCGGTGTCTTTTGCACTGCGGTCGAGGTTCCAGGCGTGGGCGGCGTCGCGGGCGTTGTCACGGTCGATCTGCAGTAGTTCGACTTCACGGCGCACAGCGGCGAGGTCGGCCTGCTTGGCGGCGTTGGCCTGGCTCAGGTCGCTGATTTCATCGCGGCTGGCATCCAGTTGCGCGGCGAGGCCTTCCTGGGCCAGTTGCGCAGTGGCCAGGCGCTCTTCAAGCAATTCCCAGCCAGTGGTGCGCGCGGTCAACCGCCGCTGGAGCTGCCAGCACACGGCCAACAACGGCACTGCAGCGCCTGCAAGGCCCAGGGCAATACTGGTCCAGTCAAAAGCCATAGCCATTTCTGCCATCACCGAAAAGGAGCAAGGTTAACCAAGCATAGGGCGGGAAGACAGCTCAGTCTTCGACCTGGCCCAGTTCGCGTTGGGCGCGCAGGTCACCGGCACGGGCGGCCATGCGCAGCAGGTCGTGACCGATACGGCGGTCGCGGGCATTGCCGCATTCACGGCACATCAATTGGCCCAGGCGGCTTTGTGCGGCGACGACGCCTTCACGAGCCGGCTGCTTGAGCAAGCGTCCGGCGAAGTGTTTGACGTTGCTGCTGTGTCCCAGGCGCGGGCTGTCGAGCAACCACAGGGCCACTTTCAATGAGAAGCGCTTGGGTGCGGTAACAGTCTGTAGGGTGTCGGTAACAGAAGGTGATACTGAGCGAAACTTCATAAAGCACTGTGGGACAGAACGGAAGGCGCGCCACTCTACTCTTTTTTTCGTACAGGTAAAGCTCAAAAAACCGTGCACGCCCGTGCTAGAGCAAGCGCTTGGGACAATCCACAGAAGCTGTGGATAACTCAGTGGACAACCTACCTTAAACTCGCGCAAAGGCCCATGGAGCGGGGCTCGCAGTCAAACTGACGATTTTTTCACCAATAAAAAAAAGCCAGATTTTTCATTGACTTAAATTTCCATTACAGGCAAATGGCGAGGCTGCGATGCGATGGACAGCCTGGTTACACCTGCCGCAACCAATGTGCACAAGTACCGATCCGATGGTTATATCCCCGGCTTTTTTTGGAGCGACTGCCTTCAAAAACGTTACCGCGAAGCCAATTGGGGACTTTTCAAATCTTTACCGGCTCTCCACACTGCCCGACGGGCAACGCAATGCGGACTAGGTCGATGAAAGGAATTCTGTTATTCGCTGTGCTGTTACTGGCCATCTGCGCCATCTCATTGTGGATTAATGCCGCGCTGCCATCGCCAGATGGCGCGCTGTTCGCCATCGCTATCTTGCTGTCGGCCGCTTTCACGGCCATAAGCCTGTGCATCGAGCTCGGCGATGGCCGCATCAACGATATGCGCGATGTGATGAAGGTCATTGAGACCGGCCAATCACTGCGCCTGACCTTAGCCGCCTATGGGCTGGGCTGTTCGATGGCCGCAGCTATCACCGTACTGGTCTACCGCAGCCTACTGGCTGGCTGATTGAAGTTTTTTTGGTAACACACTTCCATTACCTGTTTCATTCCGTTACTATCCGCGGCGTTAGTACCAAGCTGAAAGTCAATTCTGGTCGAACAACTCCCCTGAACAACACGGGATCGACCACCTCGAAGGTTTCCAGGTATCACTTGCGACGACATTGCCTTTGAACAAGCAAAGGGTGTCGCAAAGTTTCCATACTCTGACCGAACCAACCTGCAAATTGATCAGGATCTTCACCCTGGGCACAGAACCTTTGCCCCTGTTGTGCTGCCTGCCCTCCTAAGTACCTACCTGCCAGCCCAAGCGCGCCTAACTTATTAGCGCTTCAAACTGGCTGCTTTGTTCCAGTCAGGTTCTTCGTTTGATCAATGGTGATCAACGTTACTGGAACGTTTTAACGTTGCACGGCTCTTAATCCGTGTCATTTGTAGGAACACCAATAATATGAACGCTCAAATCCATACTCAGGATGCCATTCGCACCCTCACTAATGCTTTTGCCCCAATGAACTGCCTGATCATGGCCGCTCGCAAAGGCTGCTTCAGCTTCACACTGGTCAACGAACACGGCATCGCTCGTCACAGCGAACGCCTGTACCCCGATCAATACTCCAGCGCAGAACCGCTGCAGGCCGTGATCGAGCGTACCCGTCAGGCACTGGTTGCCTGATCGACCCGAGTCGCTGAAACACAAAAAACCCTGTTTAAAACACAGGGTTTTTTATTGCCTGCGATTCCTGAATTGCGAAGTTTTACTAAGTTCAAATCGATATAAACATTATAACTGGTTGAATAAGATGTTTTAAAAACAGGCCTTTACATCGCGAATATGACACTACACTTCAACTCAAGCGGCGTGATCCGCTTCCGGCGAGCCTGAGATCCGATCCACTGCTGCCAAGCCCCCTCCTTCTCAGGTCTCGTCGACCACTTTCACGGATTGAGGCTTGTATGGGTATCGCTGCCAGTGAATTGTGTCGTTATGTAATCCGGCCGACGCTGATGTACCTCGACCGACAGAGCCCAACGGCAGAGTCTCTGCTCCTGGGTATCGCGGCCAGCCAGTCGGAATTGGGTTCCGCCTTGCACGATCGACGCGGTCACGGCCTGTACAGCATCACCGAACCCCGTCATCGCGCCCTGTGGGACACCTACCTGGCACTCGACCCCGAGCGTGCCAGTCTGGTGCGCGGGCTGGCCAGCCAACACGCCTTTCTCAGCGCCCCACAATTGGAGCTCACCGTAAACCTGCGTTACGCCACCGCCATCGCATGGCTTCTGGTGGAACAACACAGCCCTGCCCTGCCTCCATCCGGTGACGTTTTAGCGATGGCACGTATCTGGAAAGAAATATTTCATCCGCAAGGAAGGCTGCGAGATTTCACCCAAACCTGGCAAACCTGTGTTTCACCCATGAATCACGTGGCCTGCTGACCGGGCAATTTGCAAGATTCGCCAAAAACGCTGAATTTTGGTCGGATTGTCCTACAAAAACGCTCTATCTCCGACATTACAGCCTATAGCGCGATGTTAATTTTATTGGTACTTTCCGCAGCGGTGATCACCACGGAGTTCTAATAATGAAAAAAGTAATGCTCAAGACCACACTTAGCCTCGCCGTTGCCATGGCATCCTCCCAACTGTTCGCAAGCGGCTTTGCACTGAACGAACAAAGCGTGAGCGGGATGGGTACGGGTTTCGCAGGTCGCTCCTCTTCTGCCGATGATGCAAGCACTGTTTACGGTAACCCTGCCGGTATGGCTCGCCTGAATGGCCAGCAGATCACGGGCGGTGTTGCTGCCATTGATGCTTCGTCCAACATCAAGGACACGGGCGGCGCCTCCAGCGGCTCGAACAAAGGTGACATGGTACCGTTCACCGCCGTGCCATTCGGTTTCTACACCAACAAACTTGACGATCAGTGGGCCATCGGCTTCGGTGTGTATGCACCGTTCGGCCTGGTGACCGACTATGAAAACGGCTTCCAGGGCCGTGGTTTCGGCAGCAAGAGTGAAGTGAAGGTCATGACCTTCCAGCCAACTGTCAGCTACGCGTTCAACGATCGTGTGTCGATCGGCTTTGGTCCAACGATCAACCGGATTTCCGGCGTGCTGGAATCGGACAAGACCTTGTCCCCTGCATTCTCCGATACCAATGTCAAAATCAAGGGCGACGATACCGCGCTGGGCTTCAATGTCGGCGTACTGGTACAAGCCACCGATACCACCCGAGTCGGCCTGACCTACCACTCCAAAGTGAAGTACAAGCTTGAGGGTCACACGACCGTCAGCGGCCCGGCAGCGACCCAAGGGTTCCTGCGTAACAACCGCTACGACGCATCGTTGAAAATTGAAACGCCAGAATCCTACGATCTGTCGGTCACTCAAGACCTGACCGATGCCTGGAAACTGTACGGCGGTGCAACCTGGACCCGCTGGAGCCGCCTGAAAGAAATCACTGTTAACAACGAAGGCGTGACCGGTACAAACGGCGGCATCCTGGCCCCGAGCCGAATCAGCAACATTACTGAAGAACAAAACTGGCATGACACCTGGGCGTACGCCGTGGGTACTTCGTACCAGTTGACCAAACAGGTCGTACTGCGTACCGGCCTGACCTTCGACCAGTCGCCAACCAACAACACCGACCGTTCGCCGCGCATTCCTACTGGCGACCGTACGATCTTCAGTGTTGGCTTGGGCTACAAAGTGATGGATAACATGACGGTAGACCTGGCTTATTCCTACCTCAAGGAAGAAGACGTCAAGGTCAATAACACTGCGGCGCCGTCGAGCTATCGCGCCAAGTACGAAAACAGTGCCAACGGTTTCGGCCTGGGCATGACCTACACCTTCTGATTCAGGCAGGTGTAAAAAAGCCCCGCTCTCCTGCAAAGGAGGCGGGGCTTTTCATTGGGCGCGGATCAGGGTTTAGACGCTATCGCCTGCTCCACCGCCTTGATCAGTTCCGGGCTGTCCGGCTTGGTCAGGCTGGAAAAATCGGCGATCACCTTACCCTGGCGATCCACCACGTACTTGTAGAAATTCCACTTCGGCGCGTTGCTCTGCTGTGCCAACACCTTGAACAGATTCACTGCATCAGGGCCCTTGACCTTCTGCGGCTCGGTCATGGTGAAGGTCACGCCGTAGTTCACGTAGCAGACCTTGGCGGTCTCCTCGCCGGTCTTGGCTTCCTGCTTGAAGTCATCGGACGGCACGCCGATCACTTCCAGCCCTTGATCCTTGTAGCGTTGATACAAGGCTTCGAGGCCTTTGAACTGCGGGGCGAATCCGCAAAAGCTCGCGGTGTTGACGATAACCAAAGGCTTGCCGGCAAAGCGATGGCACAGGTCGATGGATTCCTTGGCGCGCAGTTTGGGCAATTGGCCTTCAAGCAAAGGTGGGCAATCAGCAGCCAACGCCACACCGCCAAAAGCCGCCATCAGCACAGGTACAGCCAGCCAGCGCATCTGCATGTCGAAACGTCCTTTCAAGAGTTCAGGGATCGAACTTAACAGATCGACATACCCAGTTGCATCAATGCCAGCCCGCCGCGCTGCCAGCCCCACCATGCCAGCACCAGCAGGATGAGCCCCGCAATAATCAATAAACCCTGTGCTTTCAGGCTCATGCCGCCTCCATTTGCGCCTGTAGACGCGCCACCGGCCGCTCGCGTACCGGCCAATTGAGGGCGGCTGCGAGCAGGCTCAACACAATGGCACCTTGCCAGATCAAATCGTAGTTGCCGGTTCGATCATAGACCACCCCGCCCAACCAACCGCCGAGGAACGAACCAATCTGATGGAACAAGAACACAATCCCACCGAGCATCGAAAGATTTCGCACGCCAAACAAGGTGGCTACGGTGCCGTTGGTCAGCGGCACCGTGGACAACCACAGCAAGCCCATCGCCATGCCGAACAGGTAGGCGCTGAGTTGGGTCACCGGCGCCCAAAGGAACAGCACAATCACCACCGCTCGCAACAGGTACAACCCGGTCAGCAGACGCGGCTTGGACATACGCCCACCCAGCCAACCGGCGGTGTAGGTACCGACGATATTGAACAGGCCAATCAATGCCAGCACGGTGGTGCCTGTGGTGGCCGGCAAGTGCTGATCCACCAGGTAGGCCGGCAGGTGCACACCGATAAACACCACCTGGAAACCACAGACGAAAAAGCCAAAGGCCAGCAGCCAGAATCCGGAGTGTCCGCAGGCTTCGTGCAATGCCTCGCGCAAGGTCTGCTGCCCGGCCAGTACCGGCAGCGGCTGATCCTTGAGCATGCTGACCAGCGGCAAGATCAACGCCACCATCAGGCCCAACGCAAGCAGTGCTGCGGACCAGCCCAGCCAACTGATCAAGCCTAAGGTGCCGGGCACCATAGCGAACTGGCCGAATGAACCTGCGGCGCTGGCAATACCCATGGCCATGCTGCGTTTTTCCGGCGCCACGGCACGGCCGACGACCCCAAGAATCACCGAAAACGAGGTTCCAGAGAGGCCGATACCAATCAGCAGACCGGCACTCAGCGAAAGCGACCACGCGGAATCGGACAGGCCCATCAACACGAGGCCCACGGCGTAGAGCACGCCGCCTACAAATACCACTTTGGTCGCGCCGAATCGGTCGGCCACCGCCCCCGCAAATGGCTGCGCCAGGCCCCAGATCAGATTCTGCAGCGCAATCGCCAAGGCGAACGTGCCTCGACCCCAGCCGAATTCACTGCTCATTGGCGCAAGGAACAGGCCGAAACCGTGCCGCACCCCCAATGACAACGCCAGGATCAGCGCACTCCCCACTAGGATCCAACCACTGGTGCGCCACATCGAGGTCATTTCTTATTCTCCGCTCGCGGGTATATACCCGCTTATGTTCGAACAAGCTCGCCTTCAGGCGAGCTCATCCAGCAAGGCCAACAAGGTTTCGCGTTTATCCGCGCCGAGTTGATCGATCAATTTCTGTTGCGCTGCTTCCCAGGCTGGCAAGGCCGCAGCCAGCCGTTCTGCACCCGCCTCGGTCAGCAGCACCAGGCGATTTCGCAGGTCATTGCCCTCGACCAACTGGACCAATCCTTCGCACTCCAACACCCGGAGATTGCGCCCCAAGGTGCTGCGGTCCAGCCCCATGGCGTCCGCCAGGCTGGAAATGCTCGGCTGATCAAGGCGCTGCAGGTTACACAGCAAAGAATACTGGGCAACGTTGATCCCGAAGCCGTCGAGGGCGCCGTCGTAGTGCCTGCTGACGCCACGGGCGGCGCGTCGCAGGTTGGTGCATAAACATTGGGAGGCAAGCATGGAACGTGTATATACCCGCGATTATTGAAATGCAAGAAAGTGTTACAGCGCCAGACCGACCAATACAGCGACTTCCAGCAGCTCCAACAAGGCCCCAGCGGTGTCGCCGGTGGTGCCGCCGAGGCGATTGACCATCAACTGGCGCAGACCAATGAAGCAGATCGCCGCGAGCAGCACCGCGACCCCACCACTGACCCCCCCGATAAGAATGCAGGCCAGACCACTGAGGATCAGCACCTGTTGGCCGACGAGCCGAGGTAAATGATCCGACAATGCCTGACCCAATCCGCCAGCACGCACATAACGAGTGGTCAGAAACAATGCCAGCATCGAGGCCCGCCCGATCAGCGGTGCCAAAATAAGCGCAGCGCCGTTGTGTTGCTCAATCAAGGCCACCAATGCACTGAACTTGAGCAGCAACACCAAGCCCAGGGTGACCACCGCAATCGGTCCGCTGCGGGGGTCTTTCATGATGCTCAGGGTGCGCTCACGGTCGCCAAAACCACCGAGCCAGGCGTCCGCGCTATCCGCCAGGCCATCCAAGTGCAACCCGCCACTGAGCAGCACCCAGGCCGTCAGCAGCAGCGCGGCATGCAGCAACAATGGCGCCCCCATCAGCGCCGTATTCAAACCCCACAACAGCAAACCGAACAGCAGCCCGACTACCGGATAAAACAGCAAAGAGCGCCCCAACTCCTGCGGCTGCGGCATGCCCGGCAAGCGAATCGGCAGGCTGCTGAGAAATTGCAGGGCGATCCAGAACGGCAGCATCGTCAGATTCCTTCCTTCAACACGCCATCGGCAGCGACCTGCAAGCTGAACAGCCCACCATGGCCGACTTCGACATTCAGCAACTGCTCGCGGGGCAAGCCTCGGGCCTGGGCCAATAGCAAACGCATCACCCCGCCATGACTGACTAACAGCACGCGCTCACCAGCATAGGCCTGATGCAAGCGTGAGACGGCGCTCAAAACACGTTCGGAAAATTCCCTGACCGGCTCACCCTTAGGTGGCGTGAAGCTATAGGGATCGGCCCAGAACAGGCCCAAGCCTTCGGCGTCGGTTTCCATCAACGCCGCCGCGCTCTGTCCTTCCCAAGCGCCGAAGTGCAGCTCTTGCAGGTCCTTTTCCAAGCTCACCGGCACCTTCAGCCGCGCCGCCAACTCATCAGCGAAGCGCGCGCAGCGTTGCAGCGGCGAACTGATGAGCCGGTCCCAAGGCCCCTGCGCTATGACGGCGGCGCGCATCTGCTCCCAGCCTTTGGCGGTCAAGGCGTCATCCAGGCTGCCACGCAGGCCGCCGCCCAGCTCGGTTTCGCCGTGGCGCAGCAGGTCCAGGTGCAAAATCATGCCGGACGGTCTGCCACGGCCGCTTCAGCAAAGGTCGCCATCTGCCCGTGCAGCGCACACGCCAGGCGCAACAACGGTACCGCCAACGCGGCACCGCTGCCTTCGCCCAGGCGCAAGCCGAGTTCGAGCAACGGTTGTGCATCAAGGCTTTGCAGCACATGACGATGACCCGGTTCAGCGCCCCGATGGCCGAACAACAGCCAATCGCGGCAGTCCGGATTCAGACGCGTGGCCACCAGTGCGGCGACCGTGCAGATAAACCCATCCACCAGCACCACCACGCCTTCTTGGGCGCACGCCAGATAAGCTCCCACCAACGCAGCAATCTCAAAGCCGCCCAGGTTGAACAGGGTGTGCAGTGCGTCACCACGCTGCCCGCCATGCAACGCCAATGCGCGTTCGATCACGGCAACCTTGTGGCTCACCCCTTCAGCGTTCAACCCTGTACCCGGGCCGGTCAGATCGCTGACGTGGCAATCGAGCAACGCGCACGCCAACGCACTGGCAGCGGTGGTGTTGCCGATGCCCATTTCGCCACCGATAAACAACTGCGCACCGCTTTCACGGGCACGCAGCACGCTGTCGCGACCCGCTTGCAATGCCAATTGCCCCTGAGCCACGGTCATTGCCGGGCCCTTGACGAAGTTGGCGGTGCCCGCACCGATATTCAGGTGACGCACGCCCGGCAGGCTCAGCGACGGGTTCACCGTACCGAGGTCGACCACCTCCAACTGCCCATCCAATTGCCGCGCCAGTACGCTGATGGCCGCACCACCGGTGACAAAGTTATGCAGCATCTGCCCGGTCACTTCCTGGGGATACGCCGACACACCTTCGGCAACCACGCCGTGATCCCCGGCAAAAATCGCAATCCACACGTGATCAACCGACGGTTTGACCTGGCCCTGCAAGCCAGCCAATTGCACGGCCAGCGCTTCCAACTGACCGAGGGAACCGGTCGGCTTGGTCAATTGCTGCTGGCGCGCCAGGGCCTGTTCGTACGCCGAGGCGTCAATCGCCTTACAAGGGTTGAGCCACCAGGTGTCAGTCATAACGCAATACCTTTCAAAGTCAGGGGCAGGCCGGCAACCGTCAGGACAACACGCTGACACCGCTCGGCCAAAGCTTGATGCAGCCAACCGGCTTCATCCACATAGCGGCGAGTCAATTCGCCCAGCGGCACGACACCCATTCCGGTCTCGTTGCTGACAAAAATGATTTCCCCCGGCAGCGTGGCCAGGGTTTCCAGCAATTGATCGCGCTCAAACGCCAAGCGCTCTGCGTCTTCGAGCATCAGCAGATTGGTCAGCCACAGGGTCAGGCAATCCACCAGCAAGCAGCGACCGGGGCCGGCGTTTTCGCGTAGCACACGCGCCAGCTCGACAGGCTCTTCGATCAAACCCCAATGATCAGGGCGACGCTCGCGATGCGAGGCAACGCGGGCATTCATCTCGCCGTCAAGCGGCTGACTGGTGGCGATATAGATGACGGGCAAAGCGCTGTCGCTGGCGAGCTTTTCGGCCAGGCGGCTTTTACCGGAACGAGCGCCGCCTAAAATCAGTTGAAGCATGAGACACCCCCTACCCATTCACCCATCCACGATGCGAAGCGAGTCGTTTTTGATCCTGCTTTTGATCTGAAGTCGCCCCGTAAACCACGCTGGCCGAACGCAGGAATGGATATGTACACCGAAAGCCCCCTCCCACCTTTGAACCGTGTGTACACCATTAAATCCCACACAGTTTGCGCAACAAATCGGTGTCCAAATGGTTCTCCACCAGATCGGCCAGGCGTTCGATATCGCGCTCGCGCAGGGCGTAGTAGTCCACCTCCTGCACATCCTGCAACCCGGCCCAACGCAGCAACGCACTGCAGGCCGCCGGGGTCTCGAACAAGCCATGCAGATACGTGCCGAGAATCTGCCCGTCAGCACTTTGCGCGCCGTCACTGCGACCGTCCTCCAGCAGCACGGCGGCGTTCGACAGGGCAGCGCCACACGTCACACCCGCATGAATCTCGTACCCGCTGACCTCAGCATCCTCCAGCAACAACCGCCCCCGCACATTGCGCAGTTGCTTCTCTTCTTCCAAAGTCGTGCTGAACGCCAACAACCCCAAGCCGTCACTGGAACCCGCCGCTCCTTCCAGCCCCAATGGGTCATGCACCTGCTCGCCCAGCATCTGCAACCCGCCGCAAATCCCCAGCACCTTGCCGCCATACCGCAAATGCCGCGCTACGGCGGTATCCCAGCCATTGGCACGCAGATACGCCAAATCACTGCGCACGCTTTTCGAGCCCGGCAGGATGATCAGGTCGGCGGCAGGAATCGACTGGCCCGGACCGACAAACTGCAAATCCACCTGAGGATGCAGGCGCAGTGGGTCAAAATCCGTGTGATTGCTGATGCGCGGCAATACCGGCACCACCACCTTGAGCACCTGCGCCGCCTTGTCGATCTGACGCTGGTCGATGCCGTCTTCAGCCTCCAAGTGCAAATCCATCACGTAGGGCAAAACCCCCACCACCGGTTTGCCAGTGCGTGCTTGCAGCCAATCCAAACCGGGTTGCAACAGCGCGATATCGCCGCGAAAACGGTTGATGACGAAGCCCTTGACCCGCTCTTGTTCGGTGGGCGAAAGCAATTCCAAGGTGCCGACCAGATGGGCAAATACACCGCCGCGATTGATGTCGGCGATCAGCAGCACTGGGCAGTCGACGGCTTCGGCGAAGCCCATGTTGGCAATGTCATTGGCGCGCAGGTTGATCTCCGCCGGGGAGCCTGCGCCTTCCACCATCACCACCGGATAGGCTTCGCTCAACCGTGCGTGGGAGGCCAGCACTGCCTGCATGGCGATGGCTTTGTAGTCGTGATAGGCCACGGCGTTCATGGTGGTCACGGCGCGGCCGTGGATGATCACTTGGGAACCGGTGTCGCTGTTGGGTTTGAGCAGCACCGGGTTCATGTCGGTGTGAGGCGCCAGATTAGCTGCCTGGGCCTGCACCGCCTGGGCGCGGCCGATCTCGCCGCCTTCGGCCGTCACGGCACTGTTGAGCGCCATGTTCTGCGGCTTGAACGGCACCACTGCGACGCCTTGGCGTACCAGCCAGCGGCACAGCGCGGTCACCAGCGTACTTTTGCCGGCGTCGGACGTGGTGCCTTGCACCATCAGCGTACTCATGAAGCATCCTTATAGGCGGCCAGTGCGGCGTCGAGTCGCAACCAATCGGCCTCGGTGTCGGGCAGGCCGAAGCGCAGGCTGCTGTCGTGGACGAACAGGCGCAGCAGGATGCCGCGCTGGGCCATGAATTCGTGCATGCGTTCGGCGTGCGGGGTGATCAGCCATTGGAACAACGCGCAGCCGCCCTGAGGCTGAAATCCGTGGCGCTCAAGCAGCGTGAACAATCGCTCGCCAGCCTCGACGCAACGCGCCCGCTGACGGGTATGCCCGGCAGTGTCGCGCAGGCACACTTGCCCCAACACGCGTGTCGGTCCGCTGACGGCCCAAGGCCCGACCTGTTCAGCGAGCAACTTGAGCAACTTGCGTTCGGCCAGCACAAACCCCAGACGCACGCCGGCCAGGCCGAAGAACTTGCCGAACGAGCGCAACACAATCAGACCGACCTGATGAGCCTGGCCTGCCAAACTCAACTCCGGCGTCACGTCCATAAACGCTTCGTCCACCACCAGCCAGCCGCCGCGCTGGGCCAGCCGTGTGTGCCAGTCCAGCAGGCGCTGGGGAGTCAGGCTCTGGCCTGTAGGATTGTTGGGATTGACCACCACCAAAACGTCGAGGCTATCGAGGAAGAAGTCGACTTCCTGTTCCTGCACCTCGCGCACTACATACCCGGCGCGGCGCCAGGCTTCGGCATGCTCGGCATAGCAAGGCGACAGCACGCCGACTTTGCCGGATCGGCGCAGGCGCGGCAGCAACTGGATCGCCGCCTGGGAACCGGGCACCGGCAATAAATGCGCGGCCCCGTAGTACTCGCTGGCAGCCTGTTCCAAGCCGTCGTCGGTCTCTGGCAATCGTGCCCAGGCACGCAGCGGGATCGGCGGGATCGGCCAGGGCCAAGGCGCGAGACCGCTGGACAGGTCAAGCCAGTCGGCCTCGGCAATCCCGTATTGAATGGATGCTTTACGCAGTCGGCCACCGTGTTCAAGCATAGAATTGCGCCCCCACACATAGGATCAGCAGCCACAACCATACGCCGCGCTGCACCAGTTGCCAGCCTCGGTCGATGGAGTCGGCATCCGCCGCCGGGCCTTCGCCCAATGGCGGACGCTGGTGCACTTCGCCGTGATAAATCGCAGCACCACCCAATTCAACACCCAAGGCGCCTGCGCCGGCAGCCATCACCGGCCCGGCGTTGGGGCTGTCCCAGGTCGGGCCCTGGGTGCGCCAGCATTTGAGGGCCAGGCGGGTTTTGCCGAGCGCGGCGTAGGTCAAGGCCACCAGGCGTGCCGGAATGTAGTTGAGCACGTCGTCGATTTTCGCTGCGGCCCAGCCGAAGCGCTCGAAGCGTTCGTTGCGATAGCCCCACATGGCATCAAGGGTGTTGCTCAATCGGTAGAGCACCACGCCCGGTACGCCAGCGACCACGAACCAGAACAGCGCGGCGAATATCGCATCGCTGCCGTTTTCCAATACCGATTCGGTGGCAGCGCGGGCGACTTCGGTGCGATCCAGCTCGCTGGTCTGGCGGCTCACCAGGTAACTCACCCGCGTGCGGGCTTCATCCAGGTCATCGCTGCGCAACGCCTGGGCCACCGGCATCACATGCTCGCCGAGGCTGCGCATACCGAGGGCGCAGTACAACGCCAGAATTTCCAACACCCAGCCGATATAAGGCGCCCACGACAACGCGGTGGCCAGCAGCGTCAGCGGCACCACGGCGATAAACCACGCCGTCACGCCGTGACTGCGCCAGCCACGGCCGCCACTGTTGAAACGTTGCTCGATGCGCCCGGCAAAATTGCCGAACGCCACCAGCGGATGCCAGCGCCTGGGCTCGCCCAGTAGCGCATCCAACGCCACTGCAGCGACACACAGCAAGGCCACACTCATTGACTTACTCCCCACGTATTCTCATACAACATGTCACTCAGCGGACGCGGTTCGGTCCAGCCTTCGAGCTGCAACATCGGTGCCGGATAGAACTCGACGACCGGCCCCAGGCACAACACAGCCAGAGGTTTTGCGCCGGGCGGCAGGCCCAGCAAATCGGCCAGGGCCTGGGGCTCAAACAACGAGACCCAGCCCATGCCAAGGCCTTCCACGCGAGCGGCCAGCCACAGATTCTGGATCGCGCAGGACAGCGAGGCCATGTCCATCTCCGGCAAGGTGCGCCGGCCGAAAATATGGCGCTCGCGATCATCCATCAATGCCGCCACCAGTACTTCGGCACAGTCATTGATGCCTTCGACCTTAAGCCTCATGAACTCATCGGTGCGCTCGCCAAGGGCCTCGGCTGTGCGCACGCGCTCTTCTTCCACCAGTTGCTGGATCTGCCCGCGCAGGTGGCGGTCGCTGATGCGGATAAAACGCCAGGGCTGCATGAGGCCGACACTCGGCGCCTGATGCGCGGCCTGAAGCAGGCGGTGGAGCAATTCAGGGGCGACAGTGCCACCGCTGAAGTGGCGCATGTCGCGGCGTTCGGCGATGGCGCGGTAGACGGCATCGCGGTCGGCCTGGGGGAAGGCGTTGTCAGTCATGGCGCTATCGTGGGTAAAAACAATGCGGCCACAGCAGCCGGATTCGACGGAAAGTAGAAGTGCACGTAAGAGGCCGTCATCCGCCCCTGTCGGTAGACCGCTTCGGCCCCGCGCCCACCATTGGGGCTCAGACCACGGGCAATCGGTTGCCATTCTGTGCTGGTCAGGGAGTGGTGATAGGTATGGCCGCGCAGTACGCCTTCCGGCAATTCGACGCTTTGCAGCGCCAGGGCCGCCAGTTTCTTTTGCATCACTGCATCACCCTGCAACAGGCCGAGCAATTCGGCGCGGTTGCCGTCGACGTCGGTGAGGGAGTTCAGCAGGTAGAGCATGCCGCCACACTCAGCGAGCAACGGCTTACCCGCCGCATGGTGAGCACGGATGGCGTCGAGCATCGGGGTATTTTCCGACAACGCCTGGTGGTGCAGTTCCGGGTAGCCGCCAGGCAGATACAGACTGTCGGCGTCAGGTAATTCGCGATCGTGGATCGGGGAGAAAAATGTCAGCTCAGCGCCCATCGCCCGCAACAGGTCAAGACTGGCGCCGTAGGTGAAGGCGAAGGCTTCGTCGCGGGCCACGGCAATGCGGACACCGGCCAACAACGGCTCAGCTTCGATCACTTCAGGCGCGGCGAAGGTCACGGGCGGCGGTAAAGCGACTTCGCAACTGCTGCCCAAGGCTTGGGCGGCGGCGTCCAGGCGTGCATCGAGGTCATTCAGTTCGCTGGCTTGCACCAGGCCCAGATGACGGCTCGGCAGCTCGATTCCCGTCTCGCGGGACAGCGCGCCGTACCAGCGCAGGCCTTCAGTGAGGCTACCTTCGAGCAATTGCGCATGACGCAACGTGCCGACGCGGTTGGCCAACACGCCCGCGAACGGCAGATCCGGCTGGTAGCGCGCAAGGCCCAGCGCCAGAGCACCAAAGGTTTGGGCCATGGCGGTGCCATCAATCACGCCCAGCACCGGCACGCCGAAGTGCCGCGCCAGGTCGGCACTGGAGGGCGTGCCGTCGAACAGACCCATCACGCCTTCGATCAGGATCAGGTCGGCCTCCCCCGCCGCTTCCCACAGCAGGCGGCGACTTTCCTGCTCGCCCACCATCCACATATCCAATTGATACACCGGCGCACCGCTGGCGCGTTCGTGGATCATCGGGTCCAGAAAGTCCGGACCGCATTTGAACACGCGCACCCTACGTCCCAGATTGCGGTGCAAACGGGCCAGGGCGGCGGTGACAGTAGTTTTGCCTTGGCCGGACGCCGGTGCGGCGATCAATACGGCCGGGCAATGACGGGGCTGATTCAAAGTTCGACGCCCTTCTGTGCCTTGATACCGGCCTGGAATGCGTGTTTGAGCATGCCCATTTCGGTGACGGTGTCGCCCATCTCGATCAGCTCCGGCTTAGCGCCACGGCCAGTGACCACCACGTGTTGCATCGGCGGGCGGGCTTGCAGGTCGCTGAGCACTTGGTCCAGGTCGAGGTAGCCGTGCTTGAGGGCTATGTTCAGCTCGTCCAGCACCACCAGGCCGATGGTTGGGTCTTGCAGCAGTTCGCGGGATACCGCCCAGGCTGCCTCGGCGGCGGCGATATCGCGCTGGCGGTCCTGGGTTTCCCAGGTAAAGCCTTCGCCCATGACGTGGAAACGCACTTGCTCGGGGAAGCGGCGGAAGAACAACTCTTCGCCAGTGCTGTTACGCCCCTTGATGAACTGCACCACACCGCATTGCATCCCATGGCCCATGGCGCGAGCGAGCATGCCAAACGCTGAGCTGCTCTTGCCTTTGCCGTTGCCGGTGAGTACCAGCAGCAAGCCGCATTCGTTAGGGGAGTTGGCGATGCGCTCGTCGATCACGGCTTTTTTGCGCAGCATGCGCGCCAGGTGGCGTTCGTCGCGGTCGGGGGTATCGGTCATGGCAGCTCTCCGTTGGGGCTGGACAAAAACGGCGGGCAGGAAAAAGAAAAAACAGACAGCCAAGCATCGCCCACCGTGATGCTGTTGGATGATCCAGGCCGGTCTCCGGGCTCATGAGTGGCGCAGCTCTTGTAGAGAGCAAGCAGGCCAACGCTGCGCCTTCCCATATCACACGCGATACAGTGGCAAAAGCAGCGTCTTGACTCATTTACCGTTGCGGGGGCAGCGCCGGAATTGCGGCGGCGCTGTGTACAAGCGCGCTCACTCACCGGCTTCCCTGTTTCACTCTGTCGACCCACGGGTCACAGAGCACCTGGAACAAGCGGCGAAGGTTAGTGGGTTGGGGGTGGAGCGTCAATGAAAGCTGGTCGAGTACTTGAACCATCGCACCACCGCCCTCCTCTACCCTTACAGGTATCAAGGAGAACACCATGCATAAAACCAGACTCGCCCTGTTAATCATGCTTGCCGGCGCCCTCGCGGCGTGCGGAGAAAGCTCAACCCTGAAGGTTTCCGACGGCACCGGCCCCTCGCCCCGACTGCCGGAGCCGAACAAAACGCTGATCCCTACCGTCAACATCGCTCCGGCCATCGGCTGGCCAGATGGCGCGAAGCCAACGGCAGCCCCCGGCACCCAAGTGGCCGCGTTCGCCGAGGGCCTCGACCACCCGCGCTGGCTGTATGTGTTGCCTAATGGCGATGTGCTGGTGGCGGAAACCAACGCACCGCCCAAACCGGATGACGCCAAGGGCATACGCGGCTGGGTCATGGAGAAGGTCATGGGACGTGCCGGCGCCGGGGTGCCGAGCCCGAACCGTATCACTCTATTGCGCGATGCCGACCACGACGGCGTCGCCGAAACACGTACGGTGTTCCTGGAAAACCTCAATTCGCCGTTCGGTATGACCCTGGTCGGAAACGACCTGTATGTGGCCGACTCGGACAAGCTGCTGCGTTTCCCCTATCAGCCAGGCGAAACTGCCATCAAGGCCCAAGGCTCCAAGGTGGTCGACTTGCCAGGCGGCCCGCTGAACCACCACTGGACGAAAAACGTGGTGGCCAGCAAGGACGGCAGCAAGCTGTACGTGAGCGTCGGTTCAAACAGCAACGTCGGTGAAAACGGCCTGGAGGCGGAACAGGGGCGTGCCGCGATCTGGGAAGTCGACCGCGCCAGCGGCCAGCACCGTATTTTCGCCTCCGGCCTGCGCAACCCCAATGGCATGGCTTGGGAACCGCAGAGCGGCAAGCTGTGGACGGCGGTGAACGAGCGCGACGAGATCGGCAGCGACCTGGTGCCGGACTACATCACCTCGGTCAAGGACGGCGGATTCTATGGCTGGCCGTTCAGCTATTACGGCCAGCATGTGGATGTGCGCGTCACGCCGCAGAACCCGGACCTGGTCGCCAAGGCCATTGCGCCGGACTACGCCGTAGGGCCGCACACCGCTTCTTTGGGCCTGACGTTCGCCGAGGGCAGCAAACTCCCGGCGCCGTTCAGCAACGGCGCATTCATCGGCCAGCATGGCTCGTGGAATCGCAAGCCGCACAGCGGCTACAAGGTAATTTTCGTGCCATTCGAGGCAGGCCAGCCTAAAGGCCAGCCGGTGGACGTGCTGACCGGCTTCCTCGATAAAGATGAGAAAGCCATGGGCCGCCCAGTGGGCGTGGTGATTGATCAGCAAGGGGACTTGCTGGTGGCGGATGACGTGGGGAACAAGGTATGGCGGGTGTCGGCGGCCAAATAAACGCCCCCAGAAGCATCACAAAACCAATGTGGGAGGGGGCTTGCTCCCGATAGCAGTGGGTCAGGCACAGATACTGTGGCTGATACTTCGCTATCGGGGGCAAGCCCCCTCCCACATTTAGTGCGGTATTGGGTTCAGGGATTACGTGCCAGGTTTGCTGGCAATACCCGCTTGGCGCTCAGATAGGCATTCTGCCAATACGCCTTGGACAGGGTATCGAGCTTCACCGTACCGCCGGTTTGCGGCGCATGGACAAAGCGGCCCTCGCCCACATAGATCCCAGCATGGCTGACCTGCGAACCACCACCGGTGGCGAAGAACAGCAGGTCACCTGTTTGCAGGTTCTGCTCACTCACGTCCTGAGCGCGCATCACGATCAGCTCACGGGTAGTGCGTGGCAGGGAAATGCCGGCGGCGTCACGGAACACAAAGCCGATCAGGCCACTGCAATCAAAGCCCGAGTCCGGCGTGTTGCCGCCCCAGCGATAAGGCGTGCCGACGAGGCCCAGCGCACGGAAGAGCACGTCTTCAGCAGCAGGCGAGAAGTTCTGAGTGGCGTAGTTGAATACTGGCTTGGGCTTGACCGCGACAGGAGCAGGCGGCGGACGGCTGGCGCAGGCGCTGAGCAGCGCGGCGCAAACGAGAAGAACTAGGCGGGCTGACGTCGACATGTGCAGAACAATCCTGGTCTGGATGCGGCTTTCGCTGCCGAACGCTGAAAACCAGAACGCGCAAGCAAGGCTCGCGCGAACGGATTACAACAATGTCCAGGGATTCTAGCGCTTACACGTCAAACTTCAAGTATCACTTTAAGTTTACTTGCTAGCGGTAACGGTCGTCGGGGCCATGGCGAGTGCACGCTTGGCTTCGATGAAGGTTTTGCTCCAGTAACTGTCGCCCAGGTTGTCGACTCGGACACCGCCACTGCGACGGCTGCTGGAGTGGATAAACTGGTTATCACCCAGGTAAATACCGGCGTGACTGACACGACCACGACCTGCAGTACTGAAGAAAAGCAGATCACCGGGCTTGAGGTTGTTGCGCGCGACCAACGGTGCGTTCACGTTGATCATTTCGCGAGTGGAGCGTGGCAAGTTCATGCCAGCTTCTTCACGAAACAGATAGCCGATGAAACCGCTGCAGTCGAAACCGGCTTCGGAAGTACCGCCAAAACGGTAACGGGTACCGATCAGGGACATGCCGCGTTCGAGAATGCTGTCGGCCAGAACTGGAAGCTGATAAGGCTTGCTGCCGGAGAAATCGGCCAGTTCTTTCTCTGTTGCAACTTCTTCCTCATAGACAGTGGAAGACTGCGCTGCAACAAATTTTGCCTGGGAATGTTGTTGAGGCTTTTGCTGCTCAACCACCTGCTGAGGGTGGGAGGCGCAACCAAACAACAGGGTAACGAGTGCGAGGGGCACGAGGGGTGCGAAGCGATTTAGCATGGGCACGACCGTGGCTGATGTGTAAAGAAGCCGAGACTATGCCCTCTATCACATCGATTTGCAAATTCAATCGTGATCTATGTGACTTCCTGTTTGGACTATGACATCTAAGCCCTTAACACCCTATAAGCGCCTTTCGCGTGGCCAAACCGGCCCAAACGCGGGTTTTCTGACGCCTGGAATTTGCCAAAACCCCTGCAAACAAAGGGGTTGCTACCAGCCGAGGGTTTCTTTGAGAAAGGGAATGGTCAGTTTACGCTGGGCCTGCAAAGAGGCTTGATCGAGCTGTTCGAGCAAATCGAACAACGCACTCATGCTGCGAGTGCCACGGGTGAGGATAAAGTGTCCGACTTCGTCGGTGAGGTGCAGGCCGCGGCGAGAGGCACGCAGTTGCAGGGCGCGCAATTTGTCTTCGTCGGAGAGCGGGCGCATCTGGAAGATCAGCGCCAGGGTAAGGCGCGACTTGAGGTCGGCCAGTTTGACGGGCAACTCGCGGGGCGATGTGGAGGCAGCAATCAACAAGCGCCGTCCGCTGTCTCGCAGGCGGTTGAACAGATGAAACAGCGCCTCTTCCCAATCGGCCTTGCCAGCAATCGCCTGTAGGTCATCCAGGCATACCAGCTCGTATTGCTCAAGGTTGTCGAAGATCCCGATACCGCGGTCCATCAATTCAGCCAAAGGCAGGTACACCGCCGGCTCGCCCATTTGCTCGAAGCGCAAGCAGGCGGCCTGCAACAGGTGAGTACGCCCCACGCCGTGCTTGCCCCACAGATAGATCAGGCTTTCAGTCCACCCGGCGTCGGCTTCGCAGAGCCGCTCGACATAGCCGAGTGCAGCGGCATTGGCGCCTGGGTAGTAATTGATAAAGGTGGCGTCATCACGCAGACGCACACCTAAGGGCAGCTGAATCGGTTTCATGCTGACTGAACGGCTCCCATCGAACCGCTAGTGGCCTCTGTGTAAAGTTTGCAAAGTTTATACCCGTGACGCGGGGCGCACAATGCAGCAGACCACAAGCAAAATCAAAGGTTTGCGTTAACTTGCCGGTTTTACGCGGATTGTTTGACGCCATCCCCCCATAAACAACAAACCCGGCCGAAGCCGGGTTTATGAAGCAGCGGTTACAGGTCGGGGTCTTCGACGCCCGTGTACACATCCGAATCCTTGTACAAATCGTGCATATGGCGCACCAGCACCATGATCACCGCCGCGACCGGCAATGCCAGCAAGATGCCGGTAAAGCCAAACAGCTCGCCCCCCGCCAGGATCGCAAAGATTACCGCCACCGGGTGCAGACCGATCCGGTCACCCACCAACAACGGCGTCAGCACCATGCCCTCAAGGGCCTGGCCGACCATGAACACCGCAACAATCCCGAGCATCGGATACAGGTCACCACCAAACTGGAACAGGCCAGCCACGAGCGCCGCGCCGATGCCGATCACAAAGCCCATATAAGGAACGATAGCCGCCAGGCCAGCGATCAGGCCGATCAACAGGCCCAGCTCCAGGCCGATGGCCATCAGGCCGGCGGCGTAGATAACGCCCAGGGCCAGCATCACCAGCAACTGGCCACGCACGAATGCGCCAAGGACTTCATGGCACTCACCGGCCAGGGAGACGATGCGCTCCTCACGATCACGCGGCAGCAAGCTGCGGATCTTGGCCATCATGATGTCCCAGTCGCGCAGCAGATAGAACGCCACCACCGGGATCAGCACGAGATTGGTCAGCCAGCCGATCAACGCCAGGCTCGACGCAGTCGCCTGACTGAGGATCACACCGACGATATCGGTGGTTTGCCCCATATGCTCACTGATCGCCGCCTTGACCTTATCGAACTTCCAGAAGCCGTCCGACAACCCCAACTTGGCCTGGGCCCACGGCATTGCCGTGTGCTGCAACCAGTCGAGCATCTGCGGCGCCAACTCATAGAGACGAAACAGTTGCTTGGCCAGCATCGGCACCAACACCAGCACCAGCGCGGTGATGATCAAGGTGAACAGCGCAAACACCGCCACTACGCCCAAGGTCCGCGACAGCCCGGCTTTCTCCAAACGATCCACCACCGGATCGAACAGATAGGCCAGCAGCAACGCAACCAGGAACGGCGTCAGGATCGAATGCAGCAAGAACACAAAAACGCACAGCAGGACGATCCCGCCAAGCCACACCCAACGACGCGTATCCGCCATAAACCACTCCATTGCTTCTATATAAGGAAGAACTGTTACCAACGAAAACGCAGTTGCGCCTGAGGCTCAGGTGCAGCGGCCGGTTGCGCGCCCTCAGCGACTGGCTGCGTAGCCGGCGTCTCGCCCGCAGGGATTTCCTGCAGCTTGGCCAGGCTCAACTGGGTGCGCAACTGATCGGCGCTTCCGTTAACCCGATACACAATACGATTGCCGTCAACCCACTGCGGCTGGCCACCAAACGGCTCCAGCAGATGACCCAGTGCCGCGTAGCGCTCCAGGGTCATCCCCTGCACTTCCAGCAGTTGTTCGGTGCTCACGCCAGGCTTGACCGCAAAACGCGGCGCCAATTTCTGGCTGACCGCCAGCATCACTGCGTCGGCCACCGCGCCGGTGTCGGCGCCTTGGGCTGTGCCCTGTTCGCTCTTGTCGCCCAGCCACAGGCGCCATTTGGCCTGCCATTGGTTACCTTCCTGACGCGCGTGCACGGCAAGCAACGCGTCGGCGCCGTAGCGCTCGGATGCGGCGCGCAACGGTGTGGCGTCGGCACTCTCCAGGTTCGGCGCCGTGGCGACGACCTGCTCATCCAGATCGCCCAGCGGCAGACGCAACGGCAAGCCACGGTGCTGGGCTGCATGACGCAGCGACTGGGCGACGGTCTGTCCATCCCCCACCAGGCTGCTGCCTTCAGTGGAATCGTTCAACCACCAGCCGAGGATCGACGGCCGATTGCTGCCCCAGATCGACAGGCCCGCATCACGCAGAGCGCGGTCGGTGCTGACCGGGTCGAAATCCACTTGCAGACTCTCGGGTGGGCCGGCGTCGTAACCGTATTGCGTGATGATTTGCTGCGGATCCTTGCGAATCGCCGCCAGGCCTGGGCCGTCGGCGGCTTTGGCGTCGCCGGTCAGGCGGATTACCAGGGTCTGCACCGCGCGCTGGGTGGCCTGGTCGCGCTCTTGGGGCGATTGGCTGCTGACGGGTTCAAGTACTTGATAAAGACCATTGAGGGTTTCGGCATGACTCGCCAGGCTGACCAACGACAAGCAGCCCATAAAGAAGAATTTACACAGACGCATGGAAGATTCCCGAACGACAAATTTAGCGGCTGGAACAGACCGCGTGAACTCGGTTTGCCAAGGCTGTGACCACGGCAACCGGTAAAACATTCACAGGGTCCTGGTAAGTTTTCATGCTGTCATAACGATAGCGGGTTCAAGGCTATACCTTAATACGTGCCACGGCTGACGCGATTAGCATTTTTTTAACCTATATGGCCCTGCCCGTCGGCCCGAGGATGGCCGCTGCCCCTCAAGCCTGATAAAATCGCGCGCCTTCGCAGACCGTCATCGGCTGGGCCTTTTACCAAAAGCCCCTGCCCGCTCGGTCGTTACCCCTGAATCCCCCCTAAAGGCCTGGATCATGAGCAAGCAACCCTCCCTGAGCTACAAGGACGCCGGTGTAGACATCGACGCCGGTGAAGCATTGGTCGAACGCATCAAGAGCGTCGCCAAGCGCACTGCGCGCCCCGAAGTCATGGGCGGCCTGGGCGGTTTTGGCGCCCTCTGCGAAATCCCGGCCGGCTACAAGCAGCCTGTTCTGGTTTCCGGCACCGACGGTGTGGGCACCAAGCTGCGCCTGGCACTGAACCTGAACAAGCACGACAGCATCGGCATCGACCTGGTGGCCATGTGCGTCAACGATCTGGTGGTATGCGGCGCCGAGCCATTGTTCTTCCTTGACTACTACGCCACCGGCAAGCTCAACGTCGAGACCGCTACCCAAGTGGTAACCGGCATTGGCGCGGGTTGCGAACTGTCGGGTTGCTCCCTGGTAGGCGGCGAAACCGCTGAAATGCCAGGCATGTACGAAGGCGAAGACTACGACCTGGCCGGTTTCTGCGTGGGTGTTGTAGAGAAAGCTGAAATCATCGACGGTTCCAAAGTGGCTGCCGGTGACGCCCTGCTCGCCCTGCCATCCTCTGGCCCGCACTCCAACGGCTACTCGCTGATCCGCAAGATCATCGAAGTGTCCGGTGCCGACATCGAGAACATCCAACTCGACGGCAAGCCACTGACCGACCTGCTGATGGCCCCGACCCGCATCTACGTCAAGCCACTGCTCAAGCTGATCAAGGACACTGGCGCGGTCAAAGCCATGGCCCACATCACCGGCGGCGGCCTGCTGGACAACATCCCGCGCGTCCTGCCAAAAGGCGCTCAGGCGATCGTCGACGTGGCCAGCTGGCAGCGTCCTGCGGTATTTGACTGGCTGCAAGAGAAAGGCAACGTCAATGAAACCGAAATGCACCGCGTGCTGAACTGCGGCGTGGGCATGGTGATCTGCGTAGCGCAAGAACACGTTGAAACTGCGCTGAACGTCCTGCGTGAAGCCGGCGAGCAGCCTTGGGTCATCGGCCAGATCGCCACCGCTGCCGAGGGCGCGGCCCAGGTTGAACTGAAGAACCTCAAGGCTCATTGATGTCTCAGACCTGTGATGTTGTGGTGCTGCTCTCCGGCACCGGCAGTAACTTGCAGGCCCTGATCGACAGCACGCGCACCGGCGACAGCCCGGTGCGCATCGCTGCGGTGATCTCCAACCGCAGCGACGCCTACGGCCTGCAACGTGCCAGGGACGCGGGTATCGAAACCCGCTCGCTGGATTACAAGGCTTTCGAGGGCCGCGAGGCCTTCGACAGCGCCTTGATCGAACTCATCGATGCCTTCAACCCCAAACTCGTGGTACTGGCCGGATTCATGCGAATCCTCAGCGGCGATTTCGTGCGGCACTACGACGGGCGCCTGCTGAATATCCACCCTTCCCTGCTGCCCAAATACAAAGGCATGCACACCCATCAGCGCGCCCTTGAAGCCGGTGACAGTGAGCATGGCTGCAGCGTGCACTTTGTCACCGAGGAACTCGATGGCGGGCCTCTGGTCGTACAGGCAGTGGTTCCGGTAGAGTCTGACGACTCGGCGCAGACACTTGCGCAACGGGTTCATACCCAGGAACACAGGATTTACCCGCTGGCTGTGCGCTGGTTTGCCGAGGGGCGGTTGATTCTTGGTGACCAGGGTGCATTATTGGACGGTCAGTTACTTGCGGCCAGCGGCCACTTGATTCGAACCTAGGAGATTTTATGCGTCGCGCCTTGCTTTTCGCTGTTGCGCTGTTCGCCTTGCCTGCCGTGCAGGCAGCCGACCTTCACCCCTTCTCCGCCAGCTACACCGCCGACTGGAAACAGTTGCCCATGAGTGGTTCGGCTGAGCGCAGCCTGACCAAGAACGACAACGGCTCGTGGACCTTGAATTTCAAGGCATCCATGATGATCGCCAGCCTGACCGAAACCAGCGTGATCCGCTTCGACAAGGACACCCTGCAACCCGTGAGCTACAGCTTCGAACGTGGCGGCCTGGGCAAGGCAAAGAAAATCAACCTGGACTTCGACCAGACCGCCAAGAAAGTCACCGGTTTTGAAAACAAAGACCCGGTGAACGTGGCCCTGCAAAGCAACATGCTCGACAAGTCGACCTACCAGCTCGCATTGCAACGCGATGTGGCAGCCGGCAAGAAAAGCATGAGCTACAACGTGGTTGAAGGGACCGACGTCGACACCTACGACTTCCGCGTGATCGGCCCGGAAAAGGTCCAGACCAAGGTAGGCTCCATCGACGCGATCAAGGTCGAGCGCGTGCGTGACCCGACCCAAAGCAAGCGCATCACCCAGATGTGGTTTGCCAAGGACCAGGGCGGCATCCTGGTCGCCCTGCGTCAGGTTGAGACCGACGGCAAGGAATACAACATCATGCTGCAAGACGGTACCGTTGACGGCAAGGCTGTCAAAGGCAACTGATTGCGCGGATGAGCTGAACAAGAGCCTCGCTGAATGCGGGGCTTTTTTTCGTCTGGCGGTTTTGGGTTCAAGTGTCTGCCATCATCGGGAGCAAGCCCCCTCCCACATTTGAACTGCGAACACTTTCCCCTGTGGGAGGGGGCTTGCTCCCGATGGCGCCGGCATGACCAACACAGCCCTATCAGGCTGCCGCCCAACATGAAACTTCTGTCATAAACCGCCAAAGCGGTTTACTTAGCAAGCTAACAAATCGTATAAAAAGACCTGCGACGACTTGCCGCATACCCACCAGAAATTGGAGCAAGCAGATGACTGTAAAAGTAACTGAACGCGACGATGCACATATGTCCCACGAAGCGCTGGGCCATGGGATTCACATCTGGGATGTACACCAACAAGACCTGCTGGTCGGCATGTTTCACAACGAGAGCGACGCTCACAATTATAAAAACGAGCTTGAGTCGCTTGAGATGAAACGCCAGGCACAAAGCTCCTGAATATTCGCAGGATTTCGGCACAAGGCCCACGCAGCCCGACGCCTGAAAACACAAACCCCGCCTTTTGAGCGGGGTTTGTTGTTTTGAGAGGTACTGCTTACCACTCAGGCGCTTGAACGCTTTACCACATCAGATCATCCGGGATCTGGTAAGCCGCGTACGGATCGTCCTCATCCGGCACCTGGCTTTCTGTGAGGATGTTGAGTTGCACAATGCGCTCTGGTGCGCGCTCCTGAATCTTCAGCGCCGCTTCACGCGGGATCACTTCGTAGCCGCCGCCGTGGTGCACGATCGCCAGGGAGCCGTTGCTCAGCTTGTTACGCATCAGCGTGTTGACCGACAGGCGCTTGACCTTCTTGTCATCCACGAAGTTGTAGTAATCCTCGGTGGTGAGCTTGGGCAGGCGCGAGGTTTCGATCAATTGCTTGACCTGAGCCGTGCGGGCCTTGGCCTCGGCTTTTTCCTGCTGCTGGCGATTCAGCTCCTGGTCACGTTTGACCTTTTCGGCGTGTGCCTCGGCAGCCAGGCGTGCCTGGGTGTCATCGACCTCGGCTTGGCCTTTGTGGACCAGGCGCTGCTGCTTCTGTTTCTCTTTGCCGACCTGCTTGGCCTGCTTTTGGTTGACCAGACCTGCTTTGAGCAACTGGTCGCGAAGGGAAAGGCTCATGGTGCTTACTCACTTAGGCAACTGCTCAACCGCAGCTGGACACATTCTTTTCCTGACGTTTGGCTTCGCCCCATAGGGCGTCCAACTCTTCGAGGGTGCAATCTTCTATGGGACGACGGGTGTCGCGCAATGCCTGTTCGATAAATCGGAAACGTCGTTCGAACTTGGCATTGGCGCCACGCAATGCGGTTTCCGGGTCAACCTTGAGGTGACGGGCCAAGTTGACCGCCGCAAACAGCAGGTCACCGACTTCGTCGGCAATGGCTACCGAGTCATTATCGGCCATGGCTTCGAGCACTTCATCCAGTTCTTCGCGCACGTTGTCCACCACCGGCAAGGCAGACGGCCAGTCGAAACCGACCTGGCTGGCGCGCTTTTGCAATTTGGCGGCACGGGATAAGGACGGCAGCGCTGTGGGCACATCATCCAGCAGGGAAAGCTGCTCTGGTGCGTCGGATTTTTCCGCACGCTCCTCGGCTTTGATCTGCTCCCAGCGCTCCTTGACCTGCTCTTCGCTCAACTGTGGGATATCCAGTGGCGCATACAGATCACCGGTGGGGAACACATGGGGATGACGCCGGATCAGCTTGCGCGTGATGCTGTCGATCACGCCGGCAAATTCGAAACGCCCCTCTTCCCGCGCCAACTGGCTGTAATACACCACTTGGAACAACAGGTCGCCCAACTCGCCTTGCAGGTGATCGAAGTCGCCGCGCTCAATGGCGTCGGCCACTTCATAGGCTTCTTCGAGGGTGTGCGGGACGATGGTCGCGTAGGTTTGCTTGAGGTCCCACGGGCACCCATATTGCGGGTCTCGCAGGCGGCTCATCAGGTGCAGCAGGTCTTCAAGTGAATACATCTTTCTGTGTCCGATCAGTGTGGGAGGGGGCTTGCTCCCGATAGCGGTGCGTCAGCCACCAGATGTATCAACTGACAGCCTGCTATCGGGAGCAAGCCCCCTCCCACATTTAGCCTGCATTCATTCCGCGAATCATGGGGTACGGTTGCGCCGCGTCTCAATGATGTTCGGCAGCTGGGAAATCCGCCCCAGCAACCGGCCCAATGCGTCCAACCCCGGGATCTCGATGGTCAGGGACATCAACGCGGTGTTGTCCTCTTTGTTCGAGCGGGTGTTGACCGCCAGCACGTTGATCCGCTCATTAAGCAGCACTTGCGAGACGTCACGCAGCAAACCGGAACGGTCGTAGGCACGGATGATGATGTCCACCGGGTAGGTGAGCACCGGCACTGGGCCCCAACTGACCTGGATAATCCGCTCCGGTTCGCGCCCGCCCAGTTGCAGCACCGAGGCGCAGTCCTGGCGGTGAATGCTCACGCCACGGCCCTGGGTGATGTAACCGACGATCGCATCCCCCGGCAGCGGCTGGCAGCAGCCGGCGATTTGCGTCAGCAGGTTGCCCACGCCCTGGATCTGGATATCACCGCGCTTGCCAGGCTTATAGCCGGTGGCTTTACGGGGGATCAGCTCAAGTTGTTCGTTGCCGCGTTCCGGCTCGACCAACTGCTGGGCCAGATTGACCAGTTGCGCCAGGCGCAGGTCGCCGGCACCCAGGGCGGCGAACATGTCTTCGGCGATCTTCATGTTGGCCTTTTCGGCCAGCTTGTCGAAGTCCACCTGCGGCAGGCCCAGGCGAGCCAGTTCGCGCTCAAGGAGGGTCTTGCCGGCGGCGACGTTTTGGTCGCGCGCTTGCAATTTGAACCAGTGGACGATCTTCGCCCGTGCCCGCGACGTGGTGATGTAGCCCAGGTTCGGGTTCAGCCAGTCGCGGCTCGGCGTGCCGTGTTTGCTGGTGATGATTTCGACCTGCTCACCGGTCTGCAGGCTGTAGTTGAGCGGTACGATGCGCCCGTTGATCTTGGCGCCGCGGCAGTTGTGGCCGATCTCGGTGTGAACGCGGTAGGCGAAGTCCAGCGGCGTCGAGCCCTTGGGCAGGTCGATGGCGTGGCCGTCGGGGGTGAAGATGTAGACCCGGTCCGGTTCGATATCCACACGCAGTTGTTCGGCCAGGCCGCCGATGTCGCCGAGTTCTTCGTGCCATTCCAGCACTTGGCGCAGCCAGGAGATTTTCTCTTCGTACTGGTTGGACCCGGCCTTGACGTCGGTGCCCTTGTAGCGCCAGTGCGCGCACACGCCCAGCTCAGCCTCTTCGTGCATGGCGTGGGTGCGGATCTGCACTTCCAGTACCTTGCCTTCGGGGCCAATCACGGCGGTGTGCAGAGAGCGATAGCCGTTTTCCTTGGGGTTGGCGATGTAGTCGTCAAACTCCTTGGGAATGTGACGCCACAGCGTATGAACGATGCCCAGCGCGGTGTAGCAGTCGCGCATTTCCGGCACCAGCACGCGCACCGCACGCACGTCGTAGATCTGGCTGAAGGCCAGGCCCTTGCGCTGCATTTTGCGCCAGATGGAATAGATGTGCTTGGCTCGACCACTGATGTCGGCGTCGACCCCGGTGGCCTGCAACTCGGAGCGCAACTGGCCCATCACGTCGCTGATAAAGCGCTCGCGATCGAGCCGCCGCTCATGCAGCAGCGTGGCAATCTGTTTGTATTGATCGGGTTCCAGGTAGCGGAAGGACAAGTCCTCCAACTCCCATTTGATATGGCCGATGCCCAAGCGGTGAGCCAGGGGGGCGTAGATGTCGAAGACTTCGCGGGCAACGCGGTTGCGCTTTTCGTCGTCGGCGGTTTTTACCGCACGGATCGCGCAGGTGCGTTCGGCCAGCTTGATCAGGGCGACGCGTACGTCGTCGACCATAGCGACCAGCATCTTGCGCAGGTTCTCGACTTGGCCCTGGGTGCCCAGCACCATGGACTGGCGCGGACTGAGGCTCGCGCTGATGGCCGCCATGCGCAGGACGCCGTCAATCAGCTTGGCCACCACTGCGCCGAAACGCTGGCTGACCGTAGGCAACTGGATGTGCCCTTCACGCACGCCGCGATAGAGCACGGCGGCGATCAGCGAATCCTGGTCCAACTTGAGATCGGCAAGAATCTCGGCGATTTCCAACCCGGTGCGAAAGCTGGAAGTGCCTTCAGCCCACAGGTTCTTGGCCGCATTGTCTTGCTGCTCAGACTCGCGAGCGAACTCGCAGGCTGCTTTCAAGGCTTCACGGTCCAGTGCCGGGTCGACACTGATGGCATGATCCAGCCATGCCTCCAGGTTGATACTGCCGTCGGTGTTGATCGGCTGGTGTGCTCTCACCTGTACCATCTTGCTTACCTTCCCTACGACGCACCTTGGATGCGCCAAAAATCATGCCGACCTTTTGCTGCAAACTCCCTGGCAGTTCACGGCCTTGGAGAATGCAGGCCAGTCGGATTAAACGGGCATCCTAGCCCGCTTCAAATAACGCCATCGCCTCGACATGCGCCGTCTGCGGAAACATGTCGAGGATCCCGGCCCGTTTTAGCCGGTAGCCTTGCTTGACCAACTCAACCGTGTCCCGCGCCAGCGTCGCCGGGTTGCAGGACACATACACCAGGCGCTTGGCCCCCAGGGTGGCGAGCTTGCGCACAACCTCTTGGGCACCATCGCGGGGTGGATCCAAGAGTACCGCAGAAAAGCCCTGTTTGGCCCAATCCGCGTCAGTCAAAGGCTGGGACAAATCGGCCTGAAAAAACTGCGCATTATGCAAATTGTTGCTGATGGCGTTCTGTGCAGCCCGGTCCACCATGGTCTGCACCCCTTCCACTGCCACCACTTCACGCACCTGTTTGGCCAGTGGCAGGGCAAAATTGCCCAAGCCGCAAAATAGGTCCAACACCCGTTCATCAGGTTGCGGCGCCAGCCAGTCCAGGGCCTGGGCAACCATCGCCTCATTGACCCCGGCGTTGACCTGGACAAAATCCCCCGGCCGGTACGCCAACTCCAAGTCCCATGCGTCCAATCGGAAACCTAGTGACTGATCGGCCTCAAAGGGTTCCGGCTGGCCTTCGCCATGCAGCCACAACTGGGCTTCATGGAAGCTACAAAATTCTTTCAGGATCAGCAGGTCCGCCTCCGACAACGGCGCCATATGCCGCAGCAAGACGGCGACGGACGAGCCACTGAACAACTCAACATGGCCCAGTGCCTGAGGTTTGCTCAGACGACGAAGCATGTTGGGCAAACGCTGCATGATCGGCTGCAAGGCCTGTACCAGCACAGGGCAATCACCGATGGCGACGATGTCCTGGCTGGCAACGGCGCGGAAACCCACGTCGAGTTTTTTTGCCTTGGCATCCCAACGCACCGCCACGCGGGCACGGCGACGGTAACCGAACTCCGGGCCGCTCAACGGTGCGGCCCACTCTTGCGGTTCGACACCGGCCACGCGGGACAGTTGCTCGGCGAGCATGCGCTGTTTCAGGGCGAGTTGTTCGTTGTGGGGCAAGTGTTGCACGCTGCAACCGCCACAGCGGCCGAAGTGCGCGCACGGTGCAGGACGGCGCAGTTCACTGGCCTTGAACACCCGCTCGGTGCGAGCCTCGACCACTTTGCCGTGGGTACCCAACACCCGCGCTTCGACTTCTTCGCCGGCCAGCGCGCCATTGACGAACCAGGTGCGGCCTTCAAAAAAGACGATGCCACGGCCATCGTTGGCCAGGCGCTCAATGGTCAGGCGTTGTTTCTTGCCCACTGGAATCTGTGGGGCCCGGCTGCCGCCCGTCGGTTGGAAGCGCAGGCCTCTCTCGTGCTTGGCCATCAGTTGGGTTCGTCGAAAATGCCGGTCGACAAGTAACGGTCGCCTCGGTCACAGATGATCGCGACGATCACCGCGTTTTCTACTTCCTTGGACAACCGCAACATACCCGCCACGGCACCGCCGGACGACACGCCGCAGAAGATGCCTTCTTCACGGGCCAGTCGGCGGGTGGTGTCTTCGGCTTCGCGCTGGGCCATGTCGATGATGCGATCCACGCGGGTCGCGTTGTAGATCTTCGGCAGATACTCTTCGGGCCAGCGACGAATGCCTGGGATGGCCGCGCCTTCCATCGGTTGCAGGCCGACGATCTGGATCGCCGGGTTCTGCTCCTTGAGGTAGCGCGAGTTGCCCATGATGGTACCGGTGGTGCCCATGGAGCTGACGAAATGGGTGATGGTGCCCTGGGTCTGACGCCAGATTTCCGGACCGGTGGTGGTGTAGTGCGCTTCGGGGTTGTCCCCATTGGCGAACTGGTCCAGCACCTGGCCACGGCCTTGGGCGGCCATGCGCTCGGCGAGATCGCGGGCGCCCTCCATGCCTTCTTCCTGGGTGACCAGCACCAACTCGGCGCCATAGGCGGTCATCGCTGCCTTACGCTCGGCGCTGCCGTTGTCGGGCATGATCAGCACCATCTTGTAACCCTTGATCGCGGCGGCCATGGCCAGGGCGATGCCGGTGTTACCCGAGGTGGCTTCGATCAGGGTGTCACCAGGCTTGATCTGCCCGCGCAATTCGGCACGGGTAATCATCGAGAGCGCCGGGCGGTCCTTGACGGAGCCAGCCGGGTTGTTCCCTTCAAGCTTGAGCAGCAGGGTATTGCTGGTTTCACCCGCCATGCGTTGCAAGCGGACCAGAGGCGTGTTGCCGACGCAATCGGCGATTGTAGGGTACTGCAAGGTCATGGCGTATTCGCAATCCAGACTGCGGGGCGCACATCATACCGGGAAAGGCCGGCGGGCCATATCACGCAAAGTGTGGTGCTTATGGCTTAAAGGAATAAGCGGAAAAGAGGGTGAGCTTGGGGACCCCATCGGGAGCAAGCCCCCTCCCACACTGGACCGCATTCTCATGCTGGAACTCGGTGGAATGTGGGAGCGGGCTTGCTCCCGATGGCCGCGCCTCGATACCCCGCCTAGCCCAAATGCCCATCGCCATGATTTCTCCGAAAGACCTCCTCACCCATCGCCGCAATCTGCCCTTCGATCAATGCATCAAACGGCTTGAGCAGCGGCTCAAACGAAACCGGCGCCTCCAGCACCTGCAGCGCCTGCACAATCGCCTCCACCGTCGACAACGCCCCTGGCCCGGGCGCCTTGCGCAGTCGATAGCGGGACACGGCGGCCTCAGCCAGCGTCACCCGAGGCAACGCCGCCAGCAAGGGATTGAGGTGCAACAGCTTGCGCGCCTTGCGCCAAGTGCCGTCAGGCACCACCAGCAACAGCGGCTGAGCCCCTGGCGCGTAGGCTTGCAGCGGCTGGGCATCGTCAGCAGGAAACAACAGCCTCGCCTGGTAGCCGGGCGGGTTCAACAGGGCCTGCAAGTCATCAAAGACCTCGCCCACCACCAACTGCGCATTGTTCAATCCCAGCGCCGCCAACCGCGCGGTATTGAGCGCATGGTTGACCTCGCTCGGGTGCTGCAACAGCAATACGCGGGTGCGGCTATCGAGGTTGGGGATCAGCGCGCACAAGCAATGGGCAGTGGGCCTGAGGCAACGGGAGCATTGGGGTCTGGACATGGTTCTTCAGGCCTGATTGAGCTGGGCTTTGAGCAAATCGCGGAAGGTCTGGATCAGCGGCTCACGGCTGCGGCCCCGGCGCATGATCATCGAAAATGGCGCTTGATAGCCAAAGGTGGCTGGCAGCAATACGCGCAGGTCACCCTTGTCGGCCCAGGCCTGGGCGTAATGCTCCGGCAGGTAACCAATATAGGCGCCGGACAGCACCAGGATCAGCTGCGCCTCCATACTTTCCACCGTGGCGGCGCTGTGCTTGAAGCCGTGGCGCGCGAGTTCCGCCTGGCTCCAGTAGCCGCGTCCGACCATGCGTTGCTGGGTGATCACTTGTTCGGGAATGCGTCGCTCATTGAATAAAGGATGCCGCGTGCTGCAATACAGCCAATGCTGCTCGCGATAAAGCGGCATGTAGATCAGCCCGCTCATACGGTTGGAGAAGGCGCCGATGGCCAGGTCGAGGCGGTTGTCCTGCACACCCAATTGCAATTCGTACGGGCTCATCACCGAGAGATGCAGATGCACCGCCGGATGTTCCAGGCTGTAGGCGCCGATCACTTCGGCGAACGGCAGGGCCTTGTCGCTGACGGTGGAATCGAGCACGCCGAGCTTGAGGGTGCCGCGCAACTCCCCTTTGAGCGCGGCGGCGTACTGCTCGAAGCCTTCCAGCTCACCGAGTAGGCGCAAGGTTTCCTGGTGAAACAACTCGCCCTTGCTGGTGAGGCTGAAGCCGCCGCGCCCGCGATGGCACAGCACCAGGCCCAACGCGCTTTCCAACTGGCTCATATAGGTGCTGATGGCCGACGTGGACAGGTTGAGTTCGTGCTGGGCGTTGGCGAACCCCTGGTGGCGCACGACGCTGACGAAGATGCGCAGGAGTTTCAGGTCGGGCAAGGCGTTGGCCATGGTCGGCTCCGGGTAAGGACCGGGGCAGTTTACTCGCGTGCATTAGTTTAGAAAAACCTGAACTAAGTATTTGCCTCTGCCGATTCTTCCCTTCCTTCGCATTTCGCAGAATCGGCCCCTAATAAACAAAACAACGATGAGGCAATCCCGTGGACAAGATCTTCCACCAACCACTGGGCGGCAACGAAATGCCGCGCTTCGCCGGCATCGCCACCATGATGCGTCTTCCCCACCTGCAATCGGCCAAAGGCCTGGACGCTGCTTTTGTCGGCGTGCCCTTGGACATCGGCACCTCGCTGCGTGCCGGAACCCGCTTCGGGCCGCGTGAAATCCGCGCCGAATCAGTGATGATCCGCCCGTACAACATGGCCACCGGCGCAGCACCGTTCGACTCGCTTTCCGTGGCTGACATCGGCGACGTGGCGATCAACACCTTCAACCTGCTCGACGCCGTGCGCATCATCGAAGAAGCCTACGACGAGATCCTAGAACACGATGTGATCCCCATGACGCTGGGCGGTGACCACACCATCACCCTGCCGATCCTGCGGGCGATCCACAAGAAACACGGCAAAGTCGGGCTGGTGCACATCGATGCCCACGCCGACGTCAACGACCATATGTTCGGCGAGAAAATCGCCCACGGCACCACCTTCCGCCGCGCCGTGGAAGAAGGCCTGCTCGATTGCGACCGCGTGGTGCAGATCGGCCTGCGCGCCCAGGGCTACACCGCGGAAGACTTCAACTGGAGCCGCAAACAGGGCTTTCGCGTGGTCCAGGCGGAAGAATGCTGGCACCACTCCCTCGCGCCGTTGATGGCCGAAGTGCGGGAGAAAGTTGGCGGCGGCCCGGTGTACCTGAGCTTCGACATCGACGGCATCGATCCCGCCTGGGCCCCCGGCACAGGCACTCCGGAAATCGGCGGGCTGACCACTATCCAGGCCATTGAGATCATCCGTGGTTGCCAGGGCCTCGACCTGGTTGGTTGTGATCTGGTAGAAGTTTCGCCGCCCTACGACACCACCGGCAACACCTCGCTGCTCGGCGCCAACCTGCTGTACGAGATGCTCTGCGTACTGCCCGGCGTGGCGCATCGCTGATGAGCTCGCACGAGGTGCTGCAAGCCGCCGCCGACCTGGTGGCGGCCTTCGCCCGCAATGACCGCGCCGCCTACTTCGGTGCGTTCACGGCAGATGCCAGCTTTGTGTTCTACACCCTCCCCCAACCGCTGCTCAGCCGCGATGCCTACCAGGCGTTGTGGGACAGCTGGCGCGCGGACGAGGGCTTCGAGGTGCTGTCCTGCACGTCGAGCAACCCGTCTGTCAGCCTGCAAGGTGAGGATGTGGCGATATTTATTCATGACGTGGCCACCGAGTTGCGCATGAACGGGGAGCAATTTTTCAGCCAGGAACGCGAGACCATTGTCTTCAAACGGCAAGGGCTACGCACACAACAAAAACAAGGCCTGTGGCTGGCCTGTCACGAACATTTGTCCGCTGTGCCGGAAGGGCTGCCGCCCCCTTAGCCAATGTGATCGGAGCTGATCATGAATAATAAAAACAACGAAAACAGTATTCGCAAGATTGAAACCAACGGGGTCGAACAGATCCCGGACCACGAACGTACCGCCAACCCCAAGGATCTGTTCCGTCTGATCTTCGGCGGTGCCAATACCTTCGCCACTGCCGTGCTGGGCTCGTTCCCAGTGCTGTTTGGCTTGTCATTCCAGGCCGGTGTCTGGGCCATTGTGCTGGGCGTGCTGCTGGGTGCTCTGATCCTGGCGCCTATGGGCTTGTTCGGGCCGATCAATGGCACTAACAACGCGGTGTCTTCCGGTGCGCACTTTGGGGTGCACGGGCGGATCGTCGGTTCGTTTCTGTCATTGCTGACGGCAATTGCCTTCTTCTCACTGTCGGTGTGGAGTTCAGGCGATGCGCTGGTCGGAGGTGCGAAACGCCTGATTGGCCTGCCGGAAACCGACCTGACCCTGGGCCTGGCCTACGGCCTGTTCGCCCTGCTTGTCCTCACGGTGTGCATCTACGGCTTTCGCTTCATGCTGTGGGTCAACCGAATTGCGGTGTGGGCGGCGAGCCTGCTGTTTTTGCTGGGGATCTTCGCGTTCGCGCCAGCCTTTGACAGCCACTTCTCAGGCAGCGTCGCCATGGGCCAGACCGGCTTCTGGGCCGCGTTTATCGGCGCTGCGCTGGTAGCCATGAGCAACCCGATTTCCTTCGGCGCGTTCCTCGGAGACTGGTCACGCTACATCCCCCGTGAGACGCCGAAACTGCGCATCATGCTGGCAGTGGTCCTGGCGCAAATCGCTACTTTGATCCCGTTCCTGTTTGGCCTCGCCACCGCGACCATCGTGGCGATCAAGGCACCGGATTACATCGCAGCCAACAACTATGTCGGTGGCCTGCTGGCGGTTGCACCCACCTGGTTCTTCCTGCCGGTGTGCCTGATCGCGGTGATCGGCGGCATGTCCACCGGCACGACCTCGCTATATGGCACGGGGCTGGACATGTCCAGCGTATTCCCGCGCCTGCTGTCGCGGGTCAAGGCCACGCTGCTGATTGGGGTGATGTCGATTGCCTTCATCTTTATCGGACGTTTCGCCGCCAACCTAGTGCAGAGCGTGTCGACCTTCGCCGTGCTGATCATCACCTGCACCACGCCGTGGATGGTGATGATGATCATCGGCCTGATCGTGCGCCGCGGCTTCTACTGCCCGGATGACCTGCAAGTGTTCACCCGCGGTGAAACCGGCGGGCGCTACTGGTTCAGCCATGGCTGGAACTGGCGCGGGCTGGGGGCCTGGATTCCGAGCGCGTTGGTGGGCCTGTGCTTCGTCAACCTGCCGGGGCAATTTGTCGGGCCGCTGGGCAATTTGGCCGATGGCATCGATATCAGCCTGCCGGTAACGCTGGGGTTGGCGTCAGTGGTGTACCTGACGTTGTTGCGTGTGTTCCCGGAGCCGGCCTCTGTTTATGGACCGACTGATCCACGCAGCAAGAGCATGGATTCGCTCGCTAAACCGGCGATGCAACACGCCGCCTGACCTCATAAAAAAGATAATCGGAGACTCGCCGTCATGGCTTTGGATTTATTCGTCGTACTCATCTACGCCGCCGGCATGCTCGTGCTCGGCTATTACGGCATGCGCCGCGCCAAGACCCACGAAGACTACCTGGTGGCCGGGCGCAACCTGGGCCCGTCGCTGTACATGGGCACCATGGCCGCGACGGTATTGGGCGGCGCGTCCACCGTCGGCACCGTGCGCCTGGGTTATGTGCATGGCATCTCCGGCTTCTGGCTGTGCGCCGCGCTGGGCATGGGAATCATCGCGCTGAACCTGTTCCTGGCCAAGCCGCTGCTCAAACTGAAGATCTTCACCGTCACCCAGGTGCTGGAAAAACGCTACAACCCCATGGCTCGCCAAGCGAGTGCGGTGATCATGCTGGCCTACGCGCTGATGATCGGCGTAACTTCGATCCTGGCCATCGGTACCGTGCTGCAAGTGCTGTTCGGCCTGCCGTTCTGGATCTCGGTACTGCTGGGCGGCGGCGTGGTGGTGGTGTACTCGACCATCGGCGGCATGTGGTCGCTGACCCTCACCGACATTGTGCAGTTCGTGATCAAGACCGTTGGCCTGATGTTTATCCTGCTGCCGATTTGCCTGTACCGCGTAGGCGGCTGGGATGAACTGGTAGCCAAGCTGCCGGCGTCGAGCTTCAGCTTCACCGCGATCGGCTGGGACACGATCATTACCTACTTCATGATCTACTTCTTCGGCATCCTGATCGGCCAGGACATCTGGCAGCGGGTATTCACCGCCCGTGATGAAAAAGTCGCCAAGTACGCGGGCACCTTCGCCGGTTTCTACTGCATCCTTTACGGCCTGGCCTGTGCGCTGATCGGCATGGCGGCCCATGTACTGATTCCGGACCTGGACAACGTCAACAACGCGTTTGCGGCCATCGTCAAACTGTCGCTGCCGGACGGCATCCGTGGGCTGGTGATCGCGGCAGCACTGGCGGCGATGATGTCGACGGCCAGCGCCGGCTTGCTGGCCGCCTCCACCGTACTGACCGAGGACCTGCTGCCGCGTTTGCGTGGTGGTAAGCAGTCGAGCCTCAACATCAACCGCCTGTTCACGATGCTGACCGGTATCGCCGTGCTGGGTATCGCGCTGGTAGTCAGCGATGTAATCAGCGCGCTGACCCTGGCCTATAACCTTTTGGTCGGCGGGATGTTGATCCCGTTGATTGGCGCGATCTTCTGGAAGCGCGCGACCACGTCGGGGGCGATTACGTCCATGACGCTGGGCTTTGTGACGGCGCTGGTGTTCATGTTCAAGGATGGGCTGGATGCGAACACGCCGATTTACTACAGCCTGGCGGTTGGGCTGGTGAGCTTTGTGCTGGTCAGTTTGTTGTCCCGGCGGTCGGAGGCGATGGCGACTCGGGTGGTTTGACGCCTCACAGAATCAAGAGCGGTTTCTTCAGCGGGCGCGACGTCGGATGTCGCGCCCGTTTTTTTATCGTCCAACTGACAGGTTTTGGTTTGCCTGGATGATTTCCTGGACCAGGGAGGCCCATACCAATCCTTGGGTTGTGCCTCCGGCATAGGTGCCTCCGGCGGCGATTTGATGATGGGCGGCCCAATAAACGATCGAAAGTCCATCTGAGGTGCCGGGCCTGGCACATTCGACAATATGCAAGTCGCCACTTTCGATTGCACTGCAATAAGACATTGGAAAGTGAAGAGAAACAGCGGCCAGACAGGCTGCCAGGATCTGCTCTTTGTACTCCGGCGCCGAATCGGGCGGGACCTGTCCACCGGAGACGAGAATGCAGTGCCCGTCCAAGCGGCAATTCATGACACCAATTGGCAGATCGTATTGAAGCTTGAGCCCCCGCATTTCAGCGCCTTCATTACCCACAGCAGGCAGCTTGAAAAACCAGCCGATGATCGCGATAACCTCTGGCTCCTCTACGCCCATGGCACTGACGACGAAATGTTCTTTGCTCAGCTCAGCAATTTGAACACGACTCAGATGCTGAGCCTGGAACTGAACCCCAGAGCACTGCAACAGCACCTCAATCTCATCCATTAGGTGAACAAATTCCACATCGTAGCCTGATACTTCAATAGCCCTACCGACTCCATGGATGCCACAAAGCGTGTGGAGTTGCTGCGGACTGATTTCTCGGAGCTCACCTCCAGGTTTGCCACTAGGCCACGGTCTGCTTTCGATCTCGCACTGCTCGCGTATTGCGACATCTACTTCACTGGTTGTCTCCGTATAAGCGCGCACAACCCGCGCTCGCGCAAATTGCTCCAGTGATGGGTTGTCAGCCAGAAATTTTTCAAACAACTCAATGCCGGCGCGGTTGCACTCAATGGCCAGATACTGATTTCCTGGGAGTAAATAGTCGTTATGTGGCGGCTTTGCAGTCGTCTCAGTTGCTGAAAGATGGCGCATATTCATACGCTTATGGCTGGCACCATCACTGTCCCGATTGCCTCCATAGACTGTTACCTGATAATTCGCCAAGCGAAACATCACGGCCTGGAGCAGGCCGTTGATCCCTCTGCCGATGATTGATACACGGGGCGCATCGGCATGTGCATGCAGTGTGGGGATCGTCAGTGAGCGTGCAAGTTTGCGCCTGACAAGGCCACGCAGGGCCATCAAGCTCAATTGAACAGCGACGGCATAATCAAGGTCGCAATGGCAGGCTTCGGTGGTTGCCGCCTGTGCAGTCAGCGTCGCCGGTCTGCGCCAGGTGGCGACACTGCAACCGAGCGCTTGTGTACGCATCCGAAACGCCTCCAATGTCGCAGGCCCGTAATCCAAGACAAGTTGGACGTCTTCAGCCAGTGAAAGGGATTGCAACGCATCGTCGCTGAAGACATCTGGTTTGGAGACGCAGATCAGACGCGCCTGCCTGTGCATACATTGAATCAGGGCCCGATCAATGCGATGCGCAGACTCATCATTCAGGGATAAACAAATGGCGATAGAACGGGCCCCTTGCAGTGCCTCGGACCAGTCCGACACAAATGAGACTCGGCTATCTGGACACGCCTGGCTGCGTGGACTCAACACTTTGATCCGAACATGCGGATCTCGATCAAGTAACAACTTGACCAGCTCTTTCCCCACATTTCCGTAACCCAGGACACAGATGTCTTGGGGTGTAGATCCATCGGCAAGTGTCAGCCAGTGCGCGATATAAGCCGCAACGTGCGGCGCGTTGACCCCAGGAGTGTTGACCACTCGAATGCCGTTTGACTCGCATAAATCCAACCGCACCTTATCCAGACTTGTGCCTCGGCGAATCAGACAGAGATCTCCAAATGGGTGGCTTAAACGCCATAGGTCGATGACCTCCCCATCGATAACCTGATCTCCAATAATGATCGTTGAAGGGCGCACGAGCCCGATCTGTAGCAGCAGCGCTTGCTTGGTTGAGTTCGGGGGGAAAAACACTACGTTGCTGGGTGCATCAGCCTTCCAACGGCTCGACGTAGGTGCGATATGTAAAATATTTTCGGTAGTGGCGATGAGTGACGCGGCACCTGGCGGAACGTGAGAGAGCAGCATAGTTTCGTCTCCAACAATTCTGACTGACTAATGCCTGGAGATAGGATTTAAATAAGTTGGGGCCAACACTTAAAACACTTAAAGCCCTAAAACTCACCCTTCATAAACCCGTCTTCTTCAGGAAGCTTTATATCAGCAAGCAGCACAAATCATTATTTAACAAAACTCAAACTACTCCGATATTTGAAATTAACTAACCCAACCGCTTCTGATAAACGGGTAGTCCAATTCCGGTCTTAAAAAAGCGCAGCCTGAATGGCACGTTCACTTAAGGACTACAACCCGTGTCTACGAGGCGTTACCCAACGAATATGTTCGGGAGGAATTTACTGCATCAGATGCACGCGGATGCTGCACCTGTTTTCCCTGAGTTCACCCAGCTGCCATTGGTCGGAACTGGTAGTTATCACAGTAGAAGGACCGCTGAGGGCCGTAATAGCCTGACATGGCCATTTCAAATCTGAAGAAATTGGCTTGGCTACCCGATAACCCATGAGGTGATGAAATGAAACAGCGCGATCCTAGCTACCCCGCTTCGTCAACAGTTCCACCGCAACTTAAGACAGGCGACCGCGTGCATATGAGCGGCCCCCACGCAGGCGTCTGCACTGGAATATACAAGCTCATGTTTTATAAAAACGGGACTTCATTTGCCACACTGCCCATAGAACGAGCATTTAAAGACTGGTTCGGCTTTGAAGTTCACGGAAGTTTCAATGGTGAGATGGAGGTAAAGGGCCATTATCACGATTGCGCCACTGACGAGGAGCACGTACATAGCTTCGGGTTTACCGAAGTCAGTAAAGGCGAATGAGGCAACTCACACGTCGTACAGCCATCCGATTTACCTGGCAGCGCTCCCACGACATAGAGAGGTATTCATCGCGCGAGCGCTCCCCGGGCCTCATCTGCGACGTGGGCGACGCTGCTCGTCATCCGTACGAATCGGCACCGGCTGCAGCGGAGGCTCGATCAAGCCCAGTGCAACGCCCAGATCATGGAGCCAGTTTTGGATTTTCTCTTTCATGGTTTGCCCCCTTTGAGGGTAATGCTTGTAGGCGCAAGCTATGTCGCCTTTTCCTACACTGATAGTAGCCCTAAGTCCTACATATTGCTTGAACGAAACCACAACGAACTATTACTGAATTCATCCGAATTCTGACGGACCGGTCAGGCAATGGCGCGGGTGTCTTTCATTACCGTCGCCTGGCCCTCTTGCTGCAAGTCGATCCACGCATTGAGGTTAGCGCCGAGCATACCCTTTCGCCACATCAACCAGGTGGTCGCAGTGGCAAAATGCCCTGTCAGTGGATGAACGGACACGCTGTCCTTGCCTGGCAGGCTGTCGAGCATGGCTTGGGACATCAACGCCACCCCTGAACCGGCAATCACGCAAGCGAGCATGCCTTGATATGACTCGATCTCAATCGCCCGCCCCATGGCTACGCGCTCGTGGGAAAACCAGCTTTCCAGGCGTGTGCGATAAGCGCAACTGCGTCGGAACGTAAACACCGAACGGCCGGCAACATCCTGGGGACCACGCACGGGTGGGTGGTCGGCTTCACAGATCAGCACCAGTTTTTCCTCGCATAACTGCACGCCGTCCAGGCTGGCGATGGTCAGCGGGCCGTCCACAAACGCTGCGTCCAGACGCCCCGTGATCAGGCCTTCCAGCAACTCACCACTGGGCGCTGACTGCACCTGCAGATTCACCATTGGGTAGGCCTTGTGATAACGCGCCAGCAGCTTGGGCAAATGCACTGCTCCAGTGCTGTACATGCTGCCCAGAACAAAGTCGCCGGCCGGTTGCCCACCTTGCACGGCGCCATGGGCTTCATCGTGCAGTGCCAGCAGACGGGTGCTGTAGTCCAGCAATATCTTGCCCGCCGGAGACAGCTGCAAGCGCTGACGTTCGCGCAGGAACAGCTCTACACCGAGCTGTTCCTCCATCTGTTTGAGTCGGGTCGATAGGTTTGACGGCACGCGGTGCAGGCGCTCAGCCGCGCGGGTGATGGACCCCTCTTCCGCCACGGCCTGGAAAATGCGCAATTGACTGAACTCCACGACTTTCTCCAAAACTGAATAAGTTACTCAATATTATTCAATTTTACAGAAAGTCAACACACCTTAGGCTGAGGGTCATTCGTTTCTCAGCAGGACACCTGACCATGTCACCCCTGATTCGCTTACTCGCCAGCTCCATCGCCCTGATGATGGCCATGGGCATTGGCCGCTTCGCCCTCACCCCACAAATGCCCCACATGCTTAGCGAAGGGCAGATCGACCTGACCGACGCCGGCCTGATCGCCGCCGCCAATTACCTCGGCTACTTCGTGGGCGCGGTGGATTCGATTTTCGCCCGCGGTCACCGCCATGTACGCGGTCGGCTGTACGGTGGGCTCTGGTTATGTGTGCTGCTGACCTTTGCGTCCTCTTGGGCCCATGGGTTCTGGCCCCATCTGCTGTTGCGCTTTGGCACTGGCGTGGCAAGTGCCTGGGCATTGGTGATGATCACTAGCTTGAGCCAGCCGCTGGCGCTCACCGCCGGACGCCCGCGTCTGGGTGCTCTGGTATTTGCCGGACCGGGCCTGGGGATTCTCTTGACCGGGCTATTGGCGCTCGGCTCAAACCTGCTGGGGCAAAACTCCGCCACGTTATGGTTGATCTATGGCGCTGTGGCGCTGCTCATGCTGCTGGCGATCCTGCCGTTTTTGCCACAGCCCTGTGCCAGCGCCCCTGGCACGGGTCATAGCGACGCGGGCAGCAACGGCAGCATCACGCACCTGTGCTGGATTTATGTGCTATTCGGACTGGGTTACATCATTCCAGCGACCTTCCTGTCACAGATGGCCAGCGCCCAGTTCAAAGGGGCCTGGCAGGCCGATCTGTTCTGGCCGTGCTTTGGCCTGCTGGCAGCGATTGGCGTGGGCGTGGCGACTCTGCGTCGCAAAGATCCAGACGCTACTCGCCGCTGGCTGATGACAACCCTGTGGCTGCAAGCGGCCGGAGTGTTCACGTGCTTGCTGGGCAATGGCTGGGGGTTGGCACTGGGCGTTCTGCTTTGCGGCGGTCCGTTCCTGGCCTGTATGCAATTGGTGATGGCGCGCTTGCGGGATGTGGCGCCCCACGGCTACCAGCGCAGCACCGGTCTGCTGACCGCCAGCTTTGCCATCGGCCAATTGAGCGGGCCCTTATTAGCGTCGGCGAGCAGCCATCTGAGCGGTGGCCTGCAACCGGCATTGGTGATTGCCGGTACAGGCCTGTTCTTGGCGGGGGGGATATTGGTTAGCCAGCAACCAAAGGCGCTTGCGTGCGCACCTGTTCGCGCCGTGACAGCGCCAGGAAAAACAGCCCTCCCAGGAAGCAGCCGGTAAACCAGGCGAAGTTGGCCATGCCCTGCAACGCCGGTGTGAAGGTGATCGCGACGCCCACCAGTGTTGCGGGCACCAGCGCCTTGACCGCTGTCCAGTTCACGCCGCCGTCGAAGTAATAGCGCCCGCTTGGGCTGTCATCGAACAGCGCATCTACATCGATTTTCTGTTTTTTGATCAGGTAGAAATCTACCAACAGAATCCCAAACAGCGGCCCGATAAACGCCGCGAGGATATCCAGGGTGTAGTGGATCATCAGCGGGTTATTGAACAGGTTCCATGGAGTGATAAAGATCGAGGCTACTGCTGCGATCATGCCCCCGGCACGCCAGCTGATTTTGCTTGGCGCGACGTTGGCGAAGTCAAACGCAGGGGACACAAAGTTGGCGACGATATTGATACCGATGGTCGCGGTCACAAAGGCAAATGCGCCAAGCAGCACGGCCATGTTGTTGTCGATACGCGAAACCGTGGCGATCGGGTCGTGGAGCATTTCGCCAAACACCGGCAAGGTGCCAGAGACGATCACCACCGTCACCAGGGAAAACGCCAGGAAGTTCACCGGCAGGCCCCAAAAGTTTCCGCGTCGCACATCCTGCATGCTGCGGCAGTAGCGGCTGAAATCGCCGAAATTCAGGGTTGGCCCAGAGAAGTACGACACCACCAGCGCCGTGGCTACGATCACTTGGCCGAACGCTTGCCAGCCCGACAGGGACTTTTCCGACAGAGTAAAGCTGATGTTCGACCAGCCAGCCTTCCACACAATCCAGCCAGCCAGGGCAAACATCACCGCATATACCACCGGCCCCGCCCAATCGATAAAGCGGCGGATAGACTCCATGCCGGCCCAGAAAACTGCAGCTTGCAGTACCCACAGGCTGAGGAAACCAAACCAGCCCAGGTAGGACAGACCGGCAAAATGCGGTTCTGCATACACCGCCATCTTTGGGAAAAAGCGCAACACCACGATGATCAAAGCGCTGGACGCCAGATAAGTCTGAATCCCGTACTAGGCCACGGCAATCAGGCCACGAATCACCGCAGGAATATTCGCGCCAAACACACCAAATGCGAGCCGGCAGATGACTGGATAAGGAACGGCGGCCTGCTGGCTAGGCTTAGCCACCAGATTGGCGATCAATTGCACGATGCAAATACCCGCGAGCAAGGCGATCAACACCTGCCAACTGGCTAGCCCCAAGGCGAACAGACTGGCAGCGAATACATAACCGCCGACGCTGTGCACGTCACTCATCCAGAAGGCAAAAATGTTGTACCAGTTCCACTTCTGCGGCAGTGGGCCCAGATCCTGGTTGTACAGGCGCGGGCTATAGCCTTTAGGCAATTGTTCGGTCATCGCTGGGCTCCTCGTAATACCGGCCTGCGCTTCCGTCACGGGGATGCATACGGGAGGCGGCCAGGTTTGTATACGAGACAGTCAGCAGAATGCGTGCCAATGGCACACAATCCCTCTACGACGGTGCACCAAAGGCGCTTATGACGGTTTAGTAGCGGGGACCGCGCTCAGCAACGGTGCACATAAATCCTGTACACAATCATCGGTGCACCCGATGTGCACACACGTGTCCAACCGTGCAACACACCGCTGTCAGGAAGGTGCCCCAGGCCATGTCCATCAGGGCCAAGCTCGCAGACCAGCCTTGCAGTGTGGCCCAGTTGCTCAGGTCATAGGTGCCATAGGCCACCAGACCCAGCAAGGCACCCAGACGCGCTGCGCGTTGCCAGTTGATGCTTGGCAAGACCACGAACACCACACAACCGAGGACATACAGGAGATAGAACAGCACTGCGGGCAATAGGCGGGGCTGATCAAGCATCAGCGGGCCCAGCAGGGATTTGTAGGTAGGGCCCATGAGGACGCCGAGCCAGAGGCCGTCGAGCACCAGAAAAGCAAGCAAGGTGCCGAGGTAGGCGAACAACGATTTTTTAGACATCAAGCGGACCTCTGTAGGAGCGAGCTTGCTCGCGAAAATATCTCAGGCCCATCGCGGTATCGGATGTACCCTTTTCGCGAGCAAGCTCGCTCCTACAGAAGAGCAAACCCTACTCAGCTTAGTTCAATGCGATCCGCGTGAATCACGATCTGACCCTGCTTGTAGAGCGCACCAATAGCCTTCTTGAAGTTACCCTTGCTCACGCCGAACAAGTTGCTGATTACTGCCGGGTCGCTTTTATCGCTGACCGGCAACGTGCCGTTGTTTTCGCGCAACTTGGCGAGGATCTTCGAGTTGAGGCTGGAGGCCGCTTCCTGGCCGACCGGTTGCAGGCTCAGGCTGATGTTGCCATCGGCGCGGATCTCTTTGATGAAGCCTTTCTCTTCCTTGCCGGGACGCAGGAACTTGAACACTTCGTTCTTGTGGATCAGCCCCCAGTGTTTGTTGTTGATGATCGCCTTGAAGCCCATATCAGTGGCTTCGGCCACCAAGAGGTCCACTTCCTGGCCCACAACGTAGTTGGCCGGCGTCTTGTCCAGGTAGCGGTCAAGGCGCGCGGTGGCGGTAATACGCTTGGTGTGCTTGTCGAGATAGACGTGCACCACGCAGTATTCACCGGCGGTCATCTGACGTTTTTCTTCCGAGTACGGAAGCAAAAGGTCCTTTGGCAGACCCCAATCGAGGAACACGCCAATACTGTTGACTTCCACCACTTTCAAACTGGCAAATTCGCCGACTTGAACTTTGGGTTTTTCGGTGGTGGCGATAAGTTTGTCATCGCTGTCCAGGTAAATAAAAACGTTAAGCCAGTCTTCATCTTCACTGGGAATATCTTTTGGGATATACCGATTAGGCAAGAGGATTTCGCCATCTTGCGCACCATCAAGGTACAAACCGAAGTTGGTGTGTTTAACCACTTGTAAGCTGTTGTAGCGCCCGACTAGAGCCATTTCCAATACCCTCATTGCGTGGGCGGCATTCTACCCGAGTTGCGCCCGCGACGCGCGCACGCCTGAAAAATCGCGGCCTGGCATGGCCCTACGATGGCATCGCTCCGCTCGTCCGATCATTCGGCTGAGTTTTGCCCTTCCACCAGCACTGCTTTGCTAGGTGGTTTCGAGTCAAAACAGTAAGTTAGGGCCTAATTTCAACGATGAACTTCGGTTATTTCCAACCGCGCCACTTATTCCCAGGGGATATTTGCCAAGCAATTGTCAAGTATTTCCTGTACGATGCCTGGCCAAGTTAATTTTCTACAGGTTAGTGGCCGCCATGCGCGTAAAAGCATCCAACAGCAAAGCAAAGCCAGCTCCAGCCGTTGAAACCAGCGAATCGATCAACAGCCAAATCGCTGCTTTCCTCAAGTCCGGTGGCGAAATCCAGCAAATTGCAAAAGGCGTGAGCGGCCAGACTTTCGGCCCGTCCAAGCAGATCAGCCTGGGTAAAAAGTAACACCGCGCAAAATATCTGGTCCCTAAGCGTCTTGCCTCCAAGGCGCTAGGACTAGAGCCCGAAACACCCTCTTTCTACATTCAATATTGCGTTAATCGACGAACGGGCCTCATCGCCTGGCATTCGCCGGTATCCTTGCACACGTCTAGCACGGGCATCTGCCCGATTTTCTCCGTTACTGCTCCTCGCTTTTCATGGAGTGAAGCATGCTCAAATCCTGCATTTTTCTGGTCAGCACATTAGTGGCTTGCCCCCTTGCCGAAGCGCAGATCTTCCAGCGCGAATTGGGCGACTTCGACCTGAAATTAGGCACCACCCCCAGCCGCAGCATGGCACAGGGCCTGGTCAAGCCGACCTCGCCGGGCAGCGACTCTTTCCACGGGGGGTTGGACCTCAGCCACAACAGCGGCCTGTACTTCGGCCAGTTCTCGCCAAACATGGGTCTGTCTTCGGCAAGCACCCTCGAAGTCGACTCCTACATGGGCTTCAAACACCCCTTCGACCAGACGCTCGGCTACGAAGTCGGCTTGATCCACTACAGCTACCCAAAGCTCAGCCCCCTCGACAGCCAAGAGTTCTACGGTGGCTTGAACCTGTTGGGCAATCGTTTCGGTGCCTCCTTCAGCAACGACCCGGACCGCCAGGACAGCACCCTCTTCGCCGACCTCGGCGGCACCCAACCCTTCGGCATCGGCGTCAGCATGAAGTACACCACCCACCAATTGGGCACTCCAGCTTCGGTGGACGGCGGCACCATCAGCAGCTTCAGCGACTGGTCGGTTCAGTTCTCCCGCGCCTGGAAGGGCATCGACTTGGACCTGATTTACAGCGACTCCAGCCTTAGCGGCGGCGACTGCTCGGCGTACTCCGGACACAATTCGCAATGCGACGGGCTGTTGACGTTAAAGGCCGCGCGGTCGTTTTATTGATGGGCTGAACTGTAGCGCCTGGCGCGGGTTCACATGCATTGAATCCCTCTGCCCAAGGAAACGCCCATGCTGCGTCGGCTCAAACTGTTGGTGGCCCTGCTGACCCTAAGCCTGGCACTCGCCGGCTGCAACCGCGTGGGCCTGGCCTACCGCAACTTGGACGTGATCATCCCCTGGACCCTCAATGACTACCTGGACATGAACGCCGGGCAGAAGAGTTGGTTCAACGATAAGCTCAAGGAACACCTGGCCTGGCATTGCACCACGCAGTTGCCGGGTTATCTCGGTTGGCTCGATCGCCTGCAACAGATGGTCGACGAAAACCAAGTCACCGATGCTGCATTGAAAACGCGCACCGCTGAAGCCGAACAGGCAATCGCTGAAGTCGCCCGCGAAATCACCCCCTCAGCCATCGAATTGCTCCAAAGACTGAATGATCAGCAGGTCAAAGAAATGAACGACGCCCTGGCCAAGGATCTGCGTAAACGCCAGGACGACTACCTTAAGCCGCCCCTCACCCAACAAATCAAGGACCGCGCCGAGCGCATGAACAAACGCCTGGACACCTGGATGGGCCCACTGAGCGCTAGCCAGCAAAATCGCGTCACCGCGTGGTCCGTCGCGCTGGGCGAACAGAATCAGGAATGGATCGGCAATCGCGCCCATTGGCAGGCGCAATTTATCGAAGCGGTGCAGCAACGCCACAGCGCCGAATTCCCACAAAAGATGCAGCAACTGCTGGTGGACCGCGAAAGCCTATGGACCCCGCAATATCGCGCGGCTTACGCCCAGACCGAAGCTGCGGCGCGCAGCCTGATTGTCGACGTGATGGCCGAAAGTACGCCGCAGCAACGCCTTAAACTCACGCAGAAAATCGACGGCGTACGCAGCGACTTCAAGGCACTCAAATGCCTCAAGGCCGCCGGGATTTAATGTGGGAGGGGCTGCCACCCACACTGGGTCCGCGCATACCCGTCAGGCAATCTGCGCTTTGGACGCCACTTCAGCGAAGGTTGCCGGGTCCAGTGCATCCGACTGCTCATCCAGCACTTGGCGCGGGTGATCGTTGCCGGGAATGGAACTGTCGATCAGCGCCAGCAGTTGGGCACCCAATTGCGTCAAAATGAAGTTCTCACCATTTCCGCCCTCTGCCTCGGGGCGCGATTCAATAAAACCGCGCTTGAACAGCAGCGCTTCATAATCCGCTGCGGTCTTTTTCAGCGCATCCAGATTGCCGGTGTTCTCACCCGCCGTGGCCTTCTCGGCCGCTTCCTGCTCGGCGTATTTGCGCGGGGCAAAGCTGCCTTCGCCGTTCTGCACTTCGTGCAGCAGACGTTCGATTAGATCCCAGTTGTAAGTCGTCATCCTGATTCCTCCTGCAGGCCTAAGAAAAAGTAGCCCGTCAAAAGGTGTGACATGCCACACCTGCCACCGTTCAGCCCGCCAGACGGACGTCATTTCTCTGAACTTTCAAGACGTTCGCCCCCTCAACCGCACATCATCACCAAGGAGGTACGTACCATGAACACCTTGAGAAACCTGGCCATCGCCGCCGCCCTGCTCACCGCCCTGCCCGCCTGGGCCTGCACGCCCGAAGAGGCCACGGCGAAACGAGAGCAGTTGGCGACGGAAGTGACCAAGCTCACCGAGCAGAACCCCACCAAAGCCAAAGAGATGAACGACGAGCTGCAGAAGATGGACCTGGACACTGAAAGCGCGGAATTCCCTGACAAGTGCCAGCTGATCGACGCCCGCCTTAAAGAATTGAAAGAAGCTGCGGCAAAAGCCAAAAACTAAAGGCATAAAAAAACCGGACGATGTCCGGTTTTTTCACATCAGCGCTGGCTTATTCAGCAGCCGGTGCTTCGGGCTTGCGGCGTTTAAGCGGGGCCATGCCGTCTTTGCTGACCAACGACAGGTTATCGGTCTTCGGACGGTTGGCGATCTTGCGCTTGGTCGGCGACTTGGCACCGGTTTTCTTCTTGTCGCCCTTGGCGTCAGTCTTTTTCTTCTTCACGCCAACAGCCTTGCCCGACGCCTTGACCTTCTTCGGCCCGGTGTAGGTGCCTTTGACTTCCTTGATGGTGCGGCGCTCGAACGACTGCTTGAGGTAGCGCTCGATGCTCGACATCAGGTTCCAGTCGCCATGGCAGATCAGCGAGATGGCCAGGCCATCGTTGCCGGCACGCCCGGTACGGCCGATACGGTGCACGTACTCGTCGCCGCTTCGTGGCATGTCGAAGTTGATCACCAGGTCCAGGCCATCAACGTCCAGGCCACGGGCAGCCACGTCGGTAGCCACCAGGATCTTCACGCCGCCCGCCTTGAGGCGATCGATGGCCAGCTTGCGGTCCTTCTGGTCTTTCTCGCCGTGCAGCACGAACGCCTTGTATTCCTGGGCAACCAATCGACCGTAGATGCGGTCGGCGGCAGCGCGAGTGTTGGTGAACACGATGGCCTTCTGGTAAGTCTCGTTGGCCAACAGCCAGTTGAGGATCTGTTCTTTGTGCACATTGTGGTCAGCGGTGACGATCTGCTGGCGCGTGGTGGCATTCAGGTCGCTGACATTGTTGACCTGCAAGTGCTCAGGGTTGTTCAGCACCTTGGCGACCATTTCGCGCAAGGTCGAGCCACCGGTAGTGGCGGAGAACAGCATGGTCTGCTGGCGATTGACACATTCGGCAACCAGACGCTGAACGTCGTCGGCAAAGCCCATGTCGAGCATGCGGTCGGCTTCGTCGAGCACCAGCACTTCGACTTCCTTGAGGTCGAGGTTGCCGGCGTTGAGTTGCTCGATCATACGGCCTGGGGTGCCGATCAAGATGTCCGGCACCTTGCGCAGCATGGCGGCCTGGACCTTGAAGTCTTCGCCGCCAGTAATAATGCCGGACTTGATGAAGGTGAACTGCGAGAAGCGCTCCACTTCCTTCAAAGTCTGCTGGGCGAGCTCACGGGTCGGCAGCAGGATCAGGGTCTTGATGCTCACGCGGACTTTGGCCGGGCCGATCAGACGATTCAGAACCGGCAAGACGAAAGCGGCGGTTTTGCCGCTGCCAGTTTGAGCCGTCACCCGCAGGTCACGCCCTTCGAGCGCGAGCGGGATGGCCGCTGCTTGCACAGGCGTAGGCTCGACAAATTTTAGCTCGGCCACGGCTTTGAGCAGGCGTTCGTGCAGGGCGAATTGGGAAAACACGGGTGCTACCTCGAAGAAATACAAAATATCAGCTGCATAGGGTAACGGTTTCGGGCGCCCAAACCGAGTTTCTTTACGCGAACGGTGCGAATCAGGTGCTTTTTTGTCAGGGCATTTGTCTACAACGTCAACTTTGTCGCACTTAGATGCTCTAATCGCGCCGTCTTGTCTTACAGAGGAATCGGTTTCACCCATGGATATCAAACAGCTTTGGCTCAACGTCCAAGACCTATGGGGCGCCCTCGACCAAAACCCGGTGCTGCATGCCAGCCTTGGTTTTATGGTGTTGCTGGTGGTGGCCCTGCTGCTCGGACGGGTAGCGCGATACCTCACCCTGCACGCCGTCAAATTGCTCGGCCGCCAACCGTCGCTGCACTGGCTCAATGATCTGCGGCACAACAAAGTCTTCCACCGCCTGGCGCAAATGACGCCGTCCCTGGTGATCCAGTTCGGCCTGTACCTGGTGCCGGACTTGAGCAAAACCGCAATTCTGTTCATCGGCAACGTGGCACTGGCCATCTCCATCCTGTTCCTGGTCCTGGCCATGAGCGCCCTGCTCAATGCCCTGCTGGACATCTATGCCCGCACCGAACACGCACGCACCCGCTCAATCAAGGGTTACGTGCAGTTGGCGAAGATGGTGCTGTTCGTGTTCGGCGCGATCATCATCGTCGCCACCCTGATTGACCGCTCGCCGCTGTTGCTGCTGTCGGGTTTGGGGGCGATGTCGGCGGTGATTCTGTTGGTGTACAAGGACACGCTACTGTCGTTCGTCGCCAGCGTGCAGCTCACCAGCAACGACATGCTGCGGGTCGGTGACTGGATCGAGATGCCCCAGGTCGGCGCCGACGGCGACGTGGTGGACATCACTCTGCACACGGTCAAGGTGCAGAATTTCGACAAGACCATCGTCTCCATTCCTACCTGGCGCCTGATGTCCGAGTCGTTCAAGAACTGGCGCGGCATGCAAGCCTCCGGCGGGCGTCGGATCAAGCGCAGCCTGTTCATCGACGCCAGCGGCGTGCGTTTCCTGCGCGATGACGAAGAGGTGCGCATGACCCAGGTGCACCTGCTCACCGACTACATCGGGCGCAAGCAGGCAGAGCTCAAGGCCTGGAATGAAGCCCAAGGACACAGCGCACAACTGCTGGCCAACCGTCGCCGAATGACCAACCTCGGCACCTTCCGCGCCTATGCCCTGGCCTACCTGAAAAGCCATCCGGACATCCAGCCGAACATGACCTGCATGGTGCGCCAGATGCAAACCACGGCTCAGGGCGTGCCACTGGAGATCTACTGCTTCACCCGCACCACGGCGTGGGCCGATTACGAGCGCATCCAGGGGGACATCTTCGATTACCTGCTGGCGGTGTTGCCGGAGTTTGGACTGAGTCTGTACCAGCAACCGAGTGGCACCGATCTACGGGCAGGAATTCTGGCGCTGACACCCAGCCCCCAGAGCACGCCAGCCCTGCAGTGAGCCCGAAGCCGGCGAGGTGAAAATACGCGCCTCGCCGGCGCAATATCCCCCTAAGCGCCGGCAACTATGTGTAGCCGCTGCGACCGAATAATCAACTGACGCAAACAATAAAGAAAATTTCTCCTACGCCTTTAGTGATTTTCACTACTTGTGCGCACTATTTCTAATCTGTTTTTAAAAAAACCAACGCCTTAGCATTTGGCCATCAAACAACGCCAGATAAAGGCCATCCCTCATGTTATGGACAACTCAGCTTTCTGATAATGCGGCAGACTTTGTATTAACTTCGAATGCCGAAGCGTTGACCCACTATTGTGGTGCTAGTGCCTTTGCTCAACCTCGCGATTTTTATACCACTAGTCCCTATCAGCGACCTTCCAGGCCGCAGGACGTGACCGACTCGATCATCACCACCAGCCTGACCAGCGACCAACTTTCAGACAGTCAGCATTTGTTGGCGCAACGCTTGTTATTGAATATCTACGAGCAAGACTTAGTCTTCCTGCCCAAGCCGCCATTAGAACTCGACTTAAAGGCTTTCAAACAGTTTTATGACCCCCAACATGCCGCCAGTGGCAAAAAGATCCGCCCGTTACTGGAACACTACTTATACAACTGGCTTAAGGAAGAAGTGCACATCAATGGTCCTTGGTGCCTGGACTCTTTTGTCGCCCACACCGATAAAGTCTTGGATGATGTAGCCCAAGCCGACTCCAAATTGCATGAGGTGCTGACCACCAGCCGCAACCCCCAGCGTGCCGCGCGTTTTTTCATGACCCAATGCGCAGGGGATTTCCTCAGTGAAGCCTCGGCCATGGCGCGCAATGTTTTGGGTAACTGCGGTGTGTACACCAGCGAGTTGTTCAAGATCCTGATCGACGAGTATGGCTACGGCGTCGACAAAAAGAAGCACAGCACCATCTTTGAAGACATGCTCCAGGACATGGACATGTCACACCACGTGCACTATTACTGGCAGTTCTACACGCCGGCGTCGCTGTCGCTGACCAACTATTTCCACTATGTGTCGGCCAACCACGGCGAACTGTTCCGCTACATCGGCGCCATGTACTACACCGAAGCCACGCTGGCGCTGACGACCAAGCACCAGTCCCGTGCGATCAAGACCATCTTCGATGGCCAGGTCTCCACTGCCTACTTCGATGAGCATGCTCATATCGATGTGCACCACGGCAGAATGGCACTTCAGCGCCTGATCATTCCCATGATCAAGCAGTTCGGCACCAAGATCATCCCCGACCTTATCCGCGGCTTTGAAGAGTTCAAGCTCCTTCAGGACATCGCCGACGAAGAACTGTATGCCCATATCAAATGGCACGACGAGCTGGATGAACATCGCGCCAAGGCTTCGCAGCTTCAGGGCCAAAAGCCGGTGGACCTGCGAATCACCGAGGCTGAACACGAGCTCTCGGTGCTGCACACCCACCCCAATGACGAACTGTTCTGGGTCGAATCCGGCGAGCTGGAGTTTATCGCCAGCCCCGAATTGACTGTGCGCCTCATCGCCGGCGAAGGCGTCGTGATTCCCAAGGGAATGCTCCATGGCACGCGCATCGTCAGTCCGTCCTGCACGTACACCGTCACCGCCATCTGAATGGGCCACCCAATGAAAGCCATCAGCCTGAATATCACCCACGCCCATTACGTGGCCGTGGAGGACAGAACCTATTTTCTGAAGCGTCACGCGTATTCGACGCAATTGCTGCCCACCTCGTGCCCCCATCGTGGCGGCCCACTGCACATGGGCGAAGTGACGGGCGACGGCCAAAGCGTGATCTGTCCCTGGCACGACAACGCCTACAAGGTCTGCAACCTGGAAAAGAAGGCGCTGCCCACCGTGCGCGTCAGAAACCAGATCAGCACCGTGGTCGGCGACACCGAACGGTGCGTGCCGCTACTTAAACTCTCCCGTTACGACGGATGAAGCCCATGAAGACTAATTCGACACTGACCGCGTTCTATTCAATCGTGACCCTCTTCACCGGCCTCGACATGGCGATTGTGATCGCGATGGTCTGGTTTGGCCTTGAGACCACCGGGTCCACATTCCTGGTAGGCGCCACCTTGTGTGTGGCGACCGTAGTCCCCTATTTATGCGAACAGTACATCGGCAAGTTCTTCACGATTGAACTCAGCCTGAAACGGCTGCTGTACATACGCCTGGCTGCGTTCGCCGCCGTCCTGGGATTGTCGTTTACCCAGGCCGCCTTGCTGCCGATCGGCTTCCTGGCGATCGCGTTTGTGGTGGGCGTCACCGACTACTTCACCATCAGTACCCTGGAATCGAAAAACACCAAGCTGGTGCTGGCAGGCCTCACCGACAGCGATACCTGCGCGCGGTTGATGCAAACCTCCATCCAGATCGGTGCCTTCGGCGGCGCGCTCCTGGGCGGTTTGATCGTGGATGTGTTCTCGGTCAACGAGACGCTGCAAATCATCAGCCTGGCGGCGATTGTGTCACTGGCGGGCGTCTACTTGGTGGCCGACAGCCCCAGCGCAAAAGGCACCGATCAGACCGCAGCCTCCACCGCCGCCGCGCCGCTGGACCTGCCGCGCAACCTCTACATTCTGATCATTGTGCTGAGCATGATCGGCTTCCATATCGGCGCGTTCAACAGCCTGGTGCCTATCGTTTTTCAAAAGCTCAATGAGTGGAACGCCACCCTGTTTGGCGTCGCCAGTGGCCTGGCCGGCCTGGGGGCCTTCAGCGCCGCCGTGCTTCCGCGTATCAAGCTCAACAGCTATGGGGCCATCGCACTGGTGATTCTGGCGGACGTGGCAATCGTCTACTTCCAGAATCTCTACGTGATGATGGCCGCTGCGTTCCTGCTGGGCTTTTGCATCAACAGCCTGCGGATCCAACTGCGTAAAACCCTGATTGAATCGGCGCCCAACGACCGGGTAGCCGACGTCATCGCCGCGAAAAGCTCGCTCTACTACCTGCTGGTCAGTGGCTCGGCACCGATGATCCTGACGTTCTTTACCACCTCGGGCTTTCTCGGACTCGAAGGCGCACGGCTGTTGATGATCGTCTCCGCCGGCCTGTTGGCCACTGCCGTACTGGCGTGGAACCTGACCCCCGCAGCCTCGCCTGCCGCCACCACGGAATAAGGATTGCACGACGTGAAAACCGTACTGATTGTTGACCCATTCTCCACGGGCAAGCTCTATGCGCCCCTGCTCAACGCGCAAGGCATACGGTGCATCGCCGTGATCTCCACACGCGCCTTGCCCGAACACTTCACCAACGACCTGGTCGCTGAGAATTTCCATGAGGTGTATCACTGGGAAGAGAGCCTGCTGATCACCCTGGAAACGTTGTCTTTGAGCGCAGTGATCGCCGGTTGCGAAACCGCCATCTACCTCACGGACTACCTGACGGAGTTGCTCAGCATTCCGGGTAACAGCCGTATCACCAGCGACCTGCGGCGCAACAAATTCTCCATGCAGCAGGCGCTGAAAAAACACCAGTTGGCGCACATCGACTCGCACCTGTTGAGCTCGCCAAGCCGCATTGGCGAAGTGGTGGCCAAGCTGGAAGAGTCGGCCACCTATGTGGTCAAGCCGCTGAATTCGGCCGCCACCGAAGGCGTGGTGTTTGCCCAGGGCAAAGGCGAAGCAGAAACCGCGTTGAGAAACGCGGCCTGGCAGCAGAAGAATGACCTGGGTGAGGTCAACCTCGGGTTTATCGTGCAGTCGTTTATCGCGGGGCCGGAGTACGTGGTGGATATGGTCGCCTTCAACGGCACGTACATCATTGCCAGTGTCTGCAAGTACAGCAAGATCCAGAAGAACGGCAGCATGTTTGTCTACGAAAGCCTGGACACCCTAGATCCCCAGGCTGCGCACCTGCAACCGCTGACCGATTACGCCCGCCAGGCAGCCGCGGCGCTCGGCGTGCGGGTCGGGCCGATTCACATGGAGATCATTTGGTCCGATGCCGGGCCGGTGATGATTGAAGCCGGAGGTCGCTTACACGGCGGCATCGCGCCCCTTCTGTTTCAACAGGTCTATCACCCCGACTTGCTGTCGCTGTCGATCGACAGCTACCTCGGCCACCCACGCCCACAGGCTGATGCAGCGAGCCAGATCAGCCATGGCCGGATCGGTTTCTTCTGCTCCGATGCACAACGCACCTTCGATCCTCCCTCCCCCCTGGCTCTCCAGAGTGCCCAAGCGGACGAGGCCTATTGCGGCCACCGGTACTTCATCGCTCCCGGTCATACCACGCCGGTCACAATCGACTTCGCCACCTGTCCGGGGCTGTTCTGGCTACAGAGTCCTTCGGCGCTGCAACTGGACACCAGTACCGCGAACCTTCGAAAACTACTCTGGGGCTAAGGTTATGCAAAGTCGCTTGATCATCAAAAAATCAGCCTGTGAGCTGGGCATCAATAATGCGTGCGCCGCGGTTATCGAAGACATCACCGTTTCAGACGACCAAAGCTTCGTCGGGGTGTTGCAGAGCAACCTGAACCACGTCGCATCCCGCCTCAATGAGCTGGACTCGAACATCGTGTATGAAGGGTTTGCCAAGCAGCTCAAAAAACTCGGCTACGAAAACACCGTCAGCGCCAACGAAAAGCTGCTGCGGCGTTTCATCGCCAAGGGCGTATACCCCATCAACAACATCGTTGACGCCTATAACGCAGTCTCGATCCGCCATGGGGTCAGCATCGGTGTGCACACCTATCATCAGAAAGATGACATCTACGTGATGCGCTCGGACAAACCAAGGGTTCTACGCCCACTGTTCGCCAAGAAGGCCATCACCATTCCCGTTGGCGATATTGTCTATACCTGCGGGGATGTGCCGTTGGCGAGCATCGGCAAAGTTGACGCCGACGCCCATGACTTCCGGCTGACGAAGGACTCGTCAAGGCTTCTGGTGGTGATCCTGGGGCATGACGACACGTCGCTTCAATTCAACCAGGGCGTCATCGAAGAGCTGGTGGACACGCTTCGTCAGAAAATGCCGAACCTGAGCCATCACTTCCTTGAAACGGTTCGCGATCACGCCTGAAGCCACGCGTTGAAGAAACGGCCGGCGCCTAGCGCCAGGCCTTCAGCACGGGGTTGACCACGACTTCCTTCACATGCTCGATGTTCAGCAGGCTTTCCTTGAAGACCATCAGTTCTTCAAAGCTCCTGTAGCGAACGTCGAGCATCATGTCCACGTCGCCAAACAGTGAGTAGGCGTGCACCACTTGACTGAACTGCTGGATCTTCGGAAACACCAGATGGCAGTTGCTGCCATTGAGCGTCAGCATCAAGAACGCCGCTTGCAGGGTCTCATCGCCCTCGGCTACGTTGATGGTGAAGCCTAGGATGATGCCCTTTTCAATCAACTTCTGGACACGCGACTCCACCGCTGTTCGCGACTTATGAACTTGCCGCGCCAATTGCGCCAGGCTGACCCGGGAGTCGTCCTTCAAGGCTGCAATGATCAGTTCATCAATCTTGTCCACTCTGCCGCCCCCACACCGTTCTTTTCTATAACAGACTTTCATTGCCGCTCACGCATGCCTTGGGGCCATCACGTCGCAGACTTTACGCCAGGCGCAGGCTTTATGCCCAACCGACTGATCCACACCGCCCCGAGAATCACCAACCCACCCAACGCCAGGCGGCCCAGGGGTTCGTGTTGGTTCCAGATCAGCAGGTTCAGCAACAACCCCACTGGTACATGCAGATTGTTCATCACCGCCAGCGTGCCGCCATGCACCAAACACGCGCCCTTGTTCCACCAGTACATGCCCAGCGCCGTGCTGACCAGCCCGAGGAACACCAACACACCCCATTGCAGCGGCGCTTGCGGGAGAAAGTCGGCCTTGGCGAACAGCAGGAACGCCGGCAACACCACCAGCAACGCACCGAGGTAGAAGTAACCGAAGCGCCGGTAGTGCGGCAGGTCACTCGGATAACGCGCTACCAGGTGCTTGTACATCACTTGCCCGGCGGCGTAGGTGAAGTTGGCCAGTTGCAGCAGCAGGAAGCCCATCAGGAAGTGAGGCGTGATCTGATCGAAACGAATCACCGCCGCCCCCGCCACTGCCACCAAGGCGGCGACCAGGGCCCAGGGGTTGAAGCGCCGGTTAAGTGCATCTTCGATAAGCGTCACGTGCAACGGCGTGAGGATGGTGAACAGCAACACCTCCGGCACCGTGAGCACGCGAAAACTCAGGTACAGGCACACGTAGGTCACGCCAAACTGCAGCGCGCCGATCACCAGCATGCCTCGCATGAAGGCCGGCTCTACCGAGCGCCAGCGGGTCAGCGGGATAAATACCAGCCCGGCCAGCACGACGCGTACCAGCACGGCGAAGTAACTGTCGACATGACCGGCGAGGTATTCGCCGATCAGACTGAAGGAAAATGCCTGAATCAGGGTGACAACCAGTAGATAGCCCATGTGTGCCTCGCTTCGAATGGGCGCGACATTAAAGGTTTTCAGGGTTTGAAGAAACTCAGGGCAAAAAAAACCCGACCTCGCTAAAGCGTCAGTCGGGCAGGAGCACTTAGGAGCAACAAGTGCAAAGGGAGGTTCGTACGCGTACTTGAAGGGTTTGCGTGGAGCGATATAAACACCGCGCGATTATCTGACGATTAAAGGATCAAGCGGCTCATGCCACGAGTTGCACCAGCAGGGCCTTGGCGTGGTTGATGCCCTTTTCCTGGAAGTCACCGCTCAGGTTCACCCCTTCGGCGTGAATAAAGGTGACGTCATGAATCCCGATAAACCCCATGACCTGGCGCAGGTACGGTTCCTGGTGATCGGAGCTGGCGCCGGTGTGGATGCCGCCGCGCGCGGTAAGGACAATGGCACGCTTGCCGGTCAACAGACCCTGGGGGCCGGTGGGGGTGTACTTGAAGGTCACACCAGCGCGTAACACGTGATCCAGCCAGGCCTTGAGGGTGCTGGGGATGGCAAAGTTGTACATCGGCGCGGCCATCACCAGTACGTCGGCGGCGAGCAGTTCGTCGGTCAATTCGTTGGAGCGGTTAAGGGACACCTGCTCGCTGTCGTTGCGCTGATCCGCAGGTTTCATCCAGCCGCCAAGGAGGTTGGCGTCCAGGTGTGGCACCGGGTTGAGGGCCACGTCGCGCACGGTGATCTGGTCTGCCGGGTGGGCGGCCTGCCATTGGCTGATGAACTGCTGGGTCAGTTGACGGGAGATCGAGTCCTGTTGGCGGGCGCTGCTTTCGATGATCAGAACGTTGGACATGGCTTCGTAGGCTCCATCTGTAAATGCTGTAAGTCGATGGAGAAAAGATTAACCATGGCTCATTCGATAAAAAAGCGCAAAAAACTGCTATAACCCATCTAGAAATTTGTTGATATGCGGAGTATTCCTGTAGACATGCTCCGCTACCCCTTTATTTTGGCGCGCAGTCCAAGGCAATCCGCATCTTGATAATGGCGCGGTTGAACTTGACCGTGGTGTTGGTGCTTTTGCCTGCCGGCACCGAGACCGTGCGTCGGCGTGGTGCCTCCGGGCCATTGGTGAAGACTACCGAGCACAAGGCATCGTTGGTGCCGTAGTTGTTTAGTTGAATCGAACTGATGTCGCCGTCCACGTCTGAGGCGGTGTAGTCCACGCTCACGCCACTGATCTTTTTTGTCACGTCGATGGGGTACGCAAACGCGCTCATCGGCAGCAGCGCCAATAGCACATAACAAAATTTTCTCATTCGGCAGTCTCCAATAAGGACCGCCAGCTTAGGACAAGAGGAACCTATCTTGAAAGCGCCCCGCGTTACCCTCGATCAATGGCGCACGCTGCAAGCCGTGGTCGACCATGGCGGCTTCGCCCAGGCGGCCGAAGCGCTGCACCGTTCGCAATCTTCGGTGAGCTACACCGTGGCCCGTATGCAAGACCAGCTTGGCGTGCCGCTGCTGCGCATCGACGGGCGCAAAGCCGTGCTCACTGACGCCGGTGAAGTGCTGTTGCGCCGCTCCCGGCAACTGGTGAAAAACGCCAGTCAGCTGGAAGACCTCGCCCACCATATGGAACAGGGCTGGGAAGCCGAAGTGCGGCTGGTCGTGGACGCTGCCTACCCCAACGCCCGCCTGGTGCGCGCTCTCACGGCCTTTATGCCGCAAAGCCGTGGTTGCCGCGTGCGCCTGCGTGAAGAGGTGTTGTCCGGCGTTGAAGAGTTGTTGATCGAAGGCGTGGCCGACCTGGCGATCTGCGGCTTCAGCATCCCCGGTTACCTGGGCACGGAAATGAGCGACGTGGAATTCGTCGCCGTGGCCCACCCCGAGCATCCGCTGCACCGTATGAATCGCGAGCTGAGCTTCCAGGACCTGGAAAGCCAGATGCAAGTGGTGATCCGCGACTCCGGCCGCCAGCAGCCACGGGATGTGGGCTGGCTCGGCGCCGAACAACGCTGGACCGTCGGCAGCCTGGCCACCGCGGCCGCCTTTGTCGGCAGCGGCCTGGGCTTCGCCTGGCTGCCGCGGCACATGATCGAACGCGAACTCGCCGAGGGCGTGCTCAAGCAACTACCCTTGGAACAGGGCGGCAGCCGTCACCCCGCGTTCTACCTGTACTCGAACAAGGACAAACCCCTGGGGCCAGCGACGCAGATCCTCGTGGAGTTACTGCGCACGTTTGACACGGCGCCCCTGGACGCACCTTTCGCCGCCCCCCAACAAGCCTGAAACGGAGTTCATCCATGGCCTGGTTCGACCACGAAGGATGCAGCCTGCACTACGAGGAATACGGCCACGGCACACCGCTGGTGCTGATCCACGGCCTGGGCTCCAGCAGCCAGGATTGGGAATTGCAGATTCCGGTACTGTCCAGGCACTACCGAGTGATCGTGGTGGACGTACGCGGTCATGGTCGCTCAGACAAACCGCGTGAGCGTTACAGCATCCCAGGGTTCACCCATGACGTGGTGGCGCTGTTCGAGCACCTGAACCTGCCTGCCGCTCATGTGGTGGGCCTGTCCATGGGCGGCATGATCGCTTTCCAGTTAGCCGTGGATGAACCTACGTTGGTCAGAAGCCTGTGCATCGTCAACAGCGCACCCGAGGTCAAGGTGCGCAGTGCCGATGACTATTGGCAGTGGGCCAAGCGCTGGACGCTGGCCCGCGTGCTCAGCCTGGCCACCATCGGCAAGGCCGTCGGCGACCGGCTGTTCCCCAAACCCGCGCAGGCCGACCTGCGCCGCAAGATGGCCGAACGCTGGGCAAAAAACGACAAACGTGCTTATCTCGCCAGCTTCGATGCGATTGTGGGCTGGGGCGTGCAGGAACGACTTTCGAGGATTACCTGTCCAACCCTGGTCATCAGCGCCGACCACGACTACACCCCCGTGGCCCAGAAAGAAAACTATGTAAAACTGCTGCCCGATGCGCGGCTGGTGGTGATCAAGGATTCCCGCCACGCCACGCCCTTGGACCAACCCGAAGTCTTTAATACCACCCTGCTCGATTTTCTAGAGACAGTCGAAACCACTACCCAGGATCACTGACCCATGCTGAAAAAAATCGCCTTCTTTGCCGGTTCCGTTCTGTTCGCTGCCAACCTGATGGCGGCCGAACCCGCCAAGGCGCCACACGTATTGATCTCCACCACCAACGGCGACATTGAAATCGAACTGGACCCGGTCAAGGCGCCGATCAGTACCAAGAACTTCCTGGCCTATGTCGACAAGGGTTTCTACACCAACACGATTTTCCACCGTGTGATCCCGGGCTTCATGGTCCAGGGTGGCGGTTTTACCCAGTCGATGTCGCAAAAGCCGACCGAAGCACCGATCAAGAACGAAGCCAGCAACGGCCTGCATAACGTGCGTGGCACCTTGTCCATGGCGCGCACCAATGACCCGAACTCGGCGACCAGCCAGTTCTTCATCAACGTGGCTGACAACGCCTTCCTCGATCCGGGTCGCGATGCCGGTTATGCCGTGTTCGCCAAAGTGGTCAAGGGCATGGACGTGGTTGATGTGATCGTCAACTCGCAAACCACTACCAAGCAGGGCATGCAGAACGTGCCAATCGATCCTGTGTACATCAAGTCGGCCAAGCGCATCGACTGAGGTAGCAGGTAGTTCCGCGCGCGGCCCACAAGGCGGCGCGCGCATTTGAAAGGAGAGCCCGCACAGCGGGCGTCATACTCAATGCTCTATCGTCGTTTTGAACAACTGATCGATATTTTCCGCGACGCACCCAGCGAAGCCCCTCCCGATAAAGTCCTGCCCTTCTACCTCTACTACCTGCGCCAGGTGTGGCCGCACTTTGCCGCCTTGCTGGTAGTGGGACTGATCGGTGCGCTGATCGAAGTCGCGCTGTTCAGCTACCTGAGCCGCATCATCGACCTCGCCCAAGGCACCCCGCCCGCTGACTTCTTCCAGGTCCACAGCACCGAGCTGATCTGGATGGCCGTGGTCGCCCTGTTGCTGCGCCCGATCTTCGGCGCACTGCATGACTTGCTGGTGCATCAGACCATCAGCCCCGGGATGACCAGCCTGATTCGCTGGCAGAACCACAGCTATGTGCTCAAACAGAGCCTCAACTTCTTCCAGAATGACTTCGCCGGTCGTATCGCCCAACGCATCATGCAGACCGGCAACTCCCTGCGCGACTCCGCCGTGGCGGCGGTGGATGCGATCTGGCACGTGGCGATCTACGCCATCAGTTCGCTGGTGCTGTTCGCTGAGGCCGACTGGCGCCTGATGATCCCGCTGGTGACCTGGATCATCGCCTACAGCCTGGCACTGCGTTACTTCGTGCCACGGGTGAAGGAGCGCTCGGTGATTTCCTCCGAGGCGCGCTCCAAACTGATGGGCCGCATCGTCGACGGTTACACCAACATCACCACCTTGAAGCTGTTCGCGCACACCCAATCCGAACAGGAGTACGCCAAGGAAGCGATCATCGAGCAGACCGAAAAAACCCAGTTGGCCAGCCGCGTGGTGACCAGCATGGACATCGTGATCACCACCATGAACGGCCTGCTGATTGTCACCACCACCGGCCTCGCCCTGTGGCTATGGACCCAGTCGCTGATTTCCGTGGGCGCGATTGCCCTGGCCACCGGTCTGGTGATCCGTATCGTCAACATGTCCGGCTGGATCATGTGGGTGGTCAACGGCATCTTCGAAAACATCGGCATGGTGCAGGACGGTCTCAAGACCATCGCTCAGCCATTGGCGGTGATTGACCGCGACAACGCGCCGCGCCTGACGGTGCCCCGTGGCGAAGTACGCTTTGAGCAGGTGGATTTCCACTACGGCAAACAGAGCGGAATCATTGGCGGCCTGAACCTTGAGATCAAGGCCGGTGAAAAGATCGGCCTGATCGGCCCGTCCGGGGCGGGCAAATCGACCCTGGTCAACCTGCTGCTGCGTCTGTACGACCTGCAAGGCGGGCGCATCCTGATCGATGGCCAGAACATAGCCGAGGTCGCCCAGGAATCCCTGCGCGCCCAAATCGGCATGATCACGCAGGACACCTCGCTGCTGCACCGTTCGATCCGCGACAACCTGCTGTACGGCAAGCCCGACGCCACCGACGAAGAGCTCTGGGCCGCCGTGCACAAGGCTCGCGCCGATGAGTTCATCCCACTGCTGTCAGACTCCGAAGGCCGCACCGGGCTGGATGCACACGTGGGCGAACGCGGGGTGAAACTCTCCGGTGGCCAACGTCAGCGTATTGCCATCGCACGCGTGCTTCTCAAAGATGCGCCGATCCTGATCATGGACGAAGCCACTTCGGCCCTGGACTCGGAAGTGGAAGCGGCGATTCAGGAAAGCCTGGAAACCCTGATGAAAGGCAAGACCGTGATTGCGATTGCACACCGCTTGTCTACGATTGCGCGGATGGATCGCTTGGTGGTACTGGAGAAAGGCCAGATTGCCGAAAGCGGCAGCCATGCCGAGTTGCTGGCCCATAAGGGCTTGTATGCGCGGTTGTGGCAGCACCAGACGGGCGGGTTTGTCGGAATCGACTGAGGATTTCAATCCTATACGCCGTTCAAAATGTGGGAGGGGGCTTGCCCCCGATGAGGGTGTGTCAGTTGCTGCATCGGTGACTGACACACGGCTATCGGGGGCAAGCCCTCTCCCACATTTGCTCACAGCCATTCAGTAGCCAGCCACTCAGTAGAATGTGCAGTTCGCGCCAACGCCCACAGCCCTTTGGCGCTTTTTCATCGCCTGGATTTGTGTAAAAACCGTGCTGTACTGAGTGCAGTGCCCAGACGGGCGCTGAAGTAAATCTGCAGGGAGCATCATTGATTTACTGATTCGGTAGAGTGATCTATCAAGGACGTGCTGCATGTCTTTGTTCAAGCGTTCAGTCACAGAGGGGCTGGGTACGTTTTGGCTGGTGTTGGGCGGTTGCGGGAGTGCGGTGTTGGCCGCCGCGTTTCCTGCTGTCGGGATCGGGTTGTTGGGCGTGTCCCTGGCGTTCGGGCTCACGGTGCTGACCATGGCGTTTGCCATTGGGCATATCAGCGGTTGTCACCTCAACCCGGCGGTATCGATGGGGCTGGTAGTGGGCGGGAGGTTTCCGGCCAGGGAGTTACCGGCGTACATCGTGGCCCAAGTCATTGGCGGGGTAGTCGCCGCCGCATTGTTGTACTTCATCGCCAGCGGCAAGCCTGGCTTTGAACTGGCCGGCGGGCTGGCCTCCAACGGCTATGGCGAGCATTCGCCGGGCGGTTATTCGATGGCGGCGGGGTTGGTGTGCGAGCTGGTGATGACGGCCATGTTCGTGCTGATCATCCTCGGCGCCACCGACCACCGCGCCCCTAAGGGCCTCGCGCCCATTGCCATTGGCCTGGCGCTCACCTTGATCCACTTGATCTCCATCCCTGTCACCAACACCTCAGTCAACCCGGCTCGCAGTACCGGGCCGGCACTGATCGTGGGCGGGTGGGCGATCCAGCAATTGTGGATGTTCTGGCTCGCGCCGATCCTCGGTGCAGTCATCGGCGGTGTTACCTATCGATGGCTGGGCAGGGAGGACTCAGCCTGAAACCAGCGGGGGTCAGCCCTGCCGATAAGGCAGGGCCGCCCTCGCCTCTTCGGCATACGCCAGAATCCCTACCCGCTCACGCTCAAGAAAATCCTCCACGGCATTCTTCAACCCTGGATGGCGCAAGTAATGCCATGAGTGGGTGATCACCGGCTCAAACCCGCGAATCAATTTATGCTCGCCCTGGGCGCCAGCGTCGAAGCGTTGCACGCCGTGGGCAATGGCGTAGTCCATGCCCTGGTAGAAACAGGTTTCGAAATGCAGGCGGTCGAACTCCGCCAGGCAACCCCAGTAGCGGCCGTAGAAGCTATCACCACCGATCAGGCTGAAGGCCATGGCCACCGGCCGCGCGCCTTGTTTGGCCAGCACCACCCGGATTGCCTCGGGCATACGTTCGGCCAGCAGGCTGAAAAACGCGCGGGTCAGGTAGGGCGATTGGCGGCGCACCGCGTAGGTGTTGGCGTAGCAGGCGTAGACAAAATCCCACTGCGCCTCGCTCAACTCATGGCCTTGCAACCATTCGAAGTCGATACCCTGCCCCGCCACTTGCTCACGCTCTTTGCGCATCTGCTTGCGCTTGCGTGAACTCAGGGCGTCGAGGAAATCCTGGAAGTCACGGTAGCCACGGTTCTGCCAATGAAACTGGCAGCCCAAGCGCTGCATCCAGCCCGGTTGCAGGGCTAAGGCCTCATCGGCCAAGGCATCGGTAAAGTTGATATGCGCACTGGAGAGCCCTTCGATTTCCAGGTAGCCCGGCAGGCTGTTGAGCAATTCGAAACCGTCCTGTGCGTTGGCCGCCAACAGGCGCGGGCCACTGACCGGACTGAACGGTACAGCTGTCAGCAATTTGGGGTAGTACTCGATACCGGCCCGCTCGCAGGCATCGGCCCAGCCGTGATCGAACACGTATTCGCCATAAGAATGCCACTTGCGATAACCCGGCAGTGCCGCCACCAGCCGATCACCTTCCCAGTGCAGTAAATGCTCCGGCTGCCAGCCGGAGTGCGGGCCGACGCTGCCGCTGTCTTCGAGGGCGCTCAGGAACGCGTGCCGCACGAACGGTTGGGCCTGAGGCACCAAGGCATCCCAGGTCTGCGGGGCTATTTCGGACAAGCTTTGCAGGCGTTGCAACGGCATCGGCATCCTCACTACATCAGGGCGTAAAAGCTCCGCGAGTATCGCTTATCGCTAGGTTTCACACACCCTCAAATCGCCCGACAAGGCTCTAAAACAATAGTTCCGAAGCAAAAGAATTTGTCACACAGATGACATCACTTCGCCACTGCTGCGTCATAAACCATCGCGATACTGACGCCTGTTTTTAGAGCGCCTGGTTCTACCAGTCGGCTATTTTTCCGTCCGTCATCGGTCGGTTGTGTCCTGGATGGTTTGCCATCCCTCCTCACTTTCGGAGATTGATATGCGTCTTGCTTCCACTAAAACTGCGGCGGCCCTGTGCGGCGGCCTGTTACTGGCCCTGAGCGTTCCGGCCAGCGCTGCAGTCGACGCTAAACTGCTCGACATGCTCAAGGCCAACGGCCAGATCACCGCTTCGCAGTACACCGAACTGCAAAACGAGTTGGCCAAAGACCAGAAAGAACAGCAGATCGCCCGGCAAGCTCAGCAAGAGAGCAACGAACAGATCGCGGCCACCGCGAAAAAAACCAATGAGCTGAGCAGCTTCGACCAGAAGCTGGCTTGGGCAGCCAAGACACAGTTCAAGGGTGATGTACGTTTCCGCCACGAGACCATCAAGATCGATGGCACCCCCAACAATGGCGGCAAGGACAAGGACCGTGAGCGCATCCGCGCGCGTCTGGGCGCCTACACCGAAATCAACCCACAAGTGGATACCGGCATCCGCATTGCTACCGGTAGCAGCGACGACGCCCGTTCCACCAACCAGGACCTGGATGGCTACTTCAACAAGAAGTCGATCTGGCTGGACCTGGGCTACATCGACTACCACCCGGACCAGATCAAAAACCTGCACGTGATCGGCGGCAAGATGCTGCAACCGTGGGTCAGCATGGGCGACGTGATCTGGGATAGCGATATCAACCCGGAAGGTCTGGCCCTGACCTACAAATACCCACTGGGGAGCAGCGCCGAGCTGTTCGGCAGCCTGGGTAACTACAACCTCAAAGACAACGTCAATGGCGACGGCGTGCAATTTCGCAATGACCTGCGCATGACCGCCGGCCAGTTGGGCTCGCGTTTCACCCTGACCGACAACCTGAAGCTGACGCTGGGCGGCAGTGTCTATGCGTTCCAGAATGACGAAGACAGCCGCTGCCCGACCGCCGGTTCCTTCCAGTGCCTGACCCCGGCTGAAACCGTGGCGAACACCACGGCCGGCAATGCCAGCGAATACCGCCTGTACGAAGGCTTCAGCCAAATCGATATCGGCGGCCTGGCCGTACCGTTGTCGTTCTACGGCCAGTACGTGCAAAACACCAAAGCCACTGATAAAGACAAGGACACAGCCTGGTTGCTGGGTGCCAAGTCCAAGGTGTTTGGCCTGAACCTGGACTACAACTACCGCGATGTGCAGCGTTACGCGGTGGTGGGTGCCCTCACCGACTCGGACTTCGCCGGCGGCTTCACCGGTGCACGGGGTCACAAGTTCAAGGTCGGTTACGACATCGACAAGAACTTCGCCATCGGCGCGACTTACTTCCTGACCAAGGCAGACTACGCCAGCGTCGCAGGTTACCGCGACGCCAATGCCAATACCCTGCAGTTGGACGCAGAAGCCAAGTTCTAACAGTACGTGTAATAAGCCTTGGGCCAGGACGGCCCGAGGTGGTTGCAACAGCCTTGCGTGGCGAGATCGATCCCCATCATCCGTTCGATCGCGCCACGCGAGTCTGCTTCTACCCCGCCTTTATTGATCCTTGAGCCGCTCGGCAGCCAGCCGTTGCGCCAAGGCATCCACATCCTTCACCGGCTCATCCGGCATGATCTTCAGGGTCGCCTGCATCAGGCGCATCTGACGGATAAACCGGCGGCAGTTCGGGCAGAACATCAAGTGATGACGCACCAGCAAGCGCTCGCGAAAGGTCAATTGCCCATCGAGATAGTCACTGGAACGTGCCACTTGTTCTTTACAGGTCAACATTCGCCCGTTTCCTCAAAATGCTCCACCGTGGCAAAGACTTTAAGCCGTGCTCGATGTAACAGCACACGGACATTGGAGAGTGAGAGCGTCAGGAGATTACAAATCTCCTCCAACTCCAGGCCCTGGCGTTCACGCAGCACCAGGACGCTGCTTTGCAACTGCGACAAACTCAGCAGCGTATGCTCCAGGCAATCACGCAGCTCATCCTCGGTCAGCAAGGCTTCCGGCGTGTCCTGATGCCAGGCAAAGGGGGCGACCGCCCAGTGGCCATCGTCGGGGGTAAAGCGGTCATCGCCGATGGTGCCGTGGGGCGAAGGCAAATCGTCGAGCAACACCTCACGACGATTCTGCTTGTAGCGTCCCTTGGCGGCGTTAGCGGTGATGGTCAGCAGCCAGGTCTTGAGGCTGGACCGGCCTTCGAACTTGGACAGGTTGCGCACTACCGACAACCAGGCGTCCTGGACGATTTCATCGGCATGGCGCTGGCCGACGATGGCATATGCCACCGCCCGCATGGCGCTCTGGTAGGTAGTGACCAACTCCTTGTAAGCCCGTTGATCACCCTTGAGCAGGCGTTCAAGCAGATGCGCGTCGTCCGCTGCTGCCATTGTCTACCTCGATTTCACTGCAAGGCCTGTCGCAGGATCAACGCTTGCGCAGGATCACGCTGCCGATGGAATAACCTGCACCGAACGAACTGAGCACCGCAACCGACCCTTTGGGCAGGTCATCCTGGTAGGTGTGAAACGCAATCACCGAGCCAGCAGAGCTGGTATTGGCGTAAGTATCGAGAATCACCGGGGCCTCTTCTACCGTGGCTTCGCGGCCCAGCAGTTTCTTCACGATCAGGTGGTTCATGCTCAGGTTGGCCTGGTGAAGCCAGAAGCGTTTCACATCGGCCACGTTCAACTGGTTTTCTTCGAGGTGCACGCCGATCAGCTCGGCCACCATCGGGCATACGTCGCGGAAGACTTTGCGGCCTTCCTGCACGAACAGCTTGTCGGGCGCGCCGATGCCCTCTTCCGCCGCACGGTTGAGGAAGCCGAAGTTGTTGCGGATGTTGTTGGAAAACTTGGTCAGCAGCTTGGTGCTCACCACATCGAACTGGTGCTCGGACGTTGCCAGGTCGGCACGTTCCAGGACCACAGCAGTAGCGGCGTCACCAAAGATGAAATGGCTATCGCGATCGCGGAAGTTCAGATGGCCGGTGCAGACCTCCGGGTTGACCATCAGGATCGCCCGGGCCTGGCCGAGTTGGATGCTGTTGGCGGCGTTCTGGATGCCGAAGGTCGCCGAGGAGCACGCCACATTCATGTCAAAACCGAACCCGGCGATACCCAGGGCTTCCTGGACTTCGATGGCAATGGCCGGGTAGGCGCGCTGCAGGTTGGAGCAGGCGACGATCACGCCGTCGATGTCGGCGGCGGTCTTGCCTGCGCGCTGCAGGGCTTGTTCGGCGGCGCCGATGGCCATCTGGCAGAGCACCGACCATTCGTCGTTGCTGCGCTCAGGCAGGCGTGGGGCCATGCGCTGCGGATCGAGAATGCCGTCTTTGTCCATCACGAAGCGGCTCTTGATGCCTGACGCCTTTTCGATAAAGGCCGCGCTGGACTCAGTCAGCGCCTGCACCTCGCCACGCTCGATGGCAGCGGCGTTGGCAGCATTGAACTGCTGCACGTAGGTATTGAAAGACTGCACCAGCTCTTCGTTAGAGATGCTGTTGGCAGGGGTGTAAAGGCCAGTGCCGCTGATGACGACGTTATGCACGGTCGTTCCTCTAAATCTGTCAGGCAGAAGATATTGGTACCGTCGTACCAAACTGTGAGTAGTTCTATTCCGCCCAGCGGACATCAAACTGGCATCGCTTTATTCCATCGCGTCGCTGCTACGACGATCCCGGCATTTATGGGCGCGAAGTTTGCCACAAACGCTGGGGTTTGGCGCCACTTCCCAGACAAACACCTTTTTAATGTGTGGTAGGGGGCTTGCTCCCGATAGCGGTGTGTCAGTTACAGAATTTGTTTCTGATAGACCGCCATCGGGAGCAACCCCCCTCCCACATTGAAACCTTGTCGATGCTGGAAATCGTGAAGGGATCAGGCCTCGATCAGCGTCCACTGCTTGCTCAAGCGCTTGTCGGAAATTGGCACTTTGGTGCCCAACTGCTGGGCAAACAACGACACCCGATATTCCTCCAGCCACCAGCGATAAAGCTCCAATTGAGGATCACGCTTACCTTCCTGGGCATGCTTGTTCAGGCGGTTCTGGTATTGCCCCCACAGCCCGCTGAGCTCGCTGCTCCACACCCGATCTTTTTGCACCTGGCTCGGCAGTTTTTCCAGACGCAACTCAATGGCCTTGAGGTAACGCGGCAGCTCCTTGAACCGCTGCGCCGGGGTTTCCCGCACAAAACCTGGATAGACCAAATTACTCAGTTGCTGCTTGATGTCATTCAAGGCCACCGCCTGCGCCAGGTCGATCTTGCCTTTGAAGCGCTTTTGCAAGCCGTGCCAGAGTTTCAGCACCTCCAGGGTCAAGCGCGCCTGGCGTTCGGCGTGTTCGGTCCAACTGCCGCGCTTGCGTTCGGCCAAAGCGGCCAAGCCAGCGCCATCACGCGGCAGGCTGGCTTCGCCTTCGAGCACGCAGGTGTCTAGGCTCGCCAGCAGGATGTCTTCCACCAGCGCATCGATACGCCCCAATTCACGGTACATCAGCCCCAACTCGGTGAGGCCGGGTAGCTTGCCGCGCAGGAATTTCGCCGGTTCCGCCAGTTGCTGCATGAGCAGACGCTGCAACGCGCGGCGATGCTGGAACTCAGCCTCGGCGGCGGTGGAAAAGCGACCTTCCTTGACCGTACCGTTTTCTTCCACCAGCGCCGGGTACACCGTCATCGACAGCCCAGCGATCTTTTGCTGGGTTTTCTCGGCCACGGCGGCGAACACCTTGGCTTCCACCGGCTGCTGGCTTTTCGCCGTTTGCGGCACGGCCAACGCGGCTTGGCTGGCTTCGGCAAAGCGTGCGGTCAGCTCAGCCAAGTCGCGACCTTCGCCGAGGAACTTACCTTGGCCGTCGACCACTTCCAGGTTCATCTTCAGGTGGCTTTCCACCTGCTGCGCCGACTCGGCCCAAGCTTCATCGCTGACCCGCGCGCCGGTCATGCGCAACAGTTCACGCCCCAGCGCCTGGGGCAGCGAGCCCTGACCGAACTCGATGCGTTGCAGTGCGGCCTTTACGAAGTCCGGCACCGGCACGAAATTCTTGCGCAGCGCTTTGGGCAGGTTGCGCACCAGAGCGATGCACTTGGCTTCGATCACCCCCGGCACCAGCCATTCCAAACGTTCCGGCGGCAAGGCCGGCAACAGCGGCGCCGGTACGCGCAGGGTCACGCCGTCGCGCGGGTGGTTGGGTTCGAAGTGGTAACTCAGGGCCAGCTCCAGGTCGCCCAAGTGCAGGGTGTCCGGGTAATGCGCGGCGGTGACCTCACTGGCCTCACGTGCGAGCACGTCTTCTTCGCGCATGATCAGCAGTTGCGGGTCTTTCTGGCTGTTGACCTTGTACCAGCTGTCAAAGGTGGCGGTCTGGTGGATCTCCGCCGGCAAGCGCGCGTCGTAGAAGGCGTACAGGGTTTCTTCATCGGCCAGGATGTCGCGGCGGCGGGCCTTGGCTTCCAGTTCGTCGAGTTGTTCCAGCAGTTGCTGGTTGGCCGTGAGGCACTTGGCGCGGGATTGAATCTCGCCGCGCACCAGGCCTTCGCGGATAAACAGCTCGCGGGACACCACCGGGTCAATCGGCCCGTAATGCACCGGCCGGCGCCCGACCACAATCAACCCGAACAAGGTGATCTGCTCAAACGCCACCACTTGGCCGCGCTTCTTCTCCCAATGCGGCTCGAAGTGGTTTTTCTTGATCAGGTGCCCGGCCAGCGGTTCGATCCAGTCCGCGTCGATCTTGGCGACCATGCGCGCGTACAACTTGGTGGTTTCCACCAGTTCGGCGGTCATCAGCCATTGCGGACGCTTCTTGCCGATACCCGACGAGGGGTGAATCCAAAAGCGCCGCTGGCGCGCACCGAGGTAGTCACCGTCTTCGGTCTTCTGCCCGATCTGGCTGAGCAGGCCGGAGAGCACCGCTTTGTGCAGTTTCGGGAAGTCAGCCGGTTCTTTGTTGATGGTCAGCTGCATGTCACGACAGATCAGGCTCAACTGGCGATGGGAATCACGCCACTCGCGCAGGCGCAGGTAGTTGAGGAAGTTCTTGCGGCACCAGTTGCGTAACGGGCTGGCCGTGAGCTCCTGGCGCTGTTCTTCAAAGCCGCGCCATAAATTGACCAGCCCGGCGAAGTCCGAATCGGGATCTTTCCACTGTGCATGGGCCTGGTCGGCGGCCTGTTGGCGCTCCGGCGGACGCTCGCGCGGGTCCTGGATCGACATGGCGCTGGCGACGATCAGCACTTCCTGCAAACTGCCGAGCTTGGCGGCTTCCAGCAACATGCGCCCCATGCGCGGGTCCACCGGCAGGCGCGCCAGTTGGCGGCCCAGCGGGGTGAGTTGGCTGTTGCGGTCCACGGCCGAGAGCTCTTGCAACAGGTTGAAACCGTCGCTGATCGCCTTGCCATCCGGCGGTTCGATAAACGGGAAGTCGGTGATTTCACCCAAGCGCAGGTGCAGCATCTGCAGGATCACGGCGGCGAGGTTGGTACGCAGGATCTCCGGATCGGTAAATTCCGGCCGCCCGATAAAATCTTCTTCGCTGAACAGACGGATGCAGATACCCGGCTCGACCCGGCCGCACCGACCTTTACGCTGGTTGGCACTGGCCTGGGAAATCGCCTCGATCGGCAGGCGCTGCACCTTGGCGCGGTAGCTGTAGCGGCTGATGCGCGCGGTGCCGCTGTCGATCACATAACGAATGCCAGGCACGGTCAGCGAGGTTTCCGCGACGTTGGTCGCCAGCACCACGCGCCGGCCCGGGTGGGATTGGAAAATCCGCTGCTGCTCGGCCGGTGACAGGCGCGCGTACAGCGGCAGGATTTCCGTGTGCTTGAGCTGGGCCTTGCGCAGCATCTCGGCGGCGTCACGAATCTCGCGCTCGCCCGGCAAAAACACCAACACATCGCCGGGGCTGCGCCGTTCGCTGCGCTCGTAAGCGGCGATTTCATCGAGGGTGGCGAGAATCGCCTGGTCAACGGTCAAGTCATCCTCGACGCGGTTGCCCTCTTCGTCCTGTTCCAGAGTCAGCGGGCGGTACCACGTGTCCACCGGGAACGTGCGACCCGAGACCTCGACAATCGGTGCATCGTCGAAGTGCTTGGAAAAGCGCTCCAGGTCGATGGTGGCCGAGGTGATGATGACTTTGAGGTCCGGGCGACGCGGTAGCAGGGTTTTCAGGTAACCGAGCAGGAAGTCGATGTTCAGGCTGCGTTCGTGGGCTTCGTCAACGATGATCGTGTCGTAGCGTTCCAGGTAACGGTCGTTCTGGGTTTCGGCCAGCAGGATGCCGTCAGTCATCAGCTTGATCAGGGTGTTGGAATCGCTCTGATCCTCGAACCGGACCTGGTAGCCCACCAACGCGCCCAAAGGCGTGGCCAACTCTTCGGCAACCCGGCTGGCAACGCTGCGCGCGGCAATCCGGCGTGGCTGGGTGTGACCGATCAAACCGTACTGGCCGCGACCGATTTCCAGGCAGATTTTCGGCAACTGGGTGGTTTTACCCGAACCGGTTTCGCCGGCAATGATCAGCACCTGATGTTTGTTCAGCGCGTCCTTGATCTCGTCGCGCTTGGCGGCAATCGGCAGGCTGTCGTCGTAGCGAATCACCGGCAGGCTGGCGCGCCGTGCCGTGACCTGGGCGCAGGACGCCTGCATGCGCGTGACCCACTGCGCCAGTTTTTCCTCGTCGGGCTTCTTGCGCAGCTCAAGCAACTGCCGCCGCAAGCGGTGGCGGTCGGCGAGCATGGCGTGATCGAGGTTTTTCAGCAGTTGGTCAATAGCGGGCGCTTGGTCAGTCATCAGGGCGGCAAGGGTCTTTTGGGTGAGGCAGGTGAGGCCTGCGCAGCATCAGTCGATGGAATGGACGCGATTGTCGCAGATTTCGGCAGGACGGGAGACGTTGCGTCATCGGGTAACGGCGCTGGCAACCCGATCACAAGGACGGTTCCTACAAAAATCCGACCACCCTTCCCACGCGTTAAAGCTGAAATCCGATGTATTGAGCGAGCGACGCGGGGTTCAAATCTGCCCCCCCCAAGAGGATTTCGTATGCCTATTAATCCCCATCGCTCTACCAGCGGCAGTTTCTCGCATTCACACGCCAACACACATCACGACGTCACGCCTTATAAAGGCTCGCCGTTACCCTGCTGCACTTCCGTTGGCTATGCGCTGCTGAACAATACAAAAGCGCGGGACCTGAATGCGGAGCTGCACCTGGCAGGCGCGGCGCTGAACCCCAAAAACCCCAGAGGTCAGTTGGTGAACGTCAATCAGCCAAAAGACCTGAAGATCCTGGATAAACCAACTTCGTTGAATAAGTTTGTGCTTACCCAAGGCGGCCAATTGGTAGTCGGCAACATCGACAAAAACGTGCCACCCAAGTGGATGTCTCACCCCGCCATTGCCGAAATCGGCGCTGGCCCCGGTCAGTCGCAGAAGATCGTCAGTGCCGGGTACATGAAAAAAAACCTGCTGGGGAAAGTTTGTCTATCCAATACGTCAGGCCATTACTTACCCAAGCAAAGTGACTTGAGGCCCGCGCTGCAACATTTAAGGAGCATGGGCGTGGAGGCAACCAAGGGCGTATGTGTCATCGTCTGACGCCGGCTGACTCAGGGCGGGGGTTCCAGCACACCTCGCCCCTCAGGAATAACCGCGCTCCTTGCGTCGGTACGGAAACACATCAATCACCTTCCCCGCGCGAATCGCTTCTTGTAGCCCCTTCCAGTAGTCGGCGTTGTACAACTCGCCATGCAATTCATCAAATAGCTTGCGCTGCCCGGCGTCGGCGAACAGGAACGGCGGGAATTCTTCTGGGAACACGTCCAGCGGACCGATGGAGTACCAGGGTTCCGACGCCATTTCATCCTCGGGCGTGCGTGGCTCGGGGATGTGGCGGAAATTGGCTTCGGTGAGAAAGCAGATTTCGTCGTAGTCATAAAACACCACGCGGCCGTGGCGGGTGACGCCGAAGTTCTTCAGCAGCATGTCGCCGGGGAAGATATTCGCCGCCGCCAGTTGCTTGATGGCCAAGCCGTAGTCCTCCAGGGCTTCGCGCACCTGGGCGGGGTTGGCGTTTTCGAGGTACAGGTTGAGCGGGGTCATGCGCCGCTCGGTCCAGCAGTGACGAATGAGCACGGTGTCGCCCTCTACTTCGACGGTGCCGGCGGCGACTTCCAGCAACTCGGCAAGGCACTCGGGCTCGAACTTGCTCAAGGGGAAACGGAAGTCGGCAAACTCCTGGGTATCGGCCATGCGCCCCACACGGTCGACGCTTTTGACCAGCCGGTACTTCTCGATGACCGTGGCGCGGTTGACGTTTTTCGACGGTGAAAAGCGGTCCTTGATGATCTTGAACACGGTGTTGAAACCCGGCAGCGTGAACACGCTCATGACCATGCCCCGCACGCCCGGCGCCATGATGAATTGGTCGTCGGTGGTGGCCAGGTGATTGATCAGCGCGCGATAGAACTCCGACTTGCCATGCTTATAGAAGCCGATAGAGGTGTACAGCTCGGCAATGTGCTTGCCCGGCAGGATGCGCTTGAGGAAACCGATGAACTCCGCGGGCACCGGTACGTCGACCATGAAGTAGGAACGCGTAAACGAAAAGATGATCGACACATCGGCTTCGTCGGTGATCAACGCATCGATCTGGATGCCCTGCCCTTCGCGGTGCAACAACGGAATCACCAGGGGCCATTGTTCATCTCGGGTGTAGAGGCGACCTACAAGATAGGCGCCTTTGTTGCGGTAGAGCACCGAAGAAAACAACTCGACTTTGAGGTCCGGGTCCTTGCACACCCAATCGGGCAAGTTTTCCCGTAATTGCGCTTCGAGGCGCTGCAGGTCTGCGTTCAGATCGGCGTAGGGCTCGCTGAAACGGTAGTCCGCAAAGATCTGCGCAAGCATCTCGCCGATTTTACCGGCGGGCGTATAGGTGCGGGTCTGCGCTGCCCGCGCCCGGCGCAGGCTGGGCCGAGTGGTGTGGATAAACATGCAGCCGTCGCTGATCAGGTCGTGGCTGAACAGGCCGCAGAAGATCGAGTTGTACCAAGTCTCGGACAGCTCATCGTCGAAACGCAGGTCGATCAAGTCGATGTAGGCGCTTTTGACCAAGGGCCACAGGTCGACATCCAGTAAGTCCGCGTCTTCGAAACGGGCGCGCAGGCCAGCGATCACCTCAGAGACCTTCTCTTCGTACAGGTTGATCCGCGCCGCGGACGCCGCCTGGCCCTGCTGCCACTGGGCCTTTTCGAAACGCTCGCGGGCGCCATCGGTGATCTGGCGAAAGTGCTCACGGTAATCGTCGAAGCCGTCGAGGATCGTGCGGGCGATAGCGAGGGCGGGCGTGGGTTGCGACATGCGGAAAACCTCGAACGAGCATCGGGAAGCCCTGAGCTTAGCCAGTGTATGTAAGCAGGAGAAGGCTGATTTTTTGCGCTGCGTTGTACAACTTCGTTCACATCGTACATTTGTTTTCAATTTTTTAATTCGACCATACGGTCAATAAAAACACCTATTAGTCGTCATCCGTTTGACCAATAGCCGCTAACGGCGGGGCTTGGCACTTGGTGCCAGAAATAGCGGTGCCAATTCCAATTTTGATCCCGCCTCAAGCGTTGGATCCAACTAAGGGAAACCCCGATTACCACCTTGATGGCACTTTGATATACAGCGCGCCCTCTCCCACCCTAACAAGGTCAAAAGACCGATCCGGGAGCAGGTTCTAATTGCCCAAGGAGCATTGAGATGTCATTGAGGAACATGAGGATCGGTCTGCGTGCCAGTCTGAGTTTTGGGGTGTTGGCCAGCTTGCTGGTGATTGTTGGCCTGTTCGGCCTGGGGCAGATGGCCAAGCTGCGCGAAAGCGCGCTGGTCATCGAGCAGTCGTGGATGCCGAGCATCGAGAATATCCACGACAGCGCGGCCTTCGCGGCCAGTATCCGCCTGGAGGCTTTGCGCCTGGTGACCACCGATGAGTCCCGGGTGCGTGACAACAGCAGAAACCTGATCACCCTGCAGCGCAACGAACTGCAAACCCTGCTGGCCCGCCATGAAACCCTGCTGACCAATGACGAAGAGCGCGAGATGCTCAAGCAGGTCAAAACCGACGTGGCCGGCTACCTGGCGATCGTCGGCCAAATGGTTGATTTGATCGATAAGGATCAGCAACAAGACGCTATTGACCTGCTCAACAACCGCCTTGCGCCTCAAGGCACCCTCCTCACCCAGAGTTTGGAAAAGCTGATCGTCTTCAATCAGAACGGTGTCGAAGCCGCTGCGGACTCCGCCGCACAGATGTATTCGAGCGCGCAATGGGTGGTCGGCCTGATCATCGTGATTGCACTGATCGCCACTTTGCTGCTGGCGTGGCTGCTGACCCGCAGCATCACCGCGCCGCTCAGCCAGGCGCTGTCCGTGGCGCGCACCATCGCCGCCGGCGACTTGAGCCAACCGATCAACGTCAGCGGCAATGATGAGCCGGCCCAACTGCTTGGCGCCCTGGTCACCATGCAGACGCAGTTGCAGACCACCATCCGTGGGATCAGCGAATCGGCGCAACAACTGGCCTCGGCCGCCGAAGAAATGAGCTCGGTGATGGAACAGAGCACGCGCGGCCTGCAAGCGCAAAACGATGAAATCGAACAGGCCGCCACCGCCGTTACCCAGATGAGCGCGGCCGTGGACGAAGTGGCGGGCAATGCGGTTTCCAGCGCCGAAGCGTCCCAGGCCTCGGATGAAGACAGCAAGCACGGCCACTACCAGATCAGCGAAACCATCAGCTCGATCCAGAACCTGGTGGATGAAGTACTCGGCGCCTCGAACAAAGCCGAAGGCCTGGCGGTACAGGCCCAGGACATCAGCAAGGTGCTGGAAGTCATCCGTGGCATTGCCGGGCAAACCAACCTGCTGGCCCTCAACGCTGCGATTGAAGCGGCGCGCGCAGGTGAAGCCGGGCGCGGTTTTGCGGTGGTTGCCGACGAGGTGCGTTCCCTCGCGCAGCGCACACAGGATTCCACCGAAGAAATCGAGCAGATGATCAGCGGTATCCAGCAAGGCACGCAGGACACCGTCGAAGCGTTGAACAGCAGCGCAGAGCACGCTGGCCAGACCCTGCAACGGGCCAACAGCGCCGGCAGCGCCCTTGAGAAAATCACCGCCGCCATCTCGCAGATCAGCCAGCGCAACCTGGTGATCGCCAGCGCCGCCGAGCAACAGGCGCTGGTGGCCCGCGAAGTGGACCGCAGCCTGGTGAATATCCGCGACCTGTCCACCCAGACCGCCGCCGGCGCTACCCAGACCTCGGCCGCCAGCCAGGAATTGTCGCGCCTGGCAGTGGACCTCAACGGTTTGGTGACGCGGTTTGTCGTGTAAACAGTGATTGTGTCGGACAGGTGACTGGGCAACACTCGCGGCCTTATTGATGTAGGAATATTCCGTGAGACCTGTCGACACCCTGTACCTGTTGGGGCTGGCCGCCATTTGGGGCGCGAGCTTTTTGTTCATGCGCATCATCGCCCCGGAAATCGGCCCCGTGCCGACCGCGTTTTTCCGCGTATCGATTGCCGCTGCAGGCCTGCTGGTGATGCTGGCAGTAATGCGAGTGCGCTGGGATTTCCAGGGCAAGTTCAAGACAGTCCTGTTGCTCGGCGTGATCAACTCCGGGATCCCGGCGACCATGTACTCCGTGGCCGCCCAAGTGCTGCCGGCCGGTTACTCGGCGATCTTTAATGCCACCACGCCGCTGATGGGCGTATTGATCGGCGGGCTGTTCTTCAGCGAACGGCTCACCGCTTCAAAAATCGCCGGGGTGAGCCTTGGCCTGCTTGGTGTAGGCGTACTCACGCGCGCCGGGCCGGTGGCCTTTGATCTTGAGCTGCTGATGGGTGCGGTGGCCTGCCTGATGGCGACCACCTGTTACGGCTTCGCCGGCTTCCTCGCGCGGCGTTGGCTGGACCAGCGTGGCGGGTTGGACAGTCGCCTGTCCGCCTTGGGCAGCATGCTCGGCGCGACGTTGTTTCTGTTGCCGCTCTTCGCCTACAGCGCCGCCCTACATCCGCCCGCGAGTTGGGGTGGCTGGGAGGTGTGGGCATCGTTGCTCGGGTTGGGGTTGGGGTGTACGGCGTTGGCGTACGTTTTGTACTTCCGGTTGCTGACGGCTATTGGACCGGTGAGGTCGATGACCACTACCTTCCTGATCCCGCCGTTTGGGGTGCTGTGGGGGGCGTTGTTGCTCGACGAACCGTTATCGATGGCGCATCTATACGGCGGGGCGTTGATTGGGGGGGCGTTGTGGTTGGTGTTGCGGGTGGGGAAGGTGGCTAAGGCCCGGTAATTTTTGCCACGACTTTTAATGACAAATTTACTGGGTTTCCAGTCAATCTGCGGTGCTCGAACCTACATGCTCAATGACCGTTGCTTCCCCGTATCGCAGAAGGTATGGTGCCGAGCCCGCCGGCACAGGCCAAACTTCAACGGCGCAGGAAGATGGCGCAGTGGCAATCACCGATGATCAACGGCCGGCCCCCACAGCAACATCAATAACCGATAGGCAGGCTTATAAGTTAATGGATAACTGATATGGAAATCTTCAAAAAACACCCTGCCAGCACGCAGTTCCTCCTATTCGCCGTGGCTGTGCTGGCCCTGATGTCGTTACGCTACGGGATGCTTGATTTTGCCAGCAACTCGCTCTGGGCGGAGGATGGTGCCGAATTTTATCCAAAGGCCGTTCACTTAGGGCTCTACTCTCTGTTTCATCCTTACTCAGGGTACTTGCACCTATTTCCACGGCTTTTTGCGTTTCTAGCAACAGTCGTGAATGCTCCACTGATACCAATAATATTTTTCAGTGGATGGCTGCTCTCCACCCTTATGTTGTATTGGTCAGTAAGAAGAGTAATGGCTGACCGGCCACATTTTGCACTAATCAGCTTTATGGTCCCGCTTGCTGCGTTGCTACAACCTCACTCAGGAGAAACCTTTCTAAATCTTACCAATTCTCAGTGGTGGCTTGGCTGTGTCCTGGCTGTCATCGCATCAATGCCTTGGGCGTTCGGAAATCGATCCATCCCAGTCGTCGCCGTTCTTTCGTTAACCGGGCCTTTTTCAATACTTTTTTTACCCATCGCCGCCATTCAATGCGTGCGCCATAAGCGATATGCGCTCCTGGCCACCATCACAATCGGTGCAGCATTACAAACAGTAGTCCTTTTTAACAACCCTAGGAACGCGCAAGAGCTTGATCCCATCATCGATCATTGGGTTTCGAGTCTGATCACGTTCTTAACGTTTGGATCGGACAACCTCTTAACTCGCATAGCATCCTCAGTATTTTGGGTTGGATTTTTAACAACCATGATTCGCCCCGCCCGAGGTTCATGGCCGTTAGTTGCTTGCGGCCTCGCTACCTTTATCGCAGCACTCTACTCACTGAAGGGCATGCCTCAGGCATTGAGTCCGCTGTTGAATGGCGGTCGATATTTTGTAGTACCTTACGCCCTAATCATAATCGCCACGTTTAACAACATTAGGACTATTACCGTTTTAAATGGAACTACCTTTATAGCCTTGGGATATGTACTTATATTCTCCCTGCATACTATCAAGCAGACCGACACCAATTATCGAGGTTATGCGAAGTTCTCTAAATTCGAAAAAGACTTGAAAATCCCCACCGCTCCACTCGGAGCGGATGACGTAGGGTACTCAATACAAATTACTAAATCTGGCCAAATACCGGGTATATCAGCTGATGGCCCAGCTATTGCAGCCGGAATAACAAAATTGGTCGAACACATTTGCGAGAACAGCCGTAACGTAGGTTACGCCGTAAGCCTTACGCTCCCTAAGGGGGAGTATGTTACGTTAAAGTGGCGGCGTGAGGGACGCTCCAAGTTTGAAAGCATCAGCCGGTATTACAATGCTGGTGAGGCGCGCGTGCAAATTGCATTCAAAAAAAGTAAAAGGCCGATCGACCTCTACATTGAAACAACCGGCAGCAGCTCCACAATATCATTAGACAAACCAGTGATAGCGTGCTTCTAAAGCGCACGGGCATTCGAGTTGCGAGGAGCCAACGACGATGTGGGTTTGATAAGCCCGGGCACTTCTTCCTGACGGCTGAGCGCCTCAAGCAACAGTTGCTTGGGCAAAACAGGATTATCCGGAATGTCGTCGGGCAGCGAAATCATGGCCCGGACTGCACCGTCAGCCTACTTAGCGTGTGTTCAAAACCTGATGAGGGCGATTACGCCAAAGGTAAAAACCGTCGAGTAACCAGTTAAGTTCCAGAACAGCCAGGACGATCACCTCTTCGCAGGCCTAGGCGATGTTTTAAAACGTTCGGATTCGAGGCGCTTGAGCCAAAGGCAGAAGCAGTTGCGCTCCTAATACAATATCTTCGACCAGTTGCATGGCTTGTTGAGAAAGACGAAAAGCACAGGGCCGAACACCGCTACTTTGATAACAGCACGACCAAAGCAGCGAGGCCATCGATAGACTTTTGGACGTCGACGGGCTAGGGATAGAGGTACACTTTTTGACTTTGGCGTCGGGTCGCCTCATGAGGGGCTGGCTCCAGAAAAGGATCGGAGCAGAGCATCAGATTTCAAGTTGAGGTTTTGAATGCGTGGGTGATGGATCGTTTACTCAGTCACGGCACTGTAGGGCGTTCCCCCCTACAGTGTATTAGTTCGGGGAGTATAAAGCTGGAGCCCAAGATAGGCCTTCCCGTCATACTTGTCCTCGATCGCGACCCGGTTACGGTGAGCTTTACTTGACGAAGATCTCAACCGGCGGCTGGGGACAGCGGATGACCTGTCCATTGCGCTCAATCCCAGTGGTCAGCTCATAACGGCCTTGCAGGTCGGTCACATCAACATAGCCGGAATACCCCGCCATCAGCATTTGCGGTGCTTTGAAGTGATCGGCCACGTCCACGCGCGCCTCACTGTTAATATTCGCCATGAGCAAGCCCTTATCCCCACTTAAAAAGACAACACGCTGAACATTGTCCATGTTCGAATCGGCTTTCTCGGCGTTCCAACCTCGGACGGAAATGAAATTATTGACCTTGGCAGCTCCCTTCACCACCGGACTACCATTGATAGCGTCCAATGAGCCAACACACTCCGCTAATACTGGTTGGGTAGCCGCTTTGAGCTTAGCAATATTCAACAACTCACTGGCGCGTCTACTGTGCGGGTTTTTCATGCCATAGAACTTCACACCTACCGCATCCAGCCAACCACGGTCATTATCTTTTGTACTGTATATCGCGATACTGTCGACCTTCTTGATATCAATAAACTCAGCACTCACATACATGGACAAAAACTCTTTCGAACTCTCGACCAGTGGTGATACCAGGAACGGTGTTTGCATCATTCCTGAAATAACACGGTACTCCAGAATTTGGCCGCTTTTCAATGTCACCCGACCTAAAAGATAGCTGGGCTTGAACAGTAAGGATTTGAGTTTACCCAGCATACTCGGCCTGACTTTAACCGTCATGTACACCTGCCCGTCAAAGTCAGGAATCTTGACCGGTTGCCCCATTCGAGTATCAGCCTGCCCAAGATCAACGAGCGTTGGCGCAGGATTGTTATTGCGAGAGAGGATGATTCTTTTACCAGCCAACGCTTGGGGCTCATACTGCTGAAACAGTGCAGGCCAACTTGCGCCATCCTCTAGAGAAGCGAGGCGCCCGTCGATGGGCTCTATATTGAAAATTATATTTTTCGGCGCTCGGTTGCTTTGAAGAAAATTGGCATTTTTTTCAAGTAGTGCAGGCGTATACGCCGAGTAGCTTTGGAAAATCGGCCTGGGGGACCACTCGTTATCAGACGCGAGTAAAGCAGCCTGTCCGTAAGAGTAGACGTCGGTAGAGCCATTCAATTTAGGAATGGGATCACTTACCGCAATTTCCTGCTTGGCGGCCTTGAAATTTGCAGCTAACACATCCGGGTCCAATACTCGAATCAAAGCGCCGTTCAAGCTCGATTCAGCGCGCGATAAAAAGTAATTGGTGACTCCAACAGGATGGGTGGACAGACTCACGAAAGCCACTGCAGAGCCCAAGACAATCGCGATAACCGTTGTACCGAGAGTGCGTAATGAGTGAATCAGGGGCCAAGCCAGTAAGGCGAGAGTCATAATCCCAATACCCATCATCGCAGGGTGCGTGTCCTGCCGAACGAAGCCAGCCTTGAATAACAGGAATAGGTAAGTGCCGCCCAGTACTGCCACAGTAGCTACGAGCAACTTGGACAATCGCGCAGAGTTCAAGATACCGAATAGAACAACCACGGACCCAACTAATGCGACAGCAGGAATTACCAGGCTCCCGTAGATAGCCATAGCCTCGGTGTATCCTGAAATAATTGGAAGAGCATTAAAAACATACATGGGAAGATCACTTAGCTTCTGCCCAACTACTACCCACAAGCTAATAAGTGTGATCACAGGAATCAGTAAGACTGCAGCTATCGCCTTGTACTCACGCTGAAGCACAAAAAGCAAAATTGCGATTAATGCACTGAAGCCACAAATCACCGAAAAACTGAGCTTGATCAGAGGCAGTATCCCAAAGACAGGAAGTAAAGCTATAAACACATATAGACGACGCCCCTTCCACCTCTCCCCTTCTAAGTTCGATCCAATTACATTGAACAGTACGATAATGGGCATCACCATGAAAAAAGCGTCCTTGCGATCTCCGAACCACGCAAAAACCAAAACCAACATGATGACTGGAATAACGCGACGTCGATCAACAAAGATTGACCAAACACCAAAATACATAGCAACAGCGAGATACAGAGACAATATAAAATAAAAATTCCCGTACTTTAAGGAATATACCCAAGTGTACACATTAGCCAGCGGACCATATGTGAAAACCATATCATTACCGAGGCTGATACCGTTATCAACTGCATAGCTCATACCCCACATCCATGAAGGGTCGAGAGCATTTTCAGGCATATGCGGGGCGAACGAAACGAAGGTTATCAGCACAGAAATAAGCAAAAGTACGCATGACGCTATCCATATTTTCCGTGATGACATTATGGGGGCTGTCCCGGCACTGCTCATTGACTATCTCTCCAAATCTTAGATTGCATGCGGCAATCGAACCGTCTTACTTTCCAAACAACCGGGCATAGGTATATCACGCCATTTGAACAGCGCCGTCTCACACATATCGCTAATAACTGCCAGGTTTTAAGTAACGCTGGCAGTAGCGATGAGTGGCAACACTTCAGTACTTCAACGAAATGACCAGCGTTTATGCCCCAAATAGCTGGTGAATACTGGCACAGCAACACCGACCGCGTGAGCAATCTCATCTATAAACGCCTGTACGCCCAACGCTGGCAAGATATAAAACGCCAGCCCCATACTAATCAACCATGTTTGCAGCGCAGCAACGATATTGACAAGAACGAAAATTACGGCTGATCGTTGCACCGACTGTTCGCTTTCTTTGAAAACAAAAAGTTTCGCCAGCACGAACGCGGTAATCATGCCGGTGATATAAGCCAGGATAACCGCAGTCGAAAAACCAACCCAATGGCTATAAATGATTCGTGAGCCGAAGTTCACAACTGCTGCGGTTCCACCGGTGAACAGAAACGTCAAGAACTGCCGGGACATGAATTGCTGAATCACTTGACTGCATCCCGTGCCATCTTCCGACCAAAATCAATACTCTCAGAGATACCGCGATCCTCAGGATAGTAATACGACGTATCCGCCACCCATAGCCCAACCACCGGCAGCGATACGGGAGGCAGCCGGTCCAGATAACTAGGATCACAAATCGGCTGTGCGTACCGATAACGACTGGCACGCAGGTCGATAAAGTCATCGTCCGTCAGCGCTGGATTGATCTTTTTGAAATACCGGCGAACCTTGTCGAGAAAAACCTCATCCGGCTCAGCGAATTTCGGATGCTCGCCGGGTACATAGAACGGCACATAGACAATGTGCTGATCCAGAGGTCGCAGATTGCTGTACTCGACTAGGCCCGGAATATCCATATCCGGATCGTTGGTGTTCAGCCAAAAATTTTCGGTCAGTGGTTTACGCAACTTTGCAATCACGCAAACCACGGCCACATTCTTCAGTGCCTTGAAGCGCTCGAGAATGTCATCGGGCAGATCCGGCATCACCTTTGGGACATAAGGCAATGGAATGGTACTGATCACTTTGTCGAAGTGTTCAATTACGCCATTTACCTCGACCCCATGAACCTTCCCACCTTCCATCAGCACTTTGGTGACAGGCGCCTTCAAACGGATCTCGCCGCCATGGGCTTCGATGTCCCGCTTAATGGCCTGCAACAGTGTCTCTGAGCCGCCTTCCAGATAACCGAGTTTCTCGCGGAACAGACTGTATCTGGAACGACCTATGCGGCGAATACGGCTCCAGATCCAGGCGGCAGAAAGGTTGCTGGCGTAGCCATAGAACTTGTAATCGAACAACCGACGCCACAAGACTTCCCAGGCCTCTTCACCTACCCAGCGACGGATCCAGCCTGTGGCCTCAACATCGTCCAGTGGCTTCCAGTCATTACGCTTTGTGCAAAGAAAAGCGTGCAGGCCGTAGCGAACCTTGGCAACCAGACTCAACCCCTTGAACTTGAGCAGCGCTATGGGATTACCCCATGGCTGAAGGCGGTTTTGATACCAATAACCCATCTTGGTTTCCACCCAGCGCATCTGATCCGCTAGGCTCAACTCATCCAGCATGGTGAGGAACGCATGGTCGGAAATGCAATGAAAGTGGTAATAACGTTCAATGGTCAAACCGGAAAAATCAAACGCTGCCGTCATTCCACCGACACGATCATCCGCCTCAAAAATAACTGGCGTGTGCCCGTCACGTGCCAATTGGTACGCTACGGCAAGCCCCATAGGACCCGCACCCAATACCGCAATTCGCTGCCCCATACTCAAAACTCCAGAACCACTTTGCCGTAAGTTGGATCGTTAAATGTTTCTTCCACCGCTTCGGCAAAGGGTGTGTACGGAACTCCGAAAATACCCGGCCAATCGATTACTTCGAACTCGTCTTTGGTACTCAACGCTGCTAACTGCTGAGTCGTGAAGGGCGGGTTTTTATCAAACAACCCCCACATCCAGATCAAGCCGTAGAACAATGTGTACGGAATTCGCACAATCGGGGTTTTGGCTTTTATGGCCGTTTTGATGACACAAATCATATCGATATAATCGATTTTTTCATGCCCTGAAATATTGTAGATGCCGTCTTTAATATTATTTTCTATGCAACTGATGATTACATTACTGAAGTCACCCACATACAGGGGTTGACGCATATAGCGGCCATGTCCTGGAATCGGAAAAACCGGGACTTTCTTCATGAAGCGCGACAGCCAACCCAAATGCTTACGGTCAAACCAGCCAAACATCAGGGTCGGACGCAGGATAGGGCATGGGATACCGCTGTCGAGCACCATCTTTTCCTGATCTTTTTTAGTCCTCGTATAAAAGTCATCTGCCAGGGACTCCACAACAGACGAACTGATGTGCACCAGGCAAGGAACATCGTTCAACTTGATGGCTTCAAGAATCAACGCAGTGGCATCGACGTTATTGCGCACAAAATCCTGATAATCGAGACCACCAATCTGCGCCTGAAGCATCACGACGACGTCGGCACCTACGAAGTGGCGCTGCCATTCGCCTGGCTCAGCAAGGTCGGCATACTCAACAGTTACATCGGGTTGAACCTGCTTCAGCACCTTAAGGTTCGCGCGGTGCTTATCCAGCACCACAATATCGGTGTAGCCCTTTGCCTTGAACCGGGCAACCAGATTTTGGCCCACGAGGCCGGCACCGCCGGGAAGAATAATTTTTTTGTTCAGTGTTGCTTGCATTGAATCTGCCTCACTCGTGGGCGAAAATTTAGTTGTGATCAGTCTTAAGCGCTATCGCAGACCACTCGCCCCAAGCATCGCCGTTATCTGAAATCTTTATGGTGAAACTTTCAGGGAATCGCTTATCGGAAAAATCCAATGCTGCCCATTCAGTGGCAATTGGAAGAACAGAGAAGCTATTCGGCTCGTCGTTCACCTGAAGTGTCTGGCGACCGCTTGTGGGACCTGATCTATACAGCAACTTATCGCCTCGCTTGAGGCGTAGCACAATCGACCCTGTATCAGCATCTGATTGCCGCCAGCTCCCCATCACCGTCAGCCCATCAATCTTGGAGTGCCACGAGTCAGTGCCACTCCATTCTGTTCCCTGTACGACATCCGAAGTTGTCACAGCAGTGGCATTCACACCTGGGTTGACCAGACTGAAGCTGTACAGAATGGGGGTAGACAATACATTGAAGTAACATGAACCGCTGGAGATGATCTTCAACTGACCACCAAGGCTACCTTTGAGTACATAGCCCTTGAGCTTAGCGTTAGCAGCGCTGGCCCCCTCAATTTCGGCTATATCACTTCGGCTACCACCAGTCACCGCGTAACCCACAACAATATTTTTTTGATCGAGGATAACAACTGAGCGCGGAACCGTTTCAGAGGCTTCATCATAGATCCAACCACTGATCGCGGCCCAACGTTCCTCCCCCACAATAGGGGTGATTTGCTCGACACTTCCCAAACACTGTTTTCCATCAGTGCGATTACTCAAGGTACCGATTTTTCGCTGAGCACCAAGAATAGGTTTAATACCAAAGATAGAGATATTATGTTCAGATGCGCTTTGGGCAACATGAAGAGCCCGATCAACTCTCGGATAAACATAATTGATCTGGGCTTTATCACTGACATTGAGTTCGAGTGCCAAAGCCGCAACGAGCCGCTCGAAATGCTCATCGCTCTTCGCCCCAAGCGCGCGTGACTGTCCCAGCAACAAAGCAATTGAGAGCATTAAGAAAATTGGGAGTATAACGCGATATTTTTCGGCCCAACGAGACAAAATCGGCATCATCATGACAAACAGGGCGGCCCATAACATGAGCGCCGGAGTAGTATATCGACTACTCGACGCTTGCTCGACGCCCAGCTCCAGGCGTCCGCTCGCAGTCCCCAGCGCCGTCCCACCGATATAAAGAACAAATAACAGCAGACTGAGATGAAGGTAGTTTTTCTGGCTGGAGCGAATAGTCAAATAAGCCTGGGCAGCGATGACAACAATAAGTAAAAAGCCAGCAACAGCCGCAACAGCAACCTTCAGCGAATTTTCTGAAAAAGGTGCAATATAATAAAACGGGCTGCCTACGTAGACAAATATGTAGTGTGCAATCCCCAATGGATCGTTCAACAAGGTACGCAGCAAAGAACCTTCTTTCACCGGTGCCTTATAAAAGTAAAAGCTTATGCAAACGACCGCAAGGACACCTACAATCGCATTTCTACGCCAGCCGATCCTGCAGAACACGCCATACAGCAACAAAAGAGGCATGGTTATAACACCATTCGCCATGGTACCGACCGCGAGCACCCCAAACAGCACAGCACAGACAAAGTAACGCGTGGATTTTTGCGGAACGCTGGACATTTTATAAATAAAATAGAAAGCACACAGCGGCAACAACTGCGCCATAAAAAATTGGCTTTGAAAGCCGACCGTGAAGTTCTCGTATTGGCTCCAGCAAAACAACCAACTTACCAGTACACACATGAAGAAAGGGCGAGTGGCTTTGTTCGGAAGGTGTTTAAACGCCTCACTTAGAAACTTGACAAACACCAGGCAGCCCGCCGCTGCAAGCAGGTAGTTTATAAGGATAAGTGAGTAACTTAACCCACCAAACCAGCGGATGTCATTCCAGAAGAAAAGTCTGGATAGTACAATTCGATGCTCGTTATGCGACGCCCACCAAGCGGCATAATTACCCTCAGACACTTTTGTGTAGAAATCGATATAGCCGTCCCACATATCCCAATAGGGCACGGGGGAAAATGAAATTACACCGCCTATGAGTGAAGTTATTACGATGGCAATGCATAGAAGCAACGCGGCGACCGTAAAATTACGAATACTATTAGATTTCAAAATATCCCTCCCCAATAAAGCCCAACGCAACAAGATAAAATTAAAGGTTGAGCCTTTTAAAAATTACACTTGGTACACTTTTTATAATCAGCATGATTAGGCGCCAAAACCCCGGCACATACAGTGTGTCTTTTTGCTTTTCAACGCCTTTGATGATAAGAGCCGCCACTTGTTCTGGCGTCGCCAGCAGCGCAGCCGGCAAGGCCAGACCACGAGTCATAGGCGTGTCAACGAACCCCGGCTTGATTGTCATCACATGCACGCCGACCTTGAACATCCTCGCGCGTAACCCCTCACAGAAGGTCGACACCGCCGCTTTCGCCGTACCATAAAGGTAGTTCGAAGGCCTGCCGCGGTCGCCTGCCACAGATGAGATCACCGCTAACGTGCCACAGCGCTGGGTCTCAAATTGATTGGCAAGAAGCGAGAGCAGACCAATCACCGACGTTCCGTTGTTGCTGAACTCTGCCAATGCAACAGAGACATCCCGCTCACACGCTTTTTGATCTGGCAAAGTACCGTGTGCTATGAGCGCAACATCAATTTGTTGCAGCGTAGCGGCACAGCTTTCGAGCATCGGGCCATGGGCAGCAAAATCGGTGGCATCCATGCAGTGAACAGTCACTGTTTTTGCACCGCGCGCGGTGAGATCCGCCGAGACTTGTGCGAGCTTGTCGGCACTGCGAGCGACGAGAAAGAACTCGCTGCCTTGTTCTGCCCAAAGGCGAGCGCAAGCAGTGGCGATGGCCGATGTAGCGCCAATAATCAAAATTCGTTTCATTGAGTAACTCGTTTCCAAAAGTGGGAATTCAGCGAGGGATCACGCAACGCTTCCAGTCGCTCCCAGCCAGGATAGGCCTGGCGAAAATCGGCGCCGCTCATGTGAGCATCCTTGGCCGGGTACAGACGCCCTCCTCCTTCGCGAACGATGGCATCCAACCGGGTGAACAGACGCGCCAGATCCGCCTTGTGGGGAAAGTCGAGGGCCAGGGAAGTTCCAGGCAGCGGAAACGAAAGCAGGCCCGGAGAAGCGATGTCTCCACAGCGTTTGAGCACGGCTAGAAACGAGCCCTGCCCTGACTCGGCAATAGCGCCCAGCAGGTCGCGCATGACCACGTCAGCGACTGCGTCAGGAATCACACACTGGTACTGCTGGAACCCACGGCGGCCATAAATACGGTTCCAATGCAGGATGCGGTCCAATGGATAAAAAAACGGTTCGTAGCTGCTACGTTTGCGTGTGCTCTGCGCAGGATGTACCCGCCAATACAAATCATTGAAGGCACGCAAGGACAGATTGTTTATCAGGGAAATCGGCGGTGTCAGCGGAACACTCAACTTTGTCCGCGCGTCCACTTCCAGTGAGCCATAACGGGCATGGTCACCCACGATGAATACACCGCGCCCAGTCTGGGGGCCCTTCGCCAGGCAATCGATCCAGGCAACACTGTATTCATGCTGATGATCCAGTTCAGCGGACAAATTGAAAAACTCCGCCAGGTTCTCGAATCGAACCACTTTGCTATCTATCTGGCTCGCGCGAATCGGGATCAACTGAATTTGCGCCCAGGTAATAATCCCCGTCAGGCCCAGGCCGCCAATGGTCGCAGCGTAAAGCTCTGTATTTTCAGTTGGGGAACAGCTCAGATGTTCTTCGTTGTGTCGCAACAAACCGAAGGAACGTACGTGGTTGCCGAAAGTGCCGCGCAGGTGATGGTTTTTTCCGTGGACATCGTTCGCAATCGCACCGCCTAGTGTTGCGAACTGCGTGCCTGGCGTGACGGACAAGAACCAGCCTTGTGGTATAGCGATTGCCAGTATCTCGGCGAGGGTTACACCTGCTTCGGCGGTAACAATGCCTTGCTGCCAGTCGGCCTGGATGAAGCGATCAAGGCTTCGCATATGCAAAACATGATTGCTATCGGCCATGCAACTGTCGCCATAACTGCGTCCGTTACCATAGGGCAGCGTGCTGCCCTGCGCCGCGACCACTGCATCCCGTAGAGCGGCGACGTCGCTAAGCCAGCTAAACGCGTGTGCAGTTTGAGGCGTACGCGGATAGCAGCCCCAGGAATAAAGCGCACGGCTCATGCAGCCACCCAGAACACCAGCCCAAACAATGCGCCGACAATCAAGCTGATACGGTCGCGGATCGCGAACACCACGGGATCGTCATGCATTTGTCCGCGATGCGTGAGCATCCACACTCGGGTTATCCAGAACAGCAGCAACGGGCAGGCCAACCAAATGACTTGCGGATGGGCGTAAAGGCCAGTGGTGGCCTGGTCGTGGATGTACAACGCCAACACCATGACCGCCAGATAGCCGGAAGAGGCTCCCAACGAGGAGATCATTTCCAGATCCGCCGGGTAATAGCCTCGACCACGAGTCTTCCCGGTATCGCCCTTTCGCTTCGCTTCGCGTAGCTCTGCGTAACGCTTAACCAGCGCGAGGCTCAAGAAAATGAACATTGAAAACGCCAGAATCCAGAAGGTCAGCGCCAATCCAAATGCTGCCGCCCCTGCAATTATGCGCAAGGTATAGAGAGCGGCCAGTGCGATCACGTCGATAGCCATTTGTCGCTTCAATAAAAGCGAATAGGCCAGCGTCAATATGTAATAAACGACGAGCGCGCCAGAAAACGCCCAAGGCAATAGCCATATGGCGCCGGCAAAAGCGCCAAGCAACAGTAGCGGAAAGACGAGCACTCCGTATTTGATCGACAATCGTCCCGACGCAAATGGTCGGTTTCTTTTGGAGTGATGATGTCGATCATCTGCTAGATCTAATAAGTCATTGAGCACATAGACACTTGACGCGCAGAGCCCAAAAAACAAAAAGGCCAGAATGCCCTGCCATAGGAGCAATGGGCTGGTCAGTTGGTGAGCCGCGATCAGAGGAACAAAAATCAGCGCATTCTTCATCCACTGGTGAAGCCGAAAAGCCTTCAGCCAGTCTTTTAGACCAGATGTATTGGAATGAATGACTTGTTGCACATTACCGTGGGACTGAGCTCGACGCTCAACGCCTGACTCCGGGTTGACGACATAGGCCTTGCGGGCTGAAGCCCACACGAGGATGTCATCATGGGAGTTGCCCACGTAATCGAAGCCACCCTCGCCGTACTGCTCGACCAGAAGGTCTCTCTTGCGATGAGCGGACAGGTTGCGGTTGGCATCCGACGCCAGCACCAAGTCAAATAATTGGAGGTGCTCTGCAATACTTTCGGCAAGGCTGTGATGACTGGCCGTAGCCAAAACAATGGTACGACCTTTGCGTCGCTCATCCTCGATCAGCTCAATCACTACCGGATCGAAAGGTAAGACACTGACATCAATAGGGTTGGCGAGGGCGAGCTCCTCTTTCAGGACAGCCTTTCCCTTGGTCAGCCATCCAAAAACCTTGAATAGACTCAAGGGCTTATGGCGGACAAAAGCCATACCTGTTTCCAGCAGCATGTCGGAGCGCAGCAGCGTACCGTCGAGATCGACAACTAGCGGAAAGCCGGGAGATGCAATATGGACAGTCACGAGAACTCTTCCCTGAACATTGGGTAACCTACTACAAAATAAACTTATGAAAATAACGGGAAGCAAACGCTAAGGCATACTCAAACACAGTGCCTTTTATTCGCGGGCAACGTTACCACAGACGAAACATTTCTTCATAAAAGGGACCACGAAGATAGCGTCAGGAAAAACGGTGGTCACGCAACATAGCGCATGCTCTGCTGGCCCGATCACCCTGACTACCTTCCCAATGCCCTCCGAAGGCGAGCCGCTTCCGCGCGTAAATCATGGCCTTACGATCCTGATCGAGTACGCGCAGATTCCGTCACCCCGTTAGGGCAGCGGCGATAGTGATTGACAGGTCACTGCCGCTGCACAGGCCAACTTCAAGAGTCTTTTACTCGCCAACAGAGCCCTATTTCAGATCAGACAGCGATCCCGGTGGATTAAAGTTTTACCCTAGGTGGCCAGGCCAAGCCAAAATCCTCATGGTCCAATGTCAGGTTCGGGCTGTAGGCGTAGTCTTCCAAAATATTCGGCCAGCGGCTTTGAATATAAACAACCTCATTAGAAAATCTTTCCTTTTTCTCAGGCGTATCTTCCAAGCCACGCGTCGCGGACTCGTGGTGATAGAGCTCTGCAAAAGGGGTCCACACATTGATGTAGCCCGCCTCCTGCACCCTCAAGCAGAAGTCGACATCGTTGAAGGCAATCTTAAGGTTTTCTTCATCCAAACCGCCTACCTGTTCAAAAATGCTTTTCTTGATGATTAGGCAAGCCGCGGTCACAGCAGAAAACTCTTGAATCAGCGCCGCCCGGCAAAAGTAGCCGTAGTCACCTTTTGGCAAGTATTTGTGCGAGTGACCTGCAACTCCCCCCACACCCACCACGACGCCACCGTGTTGCAGACGATCATCGGGATACCACAGCCGCGCCCCTACTGCTCCAACGTTCGGCTGTAGTGCGATTGACACCATCTCATCCAGCCATTGCGGCGTGATGACTTCAATGTCGTTGTTAACAAGGCCAATCAGCTCACCGCGCGCCATTCTGACGGCGCCATTGTTCAATGCGGAATAATTGAACGGCCCATCGTCACGCAACACGCGAACGTTGTCCTGTTGGTCGAGCGCTGCAAAATATTCGATAGAAACCGGATCGTCCGATCCATTATCGATCAAGATAATTTCATAATGACTGTAGGTAGTCAGAGCCTGAATACTGTCGATGCATTGCTTGACCAACGAGTGGGCGTTGCGCGTGGGAATAATCAGAGTAACCAATGGCGGCGTCACGGGAGGCGTGTAGTGAACGCGATACATGCCCATCGGTAAAAGCTCTGTAGTACCGATATCACCTTTGCGCTGGAGATGTTCATCTAGGGCTTTAACACCAGCGAGCGCGGCATAAGGCTTCTCGTCGCCAGCCATGGCGGTACTGCCGGCGTGCATACGCCAGTGATAGAGAATGCGAGGGATGTGTACGATTTGATTGCGGTCGAGTTTCTCGATGCATCGCAAAGCCAGATCGTAGTCTTGGGAGCCTTCAAACCCTGTGCGGAACCCACCGACAGTTTTCACCAGATCCGAACGGTATACGCCCAAATGGCAAACCATATTCTGGGAGCGGAACAAGAACTCATTCCAACCCGATTTGAAATAAGGCGAGCTTCGTTTACCGGCAGTGTCGATTTTGTCTTCATCTGAATAGATAACGCCAACATCCGGACAATCATGAACAGCACGGGTCACCCAATACAATGCGTGTTCGGCGAGCAAGTCGTCATTGTCCATCAGAGCGATGTACTGCCCCGACGCCAATTCCAGCGCCGAATTACTGGCATTGGAGATATGACCATTTTGCTGGCGGAACACCACTTTAATACGCTGATCCTGCTGCTTCAGCGACTTGAGATAGGCGATGACCTCAGGATCATTGGAAGCGTCGTCCGCGATACACAGCTCCCAGTTTTTGTAGAGCTGGGACTTAACGCTCTCGACCGCCTCACGCAACAAGCCCAAAGGCGGGTTGTAGACGGGCATAATGATCGAAATGAGTGGCTTGGTTTTCCACTTACGAATTTCTTCGCTGATTTTCCAGCGACCATTTTCATCAAGGGTGTCGTAGTACTGAACCCATCTGGAATAATCGTGGCGATCTGGAACCTCACGAGTTTCCTGGCCTACAAATGCAAAGTTGCTCGCACCAGCAACCCACACCACCCGTGCCTTCAAGCCAGCAATGCCTTGTTGACGCCAAACTGCAATAGCCTTGCGCATGGTCCTGCGCAATCCACCGCCTCGACGGATAACCGCGGGCAACAGGCGCCATAAACTCTTAGCTTGTCTAACGCTCTTAACGAGTTTTCGCAGGGGTGAAGTAACCTTCCAACTTGACGATGACTGCATCGCGATGATCTGCAGGTTCAAGTTATGGATATGAGTGTCTTTCTGTACCTGCTGTACACGCAGTCGTTCTTCAAGACTGGCGATATGAACATCCTTCTCCAGCAACGACTCTTGCCACTTGGCCAGCGTGTGTTGCAGTGCCTCGTCTTTTAGAGACGCCTGTTGATGCAATGTCGCAAGGATCTGAAGCCGCTCGGCCTCTGAATGCGCGTGTTCAAGTGCAGTCGCTGCGATGAACTCTTCAATCTGGGAGTCTTTCTCGTCCAGTTCTAATTTTTTCTGCTCGCTCAAAAGTTGAACGAATGCCTCGTGTTCCTCAGCCTGCTGTCGAATTTGTTCGACGACGACTTGAACCTCTTCATCTTTTTCGCGAATGATTCGGGAAATCACATCCGCATTGTTGGATGCTATCGAAGCCTTTACCAACTCCAGAATATTTGTAATTTCTTTATTTGAGTCAACTAGCAGGTCAAGTTTGTTATTTGAACCCAGGATAACGTCAAGCTTACTGTTTGAGTCAGCAATCAAATCCAGCTTGCTACTTGAGTCTAAAAACTGTTCGAGTTTATTTTGCAATTCAGCATTATTGCGTGTGAGTCCAGATTGATTCAGCACTTCGATCTCTTGAGCCAGTTGCTCTTCCGTGAATAAGGTGAAGCTTACTTCTAGCTCTAGTTGATCGGTACCACTAAGCGTTTCTGCTTGCAGAGGAATCATCACGCTCGGATCGTCACTCAGCGCTAGATAAAGCGTGTCGCGCCCGACTTCGGAAATCCGCATCGCGGACGCAATGACAAGCGGCTGACTGATGTCATCTTGCCACTCCAAAATCTTTTCGGCGCTAGAGTACACCCTGATCGAGTGAATCGAAAAGCTTTGACGTCTATTGATGGGGTCAAACCGCAGCAATCCCCCTTTGGGCAGCGCGCGAGGAAGGGTAAACCTGATTAGTTGAGGTCCATCATCTACCACTCGGAGCAGGGCGGACTCCTCTGAAAGATTCCCTGCCTCGTCACTTATATAGAGCTTGGCGTGCTTGGACGGCATATGCGTCACGCCGAGCTTATGGACCATCGCATCGGGAGACCAATTCAGGAAGCGATTCGCGTCAGCACCGGTTACCCGCTCCTGAAAAGCCGCCTCGGTACCGATGTAGCGCGCAAGGTCTTCAGGGCTAATGTCCATACCAGCACTTGCCAACAGCTGGGTGACGAACTCCTGCCGACTGACCGAAGAAGTACTCGGATAGAAAGGACTTGCTGCTGCCATGAGCAGCAGAAGCGCCCGCATCATCAAGTAGCCGAGCTCAACGCCCTCAGAACTTTCCCACTCAACATCTATGAATTGTGGAACGTCGCCCGCTCCGACAACTATGTTTTGAGGGACCGCATCGATAAAACGACCCGGAAGCAGAGACTTGGCCGAGAGTAATTCGAAGTCGGCCCCCTCCTTTTTGAGGAGCGTCCTCAGGCACGCGAGATACTTTTGTAAAAATGGCGTAAAACCTTCCACGCTCCAGTCGCGACGTGCCGCGAGATCAAGAAATTCAAGACTGAGCACGCTGCCCTTGGCATAGGCGTCCACACTTGGAAGCACATATTTGAAGCCATCCTCAAGGCTCGCTTCCGTCACATCGCTAGCAAGAGTTCCCAGCTTTCTGTAACGGACCTGAATACCTTGCGGTGTTTTGACGAACACTGATTCCTTGCAGTAACGGGTCCTCCTGCCAGTGCTGTAGTGGTAGGCAAGCACGTCAACGTCAAGCGGTTCATTTTTCCCGCAGGACGCCACAATCAGAAAGGAGTTCGCCAGATCCATGCCTAGACGGTTGTCAATGACGACCGACCAAGCTTTTTCCAAGTTAAAGGTGGTCTGCTCTGGAAGCTGCGGATCCTTCTTAACGTTTTGCCATGCCAAGGCCGCAGCGTCGAACTCGTCACTCTCGAAGCCACCCTCCGTGATGATCGAATTGGGCAGTTTGTAATCCGGGCTGGGGGCCAGGAAGCTGGAAGAGCTAAACCCCGCGCTCGTGATTAGATCTTTGAGCTCTTTCCTGCCGTAGGTTTTGGGTTGGCCATGTTCGTAACGGCCTTCAATTCCATACATGGTGATACCGACATGATCTTCGGGAGCCCCCGCAAAATACTTCAACCCCAACTGATTTTCGATGGCGATAAATAGATGCCCATCGGGCTTCAATAGTTTGCGAACTCGCTTAAGCATTGCTAAGGCCGGATCATCGGCATTACTGAACATGCTGGCGTATTCAAGCACGCCAATCAGAGTGACCACGTCGAATTGCTCTTCGACTTTAAAGTCATCGAACCGCTCGGCCAGTACCGTGACGTTATCCAGATCCCGCGTGCGACTCGCTGCAATGGCCGCTCGACGCGGGCTTCCTTCGAGGCACAACACGTCCGCTCCGCATTCACCAAGGTAACGGCTGATGGCGCCACAACCGGCACCGATCTCTAGCACGCGAGACTTTAATAAGTGTTCAAACGGACGCAGGATATTAGCCCGCGTCGCACTCAAATGATAAAGCTTTGCCCAATCGGTGCAGTACTGCGGGAGTTCATCCGACAATACAGAAACGTCATTTGCGTTATGGATGATGCTCGCCAATTCAGTTTCGGCACTATCACCATCACTGTAGGCGATGCCCTGAAAATCAGCGCGAACCCATACATTCGTCGCATCATCCTTGGTATAGCCATAATCATCGAGTTTAAACATTTGGATCTACCGGATCGATTGTCATGGCAGCTGCAAGGTCAATCAGCCCCAACAGTTTAGGGGTAGGCTCGACAATCAAGTGAATAGAGTCATAACGTCGGTCATGAGCAATGATGTCTTCGCCCTCTCGGGAGGCGATCCCTAGGGATATAAAATAATCACCCGTCGCTAGTCTATTTATAAATCTGACACTGGCAGTCGCGGCGCTACCGGATTCTCCCATGGAGCGTGTTTCCACACACTCCAATAAATAAGAGTTAGTGCCGTAAACCGTGACCCCTTCCTTGGTTTTAATGGTGAAACCCAGAATCGGATTGATCACCGGGCGGTTAAATCTGAATGCAACACTCAGTACGATCTCTTCACCGGTTTCCGCACTGGTGGGAAACTCCCGAGCACTGGCTCTTAAATGGAAATCAAGCAGAGTGGCGGCACCGTCGCCCCAGCGATACTCATGCGGGTTGTACCCAACGCGCGATGCATAGACATCGTTATCCAGGTTAAGCAATGCATGGGGAGTTACTGGCGCTACAGACTCTTGAGGGGTACTCGCAGGTGCGCATGAATGGCCATCTTCGGGGCCATCACTGGCATTACGACCAAAGAGGATATCGGTGTAGCGGTTTATAACCGGGCGTGACGCACCGATCATTTCGACCCGACTTTGCTCCAACAGAATTGCACGCGAGCAGTGCGTGACCACCTGCTCGCTGGAGTGCGTCACTAACAGAATGCTTGTTCCATTCTCTTTGAGCTGGCGCAGGCGCTCAAAGCATTTGGCTTGAAACCGAGCATCACCTACCGAAAGAGCCTCGTCCACCACTAGAATCTCAGGGTCCACTTGTGCCTGAACGGCGAAAGCGAGTCTGACCGCCATGCCACTGGAATAAGCTTTGACCGGCTGATCGAGAAACTCTCCGATATCCGCAAAACCCGCGATAGCATCGAAGCGATCATCCACTTCCTCACGGGTAAGACCCAGTACAGCACCGTTCAGATAGACATTCTCACGCCCGGTGAACTCCGGATTGAAGCCTGAACCCAACTCGAGAAGCGCGGCGACACGTCCGCGGGTTTCAATCTCGCCAATCGTCGGCGCAAGTGTGCCGCAGATTATCTGCAGCAAGGTCGACTTGCCCGATCCATTTCGACCGACGATGCCGACTGTTTCGCCTTTGCTGACCTCAAAACTGATGTCACGCAATGCCCAAAATTCGTTGCCGTACGTGGTCAACGGATCGCCCACCCAACGCTGCAGACGCGGCACAATCGCTTGCTTCAGGCGATCGCGTGGCTTGTCGTATGTGTAAAAACATTTGGAGACATTCCGAACGCTGATTACCGAATGATCAGATGACATCAGCGAACCCTTTACGTGTTTTTTGGAAGAACCAGAATCCAACGCAAGCCATCACTGCTCCAATGATGACCGCGACCCCCAAGCTCCCCCAATCAGGCAGGTTTCCAAAAAGCAGCACGCTTCGACTCTCCTCAATGATGTAAGTCAAAGGATTGAGCTTTAGCCACGGTTTGTAGGCCTCAGGCAGCGCAGCAGCCGGGTACAACACAGGGGAAAGAAAAAGAAGTACGGTCGTGAGTACCGTTATTACATGCCCCACATCCCTCAGGTAAACCCCCAGCGACGCCAGGAACCAACTGACGCCGAGCGTCGCCAATATCAAGGGCACCAGGACCAGCGGGAATAACAGCGCAGTCCAATGGATCTGGCCCATGATCAGAAACTGAGCGGCCAGCAAAACGATCAGGCTGATGCAGCTATGAAACAACGCGGACCCCAGTGTAATCACCGGCAGAATTTCCAGGGGAAAAACTACTTTTTTCACGTAGTTGCTATTGGTCATCACGAGCGAAGGCGCACGATTAGCACATTCTGCAAACAATCCGTGAACAATCATGCCTACAAACAGCAGAACCGCGAACCCACCTTTGCCTGTATCCACTCCCACCCATCGAGCTTTGAAAATCTCGGAGAACACGAAGGTATAAACCGCAAGCATGAGGATCGGATTGAAGAACGACCATGTCAGGCCCATCACCGAGCCACGATAACGACCAATGACCTCGCGAGTAGTCATTTGCGAAATCAACGAACGATTTTTCCACAGGCTCGCAGCCAGACTGAATGGCCCCGCGGAAGGTGCGCGATGAGGGTTCACTAGGCAAACACCTCAGCATCAATCAAGCGAGGTGCACTGGCATCTTTTGCGGAAAGCGTCGGGGCTTCGCAGATCGGCCAGGCAATTGCCAGATCAGGGTCGTCCCAGGCAACACTCCGCTCGTGCTCCGGCGCCCAGTAATCCGTGGTTTTGTAGAGAAATTCTGCGCTATCGGAGAGAACAACGAAACCATGCGCAAATCCCTCCGGTATCCAAAGCTGGGATCTGTTGCTTGCACTCAGGAAGGCGCCCGCCCACTTGCCGAAAGTCGCCGAGCTTTTACGCAAATCAACAGCAACATCAAACACCTCACCGTGGGTGACACGCACAAGCTTTCCCTGGGCCTGTTGGATTTGATAGTGCAGGCCGCGAAGTACACCTTTGACTGATCGGGAGTGGTTGTCCTGAACGAAATGAGCTGGCCTTCCCAGTGCTTCTTCAAAAATTTTTTGATTGAAACTTTCGTAGAAAAAACCGCGCTCGTCCCCGAACACTTTCGGTTCGATTAGAAGAACTTCCGGGAGAACGAGTGGGGTAACTCTCATCTTTACAATATCTCCAAAATGTATCCAGGCCGACAGGGCGACGCTGCAGGTCAAAAAAAGATCTTAGGGCAAGCGCCTTGGAAGGCAGATTGCAGCAACGTGCTTCAAAAGATCTTCTCATGCAGTAAACGTTTGAGATATTGGCCATAACCGTTCTTGGAAAGCGGTGCAGCCAGCTTCTCCAACTGCTGCGCATCGATCCACTTTTGCCTGAATGCAATTTCTTCCGGACAAGCAACTTTGAGCCCTTGGCGACGCTCCAGCGTGGCAATGAAGTGACTCGCCTCAAGGAGAGAATCGTGAGTACCGGTATCCAGCCAGGCATACCCTCGGCCCATGATTTCTACAGACAGCTTGCCTCGTTCCATATAGATACGATTGAGGTCGGTAATCTCCAGCTCACCTCTAGGTGAGGGTTGAATGCTTTTAGCAATATCAACCACTTCCTGGTCATAGAAATACAGACCTGTTACGGCATAGCTTGATTTTGGCTGGAGCGGCTTCTCTTCCAGGCTCATCGCCCTGCCTTGGCTATCGAACTCTACGACCCCGTACCGCTCAGGATCGTTAACGTGGTATGCGAAGACACTGGCGCCCTCTTCCCGAGCCATTGCGTTTCTCAACAGCTCATTAAAGTGGTGACCGTGGTAGATGTTGTCACCCAGCACCAACGCCGACAGGTCGTTACCGATGAAGTCTTCACCAATAATGAATGCCTGAGCCAGGCCATCCGGGGAGGCCTGCACCGCGTAGGAAATATTCAGTCCCCAATTACTGCCATCACCCAACAATTGCTCAAAACGCGGCGTGTCCTGGGGGGTGGAGATGATCAGGATGTCGCGAATACCGGCCAACATCAGTGTTGTCAGCGGGTAATAGATCATCGGTTTATCGTAAACAGGCAACAATTGCTTGGAAATGGCCAAGGTCGCCGGGTGCAGGCGCGTGCCCGAGCCGCCAGCCAGAATGATTCCTTTACGTTTGAGCATGTTCATTTCTCTAGTGTTTCAATAAGCATCCGTGCCACACCGTCTTGCCAATCCGGCAAGAACAATGAGAAGGCGTTCTGCAGTTTTTGGGTATTAAGTCGCGAATTGCCGGGGCGTTTAGCCGGCGTTGGATAGGCCGCTGTCGCGATGGCGCCGACTGAAGCTGGGCCAACCTGAAGCTCTACCCCTGCCGCTTGCGCTTGCTCAAGTACGAATCGCGCATAGCGATACCAGGTGGTCTCACCGGCTGACGCGAGGTGGTAGAGCCCGCCCAGGTGTGACTGCTGCCTTACCGCGCGAATGGCGTGCGCAGTGACATCCGCGAGTAAATCGGCGCCAGTCGGCGTGCCGAACTGATCGTTAATGACGTTCAGGCTGTCGCGTTCCTGCGCAAGGCGCAACATGGTCTTGGCGAAGTTGTTGCCCCGTGCGGCATACACCCAACTGGTGCGAAATATCAGGTGCGAACAACCCGACGACTGAATCGCCTGCTCACCGGCAAGCTTGGTCGCGCCATAGACACTAAGAGGGCCGACCGGATCGCTTTCCTGCCAAGGCGTTTCGCCATCGCCTGCGAAGACATAGTCAGTTGAATAGTGCACCAATAAGGCATTGAGCTTCAGGGCCTCTGCGGCCAATACAGCCGGTGCCTCTGCGTTAACGCGCCGCGCCACGCCAGGCTCGCTTTCGGCCTTGTCCACGGCGGTATATGCAGCAGCGTTGACGATGACATCTGGAGCAAACCGCTGCACGGTCGCAGCAAGCCCCTCTAGGTCGCTAAGGTCACCGCAGTAGTCGAGGCTTTTGGAATCCAACGCGAGCACTTGGCCCAGCGGGGCCAAACTGCGTTGTAACTCCCATCCTACTTGGCCATTCTTGCCAAGCAGAAGGATCTTCATACAGAGCGTCCGGAATAGTTTTTTTCCACCCACTCGCGGTAAGAGCCGGATTGGATATTACTGACCCACTCCTGATTATCCAGGTACCACTCCACGGTTTTGCGAATTCCAGTCTCGAAGGTTTCTGCCGGTTTCCAGCCTAACTCGCTCTCAAGCTTACGCGCGTCAATGGCATAGCGACGATCATGCCCTGGGCGGTCTGTTACGTATGCAATCTGTTCGTTGTAAGGCTTGCCGTCCTGGCGAGGACGCAGCCCATCAAGCAAGGCGCAGATGGTATGAACGATGTCCAGGTTGGGCTTTTCGTTCCATCCCCCTACGTTATAGACCTCACCCACCGTACCGGCCTCCAGTACACGGCGGATGGCACTGCAATGGTCCTTGACGTACAGCCAGTCGCGAATCTGCTGGCCGTCGCCGTACACCGGCAGTGCCTTGCCCGCCAGCGCATTGACGATCATCAACGGAATCAGTTTTTCCGGGAAGTGATAGGGGCCATAGTTGTTCGAGCAATTGGTGGTCAGGACCGGCAAACCATACGTGTGGTGGTAGGCACGCACAAGGTGGTCGCTAGCGGCCTTGCTAGCTGAATAGGGGCTGTTGGGCTCGTACTGGTGAGTTTCGGTGAAGGCGGGATCGTCCTTGGACAAGGAGCCATAGACCTCGTCTGTCGAAACATGCAGGAAACGAAAAGCCTGCTGAGCATCTGTCGGCAAGCCTTTCCAATAGGCGCGCACCGTTTCCAGTAAGCGGAATGTGCCGACAACATTGGTCTCGATAAAGTCTTCCGGGCCGTGAATGGACCGATCCACGTGCGACTCGGCAGCGAAGTTCAGAATGGCGCGTGGCGAATGCTTAACGAGCAAGCTTTCGACTAATTGTGTATCGCCGATATCGCCATGTACGAACACGTGACGCTTATCACCCTCAAGAGAGCTGAGGTTCTCCAGATTGCCCGCATACGTCAGTTTGTCCAGGTTAATGACAGGCTCGTCCGCTTGCGCCAACCAGTCCAATACAAAATTCGCACCGATAAAGCCTGCGCCGCCAGTTACCAAGATAGTCATTTATTCAGATCTTTTTCAGTAGTGTTGCGAGGATTAGGCCGAGGTTGCCGAGCAGGGTCTGTCGATACAGGCCGGCTAGCCGCATTCCCAATAATCTTCGAAATAATGTTTGGTTTCTTGCATGTTTGAAGCGGGCAAGCGTCGCGCGGTGCCCATCACAAAGACGATGCTGCATGGATTCGAGCGCATGAATATTCTGCTCATTCCACTCGTAAAACCGTCCTTGAAAAACCATGCGCAAACGCACCCGCCGAGCAGACCAGCCTGAATTGCTGCCTATCAAGTTTTCACTGTGCTGGCGATAACGCACTTTGGGTTCAGGGTCATAGTTGACGACCCCTCCCGCACCCGAGACCAACTGATACGCCCACCAATCGTGAGCAGGAACGCTGATATCGGCACCCGCTTCCCGGATAAGATCACGGGCTGCCTGGTTAAAGACCATGGTGTTGCCACCAGCGATACTTTGAACTAGTGCATTGGCAAAACCTGACGGCAAACGGAACAGGGGCGATACCCCTAACGGCACCCCTGATTCACTGATCAGTTGGGTACGGCCGCAATAGAGAGCAGGAATATGCTGAGGAATGGTTTGCAGCCAAGCGAGCGCCACCTCGATTTTGTCTTGATCCCAGATATCGTCCTGATCAGACCACGCAAAAAAATCAGCGTCGATGTCATCTCGAGTAGTCAGCGATAAAAAGTTGGCCGCAAAGCCTCTCTTGGGTCCACGTACCACTCTAAGGCGCTCATCCCCCCAGCTATTTCGGTAGCCATCCAATAGCGCCAGGGTTCCGTCTTGGGAATCGTCGTCTGATACAACCAGGATCCAATTACCATGAGTTTGGCGCTCAAAGGAATCAAGCTGCTCGGCCAGAAAGGATTCGCCGTTGTACGTGCACATCAATACGGCGACTTTTGCATGGCAAAAATCGTGCACATCAAGAAGAGAGGCACTACTGGAAGCAAAAATAGACACGAAACTCCCTTCGTAGCGAACATTTCTGTAGGAAATGCGGACATGTGTCGTAGGAAATGATGAAGTATACAGTTATCTTCTGTAGGCACAATCCAACTCTTGATCAATGGCCACCCTCCTCCGTTTGAAGCTCCGCGCACTCCAAGTACCGACACAGCCATGCATCACTGAGTCAGCGACTGGGCAACCGGACAAACAGCCGAGGATTAATATTAAAGTGCCACATCCCTCCCCCTCCCGACTCGCTTAAACAGCCGCAACCGTCGCTGCACTTTTTACTGAGCCACGTGAAATTCAAAAACGAGACCGCCTATTCATTGATGGGTATTTTTGGGGCATGGGGCCAGAAGAATGCTTCAAATTGAAGCGGTTACAGGGAGCAACAACGCCGCTTATACCCCACAGATCGCCCCACAACCTCTTCCACGCAGCAACGCGGCATTTCAGAAGGCGATGATCGCGCCTAGGCCAACAAGGCAAATCGGCCGCATCACCAAAACGCGTCGCAAAGACGATCAAACGGGCACAATAGTCGCTGCTATACATTCCAAAAATCTGAAAAATACGAAATAGCTAATTCCTCCCCCCTAAACTCCAAGAGTGTATTTAGCAGTGATCCACGGGTCATGTTTTAACTAGCCAGCCATACATCTAAAAGCTCAAAAAGTTCAAAAATATATTCAGCTATTTCAATAAAATCTTTGATAGCTATCGAGCGACTCCCCTTGTCGAAATAGTGCCAAGACAATCAGCTCCTCCAGACTAATTACACCTATCAACAAGTGGCTAAACCGATTTACTGATTCCGCCCGATTTCACCTGAGTCCAAGCCACCCTGAAGGCGGTTTTGTATTTACCTGCCCTTGCAAAATGCCTTACCTATCCGAACGGTCAGTACTCGCCCGCTTGCCCGTTGGGCTGAATCGTCCACAGCCCTTTCGTGCCTGAAGCAACGCATAAACCCCGATTGCTACCCGTTAAATGCCTGACGCTGCGCTGAAGGCAGTTGCCACGTAATAAACACACGCCACTTCATCTGGATATCCGAGATGTCTTTGTCGATATCCCTCGGCAAACGCCTCGTGCGACTGTTCTCCCGTTTGGAAAGCCCCCCAGCACGCGATGCAGGCCAACCAGGTATCACCTGGCTTTTTGGATTACTTCTCAGCTCGATATCTTGGCAAAACCTTTTCAACGCACATCCACGGTGTCGACGATATGTTTCTTGAAACGCCCTTCGATCCAAGTACGCCCAACCCATCCTCACCCCACTGAAGATTGTCTGAGCAGGCAATATCGGCAGGAGCCAAGGCTTGGAAAAAACTTTGCCTCCACTGGCTGAATAGCTGGCATACAGCGCGTTTTTATGTGATCGGCGACGGCATTACGATGAAGAAGTTGAGCGAAGCACTCATCAAAAGGCCGTCACGAATGTCGAACTCATTCCCCCGATATCTCGTGACAAATTGATTCACTATTATCAGCACGCAAATGCGCCGTTCTTGCACCTGAATAGCTTCAATGGCTCTTGAAAAATCGTGCCCTCCAAACTGCTCGAATACGCAGCCACCGGCAAACCAATCCTGGCGGGCCTGGGCGGTTATTCAAAAAGGTTCACCATTTACATCATCCCCAATGCTTCTGTATTTGCCCTCGCAAACCCTGATGCCGTGGCTGCCGCACTCGCCAAGGTGACCCTGGGCACTACTGACCGTGCTGCATTTATCCAGGAGTACTACGGCAGCAACGTTCAATAGCCTATAGCGATCGACATTCTCAATACCGGAAAACTCAAATAGAACAGTGAGGTGGCGTCCGACCGAGGGATTGTTGCAAAAATAAGTTAAATAAACCCCCGTTCCGGTCGATACCCCCTGAAAGCCTTGCGGATTGAACAACCATGCGTAATAACCAACCCGTTACCCAGCGCGAACGTACCTTCCCCGCTCAGCAACGGTTGATCTCAACCACAGATGCCAAAGGCGTGATCACCTACTGCAACGATGCTTTCGTCGAGATCAGTGGGTTTAGTCGCGAAGAACTGGTACGCGCCCCGCACAACCTGGTTCGTCACCCGGATGTGCCGGCGGCGGTGTTCGGGCATATGTGGGCCACGCTCAAACAAGGCTTGCCATGGATGGGCATCGTTAAGAACCGCTGCAAGACGGGCGATCACTACTGGGTTAACGCCTATGTGACGCCGGTCTTCGAAGGCAATCAGGTGGTCGGCTACGAATCGGTGCGCATCAAGCCCACCGCCGAGCAGATCCGCCGGGCCGAAGCGCTCTACCAACGTATCAACCAGGGCAAGTCGGCCGTTCCCCAGCGGGACAAGTGGCTGCCGGTGTTGCAGGACTGGCTGCCGTTTATCCTGATCAGCCAGCTGAGCTTCATGATTGGCGTGTCGCTCAACTCCCACTGGGGCTTTGCCCTGGCGGCGGGTTTGTCGGTGCCGTTGGGCCTGCTGGGCCTGAGCTGGCAACAGCGCGGTCTCAAGCGCCTGCTGCGTTTGGCCGAGCAGACCACCTCCGACCCGTTGATCGCGCAGATGTACACCGACAGCCGTGGCGCTCAGGCGCGCCTGGAGATGTCGATCCTCAGCCAGGAAGCGCGTCTGAAGACATGCCTTACACGCTTGCAGGACACTGCTGAGCATCTCAACGAGCAAGCGGCGCAGTCCAACACCCTGGCCCACAACAGCTCCAGCGGCCTGGAACGCCAGCGCGTGGAAACCGAACAGGTGGCCACGGCGGTCAACCAGATGGCGGCGACCACCCAGGAAGTCGCCAGCCATGTGCAGCGCACGGCGGACGCCACCCAGGAAGCCAATCGCTTGACCGGTCGCGGCCGCGATATCGCCGGGGAAACCCGCGAGGCCATTCAGCGTCTGTCGGTTGCCGTGGGTGAGACGGGCGTGACCGTCACTCAACTGGCCAAGGACAGCGATGAGATCGGCGGTGTTGTTGATGTGATCAAGGGCATTGCCGACCAGACCAACCTGTTGGCATTGAACGCCGCTATCGAAGCCGCTCGTGCCGGCGAGATGGGCCGAGGCTTTGCCGTGGTAGCCGACGAAGTACGGCAGCTGGCGCAGCGTACGGCCGAGTCGACCGGGCAGATCCATGCTCTGATCGCCAAGCTGCAACACACCGCCGCCGCCGCTGTGCAAACCATGGACGCCGGGCATCGCCAGGCCGAAGAAGGTGTGGCGCGGGTGATGGAAGCGGATCAGGCGTTGGTGGGCATTAGTGAGGCGGTAGCGCATATCACTGACATGACCACGCAAATTGCAGCGGCGACTGAAGAGCAAAGCTCGGTAGCCGAAGAGATCAGCCGTAACATCAGCACCATTGCGCTGTTGGCAGATCAGACCTCGGAGCAGGCGATGAACTCGGCGCAGTTGAGTGAGGAATTGACGCATACCGCCAATACCCAGTACTCGCTGGTGGAGCGTTTTAACCGCTAGACCGCTATCGGGGGCAGGGTTATCTACACAACGCCTAAAGGCAGACACATAACTCTGTGGTGAGCGGGCTTGCCCGCGCTGGGCTGCGAAGCAGCCCTAACCCAGACACCGCATTTTTTCAGCAACACCCGACTGGCAGGTTTTGGGGCTGCTGCGCAGCCCAGCGCGGGGCAAGCCCGCTCCCCACAAGAGCCTCGTTTTCTAAGGGTATGTTTGCATCGAAGATGTGTAGATACCTACGTCCCGATACGTCCCTAACAGGCGCCGAGAAACCTGGCGACCTGCACCGCCGCAGCCTCCAGATGCTGCTCATGGCTAAACCCCGAAGCCTTCAACGGCTTCAAATCATGATCCCCCGCCACCAGCCACATCACCTCGATGCTCGGTGACAACACATACCCCTCCACCGCCGCCCGATTGCCCAGCGCATCGCGCTCGCCCTGCACAATCAACGTCGGCGTCTTTAGCTCGGCCAAATGCTCGACCCTCGGTTTTTCCGGCTTGCCCACCGCGTAGAACGGATAGCCCAGGCACACCAACGCGTCCGCGGCCAATTCATCGGCCAACAGACTCGCCATGCGCCCGCCCATGGACTTGCCACCAATGGCGAGTTTCCCAGCGACATGACGTCGCACCTCGGCATGCACTTCGCGCCAGGCTTCCAGCAGTTTCGGCGCCGGGTTGGGTGGGCGTTTGCCACCGTCCAATCGACGCTGGGCCATGTAGGGAAACTCGAAGCGCAACACGTTGACGCCATGCCCGGCAAGGCGTGCAGCCATGTCGTTCATGAAGGATGAGTCCATCGGTGCGCCGGCGCCGTGGGCCAGGATCAGCGTCACCGGCGTATGCGCGATAGACCCTTTCGCGACATCCCACAACCAGCCGTGTTCCCGCACACACTGCGCCCATTGATCCCCGTCAATACTGGCCTTGTGCTCTTTGCCCATGCTTGCCTCGCTATTTAGTCTGCCTATAACTCCAGCCCAAGTGCCGCATTTGCTTGGGTTGAACCGTGGATGGGGAACCATGAACACTACTTTAAGTACCGCCTATAACTACAAGGTGGTCCGCCAATTCGCCATTATGACGGTGGTGTGGGGCATCGTCGGCATGGGGCTCGGGGTTTTTCTCGCCGCCCAATTGGTTTGGCCCGCACTCAACTTCGATTTGCCCTGGACCAGCTTCGGCCGCTTGCGCCCGCTGCACACCAACGCGGTGATCTTCGCTTTCGGCGGCTGCGCACTGTTTGCCAGCTCGTTCTACTCGGTGCAGCGCACCTGCCAAACGCAGCTGTTCGCGCCGAAAATCGCCGCGTTTTGCTTCTGGGGTTGGCAGTTGGTCATCCTGCTGGCTGCGATCACCTTGCCGCTGGGCTACACCAGTTCCAAGGAATACGCCGAGCTGGAATGGCCGATCGACATCCTGATCACCATTGTCTGGGTGGCCTACGCCATCGTGTTCTTCGGCACGGTGATGAAGCGCAACACCAAGCACATCTACGTCGGTAACTGGTTCTTCGGTGCGTTCATCATCACCGTGGCGATCCTGCATATCGTCAACAACCTGGAAATCCCGGTCAGCCTGACCAAGTCCTACAGCCTCTACGGCGGTGCGACGGATGCCATGGTGCAGTGGTGGTATGGGCACAACGCGGTAGGCTTTTTCCTCACCGCAGGCTTCCTGGGGATGATGTACTACTTCGTGCCCAAGCAGGCCGAACGTCCGGTGTATTCCTATCGCTTGTCCATCGTGCACTTCTGGGCGCTGATCACCCTGTACATCTGGGCCGGTCCGCACCACTTGCACTACACCGCGCTGCCGGACTGGGCGCAGTCCCTGGGCATGGTGATGTCTCTGGTACTGCTGGCTCCGAGCTGGGGCGGCATGATCAACGGGATGATGACCCTCTCGGGCGCCTGGCATAAGTTGCGCAGCGACCCGATCCTGCGCTTTTTGGTGGTGTCCCTGGCGTTCTACGGCATGTCGACCTTCGAAGGCCCGATGATGGCGATCAAGACCGTCAACGCCCTCTCCCACTACACCGACTGGACCATCGGCCACGTACACGCCGGCGCCCTCGGTTGGGTGGCGATGATCTCCATCGGCGCGCTGTACCACATGATCCCGAAAGTCTTCGGTCGCGAGCAGATGTACAGCCTCGGCCTGATCAACGCGCACTTCTGGCTGGCCACCATCGGCACCGTGCTCTACATCGCCTCGATGTGGGTCAACGGCATCGCCCAGGGCCTGATGTGGCGTGCGATCAACGAAGACGGCACCTTGACCTACTCCTTCGTCGAAACCCTGGTGGCCAGCCATCCAGGCTTCATCGTGCGGCTGGTGGGCGGTGCGGTGTTCCTCAGCGGCATGTTCCTGATGGCTTACAACACGTGGCGCACTGTGCGTTCGCCGCAGCCTGTCGAAGCCGCCACCACTGCGCAGCTGGCCTGAGGAGTCTGTGATGAAACACGAAACGATTGAAAAGAACGTCGGCCTGCTGATGCTGCTCATGGTGCTCGCCGTGAGCATCGGCGGCCTGACCCAGATCGTCCCGCTGTTCTTCCAGGACGTGACCAACAAGCCGGTGGAAGGCATGAAGCCCTACACCGCGCTGCAACTGGAAGGCCGCGACATCTACATCCGCGAAGGCTGCGTTCAGTGCCACTCGCAGATGATCCGTCCGTTCCGCGCCGAAACCGAACGCTACGGCCACTACTCGGTGGCGGGCGAAAGCGTGTGGGATCACCCGTTCCTGTGGGGCTCCAAGCGCACCGGCCCGGATCTGGCCCGCGTTGGCGCCCGCTACTCGGACGACTGGCACCGCGCGCACTTGTACAACCCGCGCAACGTAGTGCCCGAGTCGAAGATGCCGGCCTACCCGTGGTTGGTCACGGCCCAGGTCGACAGCAGCCACACCGAGAACAAGTTGAAAGTAATGCGCACCCTCGGCGTGCCATACACCGACGACGACATCAGCGGCGCCGTGGCCAGCCTCAAGGGCAAGACCGAGATGGACGCGCTGGTTTCGTACCTGCAAGTACTCGGCACTGCCATCAAGAGCAAGAGGTGAGCCATGGGATTTGAATTCGATGCGGGCACCATCCGCGGCCTTGGCACGCTGGTCGTTGCCATCGCCTTTATCGGCCTGTCACTGTGGGTGTTCAACAACCGGCGCAATGAGGAATTCGAGCAGGCGCGCCTGCTGCCCTTCGCCGATGAACCTTCTCCATCCGACGCTCAAGAAGAGCCTGCAACAAGGAGCAATCGGCCATGACCCTATTCTGGAGTACATGGATCTGCGTACTGACCCTCGGCAGCCTGATCGGGCTGACCTGGCTATTGATCGCCACCCGCAAGGGCGAGACCAAAGGCAGTGTCGACCAGACCATGGGCCACGCCTTCGACGGTATCGAGGAATACGACAACCCGCTGCCCCAGTGGTGGTTCATGCTGTTCGCCGGCACCCTGGTGTTTGCGGTCGGCTACCTGGTGCTCTACCCGGGCCTGGGCAACTGGAAAGGTGTGCTGCCGGGCTATGAAGACGGTTGGACCTCGGCCAAGGAGTGGGACAAGGAGATGGCCAAGGCCGACACCAAGTTCGGGCCGATCTTCGCCAAATTCTCGGCCATGCCCGTGGAAGAAGTCGCTAAAGACCCGCAAGCGCTGAAGATGGGTGGTCGCCTGTTCGCGTCCAACTGCGCGGTGTGTCACGGCTCGGACGCCAAGGGCGCGTTCGGCTTCCCTAACCTGGCAGACAACATCTGGCGCTGGGGCGGCTCGGCTGAGGCCATCAAGACCACCATCCTGAACGGTCGCCACGCGGCGATGCCGGCCTGGGGTACGGTGCTGGGTGACGACGGTGTGAAAAACGTCGCTGCCTATGTACGTCACGATTTGGCCAAGTTGCCACTGCCGGCCGATAGCACTGCCGACCTGGATGCGGGCAAAGCGGCGTTCAACACCACCTGCGTGGCCTGCCATGGGCCGGAAGGCCACGGTATGGAAGTCATGGGGGCGCCGAACCTGACGCTGCCAGGCGGCTATATCTACGGCACCAGCCTGGCGCAGCTGCAGCAGACCATTCGTCACGGCCGTCAGGGCCAGATGCCGGCGCAGGAACTGTTGCAGGGCAACGACAAAGTGCACCTGCTCGCAGCTTACGTGTACAGCCTGTCTCACAACGCTGATGGTGCAATGCCAGAAAGCGCAGCTCAGTAACACCTGACTGCCGCCCCAATTTGGGGCGGCAGCTCTACCGCGCTACGCGACCAAGTGTCACACCCCTCCAAAGCACAACTTTCCCCTACTGCCATTCGGGTCTACGCTTGCTTGCACAGCGGACCGATCTTGGCGTACGCGACGACAGTCGTTGCGACCCCCAAAATTTCCTGTCCACTCGATCAGCTTTCGATTTCTGATTTTGTCCTTACGCCAAACATGGAAAGGGCGCAGAATCTGGCGTGGAACGCATTGATCCAGGTCAGCCATTGCGTTGCAATGGCCCCTCGCTTTCTACATACTTGCGGCCGATTTTACCTATAAAAAAACCTAAACCGTGGAACCTTAGAATGAGCACAGCAATCAGTCCGACTGCTTATAACTATAAGGTAGTCCGCCAGTTCGCCATCATGACGGTGGTCTGGGGGATCCTTGGCATGGGGCTCGGGGTGTTCATCGCCTCGCAACTGGTTTGGCCGGAATTGAATTTCGACTTGCCATGGACGACCTTCGGTCGCCTACGCCCGCTGCACACCAACTTGGTGATTTTCGCCTTCGGCGGATGTGCATTGTTTGCCACCTCCTACTATGTCGTGCAGCGAACCTGCCAGACGCGACTGATCTCCGATGGCCTCGCCGCCTTTACCTTCTGGGGTTGGCAGGCGGTCATCGTCGGCGCCATCGTCAGCCTGCCACTGGGCTACACCACCACCAAGGAATACGCCGAGCTGGAATGGCCGATCGCCATTTTGCTGGCGATTGTGTGGGTGACTTACGGTGCGGTGTTCTTCGGCACCATCGTCAAGCGCAAAACCAAGCACATCTACGTGGGCAACTGGTTCTACGGTGCCTTCATCGTGGTCACGGCGATGCTGCACATCGTCAACCACGCGTCGCTGCCGGTCAGCCTGTTCAAGTCCTACTCGGCGTATGCCGGCGCGACGGACGCGATGATCCAGTGGTGGTACGGGCATAACGCCGTAGGCTTTTTCCTCACCACCGGTTTTCTGGGGATGATGTACTACTTCGTGCCGAAACAGGCCGAACGTCCTATTTACTCGTACCGTTTGTCCATCGTGCACTTCTGGGCATTGATCACCCTCTACATCTGGGCCGGCCCGCACCACTTGCACTACACCGCACTGCCGGACTGGGCGCAGTCCCTGGGCATGGCGATGTCGATCATCCTGTTGGCCCCGAGCTGGGGCGGCATGATCAACGGCATGATGACCCTCTCGGGTGCCTGGCATAAATTGCGCACCGACCCGATCCTGCGCTTCCTTGTGGTATCCCTGGCGTTCTACGGCATGTCGACCTTCGAAGGGCCGATGATGGCAATCAAGACCGTCAACTCGCTCTCCCACTACACCGACTGGACCATCGGCCACGTTCACGCCGGTGCCCTCGGTTGGGTGGCGATGATCTCCATCGGTGCGCTGTACCACATGATCCCCAAACTGTTCGGCCGTGCGCAGATGCACAGTGTCGGGCTGATCAACACGCACTTCTGGCTGGCCACCATCGGCACCGTGCTCTACATCGCTTCGATGTGGGTCAACGGCATCACCCAAGGCCTGATGTGGCGTGCGATCAACGATGACGGCACCCTCACCTACTCGTTCGTCGAAGCGCTGCAAGCCAGCCATCCGGGCTACATCGTCCGTGCCTTGGGCGGTGCGTTCTTCGCTGCCGGCATGCTGTTCATGGCCTACAACGTCTGGCGCACCGTGCGTGCCTCGGACCCGGCAGAAGCCGAAGCCGCCGCCAAGATCGCCGTTGTGGGAGCCCACTGATGAAGCATGAAGTAGTCGAGAAGAATATCGGCATGCTGGCCTTCTTCATGGTCATCGCCGTGAGTATCGGCGGCCTGACCCAGATCGTTCCGCTGTTTTTCCAGGACGTGACCAACAAGCCGGTGGAAGGCATGAAGCCGCGCACCGCCCTTGAACTGGAAGGCCGCGACGTCTACATCGCCAACGGTTGCGTGGGCTGTCACTCGCAGATGATCCGCCCATTCCGCGCCGAAACCGAACGCTACGGCCACTACTCGGTCGCCGGCGAAAGCGTATGGGACCACCCGTTCCTGTGGGGTTCCAAGCGCACCGGCCCTGACCTGGCCCGTGTTGGCGGGCGTTACTCCGATGACTGGCAACGTGCGCACTTGTACAACCCGCGCAACGTGGTGCCTGAGTCGAAAATGCCGGCGTATCCGTTCCTCGTGGAAAACAAGCTCGACGGCAAGGACACCGCGAAGAAGATGGAAGTCTTGCGCACCCTGGGCGTGCCCTACACCGACGAAGACATTGCCGGTGCAGCCGCAGCCGTAAAGGGCAAGACCGAAATGGACGCATTGGTGGCCTACCTGCAAGGCCTGGGCACCATCATCAAAAGCAAACGGTGACTCTTCATGGATATCGGGATGATTCGTGGCCTGGGCACCGTTGTGGTGATGGTGGCCTTTATCGGCCTGGCGTTGTGGGTGTTCAGCCCCAAGCGCAAGTCGGAGTTTGAAGACGCGACCTTGCTGCCCTTTGCGGATGATCCCGAAGCCATCAAGCACGTCGAGCAAGCTTCTAGGAGTAACAAAGAATGACTACGTTCTGGAGTCTGTACGTCACAGTCCTCAGTCTGGGTACCATTTTCGCCCTGACCTGGCTGTTGCTGTCGACCCGCAAGGGCCAGCGCGCCGAGCAAACCGACGAGACCGTCGGCCACTCGTTCGATGGCATCGAGGAGTACGACAACCCATTGCCCAAGTGGTGGTTCATGTTGTTCGTCGGCACCATCATTTTTGCCCTTGGCTACCTGGTGCTGTACCCAGGCCTGGGCAATTGGAAAGGCCTGCTGCCGGGCTACAACTACCTCGACAACGACAAGCAAACCCCCTTCGCCAACGGCCAGACCGGCTGGACCGGTGTACACGAATGGGAAAAGGAAATGGCCCGGTCGGACGCCAAGTTCGGTCCGATCTTCGCCAAATTCGCCTCCATGCCCATTGAGGAAGTCGCCAAGGACCCGCAAGCCCTGAAGATGGGTGGCCGCTTGTTCGCGTCCAACTGCTCGGTGTGCCACGGGTCCGACGCCAAGGGTGCCTACGGCTTCCCCAACCTGACTGACGCCGACTGGCGCTGGGGTGGCGAGCCGGCGACGATCAAGGAAACCATCATGAAAGGCCGTCATGCCGTGATGCCGGGCTGGCTGCCGGTGCTGCAAGAAGAGGGTGTCAGCGACGTGGCGGCCTACGTGGTCACCCAACTCGACGGCCGCAAACTGCCCGAAGGCGTCAAGGCCGACGTAGCCAACGGCGAAAAACTCTTCGCCGCCAACTGCGTGGCCTGCCACGGCCCAGCCGGTAAAGGCACCCCAGCAATGGGCGCGCCCGACCTGACCCACCCCGGTGCATTCATCTACGGTTCGAGCTTCGCCCAACTGCAGCAGACCATCCGTTTCGGCCGCCAGGGCCAGATGCCGGCGCAGGAACAATTGCAAGGCAATGACAAGGTGCACTTGCTCGCGGCGTATGTTTACAGCTTGTCCCATGGGGATAAGAAGGCCGAGGAGCAGTAAGGCGACCCCCTTACCCAGAAACACCAAAAAACCCTTGTGAGAGGGGGCTTGCTCCCGATGACGGTGGATCAGTATTAGTGACTCTGACTGACACGCCGCTATCGGGAGCAAGCCCCCTCACACATTGGATCTTCGGCTTTTTGAAGGTTGAGACCGCAAAAACCGTCCATACTTCACAAGTCAATTGATCCAGATCACGTACACCATCAATTGATTTTCCCCAACGCGACCAAAGGTCGCACCCCTTGCGCAGCATCGGGGGCGTATCATTACGCCACTGCAAGACCCCTAATTTGACCCCGGTTGGCACGTACTGGCCGAGGCAAATCTCCACCGCCGTGGGATGCAATGATGAGCGACCAAATACCGGTACATGACGTTACCCCGCCTGCCAAACACTCGACCGCCACCGTCGACCTCTATGCCCCGCGCGAGAAAATCTACACCCGCGCCTTTACCGGCCTGTTCCGCAATTTACGAATGCTCGGCGGCGCTGCTTTGTTCCTGCTCTACTTCGGCACGGTGTGGCTGAACTGGGGTGGCCACCAGGCCGTGTGGTGGAACCTGCCGGAGCGCAAGTTCTTCATTTTCGGTGCGACCTTCTGGCCCCAGGACTTCATCCTGCTCTCGGGCATTCTGATCGTCGCGGCGTTTGGCCTGTTCTTCATCACGGTGTACGCCGGCCGCGTGTGGTGCGGTTATACCTGCCCGCAAAGCGTGTGGACGTGGATCTTCATGTGGTGCGAAAAAGTCACCGAAGGCGACCGCAACCAACGCATCAAGCTGGATAAAGCGCCGATGGGCGCCAACAAATTCCTGCGCAAATTCAGCAAGCACAGCCTGTGGCTGCTGATCGGTTTTGCCACCGGGATTACCTTCGTCGGCTACTTCTCGCCGATCCGCGAACTGGTGTTCGATTTCTTCACCGGCCAGGCCGATGGCTGGTCGTATTTCTGGGTCGGTTTCTTCACCCTCGCCACCTACGGCAACGCCGGCTGGCTGCGCGAACAGGTGTGCATCTACATGTGCCCGTACGCGCGTTTCCAGAGCGTGATGTTCGACAAAGACACCCTCATCGTCTCTTACGACCCACGTCGTGGAGAGCTGCGTGGCCCGCGTAAAAAAGGGATCGACTACAAGGCCCAAGGCCTGGGCGACTGCATCGATTGCACGATGTGCGTGCAGGTGTGCCCCACCGGCATCGACATCCGCGACGGTCTGCAAATCGAGTGCATCGGCTGCGCCGCGTGCATCGACGCCTGCGACAACATCATGGACAAGATGGAGTACCCGCGCGGCCTGATCAGCTACACCACCGAGCACAACCTGTCCGGGCAGAAAACCCACAAGCTGCGCCCACGCCTGATCGGGTACGCCCTGGTGTTGCTGGCGATGATCAGCCTGTTGGCCGGGGCGTTCTTCATGCGGTCGCTGGTGGGCTTCGACGTGAGCAAAGACCGCGTGCTCTACCGCGAAAACGCCGAAGGTCGTATCGAAAACGTCTACAGCCTGAAGATCATGAACAAGGACCAGCGCGACCACACCTACGTGCTCGACGCATCAGGCCTGCCAGACCTCAAGCTGCAGGGCCGGCGCGAGATCAAGGTGGCTGCCGGCGATATCGTCAGCATGCCAGTGGAACTGTCGAGTGCGCCGGAACAACTGCCGTCAAGCACCAACGAGGTGAAATTCACCCTCACCGATGCCGATGACGCCAGCGTCAACATTGAAGCCAAGAGCCGATTCATCGGCCCACAAGTTCGATAAAGAGAGAACGGAACAATGCCCTTAGCCACTGCCGCAAGCCCTTGGTACAAGCACCTCTGGCCCTGGATCATCATCGGGATCCTCGCCTGCTCGGTGACCTTGACCTTGTCCATGGTGACCATCGCGGTAAACAACCCGGACAACCTGGTCAACGACAACTACTACGAGGCTGGCAAGGGCATCAACCGCTCACTGGACCGCGAACGCCTGGCGCAGACCCTGCAACTGCGCGCCAAGCTGCATTTGGACGAACTGACCGGTGAAGTCGAGCTGAAGCTCACCGGCTACAGCAACCCGAACACCCTGGAGCTGAACCTGATTTCCCCGACTCAGCCGGAGAAAGATCGCAAAATCAACCTGGCCCGCAGCGACAGCGAACCCGGCCGCTACATCGGCCAGGTCACCGACAAAGTCGAAGGCCGCCGCTTCGTGGAACTGCTGGGCGTAGAAGGCGACAAGACCTGGCGGCTGTTCGAGGAAGAAGAAGTCAGCCACGACAAAGACTTGCTGTTGGGTGATGAACCGTTGCAGGGTGCCGAAGACCTGAAAAAATAAACACCTGCGCTTCGCGCATCGCCGGCAATCCGGCTCCTACAGACCCACACCCCTCTCGTAGGAGCCGGCTCGCCGGCGATGGGGCCTTCCCAGCCACCAAAGATCCCGAACCATGACCACCCCCACTCCCTGCTACCACTGCGCCCTGCCCGTACCGCCCGGCAGCCGGTTCACCGCCGATATCCTCGGCGAGCGCCGCGAACTCTGCTGCCCGGGCTGCCAGGCGGTGGCCGAAGCAATCGTGGCCGCAGGTTTGGAAAGCTATTACCAGCACCGCAGCGAAGCCTCGGCCAACCCCGAAACGCTGCCGGTGCAACTGGTGGACGAACTGGCGCTGTACGACCGCGCCGACGTGCAAAAACCCTTCGTGCACCACCAAGGCGAACTGGCTGAAACGACCCTGTTGATGGAAGGCATCAGCTGCGCCGCCTGTGGCTGGCTGATCGAAAAACACCTGCGCAGCTTGCCCGCCGTTGCCGAGGCGCGGTTGAACCTGTCCAACCATCGCTTGCAGGTGCGCTGGGCCGACGGGCAATTGCCGTTGAGCCAAGTGCTCAGTGAGCTGCGCCATATCGGCTATGCCGCCCATCCTTATCAGGCCGACCGCGCCGCCGAGCAACTGGCCAGCGAAAACCGCCTGGCTTTGCGCCAACTCGGTGTCGCCGGGCTGCTGTGGTTCCAGGCAATGATGGCAACCATGGCCACCTGGCCGGAATTCAATATCGACCTGAGCCCGGAGCTGCATGTAATCCTGCGCTGGGTGGCGATGTTTCTGACAACCCCCATCGTGTTCTACAGCTGCGCGCCGTTCTTCAAGGGCGCCATGCGCGACCTGCGCACGCGCCACCTGACCATGGACGTTTCAGTATCCCTCGCCATTGGCGGGGCTTATTTGGCGGGAATATGGACCGCGATCACCGGCGTCGGCGAGCTGTATTTCGATGCAGTGGGCATGTTTGCACTGTTCCTGCTGGCCGGTCGCTACCTGGAACGCCGTGCCCGGGAGCGCACGGCGGCGGCCACTGCGCAGTTGGTCAACCTGTTGCCTGCGTCGTGCCTGCGCTTGAAAGACGACGGCCAGAGCGAACGCATCCTGTTGAGCGAACTGGCCCTGGGCGACCGCGTGCTGGTGCATCCGGGCGCGGTGCTGCCAGCAGACGGCGTGATCCTCGATGGCCAGTCCAGCATTGATGAGTCCCTGCTCACCGGCGAGTACTTACCGCAACCGCGCCAAGTCGGCGACACCGTCACCGCCGGCACCCTCAACGTCGACGGCGCGCTGACCGTCGAAGTGCGCGCCCTTGGCCACGAGACCCGCCTGTCCGCCATCGTGCGCCTGCTGGAGCGCGCCCAGGCCGAAAAACCGCGACTGGCGCAAATCGCCGACCGCGCCGCGCAGTGGTTCCTGTTGTGTTCGCTGATCGCCGCTGCGCTGATCGGCCTGCTGTGGTGGGAACTGGACTCATCACGAGCGTTCTGGATCGTGCTGGCGATGTTAGTGGCGACCTGCCCATGTGCGTTGTCCCTCGCTACACCTACCGCCCTGACCGCCGCCACCGGCACCCTGCACAAACTCGGGCTGCTGCTGACCCGTGGCCATGTGCTGGAGGGCCTGAACCAGATCGACACGGTGATCTTCGACAAGACCGGCACCCTCACCGAAGGTCGCCTGGCCCTGCGCGCGATCCGGCCGCTGGGCGAATTGGGCAGCGACGACTGCCTGGGTCTCGCCGCCGCCCTGGAAAACCGCTCAGAACACCCGATTGCCCGCGCCTTTGGCCGTGCGCCATTGGCCGCTGACGAAGTGCTCAGTACGCCCGGTCTCGGTTTGGAAGGTCGAGTGGGCGAGCGTCTGCTGCGCATCGGCCAGCCGGGCTTCGTCTGCGAACTCAGTGGCTGCCCGATCCCCGCTCCGCCGGACGACGCCGGGCAATGGCTGCTGCTGGGCGACCGCAGCGGCGCCATCGCCTGGTTCGTACTGGATGATCGCCTGCGCAGCGACGCCCCCGCCCTGCTCGCCGTTTGCAAGGCGCGCGGTTGGCGCACACTGCTGCTGTCCGGGGACAGTTCGCCGATGGTCGCCAGTGTCGCCCTTGAGCTGGGCATAGACGAGGCCCACGGCGGCCTGCGTCCCGACGACAAGCTGCACGTGCTGCAACAGCTGCACAAGGAAGGTCGCAAGGTGCTGATGCTCGGCGATGGCGTCAACGATGTCCCCGTCCTCGCCGCCGCCGATATCAGCGTGGCAATGGGCTCGGCCACCGACCTGGCCAAGACCAGTGCCGATGCGGTGTTGCTCTCCAATCGCCTCGACGCTCTGGTGCAGGCCTTCAGCCTGGCGCGGCGCACCCGACGAGTGATTATTGAAAACCTGCTCTGGGCGGGCCTATACAATGGCCTGATGTTGCCGTTTGCTGCTTTGGGCTCGATCACGCCAATCTGGGCGGCAGTCGGCATGTCCATCAGTTCGTTGACCGTGGTACTCAACGCCCTGCGCCTGACTCGCGTGCCGAGCGCACAGGCCGCCAGCGCCCCCTCAATCACCCGCCCGCTGCCCGCGTGAGACGCGCGGGCATGGAGTGCAGATGCCAGCTTTATACGTGATGATTCCGGCGGCGCTGCTGATAGTGGCCATCGCTATTTACATCTTCTTCTGGGCCGTGGACAGCGGCCAGTACGATGACCTCGACGGCCCGGCCCACAGCGTGCTGTTCGACGACCAGGACCCGAACCACCTGGCCGCCATCGACGAAGCCAACGGCCCGGAACAACCGCCCAAAGACCCACCTCATGCTTGAATTGGCGCCGCTGCTGGTCTCCGCGCTGATCCTGGGCCTGCTGGGCGGCGGTCATTGCCTGGGCATGTGCGGCGGGCTGATGGGCGCGCTGACTTTGGCAATTCCCAAGGAGCAACGCAGTCGCCGGTTTCGCCTGCTGCTGGCGTACAACCTGGGGCGAATCCTCAGTTACGCCACGGCTGGGCTGTTGATCGGCCTGGCCGGCTGGGCCGTGGCCAATAGCCCGGCGGCGATGTTCATGCGCGTACTCGCCGGTCTGCTGCTGATCTGCATGGGCCTGTACCTGGCCGGTTGGTGGAGCGGCCTCACCCGTATCGAAAGCCTCGGGCGCGGCCTGTGGCGGCATATCCAGCCCGTTGCCACCCGTTTGCTGCCGGTTTCCAGCCTGCCCCGCGCTCTACTGCTGGGCGCGCTGTGGGGCTGGTTGCCGTGCGGGTTGGTCTACAGCACCCTGCTATGGGCCGCGAGCCAGGGCAATGCGCTGGACAGTGCCTTGCTGATGCTCGCGTTCGGGTTGGGCACCTGGCCCGTGCTGCTGGCGACTGGGCTGGCCGCCGAACGCGTCACCGCGTTATTGCGCAAACGCAGCGTGCGCATGGCCGGTGGATTGCTGGTCATTGTGTTCGGTATTTGGACCTTGCCAGGGCCGCACCAGCACTGGCTGATGGGCCACTAAAAGGCCATGTGGCATAGCGCCGCTGCTCGTTGATGCAAATCAAGATGCCCTCTGCTCCACGCCTCTAGACTCGGCCCACTAGCCTATCCGGGGGACGCCCGCATGCTCGACGCCATTCGTTGGGACACCGATCTGATTCATCGCTACGACCTGGCGGGACCGCGCTATACGTCCTACCCCACCGCCGTACAATTCGACAGCCAGGTCGGCACCTTCGACCTGCTACACGCCCTGCGCGACAGTCGCAAGGCTGTGCGCCCATTGTCGCTGTATGTGCATGTGCCGTTCTGCGCGAACATTTGCTACTACTGCGCCTGCAACAAGGTAATCACCAAGGACCGCGGCCGCGCCCAGGCATATCTGCACCGCTTGGAGCAGGAGATCCAAATGGTGGCCTGCCACCTCGACCCGAAACAGCCGGTGGAGCAGTTGCATTTCGGCGGCGGCACGCCGACGTTTCTCAGCCACGACGAACTGCGTCAGGTCATGGGCTCCCTGCGCCAGCACTTCAATTTGCTCGATGATGATTCCGGCGACTACGGCATCGAGATCGACCCGCGCGAAGCCGACTGGGCCACCATGGGCCTGCTGCGTGAACTCGGTTTCAACCGCGTCAGCATTGGCCTGCAAGACCTCGACCCCGAGGTGCAGCGGGCCGTTAACCGCCTTCAAAGCCTGGAAGAGACTCGCGCAGTAATCGATGCGGCGCGCACTTTGCAGTTTCGCTCGATCAATATCGACCTGATCTACGGCCTGCCCAAGCAAACGCCGATCAACTTCGCGCGCACCGTGGAAGAAGTGATCAAGCTGCAACCGGATCGCCTGTCGGTGTTCAACTATGCGCACCTGCCGGAGCGCTTCATGCCCCAGCGGCGCATCGACAGCGACGAGCTGCCAGCACCGGCGGAAAAACTGCTGATGCTGCAAACCACCATCACGCAATTGACCGAGGCGGGTTATCGCTACATCGGCATGGACCACTTCGCTCTGCCGGATGACGAACTCGCCATCGCCCAGGAAGAAGGCACGCTGCAACGCAATTTCCAGGGCTACACCACCCACGGCCATTGCGACCTGATCGGCCTGGGTGTGTCGGCGATCAGCCAGATCGGCGACTTGTATTGCCAGAACAGCAGTGATCTCAACGGCTACCAGAACACACTGGCCGGCGCGCAGCTGGCGACCAGCCGTGGCTTGGTCTGCACCACAGACGATCGACTAAGACGGGAAGTGATTCAGCAGTTGATCTGCAATTTCAGCCTGGTATTCGAGCGTATCGAACAAGCCTTCAATATTGATTTTCGCGGGTACTTCGATGAGATCTGGCTGCAACTTGAGGCCATGGCCAAGGACGGCCTGATCGCGCTCGACGCCCAGGGCATTCGGGTGCTGCCCGCAGGGCGCTTGCTGGTGCGCTCGGTGTGCATGGTGTTCGACGCGTACCTGGAACACCAGAACCGGCAACGGTTTTCACGGGTGATCTAGTTACATCGACCTAGTTACATCGACAACGAAGCGGCCTTGAGCGCCTGATCGGCACTCATGGTTTTCATGGCCTTGGCCAAGGAGATTTGGGCCGTCATCAAGCCGGCCTGCAAGGAACTGATGGCACCTTGCACGTTAGCGACCTTGGCCTGAACCTCCTCCGGCGTCAGGCTTTTGTCCGCGGCGATGGCCTGAAGCTCCGCCAATTTTTCGGCGATCTGCTGCTTCAACTGACGGATCATTTTAAGAACTTGCTTAACGTTGTCGTCCAGACCGCTGTCGTCGATATCGGCGTTGGCACTTTTGGCCGCACCCGCAGCCTTGAAGCCATCCGGAGAAATGCTCACCTTCACGCCTTCGCTCGTGGCAGGCGTTGACACGGCATCCTGCGTCTCAACCGCCGCAGCGGGCGGGGCCGGCTCTGGGTTTGGCACACGGATGGAGGGGTTGTTGGCGGCGATGATCAACATGCGCTGAGCTCCTGCTCATGAACGTACACATATGTATCGGCACCGATACACAAAGCTTTATACGGCTGTCTGTTTTTTGTACACGCTGGCCTCACTGCCCCCCAGTGCGTTACCCTTACGTCTTATGTGTGTTTTCCCACAAGGATTTAAGAAATGTCCGAGCCAGTCAAACTGCGCGCTCACAGCCAGGCTCACTGCAAGGATTGCAGCCTGGCCCCCCTCTGCCTGCCACTTTCGCTGAATCTGGAAGACATGGATGCGCTGGACGACATCGTTAAACGTGGTCGCCCGCTGAAGAAAGGCGAGTTCCTGTTTCGTCAGGGCGATCAGTTCGACTCCGTCTATGCAGTACGTTCGGGCGCGTTGAAGACCTTCAGCCTGAGCGACAACGGCGAAGAGCAAATCACCGGTTTTCACCTGCCCAGCGAACTGGTGGGTTTGTCGGGCATGGACACCGAGATGCATCCCGTGTCGGCCCAGGCGCTGGAGACCACGTCGGTGTGCGAAATCCCCTTCGAACGCCTGGACGAACTGGCCATCCAATTACCTCAACTGCGCCGCCAGTTGATGCGCGTGATGAGCCGAGAAATTCGTGACGACCAGCAGATGATGCTGCTGTTATCGAAGAAAACCGCCGACGAGCGCATCGCGACATTCTTGGTCAACCTGTCGGCCCGGTTCCGGGCACGCGGTTTCTCGGCCAACCAGTTCCGCTTGAGCATGTCGCGTAACGAAATCGGCAACTACCTGGGTCTGGCGGTGGAAACCGTGTCCCGCGTGTTCACCCGTTTCCAGCAGAACGAGTTGATTGCCGCCGAAGGCAAGGAAGTGCACATTCTCGACCCGATCCAGCTGTGTGCGTTGGCGGGTGGTTCTCTAGAGGGTTGATGCAGACACTTGTGGCCGCGCCAATCGGTGAGGCCGCAGGTATACTTCGAGTCCGTTTTCCTCCCAGGACTCTTCGACGATGACCTTCGATTCGTTCGACATCAAATCCCTGATCCGCCCCGTCATCGACTTCCCCAAGCCTGGGGTGATCTTCCGTGACATCACGCCGCTGTTCCAATCGCCCAAGGCCCTGCGCCTGGTGGCCGATACCTTTGCCCATCGCTATGTCGAAGCCGATTTCACCCACATCGGCGCGATGGATGCCCGCGGGTTTCTGATCGGTTCGATCATTGCCTACCAACTGAACAAACCGCTGATCCTGTTCCGCAAGCAGGGCAAGCTGCCGGCCGATGTCCTGGCCGAGGGTTATCAGACCGAATACGGCGAAGCCTTCCTGGAAGTGCACGCCGACAGCCTGTGCGAAGGCGACTCGGTGCTGATGTTCGATGACCTGATCGCCACAGGCGGGACCTTGATCGCTGCGGCGAACCTGGTGCGGCGCATGGGTGCGAAGATTTTTGAAGCCGCGGCAATTATTGATCTGCCGGAGCTGGGTGGCTCGCAGCGTTTGGAAGACATGGGGATTCCGACGTTTTGCCTGACGCAATTTGCGCTGTCCGAGCGGTAATATTTGGCTGGACTGACGCTATCAAGGGCTGCCCCCTCCCACACTTGAAGGTGTTTACACATCAAAATGTGGCAGAGGGCTTGCCCCGATGAGGCAGGTAAGCCGCCTCAAAGCCCCATCTGTTTGCTGATGATTTCATTCATCACTTCACGAGTGCCGCCGCCGATCGACAGGATACGGTTGTCGCGATACAGCCTCTCCACCAGGCTGCCGCGCATATAGCCCTGGCCGCCGAGGATCTGCACGGCGTCATAAGTCACCCGATCGGCGGTATCGGTGGCCAGGTTCTTGGCCATGGATATCTCCTTGATCACACTCTTGCCAGCGGCCATCTTGGCGGCTTGGCGGTAGGTGAATTCCCTGGACACTTCCACAGCCGTCGCCATTTCCGCCAGGCGATGCTTGAGCACCTGGAATTTGCCAATGGGCTTGCCAAATGCTTCACGCTGCGCGGCCCATTTGAGGCTTTCCTCAAGCGCAAGCTGCGCGGTCATATTGGCCATCAACGCCAGCGCCAGCCGTTCACTCTGAAAGTTGCCCATGATGCAGGCAAACCCCATGTTCTCGGCGCCGATCAGGTTGCCTACGGGCACCTGGCAATCATCGAAGAACAACTCTGCCGTGTCCGACGCCCACCAACCCATTTTCTTCAGGGGCTGGCCGACGGTGAAACCCGGGGTGTCTTTTTCGATGAGCAACAGGCTGATGCCGCCAAAGCCTGGCCCTCCGGTACGAACAGCAACGGTGTAGAAATCGGCGCGGTTGCCGCTGGTGATAAAGGTCTTGCTGCCGCTGACCCGGTAAACGTCGCCATCACGCACGGCGCGGGTGCGCAGGCCGGCTACATCGGAGCCGCCGCTGGGTTCGGTGACGGCCAAGGCGATGATCTTCTCGCCCGAGAGCACTTGCGGGGCCACACGTTCGCGCACTTCGGGCCGCGCCCATTTGATGATGGGAGGCAAGCCGATATCCAGCGAGCCCAATCCCGCGACCACGCCGCCGGAGCCGCAGCGCATCAATTCCTCGCTGACGGCCACCTTGGCGAACAGATCGCCCTCGTGACTGCCGCCCAAGGATTCGGGATAACCGATACCGAGGATCCCCGCCGCACCGGCCTTAAGGTACAACGCTCGGGGAAAGCTCTCCGCCTCCTCCCATTGCTCGATGCCCGGTAACAGCTCCCGCTCGACAAAACGGCGCACGCTGTCGCGGAGCAATTGGTGGCTGGGGTCGAAGTAGTCCTGATAGGCAGACATCGGCAAGCTCCACGGAGAGGTGGAGCGAAATTACCAAGCGCTTGCTTGGTTAGCAACACAGATCTCAATCACACCGCAAAACCATTGTGGGAGGGGGCTTGCTCCCGATAGCAGTGTGTCAGCCAATAGATTCATGGCTGATCCACTGCCATCGGGAGCAAGCCCCCTCCTACATTTGGCTGGTGTTTATTGTTAGAGCGCGATCGGCTTGCGACCGGCGAACGAATGCGCCAGCGTGCCACCATCCACCAGCTCTAACTCCCCACCCAACGGCACGCCATGGGCGATACGCGAAGTGATCAGGCCTTTGTTGCTCAGCAGTTGGGCGATGTAATGGGCGGTGGCTTCACCTTCCACGGTCGGGTTGGTGGCCAGGATCACCTCGGTAAAGGTGCCCTGCTCTTCGATACGTGCCACCAGTTGCGGAATGCCGATGGCCTCCGGACCCAGGCCGTCCAGCGGCGACAGGTGGCCCTTGAGCACGAAGTAACGCCCGCGATAACCGGTCTGCTCCACCGCGTAGACGTCCATCGGGCCTTCCACCACACACAGCAACGTGTCGTCGCGACGCGGGTCGGCGCATTGCGGGCAAAGGTCTTCTTCGGTGAGGGTTCGGCACTGGCGGCAGTGGCCGACGCCCGTCATGGCCTGGCTCAGGGCCTGGGCCAACCGGGTGCCGCCGCTGCGATCACGCTCCAGCAGTTGCAGCGCCATGCGCTGGGCGGTTTTCTGGCCGACACCCGGCAACGTGCGCAGGGCGTCGATCAGTTGGCGAATCAGGGGGCTGAAGCTCATGGGGCAATGGTCCGACAAAACAACGAGACGCGGTTTATACCCGCGCCCCGGATTAGCGTCAAATCCTCAATCCTGCGCGACCCGCACCACCAACTTGCCGAAGTTGCGCCCTTCAAGCAGGCCGATAAAGGCTTCGGGCGCCTGCTCCAAGCCATCGACCACGTCCTCGCGGAACTTGATCTTGCCGTCGCGGACCCAGGGCGCCATGGCACTGAGGAACTCTGGCTGACGATCACCGTAGTCATCAAACACGATAAAGCCCTGGATGCGCACCCGCTTGGTCAGCAACGTGCGTTGCAGCGCCGGCAAGCGATCAGGCCCGCTGGGGGCTTCGTGGGCGTTGTAGCCGGCAATCAGCCCGCACAAAGGAATGCGTGCCTTGGGGTTGAGCAAAGGCACCACGGCGTCGAACACCTTGCCACCGACGTTCTCGAAATAGATGTCCACGCCGTTGAAGCAAGCCTGGGCGAGTTGATCGGCGAAGTCTGCGCTCTTATGGTCGATACAGGCATCAAAACCCAGTTCATCCACGACATAGCGGCACTTGTCCGCACCGCCTGCAATCCCGACCACGCGCAGGCCCTTGAGCTTGGCGACCTGGCCCACTACCGAACCGACTGCGCCGGAGGCAGCGGCGACCACCAGGGTTTCCCCAGCCTTGGGTTGACCAATGTCCATCAGGCCCATGTAGGCCGTCATACCCGGCATCCCCAATACGCCCAACGCCATGGACGGACTGGCGAGACCTTTGGGCACCGGAATCAGGTTGCGGCCGTCGGAAATGCTGTGGCTCTGCCAACCGGTGGCGCCGACCACCAGATCACCCACTTCGAATTTCGGGTTACGGGATTGCTCGATACGGCTGACAGCACCGCCGGTCATCACCTCATCGATTTCCACCGGGGCGGCGTAGGACGGTGCGTCGCTCATGCGCCCGCGCATGTAGGGGTCAAGGGACAGGTAGAGGGTCTTGAGCAGCACTTGGCCGTCCGCCAACTCCGGCAAGCTCACGCGCTCCAGGCGAAAGTTTTCCGGAGTGGGCGCGCCTTGGGGGCGCGAGACCAGCACGATACGTTGGTTCAGGGTCAGTTCTTGAGGCATCAGGGGCTCCTTATCGAATTCATCGGTATAGGTTGCAGACCATGGGTGCCAGGCCAGGGTTCGATCGGGATTCGATTGAATAGGCACAAACAAAAATGCCAGGCACTGGGCCTGGCATTGGAGTCTAGCTAACGCTGGAGAATCAGAACGGCATCTTCATGCCCGGTGGCAGTTGCATGCCAGCGGTCACGCCGGACATTTTGTCCTGGCTATTGGCTTCGATCTTGCGCACGGCGTCGTTGACGGCCGCGGCGAACAGCGCTTCGAGCATTTCCAGGTCATCTTCGCCCACGCCTGGCAGCACGCTTGGGTCGATGCTCACGCGCTTGATGTCGTGACGCCCAGTCATCACCACGCTGACCATATCGCCACCGGCTTTACCGGTGACTTCGGCGTTGGCCAGTTCTTCCTGCATCTTGGCCATCTTTTCCTGCATCTGCTGCGCCTGCTTCATCAGGCCGGCCATGCCACCTTTCATCATGGGAATCACCTCAAAAGTACGTGGATCAATTAATAGCCCGGTGTCATGACGCTTGGGTCACCGGGGCTTCGACAGGTTCAATAGTATCGTGACGAACGACCGCACCAAACTGTTGCATCATTTGCTGGATGAGCGGGTCTGCGTGGATCGAATCCTCAGCCTCGCGCTGACGGTTGATACGCCGGCGGGTCGCGGCCTGGGCCGGGGTTTCCTGCTCGGGCTTGATCAGCTCGATGGTGATGGTCAGCGTGCGCTCATGGTACTGGTTCAGGGCATCGTTGAGGCGCCGTTGCTGGGTCGCGTTGAACAGGGCGCTGTGGGCCGGGTCCAGGTGCAACAGCCAATGGTCGCCGTCGACGGAAATCAGGGTGCAGTTGGCGGCAATACTGCCGGTCATGCCGGAGATCGGCAGTTTCGGGAACAGTTCCAGCCATTGCAACGCCAGGCCGGTGGCTGGGGCTGCCGCGGGTTCTGCTTCGGGCTCGGGGGCCGGTTCGGCGGTGTGTTCACTGGCCAAATCGTCCAGGTAACTGTAGGCCGAATCCATGTCCGGCTCGATGTAGTCTTCGTCCAGCGGCGGCTCGTCGTCGAGGTCGATGCCTGGGGTTGCGGCCTCAACCTGGGCGACTGTCGGCTCGGGAACCGGTGCTGAAACCCACTCAGGAGCGGCCGGCACCACGCTGTCCGGTGTCGGCGCAGGCATAGGCGTCAGCTCAGGCTGCTCGCTGGCGGTTTCGAGCACGGGCTCAACATAGGGCTGCTGTTCGACTTCTTCGACCTCGGCTTCTACCGGGTCATTCCAGGGCAGGTCGACGACAGGCTCGGGCTCAACCACCGGCTCCGGATCAACCACAGGTGCCACCACGGGGGCTGGCTCAGGCGCCGGCGCAACCGGGGCAGCAACCACTGGCGCAACCACCGCCGCGCCAGCCACTGGTTTGGCGGAATCAACTGTGGCCTGGCTGATCCCCACTGGCTTTAGCGGCTGTCTCGGCGCATCGGCCGAATCAGCTGGACGGAACGCCAGCATGCGCAGCAGGACCATTTCAAAGCCCCCACGCGGGTCCGGCGCCAAAGGCAAGTCCCGACGACCGATCAGGCCCATCTGGTAGTAGAACTGCACATCTTCGGCCGGCAACGCCTGGGCCAGGGCCAACACGCGGTCGCGGTCGCCATGGCCGTTGTCGACACCTTCCGGCAAAGCCTGGGCGATAGCGACGCGGTGCAAGACATTGAGGATTTCCGAGAGCACGCCATTCCAGTCCGGGCCTTGCTCCGAGAGGTGGCGCACGGCTTCGAGCAACGCCTTGGCATCACCTTCGATCAATGCATGCAGCACATCGAACACCTGGCCGTGGTCGAGGGTGCCGAGCATGGCGCGCACATCGGCGGCCATGACCTTGCCTTCACCGAAGGCGATGGCCTGATCGGTAAGGCTCATGGCATCACGCATCGAACCATCGGCGGCACGGCCGAGCAGCCATAGCGCGTCGTCTTCGAACGGTACGTTCTCGACACCCAGCACGTGGGTCAAATGCTCGACCACGCGCTCGGGGGTCATGTTTTTCAGGGAGAACTGCAGGCACCGCGACAGGATCGTTGCAGGAAGTTTCTGCGGGTCGGTGGTGGCCAGGATGAATTTGACGTAGGGCGGCGGCTCTTCCAGGGTTTTCAACAGCGCGTTGAAGGAATGGCTGGACAGCATGTGCACTTCGTCGATCAGGTAGACCTTGAAGCGGCCGCGGCTCGGCGCGTACTGCACGTTGTCGAGCAGCTCGCGGGTGTCTTCGACCTTGGTGCGGCTCGCGGCGTCGATCTCGATCAGGTCGACGAAGCGCCCTTCGTCGATCTCGCGGCACACCGAGCAAGTGCCACAAGGCGTCGAAGTGATACCGGTTTCACAGTTCAGGCATTTGGCAATGATGCGCGCAATGGTGGTCTTGCCCACGCCCCGGGTACCGGTGAACAGGTAGGCGTGGTGCAGCCGTTGGCTGTCCAAGGCATTGATCAGAGCCTTGAGCACATGGGTCTGGCCGACCATTTCGCGGAACGAGCGCGGACGCCATTTACGTGCAAGAACCTGATAACTCATCGAAAACCGTCGCAACTGGGAAGCGGAAGCCGGTAATGCTAGCGGAGCAAGGGGGAAATTGCATCCGGCACGCTCGCCTAATCTGACTAAGCTCTGCTGACTGGCCTCCAAAAGGCCTGAACCCGGAGAGTGTATGCGCGTAGTCCTGGGCGCTTTATGGATGATGACCACGGCTAGCCTGGCGGCGCCTGCACCGCTGCGCTTCTCGGTTTCCGACAGTTGGGCGATGCCCATGGTGCAACTGGAGAACGGTCGGCCGACCCAGGGCATTTTGTATGACGTGATGCTGAGCCTGGCCACCCAGGTTGGCCATCCGGCGCAGTTCCACGTGCTGGCCCGGGCACGCATCTCTGCGGCCATGGGACGCGGCGACATTGATGTGCGCTGTTACGTCACCCAGGCGTGGGTCGACAACCTGTCCGGCGACTACCTCTGGAGCTTGCCTTTAATGATGCAGCGCAATGTGCTGGTCAGTGCGCAAAACCAGCCGGTACAGGTGCTCAAGCTGGCACCTCAGCCGATCGGCACGGTGCTCAACTATCGCTATGCCGCCCTCGACCCGCTGTTTGCCAACGGCCAACTCACCCGTGACGACGCCCATAGCGAAGAGTTGGTGCTGCACAAACTGGTGGCGGGGCGATTCAACTATGCGGTGAGCAACGAATGGATCGTCGACCGTTTCAACCAGAAAATGCCGATCAGCCAGCGGTTGCACAAGGTCGCGTTGATTGACGAGCAAAACCTCGGTTGCATCGTGCGTAACGATCCCGACGTGCCAGCGCAAAAAATCCTGCGCACCTTGTTGCGGATGAAAATGTCCGGCGAAATCGACGACATCATCAAGCTGTACACCGGCGAACACCCGGTGCCCCTGCTCGCCCCTGACAAAAACTGACAGGCGCTCCTTATAGGCTCGGGCTCGGGTCGAGCGGCAGTCCAGCTTACAGCCGGCGGTGAAGTGGGCTTCTTGCTGCACGACCAATGGGTAGAACGCGGCGCCGTCCTTATCCAGTCACCGCCGGCCCTGGACTTCGATGGCCAGCGTTTGCGTGCGTTTTGTCTGAACGACTAACCGCCAGCGCCCTTCCAGACTGATCGCCGCCACGCTGGCCAGCACGATCACACCGCCCATCATTACCTGCAAGGCAATGTGTTCACCCAGCAACGTCGCGGCCATCACCATCGCCACCGGCGGGATCAGGTACATCGCCACCGACGCGCGACTGACTTCCACATGCTTCAACACATAACCCCAAGCCAGATACGCCAAGGCGCTGGGAAAAATACCGAGTACCAGCACCGCGACGTTCTCCGCCAACGGCGCCTGCACCACCGCAGCAGGCAGGCCCGGCAGGTTCACGCACAGCATCAGGGTGCCCGCCCACACCATGTAGCACGCCATAGTCAGCGGACTGTAGCGGTGTGCATAGTGTTTCTGCAGGGCGAAATACACACTCCACGACACCGCCGCCAGCAGGATCAACAAGCCACGCGGGTCGATCTCACCCAGCCCCTGACCCCCCCAGATCACCACCATCACGCCGAGCAGCACCAGCAATACGCAGGCCCAGCGCCAAGCGCTGACCCGCTCCTTCAGGCAGAAAAACGCGATCAGCACACTGAACAGCGGCGCCGACTGCGCCAGTACGCTGGAGGCCGCTGCCGTGACCCATTGCTGCCCGTAGTTGAGGCTGGTGTGGTGCAGGAACACGCCGAAGAACCCCAGCACTAGCAACCACGGAAAATCCCGCAAGCGCGGCCGACCGATGCCCATCACCAGTGCCACACCGCCCATGAACACCGACGCAATCAAAAACCTTAACAACGCCAATTGTCCGGGGCTGTAGCTGTGCAGCCCCATGTGCACGCCAATCGGCGAATAGGCCCAACACAGGATGACGCTGGCGATGACTAGCGTAAGCTTTGCGGGTGAAGGGTTATTCATCGACGGCGTCCAGAAACTGAGAAGGTGTGCCGTCAGTCTTGGCCCCCGTAAGGCGCAGGACAATTAACCGTTTCTGACTTCTGCAATCACTGGAACTGAGCAATGGAACTGGCCCAACTGAAAATGGTGCGAGCCGTGGCACAAACCGGCAGCGTGGCCCAAGCGGCCGTGCTGCTGCATTGCGTGCCGTCCAACATCACCACGCGCATCAAGCAGCTGGAAGGCGAGCTGGGCACACCACTGTTCATCCGCGCCGGGCGTGGGCTGGCGATCAGTGCCGCCGGTGAGATTTTCCTGGAGTACTGCGAGCGCATTCTGGCGCTGGTGGATGAGTCCAAACGCGCCGTGGACGCCAGCGCCATTCCCCGTGGCACTTTGCGTATCGGCGCGGTGGAATCCAGCGCCAGCGGACGTTTGCCACCGCTGCTGGCGGAGTATCACAGGCGCTACCCGGATGTCAGCCTGGAACTGGTGACAGGCGCCTGGGGCCCGTTGCTCGACGACCTGCAACACCATCGCCTGGACGTGGCGCTCGTGGCCGCCGGCAACAAACGCTCCAAGCTCGAACACAGCGTGGTGTACAGCGAGCGCCTGGTGCTGATCGCCAGCGCATCCAGTGCACCCATCAATGGCGCCGAGGACCTCGCCGGCCGCACCCTGCTGGTCTGGCCGCCTGGCTGCCCGTATCGCGCAGCACTGGAAAACTGGGTCAAGCCGCACAACTTCAAACCGACCATTGCCAGCTATGCCAGTTGGGGCACGATCATCGGTTGCGTCAGCGCCGGGATTGGCGTGGCATTGGCGCCGGAAGGCATCCTGGCGCGCTATGAGCAGGCCAATCAGCTGGCGTCTTATCGATTTGAAGAGCTGGCGGCCGTGGATAACCTGCTGTTCTGGCACAAGGACACCCAACGCCACCTGGCACGGGATGCATTCGCGGGGCTGTTGCGGGAGACTTTCGGCTAACTCGCAACATGTTGTTTCGGTTATCCTCTTACGAAATTAATTCAAAATGTAAGGGACTACCATGAATTACTTCCGCCTGTTGTTGGCGGCGGCCGCTCTGAGCCTGCCTACCGCACCTGCCGTTGCTGCTGCCTCGCCTGCCCCCGTTGAAGCCAGTGCCCCCGCCGAAACGGCCGAGCACTTTCTGGCGTCACTTAAGCAAAAGACCGGCACCGTCACGCTGCCAAGTGGCATTGCCACCCTCAAGCTCAACGACGAATTTTATTACCTCGACCCCGCCGACACTGAGCGCTTGCTCACCGATGGCTGGGGCAACCCGCCGGGCTTCAAGACCCTGGGCATGATCGTGCCTAAAGCCGTCAGCCCACTGTCGGAGCGCGGTTGGGGCGTCATCGTCAGCTACAAGGCCGACGGGCATATTTCCGACGAAGATGCCGCAAAAATCGACTACTCCGACCTGCTCAAGCAAATGCAGGAAGAAGACGAAACAGACAACAAGGAACGCCAGAAACAAGGCTACGCCGGCCTGCATCTGGTGGGCTGGGCCGAGCCGCCGCGCTACGACGACACCACCCACAAGATGTACTGGGCCCGTGAACTGAAGGCCGACGACGCCGACCAGAACACCCTCAACTACAGCATCCGCGTGCTGGGCCGTGAGGGTGTACTGGAACTCAACGCCGTCGCGGCGATGGCCGACCTGCCGACCATCAAGCAGGAACTGCCCAAGGTCCTGGCGTTTACCAACTTCACCGACGGCAACCTCTACACCGACTTCAACCCGAAAACCGACAAGCTCGCCACTTACGGCCTAGCCGCGTTGGTTGCCGGCGGGATTGCCGCCAAGGCCGGGTTATTCGCCAAGATCGGGATCTTCCTGCTGGCCGCGAAGAAGTTTCTGGTGGTGGGTGTCGTGGCGTTGTTCGCGGTGATCCGCAAGCTGTTCAACCGCAACAAGGCCTGACCGCCGCACACAAAAACGCCGCAGCGTGCTGGACACGTTGCGGCGTTTTTGTGTGCGCGGTTCTGCTCAGTTTTTTGCAGTGGGCGCGGCCAGACGACTGTATTGATCCTGGGTGATCCAACCCTTAAACGAGCGGTCTTCAGCATTGATGAACTCAACCTGAGCCCAGCCATCCTTAAACGCCAGCACCCCTACCACATCGTTCTTGACGATATACGGACGCTTGGCCGCCTTGGCGCCGGGGGTTTTCTGCAGGTAAGCCTTGTCGGCAGACACTGTGACCAGGCCGATCCACTTCTTACTGGCGGTCTGGGTCAGATCAAGACCGGTGGCGATTTCCGGCATCAGTACGTTGATGCAGCCGGGATGCTGACGGCCTTCTTCCACGGTCAGGGTCACACCGTCGGACGACGGCGCCACGCTGCCAGGGTAGGCGTCGTCGAGCCAAGTAATAAGCGCGTCGGGCTTACCTTGCAGGTAGAACGCACAGCTGCGCGTCACGCCCTCACCCATTGATTCCGTGTAAAAACCTTCGACCTGATGCTCCGGCGTCACTGCCAGCATCAGCCCTTCGTACTTGCCCGAATGTAGCGCGGCCGAACCAGCCATGGCAGGTGCCACGGCGCACAACGACAACACACCTATCGCGAGTAAACGGATCATCCTATTTTTTCCCTTCAAGTTTTTCGTAGGCTTTTTGCATAAGGACGTCGTAGTTGCCGTAGTCCTCACCGTTATAGTTACGCGCCATTCCAGTAAAGTCTTTGGCCTTCATCGCCTTCATCAACGCAGGGCTCTTACTGCAAAAGCCGAGGAACGCCTTTAGTTGGTTGCCGGCATTCACCTTTAATGCCGACGAAAACTCAAATACCGTCTTGTACCCGCACGACGCAAAGTTGAAACCCATGATCTGGAACATGCCCCACGATGCCGACATCAATGCGGCTTCCTGATCCAGGGCGAATGCGGTAGCCATGGTTTCCCAGGCCTTTGTCTGGTCCTTGTTGTTCGCCTGCCACTGCGGCCCTGCTTTTTTCTTGTAGGGGTAGGACAGCAGCGGGTGCGCCTGGTCATAGATGTGCTTGGTGTATTTGCGAAACAGGTGACCTTCAAAGGCGATCACCGGCAGCTTGGCCGGCCCGAAGCCGGAGCGCCCGCCAGATTCCACGGTGGCGAAGGCCTTGATGATATTCACCGAAATACCGCTACCCAGTTGCGTGGCGGCGTTCTGGAAGTCCGTTTCGCTAAGGGTCATACCCCCGTCGCACGTGGCCTGGAGCATCAATTGCCGGTTACGCCGCTCGGCCTCAATCATCGCGCGCATGCGGTCCAGGTACACATTGACCGTGGCCTGCACCGCGTCGCCCTGGTTGTTGCCAAATGCGTTGAGAAAACTCGGTATACGCATCGTCGGGAAGGACTTCACCGGCACCTTCACCGCCTCTTCGATCAGGCTGTTGAACGTACGACCGGTGGGGTCGACCACACCATCGGGATGGGCGTATTTGAGATGGCGAAACTGGTACTGGCTGATGCACTGCACCAACTGACCATCGCATTTGCCGTTTTCGGCCAACGGGAAACCCATCTTGGGAATGATCAGATTGAATAAATATTGGATGCACTGCACATCGGCGGGCAAGTTGCGGGCTTTACCCGGAGCGCCTACCGAAGCACTGATAAGACGAGGTAAACCTTGCAGGCTTTTCATCACAGACATCCTTGTTAGTTAAAGAAGTGATAGCACTTCAATATCAATTCAGCGCCATTGTCATATTCTGAAACAAGTGGCCGGCGCAAACTAACAAGGCGATTTAGGGTTGTCCAGCGGGGGTTTGGAAAGTTGTGAAACAGCCGTCATCGACTGCGCAATAAACATCGGCAGTTGGCTGAAAATAAGACATTTGGATTTGAATCGAAGGGGTATTGCAAGGAGGAGCGTTATGGAGGCAACCCCACCAGCCACACCCCGGCACACAATGTTCCCGCTGTGGCTGCTGCCTTCCGGCTCTGACCAGGTTCACGGGTAATCGTTGCGGGGGGACCGATGGGGTCACCATAACGACGCCTGCCTCTCGGCAAGCGGGGCCATTGTACCGATCTCATCGGAAGTTACAACCGTTGGTGACGGATTAAAAATATGAAGGGGTTCAAGCACTTGCCATGGCCATCAGCTTCCCCGTCATCCCCTGTGGGAGGGGGCTTGCCCCGATAGCGGACTGCCAGCCAATAAATCAGTGACTGACCCAACGCTATCGGGGGCAAGCCCCCTCCCACATTGGCTGATCATTGTGCCTGCAACACCTCATCCGCCCGGCCGCCCTCTTCCTGGATCACCAGGTGGATGAAGTGCAGCTTGGCGATCACCGCCGGTGGTAGCACGAACGGGTAGAAATCCGGCTGGCCCATGGCGCGCGACAGCTCATTGAGCATGCCCGCCAGTTCAATCCAGGCGTTAACGAACGACAGGAACGCCGGACCGCTGGGATGTTGGGGGTCAAAAAGCGTAGTAAGGGGGAACGGCTGGTAATCCAGGTCCATCTCGCGGGCGCTCATGCCAAAGCCCAGGGCAGTGTCGACGGCGTCCATCATGTGCAAGTAATGAGCCCAGGTTTCGGCCCAGTCTTCCCAAGGGTGCATGGTGGCGTAGGCGCTGACACAGGTTTGCTGCCAGTCAGGACGCGGGCCGTTTTGATAATGCTGGTCAAGGGCGTCGGCGTAACTGGCGCGTTCGTCGCCGAACAGGGTGCGAAAGGACTCCTGCCAGTGGGTATTGGCGATCAGGCGATCCCAATAATAGTGGCCGACCTCATGGCGAAAGTGACCGAGCAAGGTGCGGTAAGGCTCGCGCATCTGCACCCGGATTTTTTCGCGGTGGGCGTCGTCGGCTTCCTTGATGTCGAGGGTGATCAAGCCGTTCGAATGGCCCGTCATCGGGGCGTTGCCTTCCAGGTCGATACCAACAAAATCGAAGGCCAGACCGGTGTCTTCGTCAACGCTCTTGGGCACGACGCTCAGGCCCAGGCTGATCAGTTGCGCCACCAACCGGCGCTTGGCGGTTTCTACCTTGCGCCAGCGCTCATGGTTTTCCGGGATCGACAGGTCGGGGATCGTGCGGTTGAGACTACAGGCCACGCACAGCGGTGCGGTGCTGTGGGCCGGAATCAGCCAGTTGCAGGCGGCAGGCGTGTCAAGGTTGGCGCAGCGGCGAAAGGCGCCGGCGTCGAGGTTATCGTCCTGCAGCCAGCTGCCTTCGACGGGGCCGGGTTGCAGCGAGGACAAGCGACTTTGCCGGGGTTGATAGCCCAGCAGCGCCGCGCATGCCAGGCATTGGCTGTTGCGAAAGAATAGGGACTGGCCGCAACGACATTGCCAAACCTTGCTGTTGCGCGAGGATTCGGCCATGAACGGTGCGGCAATGCGCGAACTGAGTTGCTCGAAGTAGCGGAACATGGCGATCTCTTCCTGGGGTGACCAAGACTAGATCAATTCCCTTCGAAGATCGTTCCAAAAATGGGATGACATCCCTATAGGCGTCAGGCGTGCCGACGATGGCACTCCTTGGCGCGCGATCGCCGGCCAGCCGGACGCCTACAGGTGAGGGTCAACTGACTGGAATGTTGTGCGTGGCGAGAAAGGCCACGAAGGCCTCTTCGTCCAGCACCTTCAAGCCTAACTCGCTGGCCTTTGCCAGTTTCGAACCAGCACCCGGCCCGGCCACCACGCAGTGGGTTTTCGCCGAGACGGAACCGGCCACCTTGGCGCCGAGGCTTTCGAGCTTTTCCTTGGCCACGTCGCGACTCATAAGCTCCAGGGAGCCAGTGAGTACCCACGTGTGTCCGGCTTCAGGCAAGCCTTCTACGACCTTTTTCTCGCTTTGCCAGTGCATGCCGAAGTCCTTGAGCTGCTGCTCAATGGCCAAGGCGTGCTGGGCGTTGTCCGGGTTGTCGAAGAAGTCGCGCACGGCCTTGGCCTGCTTTTCGGGCAGCGCCTGGCGCATGTCCAGCCAGTCGGCCTTGATCACGCCTTCCAGGCTGCCGAACTTGTCCGCCAGCTTCTGCGCAGCGCCTGGGCCCACGGACGGGACGTGCAGCTTGTCGAGCAAGCCGCCCAAGGTGGTGCTAGCGGCGAACTCGGCGCTGAGGTCGCCCTGATCCTGCAATTGCAGGCCGCACTTCTCCGGCGACAGCAGTGCGCCAATCACTTCCTGGTTATGGCTGTCTTCAAAGAAGCTGTGGATCTCGTGCGCCACTTCAAGGCCCACGTCGGGCAAGTACGTCAGCACCGGCGGCAAGGCCTGCTGCACGCGCTCAAGGGACCCCAGCGAGCGTGCCAGCACTTTGGCGGTCTCCTCGCCCACGTCGGGGATGCCGAGCGCGTAGATAAAACGCGCGAGGGTCGGCGTCTTGCTGTTCTCGATGGCGGCGATCAGCTTCTTGCTGGAGATGTCGGCGAAGCCTTCCAGGTCGATGATCTGCTCGTACTTGAGCGTGTAGAGGTCGGCTGGCGAACCGATGAGTTTTTCATCCACCAGTTGCTCGATGGTCTTGTCACCCAGCCCATCAATGTCCATGGCCCGGCGCGAGACAAAATGAATGATCGCCTGCTTGAGCTGAGCGCCACAGGCCAGGCGCCCGACGCAGCGGTACACGGCGCCTTCGCTGACGGTTTCCTTGCCCTTGCTGCGCTTGACCAGTTGAGTGCGCTCCACGTGCGAGCCGCACACCGGGCAGCTCTCGGGAACCGGTACCGCGCGGGCGTCGGCCGGACGTCGCTCAAGCACTACGGACACCACTTGAGGGATCACATCCCCGGCGCGCCGGATGATCACGGTGTCGCCAATCATTACGCCCAGACGCGCCACTTCATCCATGTTGTGCAAGGTGGCATTGGACACAGTCACACCCGCGACCTTGACGGGCTTCAGACGCGCTACCGGGGTGACGGCGCCGGTGCGGCCGACCTGAAATTCCACGTCGAGCAGCTCAGTGAGCTCTTCCATCGCCGGGAATTTATGGGCGATGGCCCAGCGCGGCTCACGGGCGCGGAAGCCCAATTCACGCTGAGCAGCAATGCTGTTGACCTTGAAGACAACGCCGTCGATCTCATAGGGCAGGCTGTTGCGCCGCTCGCCGATATCGCGGTAGTAATCGAGGCAATCCTGAATACCCTTGGCCAGCTTCAGTTCATGACTGATGGGCATGCCCCATTTTTGCAACTGCTGCAGGTTCCCGATGTGGGTATCGCTGATGTCAGCAGTTACCTGGCCAATGCCATAGCAGCAGAATTCCAGCGGGCGGCTGGCGGTGATTTTCGAATCCAACTGACGCAGACTGCCGGCGGCGGCATTGCGCGGGTTGGCGAAGGTCTTGCCGCCGACTTCCAGTTGCGAGGCATTGAGCCGTTCGAAGCCGGCCTTGGACATAAAGACTTCGCCACGCACCTCCAAGGTCGCCGGCCAGCCGCTGCCGTGCAGTTTCAAAGGGATATTGCGCACGGTGCGCACGTTGACGCTGATGTCTTCGCCAGTGGTACCGTCACCTCGGGTGGCACCGCGCACCAACTCACCGTCCTGATACAGCAGGCTGACCGCCAGGCCGTCCAGTTTGGGTTCGCAGCTGTACTCCACTTCAGCACCAGCGCCAAAAAGGTCGCCCACAGGCAAGTCCAGGCCTTCAGTCACCCGGCGATCAAACTCCAACATCGTGGTTTCATCAAAGGCGTTGCCCAGGCTGAGCATCGGGATCTCGTGCTTGACCTGAGTGAACGCCGACAACGCCGCGCTGCCCACCCGCTGCGTCGGCGAATCCCGCGTGACCAGTTCCGGATGCTCAGCTTCCAGAGCCTTGAGCTCGTGGAACAGCCGATCGTACTCGGCGTCCGGAATACTCGGCTCGTCGAGGACGTGGTAACGGTAGTTGTGCTGATCCAGTTCAGCGCGCAGTTCGAGGATGCGGGTGTGGGCGGCGGTCATGGGTGTTCTCTCATAAAGCAAAAGAGCAGCCGAAGCTGCTCAAATGTTGGTGCGCTTGATTCTATCGACAACGCTTGAAGCCAAACCTCAGCGTTTCTGTGTCAGGGCGCGACGCTCGAATTCGACGATGCGCTGACGGTAGTGTTCGATGGTCTGGGCGGTCAGGACGCTACGTTGGTCGTCCTTCAGTTCGCCGTTCAACTCCTGGGACAGCTTGCGTGCTGCAGCCACCATCACATCGAACGCTTGTTTCGGGTGACGCGGGCCTGGCAGGCCAAGGAAGAAGCTCACCGCTGGAGTGCTGAACAGGTCGATGTCGTCCAGGTCGAAGGTGCCAGGCTTGACTGCGTTGGCCATGGAGAACAGCACTTCGCCGTTGCCTGCCATGCTTTCGTGGCGATGGAAAATATCCATTTCACCAAAGCGCAGGCCGCTTTCGAGGATGTTTTGCAAAAGAGCCGGGCCTTTGAAGCCGGCGGCGTCGCGGCAGATCACGCTGATCACCAGCACTTCTTCAGCAGCAGGCTGATCGTTAACCGATTGGCGCGGCGCGTTCTTGCCAACGTTTTCGTCCGGGAAGTCATCGTCACGGCTGCTGAAACTCGGGCCTTCGTCGACGTCGAGGTTCAGGTCGCCCTGATGGGGTTCGGCCACGGCGGCATTGGCGCGCTTGCCACGTTTGGAGGACGGTTCACGGGCTTCACGCAACGGAGCGCTCATCGACGGCAAGTCATGCTCGTCCAGTTGGGGCTCTTTATGCGTGTCCAGCACACGGGGCGGCCCCAGCAGCTCGGCGCTGCCGTCGTCGTCAGGCAAGTTGGACAGGTTGCGGTCCAGACGGAATTTGAGCTTGCCCTTGCCACCGCGCATGCGGCGCCAGCCATCAAAAAGAATACCGGCAATGACAATAATGCCGATGACGATCAGCCACTCGCGCAGACCGATTTCCATGTAATCCCGTGCCTCTAATAAAAAATGCTGAAAAATAAGGGGTTTAGCACCGTGCAAACCGCTTTAAAACGTGGCGCCAACTCTATGTTCTGACTGACGTTTTGCCCACGCACACGAAAAATTGACATTAAACTAGCACGACCAAAGATAACTTTACACCGTCTGTCAAAATGCCTTGAACAAATATGTCCATTTGCCACTTTCACTTGACCGGTAAATCACCTGACATCGCATGAAAACTATCTGTCATGGCGCAGCTCAGGATTCCACCATCGCCATCGCTTCTTCGACATCCACTGCGACCAAACGCGAACAGCCCGGTTCATGCATCGTCACCCCCATCAACTGATCAGCCATTTCCATGGCGATCTTGTTGTGGGTGATATAGATGAACTGCACGGTCTGGGACATCTCTTTGACCAGTCGTGCATAGCGTCCAACGTTAGCGTCATCCAATGGGGCGTCAACTTCGTCGAGCATACAGAACGGCGCCGGGTTCAATTTGAAGATGGCAAATACCAGGGCCAATGCGGTCAGGGCTTTTTCGCCGCCGGACAACAAATGAATGGTGCTGTTCTTCTTGCCTGGAGGCCGCGCCATGATCGTTACCCCTGTATCGAGTAGATCTTCGCCCGTCAGTTCCAAGTAAGCGCTGCCACCGCCGAAAACTTTTGGGAATAACGCCTGTAAACCGCTATTAATCTGATCAAAGGTATCTTTGAAGCGATTACGGGTTTCCTTGTCGATCTTGCGGATCACGTTCTCCAACGTATCCAGGGCTTCGACCAGGTCGGCGTCCTGGGCATCCAAATAACGTTTACGCTCGGACTGCTGCTGATATTCATCGATGGCCGCGAGGTTGATCGCGCCCAGGCGTTGGATACGTGCAGCAATCCGCTCAAGTTCTTCCTCGGCTTCTTTCTCGTTGGCCTGGGAGGTCAGGGTGTTGAGCACGCCGTGCAGGTCGTAGCCGTCTTCCAGCAATTGGTCTTGCAAGGTTTTGCGGCGCACGGTCAAGGCTTGCCATTCCATACGCTGTTGTTCGAGTTGGCCGCGAATCAATTGGGATTGCTGCTCGGCCTGGGTTCGGCGTTTTTCCGCGTCGCGCAATTCGCGGTCGGCGTCTTCCAGGGCGATCTGCGCGGTCTTGAGTTCTTCGTCGACGGTCATGCGCTTGTCGAGCAATTCTTCGAGCTTGAGGCGCAGCTCTTCCAACGGCGCTTCGCCCTCCTCCAGATTGAGGCTCAGTTGCTCGCGCTTTTCGGTGAGGCGTTCGGATTGCATCTCCAGGCGTTCAAGGGCCTGGCGTGTGGAATCATGCTGGGCGCGCAGCGAGCCGAGGCGTACCGCCAATTGGTGCGCGTGATCCTTGTGCTGCCGGGCTTCCTGGCGCACGCGGTCAAGGCGTTCGCGCAAGCTGTCGCGCTGGGCCAGTAGCAGTTCGCGCTGCTCGGTATCGAGGGCCATGCTGTCGAGCGCCTCCTGCAGGTGCAGGCGCGCTTCGCCGATCTGTTCGTGTTCCAGGGCCCGTTGCTCGCCCATCTCGGCGACTTCTTCATCAAGACGGGTACGGCGCAGGGTCAGTTGTTCGGCCTTGGCTTTGCTCGCCGACAGTTGCGCCTTCAACTCGCCTTGCTGACGCGCTTCGTCCTGCAACAGACGGCGCAGGTGTTCGCGGCCGGTCTCCTGCTGGCGCTGGGTGGCGCGCAGGGTTTGCAGTTCGGTTTCCAGGCTTTCGAGGGTCGCTTCACGCTCTTCGCGCTCAGCGATCAGGTTGACGATTTCCTGGCCACGGGCCAGAACGCCACTTTCCGCTTCACTGGCGCGGCGAACCCGCAAAAAGTGCCGGCCGACCCAATAGCCATCGCGGCTGATCAGGCTTTCGCCGGCTGCCAATTGACCGCGCTGGGCCAGGGCCTGCTCCAGGGAATCCACCGGTTTGACTTGGCCCAACCACGGCGACAGGTCAATGGCGGCCTCGACCTTATCCAGCAGGCTGCCCGGCACCCGCGCACCATCGGCGGCGGGGCTGAGCAAACGCAGATCGCCTTGGGCAAACCCGGCCAGGTCGAAACCGCCAAAGTCATCCACCAGCACTGCTTGAAGATCGGCACCGAGCACGGTTTCCACTGCCAATTCCCAGCCGGCTTCGACCTTCAGGCCTTCCGCCAGGCGTGGCCGCTCGGCCAAATGCTGGTCGCGCAACCATTCGGCGGTGCCGGTACCTGGGTCCAACGCAGCTTGCTGCAAGGCTTCAAGGGATGCCAGCCGACCATTGAGCCGCTGCAAATCGCCCTGGGCCTGCTGCTGGGCCTGGGTCGCCTGTTGCAACTGCTGACGCAATTGTTCAAGGCGCTCTACTTGCTGTTCTTCGCTGGCTTCCAGCTCTTCCAGCGTCATTTCGCTTTCGGCCAGTTGCTCGCTGAGGTCCATGATCGCGGCGTCTTCCGGATCAGCGGCGAGCAATACGCGCTCTTCCTGCAAGCGGCGCTGGCGCTCGGCCAGGCGCTCCATGCTGGTTTCCAGTTGCTGGATGCGCGACTGCTGCACCTCGGCCTGGCGACGCGGCTCGGCCGATTGCAGGTTGAAAGCGTCCCACTGTTCCTGCCAGCCATGCATGGTGGTTTCAGATTCTTCCAGGGCGGCGGCGGCTTCTTCGGCGGCGGCGCTGGTGATTTCCTGCTCTGGGGTGAGCATGTCCAGCTCTTCCCCCAGGGTCAGCAGCAAAGTGCGGTCATGGCCCAGGTGAGATTCGGTCTCCAGACGCGCGCGTTCGGCTTCCTTCAGATCGTCCTGCAATTGGCGCAGGCGCTGCTGGCCGTGCTGGATGCTCTGCTCGACACGGGCGATGTCGCCGCCTACCGAATAGAAGCGGCCTTGCACCAGATTGAAGCGTTCGGACAGATCATGGTGCCCGTCGCGCAGACGCTCGATGCTGGCGTCGGCGTTACGCTGCTCCGCCACCAAGGCTTCAAAACTGATTTCCTGGGTACCGATGATCGCTTCGCGCTGCCCCACTTGCTCATTCAGCGCCTGCCAGCGCAGGGCCGAGAGTTGTGCCTTGAGCTGGCGTTCTTCGCCCTTGTATTCCTGGTATTTCTCGGCCGCCTGGGCCTGGCGGTGCAGGCGCTCCAACTGGCGCTCCAGCTCGTCGCGCAGGTCGGTGAGGCGGGCAAGGGTTTCGTGGGTACGGCGGATGCGGTTTTCGGTTTCGCGGCGGCGCTCTTTGTACTTGGAGATGCCGGCCGCTTCTTCAATAAAGTTACGCAGGTCTTCGGGCTTGGCTTCGATCAGCTTGGAGATCATGCCCTGCTCAATGATCGAGTAGCTGCGCGGGCCCAGGCCGGTGCCAAGGAAAATATCGGTGATGTCACGTCGACGGCACTTGGTGCCGTTGAGGAAGTAGCTGTTCTGGCTGTCGCGCGTGACTTTGCGGCGGATGGAAATTTCCGCGTAGGCTGCGTACTCGCCGATCAAGGTGCCGTCGGAGTTATCGAACACCAACTCGATGCTGGCCTGGCTCACCGGCTTGCGGCTGGTGGAGCCGTTGAAGATGACGTCGGTCATCGACTCGCCGCGCAGGTTTTTTGCCGAGCTCTCGCCCATCACCCAACGGACGGCGTCGATGATGTTCGACTTGCCGCAACCATTGGGCCCGACCACCGCCGCCATGTTACTGGGGAAGTTAACCGTGGTCGGGTCGACGAAGGATTTGAACCCCGCCAGTTTGATGCACTTGAGCCGCACGCTTAGCCGTCCGCCAACGCTGCGATGACCAACGAGCTGCTGCGCTGGCAGTAGGCCGACAGCACCAGGCGAATCTGCGGCACGTCACGGGCCAGTACGGCGGCGAGCAGTTGCTCGAACAGCGCCAGGTACTCGCTCATGGAGGCCTTGCGCTGATCCAGGGCGAGGTAATAAGCGCGGTTCATCGCCGGCTGCAGGTTCTCGACGGTTTCCTGCAGGTACGGGTTGTTGGCAAAGGGGTACGCGGCGCGCATCACGTTAAAGCATTCTTCGACGAAGGCGCGGATGTCCTCACGCTCGAAATTGGTCACCAGGCGCTGCTGGATCTGCACGAACGGCGCCATGTCGGCCTGGGTCTGCCAGCCTTCGGCGACGGCATTGCCGAGCAGGATGTACAGCTCGCTCATCAGCGTGCACAGGCTCTGCACCTTGTGTGCGGTGAGCTCAGTCACGTGGGCACCACGGCGCGGCAGGATCGCGATGAGGTGGCGCCGTTCGAGGATCAGCAAGGCTTCGCGCACGGAACCACGGCTGACATTGAGTGCCAGCGTGACTTTCTGTTCCTGGATGCGCTCACCAGGCTTGAGATCGCCGCGAATAATGCGTTCGGCGAGGTGGTGAGCGATTTGCTCGGCGAGACTGTCCGGCGCCTTGAACGTCATGTTTTCCCTTCAAAATCTTCTATCGGTACAAGCGCGGCAGTGTAGCGCATTGGCTGGCTGATGGCGCTACGCCCACCGTGGCGAATTTGGCATGAAATAAGCAGCGGCTGAGCAGCGTAAGCCCGCAAAAACGCCGGTTCCAAAAGACTGGACCATAATTGAGAGTGTTGCGATCGCATTTTCTTGACCTGATGGTCAGAAAATCATTGACCGAAAAGTCAGACATGACTAGATTCGGCGAAAAGCGGTTAACAACAATAATGAGTCTGCGAGGCCTTCCGTGATCCAGTTTTTACTCAACCAGGAACTCCGTAGCGAGCACGCCCTGGACCCCAACCTGACCGTGCTCAACTATCTGCGTGAGCACGTGGGCAAATCCGGTACCAAGGAAGGCTGCGCCAGCGGCGACTGCGGTGCGTGCACCGTGGTGGTCGGCGAGCTGCATCGCGACGATCAAGGCGTCGAGCAGATTCGTTATCGCAGCCTTAACTCGTGCCTGACCTTTGTGTCGTCGCTGCACGGCAAACAACTGATCAGCGTCGAAGACCTCAAGCACCAAGGCCAACTGCACAGCGTGCAGCAAGCCATGGTTGAGTGCCACGGTTCGCAATGCGGCTTTTGCACCCCAGGGTTTGTGATGTCGCTGTTCGCCCTGCAAAAGAACAGCGACGCTCCCGACAGCCAGAAAGCCCATGAAGCCCTGGCCGGCAACCTGTGCCGCTGCACCGGCTACCGCCCGATTCTTGCGGCCGCCGAACAGGCCTGCTGCAACAAGCCCCAGGATCAGTTCGACAGCCGCCAGGCCGAGACCATTGCACGCCTCAAAGCCATCGCGCCGACCCAAACGGGCGAGCTCAACAGCGGCGACAAACGCTGCCTGGTGCCGCTGACCGTGGCCGACCTGGCCGACCTCTATGACGCCTACCCCCAAGCCCGCCTGCTGGCCGGCGGCACCGACCTGGCGCTGGAAGTCACCCAGTTTCACCGCACGCTGCCAGTGATGATTTACGTCGGCAATATTGAAGAAATGAAGCGCGTCGAATCGTTCGACGACCGCCTGGAAATAGGCGCCGCCACCGCCCTCTCCGACTGCTACACCGCACTGCATCACGAATACCCGGACTTCGGTGAGCTGCTGCACCGCTTCGCCTCTCTGCAAATCCGCAACCAGGGCACATTGGGCGGCAATATCGGTAACGCCTCACCCATCGGCGACTCACCGCCACTGCTGATCGCCCTGGGCGCGCAGATCGTGCTGTGCAAGGGCGACGTACGCCGCACTCTGGCCCTGGAAGACTACTTCATCGACTACCGCGTGACCGCCCGCCAGGACAGTGAATTCATCGAGAAAATCATCGTACCCAAGGGCCATACGCTGTTCCGTGCGTATAAGGTTTCCAAGCGCCTGGACGATGACATTTCCGCCGTCTGCGCAGCCTTCAATCTGCAGATCGACAACGGCGTAATCCGTGAGGCACGCGTCGCGTTCGGCGGCATGGCCGCGACACCAAAACGCGCGAAAAGCTGCGAAGCCGCATTGGTCGGCGCCACTTGGAACGCCGCCACCGTGGAGAAAGCCTGCGCCGCCCTGGCCCACGATTTCACGCCGCTGTCGGACTTCCGCGCCAGCAAGGAATATCGCCTGCTCAGCGCGCAGAACCTGCTGCGTAAATACTTCATCGAACTGCAAACGCCGCACATCGAGACTCGGGTGACCGCTTATGTCTAACCATCACGCCGTGGAAAAAACCCAGGCCGAACTCGCCGAGCTGTTCGCCCAGGACCTGACCTCCGGAGTCGGTCGCAGCGTCAAGCATGACAGCGCCGCCAAGCACGTCAGCGGTGAGGCGCAGTACATCGATGACCGCCTGGAATTCCCCAACCAGTTGCACCTGTATGCGCGCATGTCTGACCGCGCCCACGCTCGAATCATCAGCATCGACACCGCGCCCTGCTACGCCTTCGAAGGTGTGCGCATCGCTATCACTCACGAAGACGTACCGGGCCTGAAAGACATCGGCCCGCTGATGCCCGGCGACCCGCTGCTGGCCATCGATACCGTGCAGTTCGTTGGCCAAGTGGTACTGGCGGTTGCCGCCCGTGACCTGGACACCGCACGCAAAGCCGCCATGGCCGCCGTGATCGAATACGAAGACCTGGAACCGGTGCTGGACGTGGTCGAGGCCTACCGCAAAAAACACTTTGTGCTCGACAGTCATACCCATCAACGCGGCGATTCGGCAGGCGCACTGGCAACGGCGAAAAACCGTATCCAGGGCACTCTGCACATCGGCGGCCAGGAACACTTCTACCTGGAAACCCAGATCTCGTCGGTGATGCCCACCGAAGACGGCGGCATGATCGTCTACTGCTCCACACAAAACCCCACCGAAGTGCAGAAACTGGTGGCCGAAGTACTCGATGTGTCGATGAACAAAATCGTCGTCGACATGCGCCGCATGGGCGGTGGTTTCGGTGGCAAGGAAACCCAGGCCGCCAGCCCCGCCTGCCTGTGCGCAGTGGTGGCGCGCCTCACCGGCCAGCCGACCAAAATGCGCCTGCCGCGCGTGGAAGACATGCTGATGACCGGCAAGCGCCACCCCTTCTATATCGAATACGACGTGGGCTTCGACGACAGCGGCCGCCTGCACGGGATCAACCTGGAGCTGGCCGGCAACTGCGGCTGCTCGCCGGACCTGTCCAACTCGATTGTCGACCGTGCCATGTTCCACTCCGACAACTCGTATTACCTGGGCGATGCCACGGTCAACGGCCATCGCTGCAAGACCAATACCGCGTCCAACACGGCTTACCGTGGCTTCGGCGGGCCCCAAGGTATGGTCGCTATCGAAGAAGTGATGGACGCCATCGCCCGCCATCTGGCGCTGGACCCGCTGGCGGTGCGCAAGGCCAACTACTACGGCAAGACCGAGCGCAACGTCACCCACTACTACCAGACCGTCGAGCACAACATGCTCGAAGAGATGACCGCCGAACTGGAGGCCAGCAGCCAGTACGCCGAGCGGCGCGAAGCGATTCGCCTGTACAACGCCCACAGCCCAATCCTGAAGAAAGGCCTGGCGCTGACACCGGTGAAGTTCGGCATCTCGTTCACCGCCAGCTTTCTGAACCAGGCCGGTGCGCTGATCCATATTTACACCGACGGCAGTATCCACCTGAACCACGGCGGCACCGAGATGGGCCAGGGTTTGAACATTAAGGTGGCGCAAGTAGTGGCCGAAGTGTTCCAGGTGGAAATCGACCGCGTGCAAATCACCGCCACCAACACCGACAAGGTGCCCAACACCTCGCCGACCGCCGCTTCCAGCGGCGCGGACCTGAACGGCAAAGCCGCGCAGAATGCCGCCGAAACCATCAAGCAACGGTTGGTGGAATTTGCGGCGCGCAAATACGACGTGAGCGAGGCGGACGTTGAATTCCACAACGGCCATGTGCGCGTGCGTGACCAGATCCTGACCTTTGAGGCACTGATCCAGCAGGCCTACTTCGCTCAGGTGTCACTGTCGAGCACCGGCTTCTACAAGACCCCGAAAATCTTCTACGACCGCAGCCAGTCACGCGGGCGGCCGTTCTATTACTTCGCCTTCGGCGCAGCCTGCTGCGAAGTGATCGTCGACACCCTGACCGGCGAATACAAAATGCTGCGCACCGACATCCTGCATGACGTAGGCGCCTCGCTGAACCCGGCCATCGACATCGGCCAGGTGGAGGGCGGCTTTATCCAGGGCATGGGTTGGCTGACCATGGAAGAGCTGGTGTGGAACAACAAGGGCAAGCTGATGACCAACGGCCCAGCCAGCTACAAGATCCCGGCGGTGGCGGACATGCCGTTGGATCTGCGGGTGAAGCTGGTAGAAAACCGTAAAAATCCGGAAGACACAGTGTTCCATTCCAAGGCCGTGGGTGAACCGCCGTTCATGCTCGGGATTGCCTCGTGGTGCGCGATCAAGGATGCGGTGGCGAGTCTGGGTGACTATCGCCATCAGCCGAAAATCGATGCGCCAGCGACGCCGGAGCGAGTGTTGTGGGGGTGTGAGCAGATGCGCAAGTTGGCTGCTGCGAAGGTAGTTGAGGCTGATACCGAGATGGCTTCGCTCTAGACCGAGGCGCTGCCATCGGGGGCAAGCCCCACTCCCACATTTTGATCTGTGAATACCTTCAAATGTGGGAGGGGGCTTGCCCCCGATAGCGGCCTGACTGACAACAGTAATGTTGAGGTAAACATGAACAACTGGATCAGCGCCCTCGCCGACCTGCAAAACAGAGGCGAACCCTGCGTACTGGTGACCATCATCGAAGAACTCGGCTCCACGCCGCGCAATGCTGGTTCGAAGATGGTGATCAGCGCCGCGCAGACCTTCGACACCATCGGTGGCGGGCACCTGGAATACAAGGCCATGCAGATCGCCCGCGACATGCTCGCGCGCGGCCAGCAAAACACTCATTTGGAGCGTTTCAGCCTCGGTGCCAGCCTGGGCCAGTGCTGCGGTGGCGTCACCGTGTTGCTGTTTGAACCCATGGGCCAGGTGCAGGCGCAGATCGCGGTATTTGGCGCAGGCCACGTCGGCCGCGCGCTGGTGCCCTTGCTGGCGAGCCTGCCGTGCCGGGTACGCTGGATCGATTCCCGCGATCAGGAGTTCCCGGAACATATCCCCCAAGGCGTGCGTAAAATCGTCAGCGAAGAACCGGTCGACGAAATTGCTGACTTGCCGGCGGGCAGTTATTGCATCGTCATGACCCACAATCACGCGCTGGACCTGGAACTCACCGCCGCCCTGCTCAAGCGCAATGACTTCGCCTACTTCGGCCTGATTGGCTCCAAGACTAAGCGCGTCAAGTTTGAACACCGCCTGCGTGACCGTGGCTTCGACGCCGCGCAGTTGCAACGCATGCGCTGCCCCATGGGCCTCACCGAGGTGAAGGGCAAATTACCGGTAGAAATCGCCATCTCCATCGCGGGCGAAATCATCGCCACCTATAACGCTAATTTCGGCCAGCACACCGCGAGCGCCGAACCCATTGCCAAATTGCTGCCGGTGTCACGCCGCAGCCAAGCCACGAATTGAGATAACCATGCCTTTGACTCGCAAAGCCTACCGTGCCGCCATCCTGCACAGCATCGCCGACCCCGCCATCGTTGGGATCGAAGCGTCCTATGAGTATTTCGAAGACGGCCTGCTGGTGATCGACAACGGCCAGATCAGCGCTGTCGGCCATGCTGGCGACTTGCTGCCGACCCTGCCGGCCGACATCGAAGTCACCCATTACCAGGACGCGCTGATCACCCCAGGCCTGATCGACACCCATATCCACCTGCCGCAGACCGGCATGGTCGGTGCTTATGGCGAGCAGTTGCTGGACTGGCTCAACACCTACACCTTCCCGTGTGAAAGCCAATTCGCCGACAAGGCCCACGCCGACGAAGTCTCGGATATTTTCATCAAGGAACTGCTGCGCAACGGGACCACCACGGCGCTGGTGTTCGGCAGCGTGCATCCGCAGTCCGTGAACTCATTCTTCGAAGCGGCCGAGAAACTCGACCTGCGCATGATCGCTGGCAAAGTGATGATGGACCGCAACGCGCCGGACTACCTCACCGACACTGCCGAAACCGGCTACCAGGAAAGCAAGACGCTCATCGAGCGCTGGCACGGTAAGGGCCGTCTGCACTATGCCGTCACGCCGCGATTCGCACCGACCAGCACGCCGGAACAACTGGCATTGGCCGGGCAACTGCTGGGCGAGTACCCGGACCTGTACATGCAGACGCACATCAGTGAGAACAAGCAGGAAGTCGAATGGGTGAAGGAGTTGTTCCCGGAGCGCAAAGGCTATCTGGATGTTTACGACCACTACAACCTGCTGGGCGAGCGTTCGGTATTTGCCCACGGCGTGCACCTGTGTGATGACGAGTGCGCGCGGCTGGCAGAGACGGGCTCGGCGGTGGCGTTCTGCCCGACGTCGAACTTCTTCCTCGGCAGTGGGTTGTTCAACCTGCCAATGGCCGAGAAGCACAAGTTGAATGTGGGCCTGGGCACTGATGTGGGCGGCGGCACCAGTTTCTCGCTGCTGCAAACGTTGAACGAAGCGTACAAGGTCATGCAACTACAAGGGGCGCGGTTGAGCCCGTTCAAATCGCTGTACCTGGCGACCCTCGGCGGAGCGCGTGCACTGCGCCTGGAGGACAAGATCGGCACGTTGCAGCCGGGCACGGATGCGGACTTTTTGGTGCTGGATTACAACGCCACGCCGTTGCTCAGCTATCGCTTGAAGCAGGCGAACAACATTGCCGAGACGTTGTTTGTGCTGATGACGCTGGGGGATGATCGGACGGTGTTACAGACCTACGCTGCCGGCCAACTCGTGCACCAACGCTGATCTCAACCGCTACACAAAACCAAACGTGGGAGGGGGCTTGCTCCCGATGGCAGTGGTTCAGTTAGTCATGTGTTAACTGATCCAGCGCTATCGGGAGCAAGCCCCCTCCCACATTTGTTTCCGGGTGAAACGGGGAAATTACAGTTTGACCGAAGAACGCCCCGGCTTTTTGGTCTGGAGCAAATGCGAAAACACCGCATGCAAATCATCCGACGCACTTTCCTCGTCGAGGTTGAGCTTGCTGTCGATGTGATCCATGTGATGCATCATCAAATTCACCGCCAGTGTCGCGTCCCGCGCTTCAATCGCGTCGATCAACTGGGTGTGCTCATCATACGAACAGTGCGAGCGGTTGCCGCTTTCGTACTGGGCGATGATCAGTGAGGTCTGGGACACCAGGCTGCGCTGGAAGCTGATCAGCGGCGCGTTCTTTGCCGCTTCGGCCAGCTTGAGGTGGAATTCGCCGGAGAGGCGGATACCCGCACCGCGATCACCACGGGAGAAACTGTCGCGCTCGTCGTTGACCATCTGGCGCAGCTCGGCCAGTTGTTCGGCGGTAGCATGCTGCACCGCCAACTCGGTGATCGCCCGCTCCACCAGACGCCGTGCCAGGAACACTTGGCGCGCCTCTTCCACGCTTGGACTCGCCACCACCGCGCCGCGATTGGGCCGCAGCAGCACGACGCCTTCATGGGCGAGGCGCGACAGTGCGCGACGAATGATGGTGCGGCTTACGCCGAAGATTTCGCCCAGTGCTTCTTCGCTCAATTTGGTGCCGGGCGCCAGGCGTTGTTCGAGGATGGCCTCGAAGATATGCGCATAGACGATATCGTCCTGGGTTCCGCTGCGACCGGCCTTGCCGGCTCGCGGTTGTTTCTTGAGAGGTTGCAACTGTTCGTTCATGGGCACTCGGGTTTGGAGAACGGCGGCGAATTAACGGTAATACGGCAAGCGAGGGTCGCTGGCAAGTATCACCTAAAAACACGGCACATTGTACACAACCCAATGCGCCAACACACTGTACGGCTGATTGCGCCGGCGGCTGTATTGCAATGAGTAGTTACGTTTGAGTTTAGGCTTGAATCTGCGCCGTCACCGGCAAATACCCAGGTAAAAGGAACACCTCTCCATGACCGAAGCCACTCAAGCGCCTTTGCGCCCGCTGGCCGACACTTCTCCATCGGCCATCGTCGCGGGTTTCATTGCGATGATGACCGGCTACACCAGTTCCCTGGTGCTGATGTTCCAAGCCGGGCAAGCCGCCGGCTTGACCACCGCGCAGATTTCCTCATGGATCTGGGCAATTTCCATCGGCATGGCGGTGTGCAGCATCGGCCTGTCCCTGCGCTATCGCACACCGATCACCATTGCCTGGTCCACGCCTGGCGCGGCGCTGTTGATCACCAGCCTGGGCGGCGTGAGTTATGGCGAGGCCATCGGTGCCTATATCACCTGTGCGGTGCTGGTGACGATCTGCGGGCTGACCGGCAGCTTTGAAAAACTGGTCAAACGCATTCCTGCCTCACTGGCGGCGGCCTTATTGGCAGGGATCCTGTTCAAGATCGGCAGCGAGATTTTCGTTGCCGCGCAGCATCGCACCGGCCTGGTGCTGGGGATGTTCTTCACGTATCTGATCATTAAGCGTCTGTCGCCACGTTATGCGGTGCTGGCCGCGCTGGTGATCGGCACCGCGCTGTCCGGGGTCATGGGGCTGTTGGATTTCAGCGGCTTTCACCTGGAAGTCGCGACGCCGGTCTGGACCACGCCGCACTTCTCACTGGCCGCGACGATCAGCATCGGCATTCCGCTGTTTGTGGTGGCAATGACTTCGCAAAACATGCCCGGCGTCGCCGTGTTGCGCGCCGACGGCTACAACGTGCCGGCATCACCACTGATCACAGCCACCGGCCTGGCCTCGCTGGTACTGGCACCTTTTGGCTCCCATGGCATCAACCTGGCGGCGATCAGCGCAGCCATCTGCACCGGGCCCCATGCCCACGAAGACCGCAACAAACGCTACACCGCGGCCGTGTGGTGCGGGGTTTTCTACGGGGTTGCAGGCGTGTTCGGCGCCACGTTGGCGGCATTGTTCGCAGCATTGCCCAAGGAGCTGGTGCTGTCGATTGCGGCATTGGCGTTGTTTGGCTCGATCATCAACGGCTTGAGTATCGCCATGAATGAGCCGAAGGAACGGGACGCGGCGCTGATCACCTTTATGGTCACCGCGTCAGGCTTGACGTTGTTTTCCATCGGGTCGGCGTTCTGGGGGATTGTGGCGGGGGTATTGACGCTGCTGATTCTGAACTGGCGCAAGGCATAAAAAAACGGCGACCCTCAGGTCGCCGTTTTTTTCAGTATCACTTAGCCGCGTTGATCGGCTTTTCCGGATACCACACGTCCAGCAACGGGCTGACTTCAGCCTTGGTCAGCTCGGAACGGGTTTTCAGCCAGGCTTCAACAGCAGCGCGCTGCTCTTCGGAGACCGAGCCACGCTTCTGCAGGCAAACCAGACCGAAGTCATCGCCGCCGACATAGCCCAGACCGTTGGCTTCCATGGCTTCTTTGATGAATGCTTCGAGGAAAGCGTCGATAGCTTCTTCACTCAGGCCTTCGTTGAAGTCCAGGTTCAGTTCGAAACCCAGCTCTTGAAATTCATCAACGCACAGTTTTTTGCGCAGACGCTGGGAACGGTTAGTCGCCATTGGAACAATCCTCATAAGTAATAACGGGCGGCACTTTAGCAGTTTAAGGCGACGATTGCCCGACTCTCTGGGACAGGCGGCACTTTGCCTGTAAAAAAAACGCTGATTTCCAGCTATGGTTCAGCCACAAGCGCGCCCACCTTGGGGCATAATGCCGACACTTTCATGACCAATGAGGGATTTTTCCTATTCACCCCTCGCCTTTTTCACCCTCCTCAGCAGTAGGGTTTCATTTCTTATGATCAAATCTTTACGTTCAGTCTTGCTAGCCGGTCTCCTCTTGCCACTGGCCCTCAGCGCCACAGCTGCCCCAGTCAATAACACCCTCCCCCCGAATGTTCAGCAGGCCCTGGCCAAAGCAAAACTGCAAAACACCGCGCTGTCACTGGTGATGATCCCCCTGAACGGCCCTGGCACCCCCACCGTCTTCAACGCTGACGTCTCGGTAAACCCCGCGTCCACCATGAAGCTGGTTACCACCTACGCCGCTTTGGAAATGCTCGGCCCCAACCACCAGTGGAAAACCGAGTTCTACACCGACGGCACCCTCAGCGGCGGCGTGTTGCATGGCAACCTTTACCTCAAGGGCGGCGGTGATCCCAAGCTGAACATGGAAAAACTCTGGCTGCTGATGCGCGACCTGCGCGCCAATGGCGTAAAGCAAGTCACTGGCGACCTGGTGTTGGACCGTGGCTTCTTTATCCCGCCACAACTGCCGGAATTCAATGACGACGGCAACGACGAGAACAAGCCCTTCTTGGTTAAGCCCGACGCCCTGCTGGTCAACCTCAAGGCCCTGCGCTTTGTGACCCGCAACGACTCAGGCCGTGTGATCGTATCGGTGGAGCCGCCGATCGCCAGTATTCGCATCGACAATCAGGTCAAGGTTTCCAACGCCAAGCAATGCACCGGCGACGTGCGCTACAACCCGGTCACTGCCGCCGATGGCAGCGTGACGGTCACCGTCAGTGGCCAACTGGGCGACGGCTGCAGCTCCCAGACGTACCTGTCACTGCTCGACCATGCCACCTATACCGCCGGCGCCGTGCGGGCAATCTGGCAGGAGTTGGGCGGCAGCATCCAGGGCCGTGATATCCAGGCACCCGTGCCCAAGGATGCCAAGTTGTTGGCCCGCGCATTCTCGCCGGACCTGGCGGAAATCATCCGCGACATCAACAAATACAGTAACAACACCATGGCGCAGCAGTTGTTCCTGAGCCTGGGCGCGCAGTTTCGCAACGATGCCGACGGCGACGACGCCAAGGCCGCGCAACGTGTAGTGCGTCAGTGGCTGGCGAAAAAAGGTATCACTGCACCACATCTGGTGATGGAGAACGGCTCCGGGCTGTCCCGTGCCGAACGGGTCAGCGCCCGCGAGATGGCCGCGATGCTGCAAGCCGCCTGGAAAAGCCCCTACGCTGCCGAATACATCAGTTCGATGCCGATTGCCGGCACCGACGGCACCATGCGCAAACGCCTGAAGACCACTGCGATGCGCGGCGAAGCCCACGTCAAGACCGGCACCTTGAACACCGTACGCGCCATTGCCGGGTTCAGCCGCGACAACAACGGCAATACCTGGGCGGTGGTGGCGATTCTCAACGATCCGAAGCCATGGGGCGCTTCGTCGGTGCTGGATCAGGTGCTGCTGGACCTGTATCGCCAACCTAAATTGGCGGCTTCAGCCCCAGTACTCTGACGCTGAACTGGGGCCTGTGGTGAGCGGCTTGCCCGCTCACCACAAAGGTCACTCAACACAGCGGCGTCGCCTCTACCCGATCCCTGCCCGCCTGCTTGGCGACATAAACGGCCGAGTCGGCGCGCAGCAACAACCCATCAATGCCTTCGTCGATCCGCCAACTGGCCACACCAAAGCTGGCAGTGACGATGCCCACCGCTTCCATAGGCTCGTTGCGCAGCGACTGCCACAATTCCATCGCCAGGCTGTAGGCCTGTTCGCCACCGGTGTTGGGGCAGAGCACCATGAATTCCTCGCCACCCAGCCGACAGAAGACATCGGAACGACGCAAGCGTTGGCCGATGCGTTTGCACAACTCCTGTAACACCGCGTCGCCGACCGCGTGACCATGCTTGTCGTTGATGCGCTTGAAGTGATCGATATCGAGCATGATCACCGACAATGCCCCGCTGGTCCGATTGAGCCTCACCATCTCGGCCCTGAGTCGGTCCTGAAAATAGCGGCGATTGTGAATTCCGGTCAGGGAATCAGTGATGGACAGTGCGCGTAGCTCCTCTTCAACCCGCTTCAAATCGGAAATGTCCGACACGTAGCCATGCCACAGCGTACCGCCACCCGGTAACTCTTCCGGTGTGGCTTCGCCGCGAATCCAGCGCAGACCCCGTTGTGGCAACTGCACCCGGTACTCTTCGCGCCAATGGCTCAACTGCAACGCCGACAGGCGAATCGAGGCTCGTACCCGCTCCACGTCCAGCGGGTGGATACGCTCGAAAACTTTCTTCGCGTCCTGCTGCAACACACCGGTTTCGATTTCATAAATGTCGCGCATACCATCGCTGGCATAGATGAACCGCCAGTTTTCGCGGGGCTCCAGGGTGAACTGGAAGATACCGCCGGGCACATGGGCGCTGAGTTTCTTGAGCAGGCGGTCACGGGCCGCCAATGCTTCGTAAGCGCGTTTTTGCTCGGTAATGTCCAGGTAAATCGCCAAGTGCCCGATCCACAAACCGTGATCATCCAGCAACACAGTGGCCAGCATGTTCACAGTCAACTGGCTGCGATCCTCGCGCACCAAGGTCCATTCCCGGGCTTCGTGCAGGTTATCCGGGCTCTCGACCAGCATCGCCTGACTGGCAGGGATTCGCTTGCCCAAGGCCACGCTCAGGCTAGCTGCACGGGCTTCCAGTTCCGACGCCAAGTGCAAGCTTTCCAGGGTCAACTTACCCACCACCTGCTCGGCTGAGAACCCGAGCATTTGTTCGGCACCGGCATTGAAGGTGTTGATGACGCCGCGTAAGTCGGTGGCAATGATGGCGACCTGGGTCGCCGCATTCAGCACGCTGCGCAGTTGGCCATGGGCACCGCGTAACTCCTGCTCACGCAGGCGCAACTGCACGGTACGCTGTTCCACCAGCTTCACGGCGCGCTGGCGTTGGCTCACCAGCACATAGAGCAAAGCGCTGAGCAACAGGCTGAGCAACCCGCCCATCGTCAGGATCGTGATCAACGAAGAATGGTTAGTCTGGTCGAACACCTGGCTCGGACGCAGGGTCAGGGCATAAACGTGGTCCCCCAAGGTAAGACGGCGCGCACCGATCAGGTCGCCGTTTGCCACGCTATTGCTCGATTCGTAGAGCACACGTTTCTGTAGGTCGGAGGTATCGACGATCTGCATCACCAGGTTGTCCCGTTCCGGCTTGGGCAAGCCGTCAGCTACTAACTGGCGCATGCTGATCACGGCCATCACGTAGCCAAAGGGCTCATGCTGGGACTGCTCGGAAGTGGACAGGTGACTGACCGGCGCCACCAGCAATACGCCAGTGGCATAAGCAGGCTCAACGCCTACCAGTTGCATGGGCTGGGAAACCGCCAGCTTGCCGCTTTTTTGTGCGCGCTCAAGGGCTGAGCGCCGCAGGGGCTGGGCCAGCAGATCAAAACCCAATGGAGAGCCCAGCAGACTTTGAGTCTGGCTGTAGAGCACCGGCACGTATTCATCACGCTCAGGCGCCGGGGCCAGTTCTCCGGCGCTATTTAACTCACGGATGACAAAGGGCGCACCACGCTGGCGGGACACCTCTTGTTCGAACTGGCTGCGTTGATCGCGAGACACGCGCGGCGCCCAGGCGTAGGCCCGGGTGCGCAATAGCAAAGGCTGGGCGAAACCATCGAATTCTTCACGGGACACGTCGTCGGAATTGACGAAGAACCGCCGCAGGCTGTTCAAGCGCTGTTCCTGATCTTCGAAGCGTTCCTGCAGGCGGGTATACCGCTCGTTGACCAGCAACTGGAAACGCTGGCGCACCTGTTGTTGATAGAGATCGAAGGACGCCCAGGCGACGATGAGCGTCAGGGTACAGCCCGCCAGAAACACCACCAATGCCACCAGCCAAGCCGACGCCTGCTCACTGATAAAGCCTAGGATTTTCGGGCGAACGGCTTGCATCGGCATAAGCAACACTCACAACGCCAGCGTGCGGGGGTGTCACTTTGGCTAGGCCTTAAGTTATAGCTATCGGCCCAGAGTTTGACCAGCGTAAAAAAGCCGCAAGACCGGATTAAACCAGGCTTGCGGCTTCAGGCTGTTGGTTAACCGCGAGCGGTGATTTTCCAGGCCCGATGGATCTTGGCGTTGCGCGCAAAATCCGGATCGATGGTCTTGTCGCTGATTTCCTCGACCGTGTAGCGCTCGCTGAGGTTTTCCTCCAGCGCGAACTTGCGGAAGTTGTTCGAGAAATACAGCACACCACCCGGTGCCAGGCGTGCCATCGCCAGGTCCAGCAACTGCACGTGGTCACGCTGCACGTCGAAAATGCCTTCCATGCGCTTGGAATTGGAGAAGGTCGGCGGGTCGATGAAGATCATGTCGAACTCATCGCGGCTGGCCTCCAGCCAGGCCATCACGTCACCCTGCTCCAAGCGGTTCTTGTCGGAGAACCCGTTGAGGGAGAAGTTACGACGCGCCCAGTCCAGATAGGTCTTGGACAGGTCAACGCTGGTGGTGCTGCGCGCGCCACCCTTGGCTGCATGCACACTGGCGGTGGCGGTGTAGCAATACAGGTTAAGGAAACGCTTGCCGGCCGCTTCCTTCTGGATACGCATGCGCATCGGGCGATGGTCTAGGAACAGGCCGGTGTCGAGATAATCGGTGAGGTTGACCAGCAGCTTCACGCCGCCTTCACTGACTTCGGTGAACTTGCCTTGGGCGCTCTGGCGCTCGTACTGCTTGGTGCCGCTCTGGCGCTCACGACGCTTGACCACCACGCGGCTCTTGTCGATGTTCAGCGCCTGAGGGATCGCCGCCAGCGCATCGAACATACGTGCAGAGGCTTTTTCCGGGTCAATGGACTTCGGCGCGGCATATTCCTGCACATGCACCCAATCGTGGTACAGGTCGATGGCCATGGAGTATTCGGGCATATCGGCGTCGTACACGCGATAGCAATCCACCCCTTCACGCTTGGCCCACTTGCCCAGCAGCTTGAGGTTCTTCTGCAGGCGGTTGGCGAACATCTGCCCGCCTTCGCTCAGGCGCGCCTGCTCGACCACAGGAGCCGGGGCTGGCTTGATCGGGTTGCCGTTCTTGTTGTACTGGCGCTCTTGTGGCTCGACCGGGGCTTGGTCGTAAACGGCCTGCTCACGTTCAGCCTGGCGCTGTTCCGGGGTACGACGCTCGCCGGTAACGAACTGATCCGGGTTGACCTTGATCAGCAGCAATTTGCACGGCAACGCGCCGTTCCAGAACGAATACTGCTTGTGGCTGCGAATGCCCATGCGCTTGCCCAGGTCCGGTGCGCCGGTGAATACCGCGGCTTCCCAGCCCATGCAGGCCTGGCGCAGACGCTCGCCGAGGTTCTGGTAGAGGTACAACAGGCTGGCTTCGTCACCCAGACGCTCGCCGTAGGGCGGGTTGCAGATCACCAGACCTTTTTGGTTCTGGTCCGGGCGCGGCTCGAAGGTGCCGACTTCGCCCTGGTACACCTTGATCCAATGGCTCAGGCCAGCACGCTCGATGTTGTTGCGCGCGGGCTGGATCAGACGCGGGTCAGCCTCGTAGCCACGCACCCACAGCGGGGTTTTGTTCATGCCGATGGCGGCACGTTCAGTGGCTTCTGTATGAAGTTTCTTCCACAGCGCCGGCACGTGGCCAAGCCAGGTGGTGAAGCCCCACAGTTCGCGGTTGAGGTTGGGGGCCATGTCGGCGGCAATCATCGCGCCTTCGACCAGGAAGGTCCCCACACCGCACATCGGGTCAGTCAGCGCGCCGCCTTCGGCAGCAATACGCGGCCAGCCGGCACGAATCAGGATCGCCGCCGCCAGGTTTTCCTTCAACGGCGCCGCGCCCTGCTGCAGGCGGTAGCCGCGCTGGTGAAGGCTGTGGCCGGAAAGGTCGAGGGACAGGATTGCTTCGCCACGGTCCAGGCGCAGGTGAATGCGCAGGTCCGGGTTGATCTTGTCGATGGACGGGCGTTCGCCGGTCGGGGTACGCAGCTTGTCGACGATCGCGTCCTTGACCTTCAGCGCGCCGAAGTGGGTGTTGTCGATGCCCGAACCGTGACCGCTGAACTCCACCGCCAGGGTGCCGTCGGAGACCATGTGGTCGGCCCATTCGATGTCCAGCACGCCGTGGTAGAGATCTTCGGCATCCTTCATCGGGAAGCGCTTGAGCACCAGCAACACGCGGTTGGCCAGGCGCGACCAGAGGCACAGGCGATAGGCGGTTTCCATGTCGGCCATGCCGCGCACGGCCGAGGTGTGCTCGCGGGCTTCCTCAAGGCCAAGCCCGACGGCTTCCTCGATCAGCAGGCCTTCGAGGCCCTTGGGGCAAGTGAGGAAGAGTTCAAAACGGTCCGACATGGGGCATTCCAGGCTTTTCAGCAATAAATGAACGGGCGACGCATCACCGGTTCGGTTTTCAATCAAGCACTTTTCTCGAAGAGTGCTCGCGTGGCACGAATGTGCCGTCCCACCCCGTCTGACGGGCCCTTGAGCCTTTATTGACGGGGCAGAGTGATTTTTTTTAGCAACAAAAAGAAATATTCCGACCCTTCGTCGAATAGTAACCGACCGCAACGGGCCAGCATTCTCACTAAAGGATTAAACCCATCCTCTTTGCAGGGTGCATCATAGCTGGCTTTGCCTCAAAAAAGGGGCGAAAAGCCATCCCAGCTTATGGCTATAGCATCGTAATCGTTACGTGCTTATGACAAAACGATCATTGAATCCGTGTGACCTATTGGTTAGAACTCAACACAGGTTGGCGCCGTAACGACGCCAACACCTAGGCTCGCCACGCCGGCAGCGAGCCCACCAACGGCAGAAAAACTCTGCCCGGCCTCAGACGAGGCCGAAGGATATCAAGACAGTCAACAAGTGAGGGAAACACCCTATGAGAAGACTTAAGCGTGATCCGTTGGAAAGAGCTTTTTTACGCGGATATCAATATGGCGTTCATGGCAAATCCCGTGAGCTTTGCCCATTTACTCTACCGTCGGTACGCCAAGCCTGGATCAACGGCTGGCGAGAAGGACGAGGCGACAACTGGGACGGTATGACTGGCACTGCGGGAATCCACAGACTCAACGAACTTCACGCCGTCGGCTAATCAAGGGCACTTAATTCCGACACCACCACGAATAGATTACGACTTAACCACGCACGCCCTCTCAAGGCGGCGGGCTTCGGCCCAGGGGCTCCTTTTAAGGAGCCCTTTTTATTGGGCGATCCTTCAACGCAATGCCGCTATCGCATCCACCGATTGACGAATAAGCGCCGGGCCTTTGTAGATAAACCCGGAGTACAACTGCACCAGGCTCGCGCCGGCAGCGATCTTCTCGGCTGCGTGCTTGCCTTCGGTGATACCGCCCACTGCAATGATCGGCAAACGCCCGGCCAACTCAGCAGCCAACACCTTGACGATATGGGTGCTCTTGTCCCGCACCGGCGCACCTGACAGGCCACCGGCTTCGTCGCCATGGGCCAACCCTTCGACGCCGACACGGCTTAGGGTGGTGTTGGTAGCGATCACTGCGTCCATACCCGAATCCACCAGGGCTTGGGCCACCAGTACGGTTTCCTCGTCACTCATGTCCGGGGCGATCTTGATGGCCAGCGGCACGCGCTTGCCATGGCGCACTGCCAAATCTTCCTGGCGCTGGCGCAGGGCTTCGAGCAACTGCTTAAGGGAGTCACCGAACTGCAGGCTGCGCAAGCCCGGTGTGTTCGGCGAGCTGACGTTGACGGTGACATAGCTGGCGTGGGCGTAGACCTTGTCCAGGCAGATCAGGTAATCGTCCACCGCTCGCTCAACCGGTGTATCAAAATTCTTGCCGATATTGATGCCGAGGATGCCCTTGTACTTCGCAGCCTCAACCCGCGACAGCAGGTGATCGACGCCGAGGTTGTTGAAACCCATGCGGTTGATGATCGCCTCGGCTTCAGGCAGGCGGAAGATCCGCGGCTTGGGGTTACCGGGCTGCGGCCGTGGCGTCACGGTGCCGATCTCGACAAAACCGAAACCCAGTTGCGCGAAGCCATCGATGGCCGCGCCGTTCTTGTCCAGGCCAGCGGCCAGTCCGACCGGGTTGGGGAAGTCGAGCCCCATCACTGATACCGGCATTTTTGCGGGTGCCTTGCACACCAGGCCGTTGAGCCCCAGGCGGCCACCGGCGCCGATCAGGTCCAGGGACAGATCGTGGGAGGTTTCCGGGGAGAGTTTGAACAACAGCTGGCGGGCCAGGGTATACATGGGCGGGCTAGACTCGGATGGCGGCGAAAGGTGGCGGCGATTATAGCCGGGGTGACGGGGTGCACGCGAGGCGTGCTACCCAAACATCAATAGCGCTGCTGTACGAGCAACTCATAGCGTGCCCAGATTTTCTCTGCATAGCGCATGCGCAATGCGTCGCGCTGAGGGCCTGAGCCGGCGCCAACATTGTAGGAACCTACCGCCGTCCAGTTGTAGCCAAAGCGCTGAATGAAATCGGCCAGTATGGAAGCGCCCACTTCCACTGAGAGGCAAGGCTCACTCAACAGCCGCTCCTCGGTAATGCCCAGCTTGAGCAAGCGGGGCAAATGAATACTGTTGATCTGCATCAGGCCGATGTCACGCGTACCATTTTGGTTTGCGTGGTTGATCGCATCTGCACGAAACCCCGACTCCACGGCAGCGATAGCCTGCAGCAATTCAGGCTCGATACCGTAGCGACTGGCGGTTTCCTCCCAGCAGTAGGCAAACGCCTGGTTTGCGCTGATCAATAGGCCGAGCAACAGCAGCCTGCGCCACAGCTTAGCCACGCCTGAGCTGGCCACAGGCCGAACACAGGTGCTGCGCGGCATCCGTATGCCCGGCCCCATGCCGCTCAACGTTCACCGGACAGGTGAAGCGATACCCACGACCGTAGATGGTCTTGATAAAACCCTTGTCGGCTCCAAGATGCTTGCGCAGCGAGTAAATGCAACGGGTCAGTGACTCCTCCGCGACCTCCCCTTGTGGCCAGGCCAGTTCAAGCAAATGATCCTTGGTCATCAGGACACCGCCAGAGGCAAGCAGCAACCGCAAAACATGCAGCTCCTTGGGCGGCAACTGAACATCGCTGACTTTACCGCTTAGACGACCATCGCCATGCAGTATCCACTGGGAGAAATACAGGGAAGTCGCAGTCAACCCATCATTCACGACGGCCATATCCACCTCGGCATCCGACTCATTCCTTATTTCCAGTACTGGCTCTTGTGCCCACGTCATGACTATAAAAAACCGCCTTGCAGCCCACGCTAGGAAAAAACCCATACAGCCGCCGCTTTTCAGCATCACCCTGTAAGACCGTTCATTTACAACTGTCAGATGCCCCTTTTCGATAGACCTCGTGCAATTCAATCCCCAGGCGATCCTCCAACTGCACCAACTCCCCCAACGCCAATAGCCGGCCGTTAACCCGAACCTCCACGCAGTGGTTGATTCCAGGCGCCAATGGCAGCACCTTCCCAGGCGCAAAGGCTGAAAGGCGCCTGAAACTGACCAGTTGTTCCTGTAGAAGAATTTCCATATGCACGGGTTAGCACCTTTTTCACGGAGAGATATCGCGACCCGGGTGCACAAACGCACGTTGCACTCGTTCGTATTGCGCCGCAGTCAACGGCGGCGCACCAACGCCTGCCGGTAACGCCTTCTCGCTACCCACGGCCCGGGACTGAATCACAAACAGACGAACCTTGGCCGAGCCATTTGATACGGCGTTTCGTCCCTGCTCATTGGCCTCACGGCTAAACGGCCCCAACCACAGGCGCTTGCCCTGCGGCACTTGCACCACGCTACTGACACTCACCCGTCCGACCGCGCTCGGTTTGCCGCGCCGACCTACCTGGCTCATCTGGCGACCATCCTCAACGTGGAGAAGCATCTCGATCTGATTCGCTTCGGCAAAACGCGGCAACACGCTGACTTGGGAGCCGTAATGCACAGGCTTCCAATCAGCATGATCCTGTCCGGGAGCGGGCAGATAGAAGGTGTGGTTATCCTGAAATACCGCTGGCACGTTCTCTTGGGTGAGAATCACCGGTAACGTCATCACTTTCGCTCGCCGCCGATGCTCCAGCGTGGCGATTTGCGCCATCAAGCGGTTATCGTCAATCGGTTCCAGGATTCGCGTGGCCTGACCCTTCGCCTCCTTATCCCAGGCAGGCTCCAGTTTTTTCAGGTCGTCACGCTCCACGTCCACCATCCAGAGCGAGACTTCGACAGACCGCTTGGGTGTGTCCAACTCGGCGATCAATCGCTCGATGAATCCCAATTGCTCAGGTTCGCCCTTGATCAGCAGGCTGTTGGTATCCAAATAGGGGATCACCGCCAGACTCTGGTCGGCCAGTGGTCCGTCCTCCTCAGACGCCAGCAGGGTGTCGATCAGCGACGCGATCCCCGGCACCGTGACCTTTTCCGGGCCCATGGAGTACACCCGGTCAGCAACATGGGTGTTGAGTACCTGGACGACAGCAAACGCCTGGGTACCCACGCGCAAATCAGCACGTTCAAGGTCCATCAACTGGGCCAGTTGCAACACCTGATCGACATAATTAGGCGGACCCGACAAGGAGAATGTCCGAGCTCCGCTGATCCTAAGGGGGTAGCGCGTTTCATCAACCCCAGAGCGGCGCATGAGGGCACGAAACCTGTCGACGGATATATGCAACAACGTCACGGTCGAGCTTTTTGCTTCGCTGACGTCATAGATGTAGAGCGCCTGCCCGTCGCCGTACCAGATCAAGCCGTATTGCAATGCAAGCGTCTCCAGGGCGTGTTGAGGTGTATCGAGGTCAATGACTTCACTGATGCGTGTGCGCGCCACTTCACTGCTCACGACAATGGGCAGGCCCATAGGCACGGACAAGGCAGTAAAGACGGTATGCAGGCTCTCGTCCTGCGCCTGATAGGTTTCGCCATGGGCATCGGCACCTCCCAGCATCAGCGCGGCAAGCAGTAGCCAGAGGCAGGGAGTCGTTAAGGGGAAGTCAGCGTACACCGTAGGTTTCCTGGGCGGCCTGGCAGTGAGAGGCGGCCATACTGAGAGGCCGTCCATTTTCAATCTTGATGGAAAGGTGACGGCCGACAGCGCTTCCAGGCCCGTGGCATGTGCCTTGCTTTGCACTCGGTATCAGAGCGCACTCCAACGGCGGAGCGAGCTTACGGACAAAGGCGTCGTTACCCGCAATGGCCTTGCATCGCCATCTGAGGGAACGGCGCTTTTTTTTGAAAGAAAAGGTAGGTGTTGATGAACGATTCGGTTGGCAGCAGCCCGACAAGAGACCCGCTGGCCTGGGTCAACGGCAGTGATGCTCCGGAAAAGAGCAGCCTCGACCTTGGCTTCATGGCTTTGAGCGACTGCGCCTCCTTGGTGGTGGCGGCAACCCAGGGCTTCGCTCAACCTTATGGCCTGACGCTAAACCTCAAGCGCCAATCCTCGTGGGCCAACCTGCGGGACAAACTGGTCAGCGGTGAACTGGACGCCGCCCACAGCCTGTACGGGTTGATCTATGCCGTTCACCTGGGCATCGGCGGCGTCGCACCCACCGACATGGCGGTGCTGATGGGACTGAACCAGAACGGTCAAAGCATCAACCTGTCCCACGGCCTGCAACGGCAAGGGGTGGTCACTCCTGAGGCATTGGATCGTCACGTGCACCAAAGCCGAACAAAACTGACCTTCGCCCAGACCTTTCCCACAGGTACCCACGCCATGTGGTTGTACTACTGGCTCGCAAGTCAGGGCATTCATCCGTTACAGGATGTGGACAGCGTCGTGGTACCGCCCCCGCAAATGGTTGCGCACCTGCAAGCTGGTCGGATTGATGGCTTTTGCGTCGGAGAACCCTGGAGTGCCAGCGCAGTCGCGCAAAACCAGGGCTTTACACTGGCAACCACCCAAGCGATCTGGCCGAACCATCCAGAAAAGGTGCTCGGCTGCACACAGGCCTTCGTCGACCAATACCCCAACACCGCCCGCGTATTGGTCATGGCTATCCTCGAAGCCAGCCGCTTTATTGAAGAAAGTATCGAAAACCGGCGTTCCACCGCGCAGTTGCTCAGCGGCCGCGAGTACCTTGACGCGCCTCTCGACTGCATCGAACCCCGCCTGCTGGGCATTTATGACGATGGCCTGGGCAACCACTGGCAGGATCCCCATGCCCTGCGCTTTTTCGCCGATGGCGAAGTGAACCTGCCATATCTCTGCGATGGCATGTGGTTCATGACCCAGTTTCGACGCTGGGGCCTGCTGCGCGAAGACCCTGATTACCTGGGCGTTGCGCGCCAGGTCCAGCAACTGGCGCTGTATCGCCAGGCGGCAGACGCGCTGGGCATCAATGCGCAACGCCAGGACATGCGCAGCAGCCAACTGATCGACGGCAAGGTGTGGGACGGCTCGGACCCCGTCGGCTACGCCCGCAGTTTCCGATTGCATGCCATCGCCGACCACGCCAACCGCCAAGCCTTGCGCTGACAGGAGCACTTCTATGCTGCGAATCCTGTTGATCAATGACACCCCGCGCAAGGTCGGGCGCCTGCGTACGGCGCTGATCGAAGCTGGCTTCGAGGTGATCGATGAGTCCGGCCTGACCATCGACTTGCCAGCACGCGTCGAAACAGTGCGCCCGGATGTGATTCTGATCGATACCGAGTCACCGGGCCGCGATGTGATGGAGCAAGTGGTGCTCGTCAGCCGCGACCAGCCCCGGCCTATCGTGATGTTTACCGACGAGCACGACCCGAACGTGATGCGCCAGGCCATCAAGTCCGGTGTCAGTGCCTATATCGTCGAGGGCATCCAGGCCCAGCGCCTGCAACCGATCCTCGACGTGGCCATGGCCCGCTTTGAAAGCGACCAGGCCTTGCGCGCCCAGCTTCAGGCGCGGGACCAGCAGTTGGCCGAGCGCAAGCGCATCGAACTGGCCAAGGGCATGCTGATGAAAATGAAGGCCTGTAATGAGGAAGAGGCCTACACACTGATGCGCCGCCAAGCCATGAGCCGCCAACAGAAACTGATCCAAGTGGCAGAGCAAATCATCGCCATGAGTGAACTGCTCGGCTGATGTGGCGCGGGACTTGCTAAACAATCATCACAGGTAACCAACGGCGGTTGCCCCTCCACGACAAAGACGTCGCACATCCGGTTTGCCCTCGCGAACCCGATGGCGGCGTTTTTTCGTTTTGGCCCCAGCAGCACGGGGCCGGTGGGGCTGCCTCAGCCGGCTGCTCCATCACTAGGCCTTCTTACAAGACTCCCAACCGTTGAGGTGCGTGATGAAATCAAGCTTCTGGAAATCCGGGCACACCCCGACCCTGTTTGCCGCGTTCCTGTATTTCGATCTGAGCTTCATGGTCTGGTATTTGTTGGGCCCGCTGGCGGTACAGATTTCCGCCGACTTGCACCTGACCACTCAACAACGCGGCTTGATGGTGGCTACACCGATCCTTGCGGGCGCTGTGTTGCGCTTCCTGATGGGCATGCTGGCGGACAAGCTATCCCCAAAGACAGCCGGGCTGATTGGCCAGGTGATTGTGATCGTCGCGTTGTTCGGCGCCTGGAAACTGGGGGTTCACAGCTACGAACAAGCCTTGTTGCTAGGGCTGTTCCTCGGTATGGCCGGCGCATCCTTTGCAGTGGCGTTGCCGTTGGCGTCCCAGTGGTATCCAGCCGAACACCAGGGCAAGGCCATGGGCATCGCCGGCGCCGGTAATTCGGGCACAGTGTTCGCTGCATTGTTGGCCCCGGTACTGGCGGCGGCCTTTGGCTGGAGCAACGTGTTCGGCTTCGCACTGATTCCGCTGATCCTGACCCTGATCGTGTTCGCCTGGCTCGCGAAAAATGCGCCTGAACGCCCTAAAGCCAAGTCCATGGCTGATTACTTCAAGGCTCTGGGCGACCGCGACAGTTGGTGGTTCATGTTTTTCTACAGCGTGACCTTCGGTGGCTTTATCGGCCTGGCCAGCGCCCTGCCCGGCTATTTCAACGATCAATACGGCCTGAGCCCCATGACCGCCGGCTACTACACCGCCGCCTGCGTGTTCGGTGGCAGCCTGATGCGCCCACTGGGCGGCGCCTTGGCCGACCGTTTCGGCGGGATCCGCACACTGCTCGGCATGTACAGCGTCGCAGCAATTTGCATCGCGGCAGTCGGTTTCAACCTGCCCAGTTCCTACGCGGCGCTGGCGCTTTTCGTCTGCACCATGCTCGGTTTGGGCGCAGGCAATGGCGCTGTGTTCCAACTGGTACCACAGCGTTTTCGCCGTGAGATCGGCGTGATGACCGGCCTGATTGGCATGGCCGGCGGCATCGGCGGTTTCGCCCTGGCGGCGGGCATGGGTGCGATCAAGCAGAGCACCGGAAGCTATCAATTGGCCTTGTGGTTGTTCGCGAGCCTGGGCGTATTGGCCTGGTTCGGTCTGCATGGCGTCAAGCGCCGCTGGAGAACTACTTGGGGTTCGGCCGCTGTGACCGCCGCGCGCGTCTGATGAGCCTGCAACTGAGCATCGCCCACGCCAGTGCCATCGGCCCACGGGCGGAAAACCAGGATGCGCTGCGGGTGGTTACCCCCGCTGCGGAACTGGCGGCGAGCAAAGGCTATCTGTGCGCCATGGCCGACGGCGTGAGCCAGTGTGCAGACGGTGGCCTGGCCGCCCGCTCAACTCTGCAGGCCCTGGCCCTGGATTACTACGCCACGCCGCAAACCTGGGGCGTGGCACAGGCACTGGAGCGGTTGCTAATCGCACAGAACCGCTGGCTGCAGGCCAATGGGGGAGGTCAACCGTTGCTGACCACCCTCAGCGCTTTGGTCTTTCGCGGCCAGCGCTTCACCCTGGCCCATGTCGGCGATTGCCGGGCATATCGCTGGCTGGACGGCGAGTTGCAGCGCATCAGCGAAGACCATGTGTGGGAACAGCCGGGCATGCAGCATGTGCTCAAGCGTGCCCTTGGCCTGGATCAACATCTGGTCCTGGATTTTCTCGACGGTCAATTGCGCGAGGGTGAGTGTTTCCTGCTGCTCAGCGATGGCGTGTGGGCAACCCTGGCCGATCACAGCATCAGCGCGATCCTGCGTGAACAAACCGACCTCGACTTGGCGGTAAGCACCCTGATCAACGCCGCGCACCTGGCGGGTAGCCAGGACAATGCCAGCGCCCTGCTGGTGCGTGTCGACACGGTCGGCGAGGCCACACTCGGTGACGCCTTGGTGCAGCTGCAGCAATGGCCCTTGCCACCGCCGCTCAAAGCCGGGCAACACTTTGAAGGTTGGCAGGTCGACGCCGTCCTGGCACACAGCAGGCAGTCATTGTTGTACCGGGTACGTGATGCCCAGCAGCAACCCTGGCTGCTGAAAACGCTGCCCCTGAGCCGCGATAATGACAGCGACGGCGGTCAGGCATTGTTGTCGGAAGAATGGTTTCTGCGACGGGTTGCCGGGCGGGCGTTTCCGGAAGTCCATACGGCCAGCGGGCGTCAGCATTTGTACTACGTGATGCGTGAATATCCCGGTATGACCCTCGCCGAGCTCTTTCAGCGCCAGGGCCCACTGCCCCTGGCGCAATGGCAGTCCGTCGCCGAGCGTTTGCTGCGCGCGGTGGGCATGCTGCATCGACGGCAGATCCTGCACCGCGATATCAAGCCGGAAAACCTGCTGCTGGGGGACGACGGAGAATTGCGAGTCTTGGATTTCGGTCTGGCGTATTGCTCCGGCCTGTCAGAGGATCGCGCCCATGTGCTGCCCGGCACTCCGAGCTTTATCGCGCCTGAGGCGTTCAATGGCGACCGTCCTACAGCACAACAGGATTTATATAGCGTTGGCGTGACGCTGTATTTCCTGCTGACCGGGCACTACCCATACGGTGAAATCGAAGCTTTCCAACGACCTAGATTTGCCCAATCCATCACCGCCAGCCGCTATCGTCCGGACCTCCCGGACTGGCTCCCTCTGAGCCTGGAACGCGCTGTGGCAGCGCAGCCGGCGCATCGCTACGAGACTGCCGAGGAATGGCTGCTGGTGCTGGAGCAGGCTGATCGCCAAGAGCTGAGCATCCGTCCGAGGCCACTCCTTGAGCGCGAACCTTTGAAGGTTTGGCGCACCTTGGGCCTGGTCTCGATGCTGATCAATCTGATTCTTCTGTATTCACTCTTTCATAGCTGACGTCAGCTCTAGACGAGGAAAAACACATGAACGCAAAAGTCTGGCTGGTGGGCGCAGGCCCCGGCGACCCAGAACTGTTGACCCTCAAAGCCGTACGGGCAATGAACGAAGCCGATGTAGTGTTGATCGATGATTTGGTCAACCCGGCCGTACTGGAGCACTGCGCCGAGGCTCGTGTGATTACCGTGGGTAAACGCGGTGGCTGCCGCTCAACCCCGCAGGATTTTATCCATCGCCTGATGCTGCGTTACGCCCGCCAAGGCAAGTGCGTGGTGCGGCTAAAAGGTGGCGATCCGTGCATTTTCGGACGCGGTGGTGAAGAGGCCATGTGGCTGCGCGAGCGTGGCGTCGAGGTGGAGTTGGTCAACGGGATCACCGCAGGGCTGGCGGGTGCGACGAACTGCGCGATTCCTCTGACATTGCGCGGTGTCAGCCGCGGCGTGACGTTGGTCACGGCCCACACTCAAGACGACAGCAGCGTTAATTGGCGCGCGCTGGCAGAAGGTGGAACGACATTGGTGGTGTACATGGGGGTGGCCAAGCTGGAGGAGATTCGCCAGCAATTGCTCGGAGGCGGGATGGCAGCTGATATGCCAGTGGCGATGATCGAAAATGCATCACTGCCCCAGCAGCGCGAATGCCGTAGTGAGCTGTCACGCATGCACGAGGATGCTCATTCCTTTGCCTTGAAGAGCCCTGCAATCCTGGTGATTGGCAGTGTTGCCGCCACCGACCAAGTGGCCTACATCACGGCAGCGGCCAGTGCCTGAGGCAAATTCCAGGCGAAAAAAAGCCCGGCCTGAGCCGGGCTTTTTTCTACTCAGTAATTACTGAGCTTGAGCTTCAACCGACGCTTCTACGCGACGGTTAACAGCACGACCTGCTTCAGTTGCGTTGTCAGCAACTGGGCGGGATTCGCCGTAACCAACAGCAGTTACACGGCTAGGAGCAACGCCGTCTTTAACCAGGACTTGCTTAACAGCGTCAGCACGACGCTGGGACAGCTTCTGGTTGTAAGCGTCTGGACCTACGGAGTCAGTGTGACCAGCAACTTCTACGTTGGTAGCTGGGTACTGAGCCATGAAGTCGGCCAGGTTTTTCACGTCGCCGTAGCTGTTAGGCTTAACAACGGATTTGTCGAAGTCGAACTTAACGTCCAGCTCAACACGAACAACCTGAGCAACTGGAGCTTCTGGCTCTGGAGTTGGCTCTGGAGCTGGTGCTGGAGTAGGAGCTGGAGCAGCTGCGCCAGCGTTACCGCCGAAGTTTACGCCCAGGCCGACCAGTGCGGAGTAGTCCCACTTGCCGTTGTCCAGACCGTAGTCAGCTTCAACACCGGCACGAGCGTACAGGTTGTTGGTGAAGTAGTACTTCACGCCAGTACCGACGGTAGCGAAAGTGGTCTGATCGCGGCCGCTGTGGCCGTCAGCTTGTACGTTGCCACGGCTCTGGTGGCCGAAACCGCCTTCAACGTATGGACGCAGGCTGTCAACACCAGCTTGACCGAAGTGATACTGGGCAACCAGGCTGCCGGTATCGCCTTTGATCTTCTGGCTACCAGTACCGTCGTTCGAACGGGTGTGGTTGGTTTTGTCGTAGGACAAGTTCAAGGACAGGTCGTCGGTCAGGAAGTAACCGATGCGAGCGCCAGGATTGAAGCCGTCTTCGATGTGCTTGACGCTATCGTTGTACTGCTTCTTGTAGAACAGCTCGCCTTCAACTGCGCCTTGGCCTTGTGCCAGAACGCCGAAAGAAGTTGCGGCAATAAGAGAACCAATGGCCAAGCCCAAGGTGTTTTTCAGTTTCATCCGTTAAATCCCCATCTGGTGATTGTAAAGCAGTCCCACAAACCGGGGGACAACTCGGCGACAAGTCTAACAGAACTTGCCTACACGTAAGAGATATTTGCCACGCACTAAGTTTCAGTCTCGCCCGCAAATTTCTCACGTAATTTATCTAGAGCACGTTTGTAACGCATTTTTGTAGCACTCAAACCCATGTGCATGATGTCAGCGATTTCCTGGAACTCGAGCTCTGCGACAAATCGCAGCACCAGAATTTCCCGGTCAATCGGGTTCACATACACCAGCCAGCGATCGAGTCCGCCCTTTTCCTCGGGTGCCGGCGACTTCTCTTCAGTCGCCTCCTCAAGGGGGTCCAGACTCAAAGCGTCCATCAAGCGACGCTTTCGCCGTTCCTTCCGATACTGCGTGATGCACTCGTTGTACGTGATGCTGTAGAGCCAGGTCTTGAACTTCGATTTACCCTCAAAGTTCTTCAGGCCGTACAACACCTTGAGCATCACTTCCTGACAGACATCGTCCGCATCTCTATCGTTCCCTAAATACCTTGAACAAACGTTGAACAGAGTGCGTTGATATCTGCGCATCAATTCTTCGTACGCGCGAGTGACGTGAAACAGCTCCGTGTGCGAGCGCGCGACCAACTCCTCATCAGAGAGCTCACGGGGGTCATAGCGCGTGGACAGCGTTTGGGCTTTATTCAAAACAAGTCGTGCCGACAGTCAGGTCAATGTCCGCTACAGCCCGGTCAGCCGAGCTTGCGGCGGCGTACATTAGCAGGGTTTACCGGATTAGCGGCTACTGACCTGCTGCTCCAGGAGAATCCGATTGGACAACGACACCAGGTCACCGTCATCGGTCAGCACCGTCGTCTTGACCGTGCCGATCTCCTCGATTTGCCCTTCGACCTCGCCTACACGCACCTGTTGCCCAACTTGATACAGCTCGCGCACATAGATTCCCGCAAGAATCTGACCCGCAATTTCCCGGCTTCCCAAGCCCATGGCCAGCGCAACGGCCAGACCAACGGTAATCAAAACGATCACAATTACATGGTTGAGCAGGTCAGTCTTGACCTCCAACTGGCTGATCGCGACCGAAATACTGATGATGATCACCAACCCCTGGGCAATTCGCCCCAGGCCAGCAGCATAATCCAGCCCCACGCCTTCGGCAGCGCCGCGCACCAGCCCATTGGCCAGTTGCGCCAGCAGAACACCTACCAGCAGTACCAGCGCGCCGCCGAAAACTTTCGGTAAATACAGCGCCAGCATGTCGAGCGTAGCTGAAACTCGCTCAAGTCCAAGGGATTGAGCCGCAGAAACCAGAAAAATCAGCAAAACGAACCAATAGACGATCTTACCGATCAACGTGGAGATCGGCACTTGCAGCCCGGCACGCCCCAGTAGCTTGGTCAGGCCAGTGCCTGCCATCAGGCGATCAAGCCCGAGTTTAGCGAGCAATTTGGACAGCAGGGTATCGAGCAGCTTGGCTACGACAAAGCCCAGCAATACCAGGACCAGAGCACCAAACAGGTTGGGAATGAAGTTCGCCACCTTGGTCCACAATGCGGTCATTGCAGTGACCAGGCTCTGGGTCCAGAGATCAAGTTCCATATTCAATCAGCCTTATCAGCAGTGCGAGCAAGAGGTTTACGACGGGAAACCGGTGAAACGTGGGCCGAACCGTTGTTCAAGGCCATCATCAACGCCGGCACCCAGCGGCCGAGCAGACCGAACAGGTCACCCGCGCCCACCTGGCGGTTAGCGGTTTTCAACACGCGGCCCAGGCAGGCATCGTCGTCACGGTTGGACGGCGAGGCATTGAGCATGTCACGTAAAGACTGTTCGAACGGATCGTGCATAAAGACCTCTCGCAAGTGTTTTAAAGACGAGGGGAAAATTCCTGGGGTCACATAGGACCCTTCCTACATTCAGGTGATATTCAGCTCAAACCCAGCGTAACCGCCGAAATAGCCACCATTGTCCGAGGGCCACCGACACCATCAACAGGCACGCAATGATGAAGCCATAGGGGCTCTCAGAGAAAGGTATGCCTCCCACATTTATACCCAGTAAGCCGGTCAAGAAGCTCATGGGCAGGAAGATTCCAGTGATGATCCCAAAGCGATACATCGTGCGGTTCATGCGCACGCTCAAGCGCCGGTCTTCGGCCTCCAGCACAAGCCCCACGCGCTCGCGGGTCAATTCGAGCTCTTCCAGATAGCGGGTCAGGCTGTTGTTCAATTCGTTCCAATAGTCGGCATCGTCATCGCAAAACCATGGCAATTTGATCCGCGTCAGTTGAGCAAAAATGTCCCGCTGCGGCGCGAGGAATCGCTTGAGCCCTGCCGCTCGTCGACGGATCTGCAACACGCTGCCGTGCTCCGGAGTATACCGTTCGTCGGTATCGAGTTTTTCTTCCTCGGAATCCACGACTTCAGAGAGGTCCGTGACCAGATCCTGCACTTTATTGGTCAGGTACTGCGCCATATAAAGGATGAGTTCAGACGCAGTTCTTGGCCCTTTTCCCTCCGCCAGTTGCACAAGCAGTTCCTCGGTAGCGCGCAGCGGGCGCAGGCGCAAGGAAATCACGCGGCTGGCGGCGGCGAAGATACGCACCGACACCATGTCTTCGGGCTCTGCACCCGGATTGAGGTTAACCCCGCGCAGGAACAGGAGAAGCTCGCCCTCTGGCAGCGGCAACAAGCGCGGGCGGGTGTTCTCCTCCAGCAGCAGGTCGCAGGCAAATTCGCTCAGGCCACTGGATTTACGCAGCCAGGTCTGGGTCTGCGGATGGCTGCGATCCCAATGCAGCCACAGGCTTTCCTGGGGCTGCAGTTGCAAGTCGTCGAGCTCAGTCCGGGCAATCGAACGCGCACCGCCTTTACCGTCCAGCACCAGGGCATGCACCAGCCCCCATTGCGCGTTTTCTTCCTCGAACATCCTCACCCCGTCGGTTATTGCGGTTTATTCAGGCATTTTCAGCGGGCTTGGCGACACAATCACGCCATTATTATCCGCATAGATGTACTCACCCGGACGAAAGGTCACGCCGGCAAATGTGACCACCACATTCAAGTCACCGATGCCGCGCTTGTCGGTCTTCATCGGGTGGCTGGCCAGGGCCTGGACACCAAGATCGGTCTGCGCGATGACATCGACATCACGGATGCAACCGTAGATCACCAACCCTTCCCAGCCGTTTTTTGCGGCTTTCTCGGCGATCATGTCGCCCAACAACGCGCGCCGCAGGGAACCGCCCCCGTCGACCACGAGCACCTTGCCGGCGCCCGGCTGGTCGGCTTGCTCCTTGACCAGCGAGTTATCTTCGAAGCACTTGATGGTGACAATCTCGCCGCCAAAGGAATCTCGGCCGCCAAAATTACTGAACATCGGCTCGACCACCTGCACCAGATCCGGGTAGGCGTCGCACAGGTCGGGGGTCACGTAATGGTTCATCGAAAAATTCCTTTCTGCCAGAGAAGTGTCTTTCAAAGAAGTACCGGCCGAAGCGGACGGGGAACATCCCTTTCGCCTCGCCGCAACGCAAGAGCCACTGCGCGACTGAATATGACCAGAAGCGTTCAGCGCGTCATATCTTAGCCGCAACCTCGCACAAGCGAAACGCCCTTGGCAGAGCGCTGCGTCAAACCGTCGCCACTGTATCGACCGGGGCGCCAAGCAACGGTGTGAGCGGATCTTTTAACCATTGCGCCACCAGCGGCCATACTTCGGCCTGGGCGGCCTTGCTCACCAGCATTTCCACGTGCCCGAAATCCTCGGTAAAACCTTGCTGGCGGCCCAGGCAAAGGTATTGCCGATGCTCAGAACCGATTTGCTCGAACAACTTGCGACATGCCCAATCAGGGTCCTGTTGATCACCGGCAGCACTGACGGCCAACAGCGGCACATCGACGGTTGCCAGGCCTTTCCACCAGTCCTGCTTACCCTCGCCAAAGCGTCCAAACAGGCCATTCCAACGCATGGCTTCGATCAGCACGCCTGCGGGCTCATCCTCCGGACCGCGCTTGAGGCGCGAGCCGGACAATTCCCCGAAGCGTTTCAGAAGCAATCGACCGGTCCACTCCACCGGAGGAAGCTTCAATGGCCAGTGGGTGCGACTGACCTGGCAACCAAACAAGGCCACGGAAGCCACTGCCGGCGCGCCAAGGTGCTCACCACCCAGCGCTGCCGCCAAGGCTGTGCCGCCCAGGGAGTGCCCGATCCAGTGGGGGATCTGCGCACTTTGCTCTCTCACAAACGCGCCGATAGCCGGCAAATCATAGCGCGCGTAGTCGGCGACCCGATTTTTGGCGTAGTCATGATTGCGCTTGGACAAACCATGGCCGCGCATTTCCGGTATCCACACATCGAAGCCCTGGCGCGCCAGGAAAGCACCCAAGCCGATGCCTTTAGGCGAATACCAGAAACGCCGATTAGAAAAACTGCCGTGCAACAAAATAACCGGGATGCCCCGGTTTTCCGGGACATCGGCAAGGCCCAAACGGGTAACTGCCAGCTCAACGGTGCCGTCGGGGCTATTACCGGGTTTGAGGCGATATACATCTTCACTCAGGTCGCCACGACGTTCAGCGCTGATCAGGGCGACGGGAAACAGATTGCTGCTGCTTTGCATAATGCTCTTGCACAAAAAAGGGCGGCGTCCGGAAGGAGATCCGCCCTGCACAGATAAGAATGCCGGTCACCCACAACGAGTGACCGGCACTTTTGACGTAGCGACTTTAGGCGGACGCTTGGCCTTCCGCCAGGAAGAACCAGGTTTCCAGCACGGAGTCGGGGTTCAGCGAGACACTTTCGATGCCCTGTTCCATCAGCCAACGGGCCAGGTCAGGGTGGTCGGAAGGGCCTTGGCCGCAGATGCCGATGTACTTGCCGGCCTTGTTACAGGCCTGGATAGCATTGGACAGCAGCTTCTTAACCGCAGGGTTACGCTCGTCGAACAGGTGAGCGATGATCCCGGAATCGCGGTCCAGGCCCAGGGTCAGTTGGGTCAGGTCGTTGGAACCGATGGAGAAACCGTCGAAGAACTCCAGGAACTCTTCGGCCAGGATGGCGTTGGACGGCAGTTCGCACATCATGATGACGCGCAGACCGTTTTCACCACGGGACAAACCGTTTTCAGCCAGCAGGTCCACGACCTGGCTCGCTTCGCCCAGAGTTCGGACGAACGGCACCATGATCTCGACGTTGGTCAGCCCCATCTCATTACGTACACGTTTCAGCGCGCGGCATTCCAGTTCGAAGCAATCACGGAACGCTTCGCTGATGTAACGCGAGGCGCCACGGAAACCCAGCATTGGGTTTTCTTCTTCCGGCTCGTAGAGTTTGCCGCCGATCAGGTTCGCGTATTCGTTGGACTTGAAGTCCGACAGGCGCACGATGACCTTTTTCGGGTAGAACGCCGCCGCCAGGGTGCTGATGCCTTCCACCAGCTTCTCGACGTAGAAGCCCACCGGGTCGTTGTAACCGGCGATGCGCTTGTCGACGCTTTCCTTGATATCCAGCGGCAGGCCGTCGTAGTTCAACAGCGCCTTGGGGTGCACGCCGATCATGCGGTTGATGATGAACTCCAGGCGGGCCAAGCCCACACCGGCGTTCGGCAACTGCGCGAAATCGAAGGCACGGTCCGGGTTGCCGACGTTCATCATGATCTTGAACGGCAGGTCCGGCATGGCGTCGATGGAGTTTTGCTTGATGTCAAAGCCCAGTTCGCCTTCGAAGATGAAACCGGTGTCGCCTTCAGCACAGGACACGGTCACGCCTTGACCATCCTTCAACAGTTGGGTGGCGTTGCCGCAACCTACAACTGCCGGAATGCCCAGCTCACGAGCGATGATCGCCGCGTGGCAGGTACGCCCGCCACGGTTGGTGACGATAGCGCTGGCACGCTTCATCACTGGTTCCCAGTCCGGGTCGGTCATGTCGGAGACCAGTACGTCGCCTGGCTGGACCTTGTCCATCTCGGACACGTCCTTGATGATCCGCACCTTGCCGGCGCCGATGCGCTGGCCGATGGCACGGCCTTCCACCAGCACGGTGCCGGTTTCCTTGAGCAGGTAGCGCTCCATGACGTTGGCCGAAGTGCGGCTCTTCACGGTTTCCGGACGGGCCTGCACGATGTACAGCTTGCCATCGTCGCCGTCTTTGGCCCATTCGATGTCCATCGGGCACTTGTAGTGCTTTTCGATGATCATCGCTTGCTTGGCCAACTCGCTGACTTCCGCGTCGGACAGGCAGAAACGTGCACGCTCGGCCTTGTCCACATCAACGGTTTTCACCGAACGACCGGCCTTGGCCTCGTCGCCGTAGATCATTTTGATGGCTTTGCTGCCCAGGTTGCGGCGCAGGATGGCGGGACGGCCAGCTTCAAGGGTGTGCTTGTGTACGTAGAATTCATCCGGGTTGACCGCGCCCTGTACGACGGTTTCGCCCAGGCCGTAGGCGCCGGTGATAAACACCACGTCACGGAAGCCCGACTCGGTATCCAGGGTGAACATCACGCCGGCGGTGCCGGTTTCCGAACGCACCATGCGCTGCACACCGGCAGACAAAGCCACCAGCTTGTGGTCGAAACCTTGGTGTACGCGGTAGGAAATGGCGCGATCGTTAAAGAGAGAGGCAAACACTTCCTTGGCGGCGCGGATCACGTTTTCCACGCCACGAATATTAAGGAAGGTTTCTTGCTGACCGGCGAAGGAGGCGTCGGGCAAGTCTTCGGCGGTGGCCGAGGAGCGCACGGCGACAGCCATGTCCGGGTTGCCGGCCGACAATGTGGCGAAGGCGGTGCGGATTTCTTCGTTGAGCTTCTCGGGGAACTCGGCGTCCATGATCCATTGGCGGATCTGGCTGCCGGTCTTGGCCAGGGCATTGACGTCATCGACGTCCAGGGCGTCCAGCGCGGCGTGGATCTGAGCGTTCAGGCCGCTCAGTTCGAGGAAATCGCGGTAAGCCTGGGCCGTGGTGGCGAAACCACCGGGCACCGAGACACCAGCGCCTGCAAGATTACTGATCATCTCGCCGAGGGATGCGTTCTTGCCCCCCACGTGCTCTACATCATGGACGCCGAGCTTATCGAGGGAAACTACGTACTCTACCAAGGTGATCTCTCCACTTTCTGTGTTGGAAAAGCTCAGGACGCCGGCGGCTCAGTAGGAGCTAACGCCCGCGCTTGTGGCCTGGACCTGGAAAATAAGTGAGAATGCGGCCCACTGCGGGACGGCAAAATCGCGCCTATCATATCCAAGATTCGCCATCAGCTTAAGGCCCAGGGCTCAAATGAAACGATCTGCTTTCTTTATCTCCGACGGCACCGGCATTACAGCCGAAACATTGGGTCAGAGCCTGCTCGCGCAGTTCGAAAACAATACCTTCGCCAAATTCACGCGGCCCTATATCGACAGCGTGGATAAAGCGCGGGCCATGGTACAACAAATCAATCTTGCGGCTGAAAAAGACGGCTTTCGGCCGATCATTTTCGACACCATCGTCAATCAAGACATCCGTGAGATTCTCGCAACGTCGAATGGTTTCATGATCGACATTTTCTCGACCTTCCTGGCGCCATTGGAGCAGGAGCTGAGCGAACACTCCTCCTACTCCGTAGGAAAGTCCCATTCCATTGGGCATAACTCCAACTATATGGAGCGTATCGAGGCGGTGAACTTCGCCCTCGACAACGACGATGGCGCCCGCACGCATTACTACGACAAAGCCGACCTGATCCTGGTGGGCGTGTCGCGCTGCGGCAAAACGCCCACCTGTCTGTACATGGCCATGCAATTCGGCATCCGCGCGGCCAACTACCCGCTGACCGAAGACGACATGGAGCACCTGACACTTCCGGCCGCCCTGCGCGCTCATTCCCACAAGCTGTTCGGCCTGACCATCGACCCGGACCGACTCACCGCCATCCGCAACGAGCGCAAGCCCAACAGCCGCTATTCAAGCTATGCCCAGTGTGAGTTTGAAGTGCGCGAAGTGGAAAATCTGTTCCGTCGCGAGAATATTGCGCACATCAATTCCACGCATTTTTCGGTGGAAGAGATTTCGGCGAAGATTCTGGTGGAGAAAGGTGTGGAGCGCAGGTTCAAATAACCTGTGGGAGGGGGCTTGCTCCCGATGGCGACGTGTCAGTTGACAGATTAATTGACTGATCCACCGCCATCGGGGGCAAGCCCCCTTCCACATTTGGGTCGGCGTACATTCAACTCTACAGATGGAACCTGCCCCCACCCTGCCCCAACGCCGTCGCCAACGCATCAAACCCCGCTCGCAACAACTGATCATCTCCCGAGGTATTGCAGATACTCGCCCGAATAAACTGCGGGACCGCCGTCTGCCCTACGGCAAATGCTTCGGCGGTGGCGATCAGGTAATTGTTCTGCTTGAGCTCCGCCTCGATTTCCGACGCACGCCACGGCTCCGGCACTTCAATCCAGAAGTGCGGGCTATTGAGGTGGGTGCGGTATGCCAGGCCTTCCAGCAGGTCACTCACCAAGGCTTTACGCCGGCTGATCTCGTTGATCTGTTGGCGCAGCAGGTACTCGGCCGTGCCATTTTCGATCCATTGCGTGGCCAGTTCCAAGGTCACCGGCGTAGCCATCCAGCACGTAGAACGTAAGGCCGCCGAAATACGGCTGACCAACGCCGGCGGCGCATGCACATAGCCCACGCGCAGCCCGGCGGAAACGGCTTTGCTCAGGCTGCTGATCAAAATCGTGCGCTCGGGGGCGAAATGGCTGAGGGGCGGCGGCCGGTCTTCGACTAATACACCATGAGCTTCGTCTTCAAGGATCAGCAGATTGTGCTCGCGGCACACCTTGACCAGCGCTTCGCGGCGCGCCACCGATAACACGGCGGTGGTGGGGTTCTGGATCGTCGGCGTGCAGTACAGCGCCGAAATCCGGTGGTTTCGACAGACTTCGTCCAGCGCATTCGGCAACACGCCCTCGTCATCCATCTCCAGGCCGATCAGGCGGATGCCAAGCATGCGCGCCGCGGTGATCAAGCCTGGATACGTCAGTTGCTCGGTCACCACCGTATCGCCGGCACGCAGCAGCGCCATCATCGCGCAGAGCAGGCCGTGCTGGCCGCCATTGACGCAGATGACCTGCTCGGGAATCGGATGAAAATCCCTCTGCACCAGCCATTGCGCACCCGCTTCGCGGTAGCGCGGAAGGCCAGCGTCCGGGGTATAGGCGCTGATGTCCTGAAGGAACTTGGCGTTGGTCGATAAGGTTTGGAAGCTCTGGGCCAGGAACGCCGTCTCCTGCCCGGGGATATGCATGTTGCGGCTCATATCGAAGTACTGGCGCGGCTCCTCGCTGACGTTGCGAAAGCCTTCATCGCGCTGGCGCTCCATCCCACGCTTGCGCACGAATGTTCCGTCACCGACTCGCGCAACCACCAAGCCAAGGCGCTCCAACTCACCGTAGGCCCGGCTGATGGTGCCGATGGTCACACCCAGATTGTCGGAAAGCACCCGATGGGGCGGCAGTTTTCGTCCCGGCTCAATCAAGCCTTCGAGGATGCCCCGTTCCATGACATCGGACAGGCGCTTGTACTTCACGCCCTGACCGTTGGACAAGCCCTCACGCATAATTGACACCATGTCAATATTTGTTTTGACAGCCATCTTTCGCCCTAATAGTGTGCTTTTACGGGTTCAATCGCCGAATTTCATAACTCATTACAAGTTCAATATAGAGTTCAATTCCGGCTCAGGGAAGCAATAAACGATGCCAATGTCCGCCGTTATAGAAAACAACGCCAAAACCAACACTCAAAAACAGTGGTTGGCCGGGCTGATCACCAGTGTGATGTTCCTGATCGTGTGCCTGAGTTGGGGCACGACCTGGCTGGGCATCAAAATTGCCGTGGAAAGCGTGCCGCCACTGACCTCTGCCGGCCTGCGTTTCCTGATCGCGTTCCCGCTGTTCCTGTGTTTTGCCATGGTGCGGCGCGAGCCGATCCTGTTTCCCCGCGAAAGCCGCTGGTTCTTCGTGTTCGTGACCCTGTCCTACTTCAGCGTTCCCTACTACCTGCTCAACTATGGCGAGATGCATGTCTCGTCCGGCCTGACCGCCCTGCTCTTCAGTTGCATGCCGGTATTCATCCTGATTTTCTCCGCGTTATTTCTGCGCGAGCGCATCTACTTTTCCCAAGTGGTCGGCATCGGCATCGGCTTCGGCAGCCTCTACATGATCATCAGGAGCCAGGGATTGCATCTGGACCACGCCGAGTTCTTCGGCGTACTGGCGATTCTGACCGCCGCGATCATGCATGCCTTGTGCTACGTGATTACCAAGCAGAAAGGCAGCGCCATCAGCGTGATCACCTACAACACCCTGCCCATCGGCATCGCCGGGCTGATGCTGTTCGTCGCCGGGCTGTGGTTTGAAACACCCACCTTTGAAGACATCACCCTGCGCTCCTGGAGTGCCCTGTTCTACCTCGGACTGGTGGCCTCGGTGGGCGGGTTCATCGTGTACTTCATGCTGCTCAAGCGCTTGAGCCCGATCATCCTGTCGTTCGTGTTCATCATCTTCCCGGTGTTCGCGGTGATCATCGGCGCCTGGTACGAAGGCGTGGCGATTTCACGCGACCTGATGCTGTATTCGGCCATCCTGCTGGCTGGCTTTGCGATCACCAAGTTGCCGATTGAAAAACTCATGGCCAAGAAAAATTGACCCACAACCAACGCGAGAGAAACATGGAAGTCCTCCGCCCCACCGCCCTGGAACAGATCTACGCCCACGCCAGCCGCAGCTATCCCGAGGAATGCTGTGGCTACGTCTTTGCCGACGGCAGCGTGTACCTGGGCAGCAATATCCAAAATGAATTGCACCACAAGAACCCCGAGATGTACCCGCGCAGCGCGGCCAGCGGCTACACCTTCTCGGTGGCCGACACCCTGCTGCTGAACAAGGCATTTCGCAGCGACAACCCCGTGGTGGTGATCTACCACTCCCACCCGGACGTCGGCGCGTATTTCAGCGACGAGGACCAGGACAAGGCGCTGTTCCTGGGCGAGCCGATCTACCCCGTGAGCTATCTGGTGGTGGATGTTCGCCAGGGCCAGGCCCTCGGTTCCAAGCTATTTGCCTGGGATGGCAAACATTTCGCCCTTCAACCCTTCAACGACCTGCACACGGAGTTGTCCATGAACGCTGTCTCTTTCCCCGATATCCTGGTTCGCGTGGCCAAGCTGCCGGAATCGACCCTTGAGAGCACCGGATCGACATTGCGCGAAGTCATTGAAAACCTCTGCAGCAGCCACCCGCAGTTGCGTGCGCACCTGTTTCACGAGAAGAACAACCAGCTCAAGGAACACTTCCTGTTTACCGCCGAAGAAGAGCTGATCGGTGCCGACGAACCCTTGCCGGAACAAGCCAAAATCGAAGTGCTGCTCGCCACGTCCGGCGGCATAGACCTCGACAGTCTGAGCAACGAGGAAGTACAGCGCTACGTGCGCCACATCACCCTGCCGGGCGTCGGCCGCGAAGGCCAGTTGAACCTGAAAAAAGCCAAGGTCTTGATCATCGGCACCGGTGGCCTGGGCTCCCCCATCAGCCTGTACCTGGCGGCGGCCGGTGTCGGCACTCTGGGCCTGGTGGATTTCGATGTAGTAGAAAGCAGCAACCTGCAACGCCAAATCGTCCACGGCAACAGCACCCTCGGCATGCCCAAGGTCGAATCCGCCAAGCAACGCCTGCAAGACCTCAACAGTCATATCCAGATCAACGCCCACGACACCGCCCTGAATGTCGACAACGCCCTGGAGTTGGTGAGCGCCTATGACCTGGTGATCGACGGCACCGACAATTTCGACACCCGCTACCTGGTCAATGACGCCTGCGTACAGCTTGGAAAACCCTTGGTGTATGGCGCCATTTACCGTTTCGACGGGCAGATCAGCGTCCTCAACTACAAGGGCGGGCCGTGCTACCGCTGCCTGTTCCCCAGCGCACCGCCCGCAGAACTGGCACCCAATTGCAGCGCCGGTGGCGTGATTGGCGTACTGCCCGGCGTGGTGGGGATGATCCAGGCCACCGAGGCCATCAAGCTGTTGATCGGCATTGGCGAACCGCTGTCCGGGCGCTTGATGCGCTTCGATGCGCTGGCGATGAAATTCAGTGAGATCCGCTTCAAACGCCGCGCTGACTGCCCGTGCTGCTCCGAACTGCGCCACAGTGAAACGGTCGCGCCAGCCGTGTGCGCCGACACCATGCCCAGCGCACCGTCACTCGCCAAAGAGCGCTACATCAAGCCGCGAGTTCTCAAGCAATTGCTCGAACACCCGCACAGCGCCGACGTGCTGCTGGACGTGCGCGACGCCAGCGAACTGGAGGTGTGCAAGTTACCGGGGGTGGTGCACATCCCCCTCGCCGAGCTGGACGGTCAACTCGACCGCCTCAGCCGCGACAACACTCATTACCTGATCTGCTACGCCGGCACCCGCGCCGAGCAAGCGGCCAGTACGCTGCTCGCGGCAGGTTTTGCCAACACCAAAGTCCTGCAAGGCGGCATGAAGCACTGGGTTCGCGACGTCGAACCCGACATGCCCTTGTACTGAGTTGAGGACTGACTGATGTTGCATAACTCGATCCTCGATGCCATCGGCCACACGCCCATCGTGCGTCTGGCGCAGTTTTCCGAAGACCTCGGCATCGAGGTCTACGCCAAGCTCGAATCCCTCAACCCCGGCGGCAGCCACAAGGCGCGCATCGCCCTTGGCATGATCCTCGACGCCGAGCGCCGGGGCGTGCTGATGCGCGATTCCGGGCAAACCATCATCGAGCCCAGTGGCGGCAACACCGGCATCGGCCTGGTGATGGCCGGTAACGTGCTGGGCTACAAGGTGGTGCTGGTGATTCCCGACAACTACAGCCCTGAAAAACAGAAGCTGCTGCGCCTGTACGGCGCCAAGGTGGTGCTGTCGGACAGCCGCCTGGGCAACAATTCCCACGGTGAAAAATGCATGGAGTTGCAGCTGGAAAACCCCAACTACGTGATGCTCAACCAGCAACGTAACGGCGCCAACCCGCAGACTCACCGCGACACCACCGCTCCGGAAATCCTCCGCGCCTTTGGTGATCGCCGCGTGGACTACTTCGTCAGCGGCATCGGCACCGGTGGCCATATCACCGGTATCGGCGAAACCCTCAAAGCCGCCTGGCCGGCACTACGCGTAATGGGCGTGGAACCGGAAGAATGTGACCTGCTGAAAAACCAACACGCGCCGCACCATATCCAGGGCCTGTCGATTGGGCTGATCCCGAGCATCCTCAACCTCGATGTGATTGACGGCATGCTCAAGGTTTCGCGCCAAGACTGCATCGACATGATGAAACGCATCATGCGCACCGACGCCATCAGCCTGGGCCTCTCCTCCGCCGCCAACATGGTGGCCGTCGCCAGGCTTGCCCCCGAACTGCCGCCCGAAACGGTGGTGTTGACCATGGTCTACGACAATGCCGACAGCTACCTGCCCAGTTTCGAATAACCGGTTTTCCAACCAGCCAGAATGCGGGGGTTCCTCCATGGGCGGCTTTATCGACATGCAACACCTGCATGATGAGTTGCTCACCCAACTCATCAAGACCCTGACGCCTGCGCAAATGAAACAGTTGGAACCGCACCTGGCGCCGCTGATCCAGAGCGCCGCCCAATCAGTGGCCGAAGACCTGATCGCCTATGCCTACCGCGACCCGGCTTCACGCGGTCGCGGCGAGCTGATTCTGGAATCCTATGCCTCGTTCAAGGCGGTGCTGTATTACCGGCTTGCGCACCTTGTGTGGAATTTCCCCGACCAGACCAACGGCGTGTTCTCGCGCATCGCCCTCAAGCTCAGCAACCAGGGCAAAGTGCTGTCCGGCGCCGAGATACACCCGGCGGCGCGCATCGGCCGGCGCTTTGTACTGGACCACGGCTACGGCACGGTCATCGGTGAAACCTGCGAGATCGGCAACGACTGCTACATCCTCTGCGGCGTGACCCTCGGCGCTCGAGGCATTGCCAACAACCCTGACGGCAAGCGCCATCCACGCCTGGGCAACAACGTCGAAGTCGGCTCCGGTGCCCGGGTGCTGGGGTATGTGTTAATTGGCGATAACGTGTTTATCAGCCCGTCCTGCGTGATCACCCAGGACGTGCCCGCCGGGACCAAGGTCAAGGTGGTCAACCAGATCCAACTGCAGAAAAACGATGAATCGGACCACAGCAGCTACCTTGGCGCCTTCGCCCTGGAGGAGCGCTTGCACGTGGTCGGCGAGGTCAACGCCAGCCACAAGGTGACGGTGCTGGACGCCGACTTCCACCCTTTGCCTGGGCTGATGCTGGAGCCGACAGTGAAGGAGCGTCATCACCTCCAATTTCGTCTGCACCGGGTCGAAGCCGGCAATCAACTGCCGCGCCTGCCGCTGAACCTGAAAATCTGCGGCCCGGAATTTGAAATAACCCTGCTTTCCCCCCCTGGCTTGAGTGCAATGGTGCGCCACCTGTTGCAAGCCAGCCCACTGATCGTCGGAGGTTGAACATGTCCGTGCACTCCATGGAAACCCTGGCGCTGTATGACAGCGCGCCCTACCAGAACGCATTCAGCGCCCGGGTGATTGCCGTTAGCGAGCACGGCATTGCCCTGGAGCACACACTGTTCTACCCCACCGGCGGCGGACAGCCGGGCGATACCGGCCACTTGACCTTACCCGATGGTACGCGGGTCGAAGTGATCGGCACCGTACGCGACCAAGTACTGCGCTCGATCATCTGGCACCAGGTTGAACACTGCCCCGAGCAACTGGTTGCCGGAGTACAGGTGGATGCCGGGCTGGATTGGGCACGGCGCTACCAGCACATGAAAATGCACACCTGCCTGCATTTGTTGTGCTCGCTCATCGATGCACCGGTAACGGGCTGCAGCATCAGTGCCGACAAAGGTCGCCTGGATTTCGACCTGCCGGAAATGACCCTCGACAAAGACAGCATCACCCGCGACCTCAACGCGCTGATCGAACAGGCTCACCCGGTGAAAACCCTGTCGATGGCTGCCACGGAATACTCCACCCTGCTGCAGATCACCCGCACCCAGGCGGTCGCCCCCCCTGTGATCCAAGGTTCGGTACGGGTGATTGAAATTGCCGGGATCGACATCCAGCCGTGCGGCGGCACCCACGTGATCAACACTGAGGAAATCGGCCGGGTGTTCTGCGAAAAGATCGAGAAGAAGAGTAAGCACAATCGCCGGGTGATCCTGCGGTTCGAATGAACGCAATTCAAATGTGGGAGGGGGCAAGTCGAATCGTCGCGCCGCCCTCCCACATTTTTAGTTTTGCGTCGCCTGCTAGATCACGAACAGGTCCATGAAGCGGTTTACAGCTGTGGCCTCAAGCTTCGCCTGGTCCTTGCACAACGCAAAGATCTCGGCGCTGCGTTGCGCGGTAAACCGCGTCGCCAGGTTGGCCTTGAACTTGTCTTCCAGCAACGGGATGCCATCCACGCGACGGCGACGATGGCCGATGGGATATTCCACCGCCACCTGCTGGGTGCTGGAGCCATCCTTGAAGAACACCTGCACTGCATTGGCGATGGAACGTTTGTCGGCCTCCAGGTATTCGCGGCTGTAGCGTGGGTCTTCGACAATGACCATCTTGTCGCGCAGCTCATCAATGATCGGGTGGGCTGCATGGAATTCATCTTCGTACTGCTCGGCCACCAGATTGCCGAACGCCAGAGGCACGGCGGTCATGTATTGCAGGCAGTGGTCGCGATCAGCGGCATTGGCCAACTGACCCACCTTGGAAATGATGCGGATCGCCGACTCATGGGTAGTGATCACGATGCGCTCGATCTCATGCAGTCGATGTTTGACCTGAGGATGCAAGGTCACCGCCGCTTCGCAGGCTGTTTGCGCATGGAACTCGGCGGGGAAGCTGATCTTGAACAGCACGTTTTCCATCACATAGGTGCCGTATGCCTGGGAAAGGCTGAACGCGCGCTTGTCCTCGGGCTTGAGCGCCAGGTCCTTGTTGGTGTGGCTGAACAACACGTCGTAAAAGCCCCACTGCGGCGCGCTCAAGACACCAGGAATGCCCATCTCGCCACGCAGCGCGATATCCGCCAGGCGCACGCCACGGCTTGATGCATCACCCGCCGCCCAGGATTTTCGCGAGCCGGCATTCGGCGCATGGCGGTAAGTGCGCAGCGCTTGCCCATCCACAAACGCGTGGGACAAGGCCGCCAGCAGTTGCTCACGGGTGGCGCCCATCAGCTTGGCAGTGACCGCCGTCGAGGCGACTTTGACCAGCAGCACATGGTCGAGGCCGACACGGTTGAACGAGTTTTCCAGCGCGATAACGCCCTGAATTTCGTGGGCCATGATCATCGCTTCCAACACCGCACGCACGGTCAGCGGCGCATCTCCATTGGCCACACGTTTTTGCGACAGGTGATCGGCCACGGCCAGAATGCCACCGAGGTTATCCGAAGGGTGGCCCCATTCAGCGGCGAGCCAGGTGTCGTTGTAGTCGAGCCAACGCACGATGCAGCCGATGTCCCAGGCGGCCTTGACCGGATCCAGGCGCAACGACGTGCCCGGCACCCGCGCACCGAACGGCACCACCGTGCCCTCGACGATCGGCCCCAGGTGCTTGGTGCACTCGGGAAAACGCAGCGCCAGGAGGCCGCAACCGAGAGTGTCCATCAGGCAGTTGCGGGCGGTGTCGAGGGCGGCTGGGGAGTCGATCCGGTAGGTGAGGACGTAGTCGGCGATGTCCTGCAGAACCTGGTCGTAGTCGGGGCGGTTGTTCTGGTCGACGTTGGTGCTCATGGCAGATCTCCAAAGTGAGTTAGGGTTGTTGCATCCTCAGGGTCAGGGTTGATCGTTTCGCAGGTCTGAATGCCTGCTTATGACTGTGGGGGGGCGGTGCGACGATTCGACTTGCCCTTGATGGCGGTGGGTCAGTGATGAATGTGTCGACTGACGCACCGCTATCAAGGGCAAGTCGAATCGTCGCACCGCCCCTCCCACAAGGGATTGGTGTTGGACTTTAGAAAGAGTCGCCGGGTACGCGGACGAAACCTTCCATCAACACCCGTGCACTGCGGCTCATGATGGCTTTCTTCACCACCCACTCACCGTTCACCTGGGTGGCTTCAGCCCCCACGCGCAACGTGCCGGACGGATGCCCGAAGCGCACCGCATTACGTTCAATGCCGCCTGCGGCGAGGTTGACCAACGTCCCGGAAATCGCCGCTGCCGTGCCAATCGCCACGGCAGCCGTGCCCATCATGGCGTGGTGCAGCTTGCCCATGGACAGGGCGCGCACCAGCAAATCCACATCGCCAGCCTTGATCGCCTTGCCGCTGGACGCCACGTAATCCGCAGGCTTGGCCACAAATGCGACCTTCGGGGTGTGCTGGCGCTGGGCGGCTTCGTCCAGGTGTTTGATCAGGCCCATGCGCAACGCGCCATAGGCCCGCACGGCCTCGAACATGGCCAAAGCCTTGGGGTCGCCGTTGATCGCGCCTTGCAGCTCGGTGCCGGTGTAGCCGAGGTCTTCGGCGTTGATGAAAATCGTCGGGATGCCGGCGTTGATCAGCGTGGCCTTGAAGGTGCCGACACCGGGCACTTCCAGGTCATCGACCAGGTTGCCGGTGGGAAACATCGAGCCGCCGCCGCCCTCTTCTTCTGCCGCCGGGTCCATGAATTCCAGCTGCACTTCGGCGGCCGGAAAGGTCACGCCGTCCAGTTCGAAGTCGCCGGTTTCCTGCACAGCGCCGTCGGTAATCGGCACGTGGGCGATGATGGTCTTGCCGATATTGGCCTGCCACACACGCACCACGGCCACGCCGTTGTGCGGAATGCGAGCCGGGTCGACCAACCCGGCGGTGATGGCGAACGAACCCACCGCCGCCGACAGGTTGCCGCAGTTGCCGCTCCAGTCGACAAAGGGTTTGTCGATGGAGACTTGGCCAAACAGGTAGTCCACGTCGTGCTCGGCGCGGGTGCTTTTGGCCAGGATCACGCTTTTACTGGTGCTCGATGTGGCGCCGCCCATGCCGTCGATTTGTTTGTCGTAGGGATCGGGGCTGCCGATCACCCGCAACAACAAGGCATCGCGGGCAGCGCCCGGTACCTGCGCCGAGGCGGGCAGGTCCTGGAGGCTGAAAAATACGCCCTTGCTCGTGCCGCCACGCATATAGGTGGCGGGGATCTTGATTTGCGGTACGTGTGCCATGGTTGTCCTCTTAAGCGGTCGCCGCCGATTCCAGGAAGTCCTGGGCAAAACGTTGCAACACGCCGCCCGCCTCGTAGATCGACACTTCTTCGGCGGTGTCGAGGCGGCAGGTCACCGGCACTTCGACACGTTCGCCATTCTTGCGATTGATCACCAGGGTCAACTGCGCACGCGGGGTGCGCTCGCCGACCACGTCATAGGTTTCACTGCCGTCGATGTGCAGGGTGTGACGATCGGTTCCCGGCAAAAACTCCAGGGGCAACACGCCCATGCCCACCAGGTTGGTGCGGTGGATGCGCTCGAAACCTTCGGCCGCAATCGCCTCCACACCAGCAAGGCGCACGCCCTTGGCCGCCCAGTCGCGGGACGAGCCCTGGCCGTAATCGGCACCGGCGATGATGATCAGCGGCTGCTTGCGTTCCATGTAGTTTTCGATGGCTTCCCACATCCGCGTAACCTGGCCTTCCGGCTCGATGCGCGCCAGGGAACCCTGTTTGACCTTGCCGTTTTCCACCACCATTTCGTTGAACAGTTTCGGGTTGGCGAACGTTGCGCGCTGCGCGGTCAAATGGTCGCCGCGGTGGGTTGCGTAGGAGTTGAAGTCGACTTCCGGCAGGCCCATTTTCGCCAGGTATTCACCGGCAGCGCTGTCGAGCATGATCGCGTTGGACGGCGACAGGTGATCGGTGGTGATGTTGTCCGGCAGCACCGCCAGCGGGCGCATGCCCTTCAGCGGACGCGCTCCGGCCAGCGCACCTTCCCAATACGGCGGACGGCGGATATACGTGCTCTGCGGACGCCAGTCGTACAGCGGCGCGACTTTGGGGCCGGTGTCTTCGTGGATCGCAAACATCGGGATATACACCGCGCGGAACTGCTCCGGCTTGACCGAGGCCTTGACCACCGCATCGATTTCTTCGTCGCTCGGCCAGATGTCCTGCAGGCGGATTTCCTTGCCGTCGGCGTCGAGGCCGAGCACGTCCTTCTCGATGTCGAAACGGATGGTGCCGGCAATCGCATACGCCACCACCAACGGCGGCGACGCGAGGAAGGCTTGCTTGGCGTAAGGGTGAATGCGCCCGTCGAAGTTTCGATTACCCGACAGTACGGCGGTGGCATACAGGTCGCGGTCGATGATCTCTTGCTGGATCACCGGGTCGAGCGCGCCGGACATGCCGTTGCAGGTGGTGCAGGCAAACGCCACCACACCGAAACCGAGCTTATCCAGTTCGTGACCGAGGCCGGCTTCTTCCAGGTACATGGCCACGGTTTTCGAACCGGGTGCCAAGGAGGATTTGACCCACGGCTTGCGCTTGAGCCCCAGCTTGTTGGCATTGCGCGCCAACAGCCCGGCGGCGATCACGTTGCGCGGGTTGCTGGTGTTGGTGCAACTGGTGATGGCGGCGATGATCACCGCGCCATCAGGCATTTGCCCCGGCACTTCATCCCACTGTCCGGAGATACCTTTGGCCGCCAGGTCGCGGGTGGCGACGCGGGCGTGGGGATTGCTCGGGCCGGCCATGTTGCGCACGACGCTGGACAGGTCGAAGGTCAGGCCGCGCTCGTACTGCGCGCCTTTCAAATCATCCGCCCACAGACCGGTGTGACGCGCATATTGCTCGACCAGTGCGACCTGTTCATCTTCACGACCGGTGAGTTTCAGGTAGGCGATGGTTTGTTGGTCGATATAGAACATCGCTGCCGTGGCGCCGTATTCCGGGGCCATGTTGGAGATGGTCGTGCGGTCGCCCAAGGTCAGGTTTGATGCGCCTTCGCCAAAGAACTCCAGCCATGCGCCGACGACTTTCTGTTGGCGCAGGAACTCGGTCAGCGCCAGCACCATATCGGTGGCGGTGATGCCCGGCAGCAGCTTGCCCGTCAGCTCGACACCGACGCTTTCCGGCAGGCGCATCCACGAGGCGCGACCGAGCATCACGCTCTCCGCTTCCAGGCCGCCGACGCCAATGGCGATCACGCCCAGAGCATCCACGTGGGGCGTGTGGCTGTCGGTGCCGACGCAGGTATCCGGAAACGCCACGCCGTCACGCACCTGGATCACCGGGGACATTTTCTCCAGGTTGATCTGGTGCATGATGCCGTTACCCGGCGGGATCACGTCGACGTTCTTGAAGGCCTTTTTGGTCCACTCGATAAAGTGGAAACGGTCTTCGTTGCGACGGTCTTCAATGGCGCGGTTTTTCTCGAACGCATCGGGGTCAAAACCCCCGGCTTCGACGGCCAGGGAGTGGTCAACGATCAATTGGGTCGGCACCACCGGGTTGACCTGGGCCGGGTCACCGCCTTGCAGGGCGATGGCATCGCGCAGGCCGGCGAGGTCGACCAACGCGGTCTGGCCAAGAATGTCGTGGCACACCACACGCGCCGGGAACCAGGGGAAGTCGAGATCACGCTTGCGTTCGATCAACTGGCTCAGGGAAGCATTGAGAGTGGCCGGGGCGCAGCGGCGCACCAGGTTTTCTGCCAGTACGCGGGAGGTGTAGGGCAAGGTGGCGTAGGCGCCAGGGGTGATTGCTTCGACTGCCGCACGGGCGTCGAAGAAATCCAGGCGGCTGCCGGGGAGCGGTTTGCGAAATTCTGTGTTCATCGTCAGGACTCGGTCACGGTGATTACAAAAGGAAGACCTGGGCCGATCCAGAATTGAAATGCGATTCAAATGTGGGAGGGGCGGTGCGACGTTTCGACTTGCCCCCGATAGCGGTTTATCAGTTGCCATAGGTGTTGAATGACATACCGCCATCGGGAGCAAGCCCCCTCCCACACTTTGACCTCATTCCAATCCTGGGATCGTCAGTCTTCAGCGACGTTCGATTGGCACGAACTTGCGCTGTTCGACGCCGGTGTACTCGGCGCTTGGACGGATGATGCGGTTGTTGGCGCGTTGCTCGAATACGTGGGCTGCCCAGCCGGTAAGGCGCGAGCAGACGAAAATCGGCGTGAACAGCTTGGTCGGAATACCCATGAAGTGATACGCCGAGGCATGGTAGAAGTCGGCATTAGGGAAGAGTTTTTTCTGTTCCCACATGGTCTTGTCGATGGCTTCGGAGACTGGGAACAGCACGGTGTCGCCCACTTCGTCAGCGAGTTTTTTCGACCAGCCCTTGATCACTTCATTACGCGGGTCGTTGTCTTTGTAGATCGCGTGGCCGAAGCCCATGATCTTGTCTTTGCGCGCCAGCATGCCGAGGGTGCCTTCGACAGCCTCCTCTGCCGAACCGAAACGCTCGATCATTTCCATCGCCGCTTCGTTGGCGCCGCCATGCAGCGGACCGCGCAGGGAGCCAATGGCGGCAGTGACGCAGGAGTAGAGATCGGACAGGGTCGAGGCACACACGCGAGCGGTGAAGGTCGACGCGTTGAATTCGTGCTCGGCGTAGAGGATCAGCGAGACGTTCATGACCTTCTCATGCAGCTCGCTCGGTTTCTCGCCGTGCAGCAGGTGCAGGAAATGACCACCGATACTCGGCTCGTCGGTCACGCAGTCGATGCGCTTACCGTCGTGGCTGAAGCGGTACCAGTAACACATGATTGCCGGGAAGGCGGCGAGCAAGCGGTCGGTGACATCGCGCTGCACGCTGAAGTCTTTTTCCGGCTCGATGTTGCCCAGGAACGAACAACCGGTGCGCATCACGTCCATCGGATGGGCGTCGGCGGGGATGCGTTCCAGCACTTCCTTGAGCGCTTGCGGCAGGTCGCGCAGCTTGCTCAGCTTCTGGCTGTACGCAGCCAGTTCGGCTTTGGTCGGCAATTCGCCGTACAGCAGCAGGTAGGCGACTTCCTCAAACTGCGCATCGGCAGCAAGTTCGCGAACATCGTAGCCGCGATAGGTCAGGCCGGCACCGGCCTGGCCCACGGTGGACAGTGCAGTTTGCCCGGCGACCTGGCCACGCAGGCCGGCGCCACTCAGTACTTTTGCTTCAGCCATGGTTTTTCTCCAATTTTGTCGTTATTCAGGGAGACGTGTTCGTCACTTCTTCGCGGCGAACAGCGCGTCGAGCTTCTGCTCGAAGGTGTGGTAGTCGATGCGATCGTAAAGCTCCATGCGGGTTTGCATGGTGTCGATCACGTTCTGTTGGGTGCCGTCGCGACGGATCGCGGTGTAAACGTTCTCGGCGGCCTTGTTCATGGCGCGAAAGGCCGAGAGCGGATACAGCACGATGGAAACATCAGCAGATTTCAACTGTTCGGTGGTGTACAGCGGAGTCGCGCCAAATTCGGTGATGTTGGCCAGGATCGGCGCTTTCACACGGGCGGCGAACAGCTTGTACATCTCCAGTTCAGTGATGGCTTCCGGGAACACCATGTCGGCGCCGGCTTCGATGCAGGCGGCGGCGCGTTCCAGGGCGGACTCCAACCCTTCGACGGCCAAGGCATCGGTACGCGCCATGATCACGAAGCTGTCATCGGTGCGCGCATCCACGGCGGCCTTGATGCGGTCGACCATTTCCTGCTGGGACACGATTTCTTTATTCGGACGATGGCCGCAGCGCTTGGCGCCGACCTGGTCTTCGATATGAATCGCGGCGGCGCCGAACTTGATCATCGATTTGACGGTGCGCGCGACGTTGAACGCCGAGGAGCCAAAACCGGTGTCCACGTCCACCAACAGCGGCAGGTCGCAGACGTCGGTGATACGGCGCACGTCGGTGAGCACGTCATCCAGGCCAGTGATGCCCAGGTCGGGCACGCCCAGGGAACCGGCCGCCACGCCCCCGCCTGACAGGTAGATCGCCTTGAAGCCAGCGCGCTTGGCCAGCAGCGCGTGGTTGGCGTTGATTGCGCCGACTACCTGCAACGGCTGTTCACTGGCGACTGCGTCACGGAAACGTTGGCCGGGTGTGCTTTTATTGTTCGAACTCATGACTCACCTCTATCAGGGGCGCCGTCCGGGAAGTGACGGGCAATGTTGCGTTTGGACGCGCCGATATGACGGCGCATCAGCAGTTCGGCCAGTTCACCGTCGCGATCGGCAATCGCGTCAAGAATGCGGTGATGCTCGGCAAAAGCCTGGCGTGGACGATTGGGGGTGGTGGAGAACTGGATGCGGTACATGCGCACCAACTGGTACAGCTCGCCGCAGAGCATTTGGGTCAGGGTGCGGTTACCGGCACCTTGAATTATCCGGTAATGAAAGTCGAAGTCGCCTTCTTGCTGGTAGTAGCCGACGCCGGCCTGGAACGCAGCATCCCGTTCGTGGGTGTGCAGCACTTGGCGCAGCTCTTCGATTTCGGCGTCGGTCATGCGCTCGGCGGCCAGGCGGCAGGCCATGCCTTCCAGAGATTCGCGGATTTCATAGAGTTCGATCAGCTCGGCGTGGCTCAGGGACACGACCCGCGCGCCCACATGGGGCACGCGCACCAGCAGGCGCTGGCCTTCCAGGCGGTGGATCGCCTCACGCAACGGGCCACGGCTGATGCCGTAGGTGCGGGCCAGTTCCGGTTCGGAGATCTTGCTGCCGGGGGCGATCTCGCCTTTGACGATGGCGGCCTGGATGCGCCGGAAAACGTTCTCCGACATCGTTTGGGATTCGTCCGACACGACTATCGGAGCTTCAGGCTGAACCAGCATATTGTCGACACCTTGAAAAGCAATGCCGCAAAAACTAGCCAATCAGACCTCGATAGTCAAAGAATAAATACACATTGTCGACAATCGTCTAATAACCCTTGTTGCACGCGCTCGGAGCATGGCCGCCTGCCAGCGGTGGCGCCAAAAAAGCATCATGTTAGAATGCCGCCGCATTTGCCTGACATCGCTTGATGAAACGGCGCACGAGGGAGTTTGCGCAGCAATGCCAGTCGCCTTGAATTGAACATCGCACTGCACCGCCTCAGGATCTATGAGACTCAAGCCCTTCCCCCTGTTTTGCCTACTGTTCATCCCCGGCCTTGGCGTTGCCGCCGAGAAGACCGTGTATGGCCTCAATGAATATGCCCAATTGGCTGGCATCGACCTTGAAGTGGCCGCCAAGCTGGACACCGGCGCCAAGACCGCCTCCCTCAGCGCCCGTGATATCAAGCGCTTCAAGCGCAACGGCGAATCCTGGGTGCGCTTCTACCTGGCCATCGACACCGCCCATTCCCACCCCATCGAACGGCCCCTGGCCCGCGTCAGCAAGATCAAGCGCCGCGCCGGTGACTACGACCCCGATGAGGACAAGAACTACACCGCCCGTCCAGTGATAGCCCTGGATATCTGCATGGGCACCGCTTTACGCAGCATCGAAGTGAACTTGACTGACCGCAGCGCATTCCAATATCCGCTGCTGATCGGCTCCGAAGCGTTGAAACGCTTTGATGCGCTGGTCGACCCCAGTCTTAAATACGCAGCAGGCAAACCCGCCTGCGCCGCCGACGCTCATACCGCCGAGTAAACCGAATGCGCTCTCTTACCCTGCACCTGAAAATCCTGATCGCCATCCTGGTGGTGCTGGGTATTTCGGTCACCGCCTACCAGATCTTCGTGCTGGGCATTCCTGTCACTGAGGACGCGACCGACGATTTGTGGAACATCGACGCCAAGGTCGAGTTCGTCGCCAATCCGAAGGACCCGGTGAAGATCCAGATGTTCGTGCCGCCCCTGAGCCGCGACTTCGTCAGCCTTAATGAGAGCTTTATCTCGAACAACTATGGGGTGAGCGTCAATCGTATTGACGGTAACCGTAAGGTCACCTGGTCGGCACGCCGCGCCAACGGCAACCAGACCCTGTATTACCGCCTGGTGCTGACCAAGCGTTACAGCGGTGAAAAAACCAAGATCAAAGGCCCAACGTTCCGCGACAGCATCGCGGTGGAAGGCCCGGAAAAAATCGCCGCCGAAGCCCTGCTGGCGCCGATCCGCCAGCATTCGGCCGACGTCGAAACCTTCATTACCGAAGCCATCAAGCGCACCAACAACCTCAACGACGACAATGTGAAGCTGTTGCTCGCCGGCGACCCGTCCACGCCGCACAAGGCCAAGATCGTCGAGTTGCTGCTGTCCATCGCCCACGTGCCGGTGGAAAAGGTCCACACCATCCGCCTGGTCGCCGACCAGCCGCAAACGCCCGAACTCTGGCTGCGCAGCTTTAATGGCAATGACTGGCTCTACTTCAACCCGGAAACCGGCGAACAGGGCCTGCCCAGCGACCGCCTGCTGTGGTGGACCGGCGATGAAAACCTGATCACGGTCGACGGCGGCAAGAAAGCCATGGTGACGTTCAGCCTGAACAACAGCGAAATGAACGCGATTCGCCTGGCCAAGCTGACGGATGAAAACACCGACGCCAACTTCCTCGAATACTCGCTGTACGGCCTGCCGCTGCAAACCCAGCAGACGTTCATGATCATGGTGATGATCCCGATTGGCGTGCTGGTGATTCTGATCCTGCGCAACCTGATCGGCCTGCAGACCCTGGGCACGTTCACGCCAGTGCTGATTGCACTCGCGTTCCGCGAGACGCAATTGGGCTTCGGAATCGTGCTTTTCACCATTATTACGGCACTGGGGCTGTCACTCAGGTCGTACCTGGAACACTTGAAGCTGCAAATGCTGCCGAGGCTGTCGGTGGTGCTGACCTTCGTGGTGGTGCTGATCGCGGCCATCAGTCTGTTCAGCCATAAACTGGGGCTGGAGCGCGGGCTGTCGGTGGCACTGTTCCCGATGGTGATCCTGACCATGACCATCGAACGCCTGTCGATCACCTGGGAAGAACGCGGTGCCAACCATGCGTTGAAAGTGGCGATTGGTACGTTGTTCGCTGCGTCCCTGGCGCACTTGATTATGAGCGTGCCGGAGTTGGTGTACTTCGTGTTCACCTTCCCTGCGATCCTCCTGATCCTGGTGGGCTTCATGCTGGCCATGGGTCGTTATCGCGGCTACCGCCTGACCGAGTTGGTGCGTTTCAAGGCGTTCTTGAAGGCTGATAAGTAATGTTCGGTTTCTGGAAGACCTGGAAAGCCCTGGAAGCGCGGGGAATCATGGGTATCAACCGGCGTAACGCCGATTACGTGCTCAAGTACAACAAGCGCAGCCTGTACCCGATCGTGGATGACAAGATCATCACCAAGGAACGGGCGATCGCGGCGGGTATCCACGTGCCGGAAATGTATGGAGTGATCTCCACCGAGAAGGAAATCGACAAGCTCGATGAAATTATCGGTGGGCGCAGCGACTTCGTGATCAAGCCGGCCCAGGGCGCCGGCGGTGACGGCATTCTCGTGGTGGCCGACCGTTTTGAAGGGCGCTACCGCACGGTGTCCGGCAAGATCATCAGCCATGAAGAGATCGAGCATCAGATTTCCAGCATCCTCACCGGCCTGTATTCCCTGGGCGGCCACCGTGACCGCGCGCTGATCGAGTACCGCGTGGTGCCCGACCAGATCTTCAAGAGCATCAGCTACGAAGGCGTGCCGGATATCCGCATCATCGTGCTGATGGGCTACCCGGTGATGGCCATGCTGCGGTTGCCGACCCGCCAGTCCGGCGGCAAGGCCAACCTGCACCAGGGCGCCATTGGCGTCGGTGTGGACCTTGCCACCGGCCTGACCCTGCGCGGTACCTGGCTGAACAACATCATCACCAAACACCCCGACACCACTAACGCGGTGGATGGCGTGCAACTGCCCAACTGGGACGGTTTCATGAAGCTGGCCGCCGGCTGCTATGAGCTATGCGGGCTGGGCTACATCGGTGTGGACATGGTGCTGGACCAGGAAAAAGGCCCGCTGATCCTGGAGCTCAATGCGCGGCCAGGGCTGAACATCCAGATCGCCAACGATTGCGGCCTGACCTTGCGCACCCACGCGGTAGAAGCACGACTGGAAGCACTCAAAGCCGCCGGCGTGACGGAAACCCCGGAAGAGCGGGTGAAGTTTGTGCAGGAAATGTTTGGGCATATTCCCCCCGTAGAAGGCTGATCCGGTCTTCGAACTGTCTATCGCCGACATCCCCTCTAGGAGCAAATCCTACAGGGGACTACAATCCCCTCCCCCGCGCCTTGGCTGATCCACCCTCGCATGTCGACCTGTTCAGTACACCCGCTGCCCTATCGGGCCAACCCCGCCGAGTATTTTGCGGCGATTCGCCATGCACCCGGCGCGGTCCTGCTCGACAGCGGCCGACCTGCTGCCGAACGCGGTCGTTATGACCTGCTCAGCGCCTGGCCCGAGGCGACTCTTGCAGTGGATCCTGACGAAAGCGGCAGCAACTTCCTGCGGCGATTACGGAAAAACCTTTCACAGTTGGGTGAAGCGAAATTGCCCGACGGCTATGAGTTGCCGTTTGCCGGTGGCTTGATCGGCTACCTGAGCTACGACTTTGGCCGGCATTTGGAACAGCTGCCGCACTTGGCGGTGGATGATTTGCACCTGCCGGATGCGCGTTTTGGACTGTATGCCTGGGCGCTGATCAGCGACCACTTGGCACAGACCAGCCAACTGGTATTTCACCCGGCGCTGGCCGGTAGCGAACGGCAGCGACTGATCACGCTGTTCAGCGGTGACGCCGCCACCGCCCCTGCAACCTTCAAATTGCAGGGCCCCATGGCGCCGGATCTCAGCGTCGAGGCTTACCAGCAGGCCATTGAGCGCATCCAGGATTACATCCAGGCCGGCGACTGCTACCAGGTCAACTTCGCCCAACGTTTTCGTGCGCCGTGCAGCGGTGATCCTTGGGTCGCCTATTGCGCCTTGCGCGAAGCCTGCCCGACGCCCTTCTCCGGATTCCAGAGCCTGCCCAATGACGGCGCGGTATTGAGCCTGTCACCGGAGCGTTTCGTGCGCGTCAGCGAGCGCCAGGTCGAAACCCGCCCGATCAAAGGCACTCGCCCACGCGGTGTCACGCCTGAAGAAGACGCCGCCCACGCCACGGAACTGCTGGCCAGCCCCAAGGATCGCGCCGAAAACCTGATGATCGTCGACCTGCTGCGCAACGACCTGGGGCGCAGTTGCCGCACCGGCTCGGTGAGCGTGCCGGAGTTGTTCAGCCTGGAAAGCTACCCCAACGTGCACCACCTGGTGAGCAGCGTCACCGGCACACTGGCCGACGACAAAGACGCCCTCGACCTGATCGCCGGCAGCTTCCCTGGTGGGTCCATCACCGGCGCGCCGAAGATTCGCGCCATGCAGATCATCGACGAACTGGAACCCACCCGACGCGGCTTGTACTGCGGTTCGCTGGTGTACCTGGACATACGCGGCGAGATGGACAGCTCCATCGCCATTCGCAGCTTATTGGTCAAGGATGGCCAAGTGTGCTGCTGGGGCGGCGGCGGGATTGTCGCGGATTCGCAGTGGGAGGCCGAGTATCAGGAGTCGCTGACGAAGGTGCGGGTTTTGCTGCAAACGCTGGAAGGGTTGTAGCAGGTAGACCTCTTGTGGCGAGGGAGCTTGCTCGCGTTGGACTGCGCAGCAGTCCCATTCCGGGGGCAAGCCCGCTCGCCACAATCCGCTTTAGAGGCTCAGCGACCGATTCGACGCCTTGATGAACTCTTTCTTCAAATCCTCAAACGTATGCACCGCCGGGAATTGCGGGAACTCGCGAATCACATTCTCCGGCGCATGGAACAGAATCCCACGGTCGGCCTCGCCCAACATGGTGGTGTCGTTGTAGGAGTCGCCAGCGGCGATCACGCGGTAGTAAAGAGTCTTGAACGCCAATACCGACTGGCGCTTGGGGTCTTTCTGGCGCAGTTGGTAGCTCACCACCCTGTCGGATTCATCGGTGATGAGGCGGTGGCACAGCAGAGTCGGGAAACCCAGTTGGCGCATAAGCGGCTGGGAAAATTCGTAGAAGGTGTCGGACAGGATCACCACCTGAAAACGCTCGCGCAGCCAGTTGACGAACTCGATGGCGCCGTCCAAAGGCTTGAGCGTGGCGATCACTGCCTGGATATCGGCGAGCTTGAGCCCGTGCTCGTCGAGAATACGCAGGCGCTGCTGCATCAGCACGTCGTAGTCAGGAATGTCCCGGGTGGTGGCCCGTAGCGATTCAATACCGGTTTTTTCGGCGAAAGCGATCCAGATTTCCGGTACCAGTACCCCTTCCAGGTCAAGACAGGCAATTTCCACAAGACACTCCTATTGGATGTTGTTAGTTGAGCGAGCAAAAGGACTGCCGAACTCTAGCGATTCAAGCTCGCCGCCGCAACGCGGAGCGGATTTTGATACCATCGCTCCCCTATAGAGCGCTCAGCGCCACTGACCTGTAGGAACCGTCCTGATGAACCAAGCCTTCGACGTCGCTGAACTCGCCGCGACTTACGCCAACAAATCCGCCCAGGACATTCTCAAGCTGGCGTTCAGCCAGTTCGGCGATGACCTGTGGATCTCCTTCAGCGGCGCCGAGGACGTGGTGCTGGTGGACATGGCCTGGAAGCTGAACAAGAACGTCAAGGTGTTCAGCCTCGACACAGGCCGTCTGCACCCGGAGACCTACCGGTTTATCGAGCAGGTGCGCGACTTCTACAAGATCGACATCGAACTGATTTCGCCGGACCAGAGCAAGCTGGAGCCCTTCGTCAAGGAGAAAGGTCTGTTCAGCTTCTATAAGGATGGTCATGGCGAATGCTGCGGCGTGCGCAAGATCGAGCCGCTGCGCCGCAAGCTGTCGGGCGTGAGTGCCTGGGCCACCGGCCAACGCCGTGACCAGAGCCCTGGCACCCGCAGCCAAGTGGCGGCGCTGGAGATCGACACCGCCTTCTCTACCCCGGAACGCACCCTATACAAATTCAACCCGCTGGCGCAGATGAGCAGCGAAGAGATCTGGGGCTATATCCGCATGCTGGAGCTGCCGTACAACAGCTTGCATGAGCGCGGTTTTATCAGCATCGGGTGTGAGCCGTGCACCCGGCCTGTGCTGCCGAACCAGCATGAGCGAGAGGGTCGTTGGTGGTGGGAAGAAGCCACGCAGAAAGAATGCGGGCTGCATGCCGGGAACATCATCAGCAAGGCCTAAGGGCTGACGCGGTTAGAAAATGTGGGAGGGGGCTTGCCCCCGATAGCGGCCTGTCAGTCAACCTATGTTTGACTGGAAAACCGCTATCGGGGGCAAGCCCCCTCCCACATTTGTCTTGTGTTGAGTGTTGGAGATGTACACATACATGTAACGATCGGTGCCATTTATGTGTGCAATTCTTATTCGGCCGCACCATAACGTAACACCTCTCCCCTCCCCTCGATTGGCCTGGCGAATCGCATACTGACAACCCAAAAATAAATAACTGTTCAGTCGGTCAATTTATATCTCTTTAAATTCAGCTATTTATTTAACCAACCTATAAAAACGAAATTACCCAGGACTTTCATAGATCCAAAACTGGCACGCATGTGGCTTAAGGTGAATTGCGCTTTGTATACAATAAATACAAAACCTACATACACTTTGCCATCTGCCTCTTCCCGGCAGATATGCTGGAGCCTGCCGGAATGCGTACAAGCCTCTCGAACAATATCGCACTGGATCTGCCCTCCTCCGCCCTGAACCCGGACGCCGCATGCCCCGGCCCGTTAGTGCTCAGCCCACGCCTGCACAATAAAGACCTGGCGCCGACCAAGATCGAAGGCCGTCGATGGGGCCGCTACAGCATCTTTGCGTTGTGGACCAATGACGTGCACAACATCGCCAACTATTCGTTCGCCATTGGCTTATATGCACTGGGCCTCGGCGGCTGGCAGATCCTGTTATCCCTGGGGATCGGTGCGGCGCTGGTGTACTTCTTCATGAACTTGTCGGGGTATATGGGGCAAAAGACCGGCGTACCGTTCCCGGTCATCAGCCGTATCAGTTTCGGCATTCACGGCGCACAGATTCCCGCGTTGATCCGTGCGGTCATTGCGATTGCCTGGTTTGGTATCCAGACCTACCTGGCCTCAGTGGTTTTCCGCGTGCTGCTGACGGCAATTCATCCAGGGTTTGCCGACTATGACCACAACTCAATCCTCGGCCTGTCATCCCTAGGCTGGGCGTGTTTTGTGGCGATATGGTTCGTACAACTGGTGATCCTGGCCTACGGCATGGAGATGGTACGGCGCTATGAAGGCTTCGCCGGGCCGGTGATTTTGCTGACTGTGGCGTCGCTGGCCGGTTGGATGTACTTCCAGGCAGGCGGCAACATTGCCTGGTCGATCCGCGAACCGCTGAGCGGTGGCGAGATGTGGCGCAATATCTTTGCCGGCGGCGCGCTATGGCTGGCGATCTACGGCACGCTGATCCTCAACTTCTGCGACTTTGCACGCTCTTCGCCGTGCCGCAAGACCATCCTGGTCGGCAACTTCTGGGGCTTGCCGGTGAATATCCTGGTGTTTGCCGCAATCACCGTGCTGCTCTGCGGCGGACAATTCCAACTCAATGGCCGTGTGATCGAAAGCCCGACTGAAATCATCGCGGCCATCCCCAATACCTTCTTTCTCGTGCTGGGCTGCCTGGCGTTTTTGATCGTCACCGTAGCGGTGAACATCATGGCCAACTTCGTTGCGCCTGCCTTTGTGCTGAGCAACCTGGCGCCCAAGTACTTGAACTTCCGCCGTGCGGGTCTGATCAGCGCCACCGTGGCTGTATTGATTCTGCCGTGGAACCTCTACAACAGCCCGCTGGTGATCGTGTATTTCCTCTCTGGCCTCGGCGCACTGCTAGGGCCGTTGTACGGGGTGATCATGGTCGACTACTGGCTGATCCGTAAAAGCCAGGTGGACGTACCGCAGCTGTATAGCGAAAACCCGAATGGCGTTTATTACTACAGCCGTGGGGTGAATATGCGTGCAGTGGCGGCGTTTATTCCTGCGGCCATCATCGCCATCCTGCTGGCGCTGTTGCCAGGATTTGCCAGCGTCTCACCGTTTTCCTGGTTGTTTGGCGCCGGTATTGCAGGGTTGCTGTACATGCTGATCGCCAAGCGCCAGCCGTTCTACGCCGATGTCAGCGGCGAAAGCATTGCCGTCGATAACGTCAGTCACTGAGTAAGGACCTTCCATGCGTATCCTCGTGGTCAACGTCAACACCACCGAATTCATCACTGAAACCATCGCCCAGCAAGCGCGGGCCGTGGCCTCGCCGGGCACTGAGATTGTCGGACTTACCCCGTACTTCGGCGCGGAATCGGTTGAAGGCAATTTTGAGAGCTACCTGGCCGCCATCGCCGTGATGGACCGGGTAATGGCTTACGACCAACCGTTCGATGCGGTGATCCAGGCCGGCTACGGCGAACACGGCCGGGAAGGTTTGCAGGAGTTATTGAATGTGCCGGTGGTGGATATCACCGAAGCGGCGGCCAGCACGGCGATGTTCCTGGGCCATGCCTATTCGGTGGTGACCACCCTGGACCGCACCGTGCCGCTGATCGAAGACCGCCTGAAACTTGCCGGTCTGTACCAGCGCTGCGCTTCAGTTCGGGCCAGTGGCATGGCGGTTTTGGAGCTGGAAGAAGACCCGTTGGCCGCGATGGAAGCCATCGTGCGCCAAGCGGAACTGGCCATCCGCGAGGACAAGGCCGAAGTGATCTGCCTGGGTTGCGGCGGCATGGCCGGGCTGGATGAGCAGATTCGTCAGCGCACCGGGGTGCCAGTGGTGGATGGCGTGACGGCGGCGGTGACCATCGCCGAATCCTTGGTGCGGCTGGGGTTGTCGACGTCGAAGATCCGGACTTACGCGACGCCTCGGCCGAAGAAGGTCATTGGCTGGCCGACCCGGTTCGGCCGCTGAAAATCAAATGTGGGAGCAAGCCACCTCCCACATTTCGAGCTGCGTCTGGTTTTAGATTGCGCTGAACCTTTGCCCCAGTTTTTTTTCGGCAAACTGCTCAATGATGAAGTCCACAAACGCCCGGGTCTTGCCGGGCAGCAGTTTGTGCTCGGCGTAGTAGATGGAAATATTGCCGTCGTCGACGTACCAGTCGGGCAATACCCTTACCACCTCGCCGCTGTCGAGGAACGGCACGGCCATGGGCATGCTCACCAGCGCAATTCCCAAGCCTTGAGCGCTGGCGCGGCAGGCGGCTTCGGAGTCGCTCATAGTCATGCCGGGTTTGAGCACCAGCGGGCGGCATTCACGTTCGACACTGGTCAACTGCCAGGAACGGATACGCCCGGTTTGCGGTGAGCGGATCAGGATACCTTTGCACCGCGACAGGTCTTCGGGCTCGCGCACCGGTGGGCGTTGCGCCAGGTAACCCGGTGAAGCCACCAGCACCCGGTGCGCGGGCGTCAACTTGCGCGCCACCACGCCTTGGGGCAGTTCAAAACCGCCGCCAATCGCGGCATCAAAGCCTTGGCCGATCAGGTCCACCTGGCGGTTATCAAAATGCCAGTCCGGGCTGATATCCGGGAAACGCCGCATAAACTCTCCCAGCAGCGGGACCACATAGCGATTGCCGAACACCGTGCCCATGCTGACCTTGAGCGTACCCACCGGTCGCCCTTCGGCGCTGGCCAGGTTGGCGACGGCGTTCTGGATAGTGGTAAGGCTGGCGCTGACCTCTTCTAGAAACAGCTTGCCGGCTTCAGTCAGCGTGAGGCGCCGGGTGCTGCGCTGGAAGAGCCGCACACCGAGGCGCGCTTCCAGCTTGGCGACGCTTTTACCGACCGCCGCCGGGGTCAGGCTCAAGTGCCGCGCCGCTTCGGCAAAGCTGCCACCTTCGGCGCTGCGCACGAAGCATTCGATACTTCCAAAGCTTTCCATCACGCCCCACTCTAAACTTTTGGTTTACACAGACTATAGCAATCACGGTCTACCGGTAGGGCTGGGTGAAGTCGATACTCGGCTCCAACAACAAGGCAGCCTGCCTTGAACAGCCAGGAGATCGACATGACCACACTCAACCTCAGCGGCAAAGTCGCCTTGATTCAAGGCGGTTCCCGCGGTATCGGCGCCGCCATCGTCAAGCGCCTCGCCGCCCAAGGCGCAGCGGTCGCCTTTACCTATGTCAGCTCGGCCGCCAAGGCAGAAGAGTTGCAGAACAGCGTAATCAGCGCCGGCGGCAAAGCCCTGGCGATTCACGCCGACAGCGCCGATGCCACTGCGATCCGCAACGCGGTCAATGCCACCGTGGAAGCCTTTGGCCGCCTGGACATCCTGGTGAACAACGCTGGCGTGCTGGCCATCGCACCGCTGGAAGACTTCAAGCTGGAAGACTTCGACCAGACCTTGGCGATCAACGTGCGCAGCGTGTTTATCGCTACCCAGGAAGCCGCCAAGCATATGGGTGAAGGTGGTCGGGTGATCAACATCGGCAGCACCAATGCCGAACGCATGCCCTTTGGCGGAGGTGGCCCGTACGCGATGAGCAAAGCGGCGCTGGTGGGCCTGACCAAGGGGTTGGCGCGGGATCTGGGACCGAGGGGCATCACCATCAATAATGTGCAGCCTGGGCCGGTGGACACCGATATGAACCCGGCAAACAGTGATTTTGCCGAGAGCCTGATCGGGTTAATGGCGGTGGGACGTTATGGGCATGTGGAAGAGATTGCCAGTTTCGTGGCCTATCTGGCCGGACCGGAAGCGGGGTATATCACCGGTGCCAGCCTGACCATTGATGGTGGGTTCAGCGCCTGATTTTCTGAATCCCTGCAAAACCAAATTTTCTGAATCCCAGCAAAAAAAATGTGGGAGGGGGCTTGCCCCCGATGGCGGAGTGTCAGCCAGCTCAATGGTGACTGACACTCTGCCATCGGGGGAAACCCCCCTCCCACATTTTTTACCGAGTAAGGTCAGGAGATTGGCGGCAAGCCATAGGCAGCCAGGTCAAAGTCCGCAAGCTTGCGGATGATCTGGTCGGCATGCTGGTACTTGCCGTCGGCCATGGCTTCGTCGGGCACGGCGATGGCGGTCATATGGGCGGCCTTCGCAGCCGTTACACCAAAGGGCGAATCCTCGAACACCAGGCAATCCTCAGGGGCAACGCCCAGGCGGCGCGCGGCGGTAAGGAAGATGTCCGGTGCAGGTTTGGCGGCGCCGACTTCGGGGTCATCTGCGGTGACAATGGTGCCGAACAGGCTAAACCACTCGCGGTGCAACGTGGTTTTGTGGCCAAACGAATTGCGCGACGAACTGGTGCCCACGGCAATCGGAATGTTGTGTGCCTTCAAGTGCCGAACCAGCGCCTCGGCACCGGGCATGCCCAGGGCCTTTGGAAAGCGCTCGCTCATCAACGGTTCGCGAATTTCCAGAAACTGCGCCGGTGTGATCGGCAAGTCCAGTGCCTTGACCACGTAATCGGCCAGGTCCTGGGCGCCACGGCCAATAATATGCTGCTTGATCCCCCAATCATAAGTACGACCGTAGCGCTCGGCGATGATCTGCGTGACTTCGGTGTAGATGCCTTCTGTATCGAGCAACAACCCGTCCATATCGAAAATCACAGCCTTGATCGGGGCAACGGTACGTGGCGAATTCATCACAACAGATCCTTGGGAGGAAGGACTAAAAGGATTCAGCACAATAACGGTCCCGCTTACCTGCGGGCAACCCTTAGACTACGCCCTCCCCTTTTTGAAGCGCGCACAATGCTCTACCGTCTAGCTGCCGACAGCCTCGTGCTGTTTCACCTGTGTTTTATCCTGTTCGTATTATTCGGCGGGCTGCTGGCCCTTAAGTGGCGGCCGGTTATCTGGCTTCACTTGCCCGCTGCCGCGTGGGGCGTGGCCGTCGAGGTCTTTCACCTGCCGTGCCCACTCACGCGCTGGGAAAACTTGCTTCGCCATCTCGCCGGTCAAGACGGCTACGGCGGCGGATTCATCGAACACTACATTCTTACGCTCATCTATCCGGCTGGCCTGACTCCGCAGATTCAACTGGCGCTGGGTGCATTGGTGTTAGTGATCAATATCGCGGTGTATACGCGGCTGATTCGGCGTTACGTACAGCCTTGAGACAGCCGCACGGGTGAAGAATCAGACTCCCTCAGTCCCTTCATAGCCGCCGCCATGTCCGAAGCCTTCGAAGTCCCCAGCCCCCACGAAAAACACATCGAACACACCACCGAACATGCCCACGCAAGAGGAGACAGTTTCGCCAGCCGAATCGCCGTCATGACCGCGCTGATGGCCACTCTCGGCGCCATGCTCAGCTACCAGGCCGGTTCCACCGAAAGCGAAGCGGCGATGGACAAAAACAACGCGGCCATCATCAAGACCGAAGCCGCCAACCAGTGGAACTACTACCAGGCCAAATCCAGCCGCCAAAACCTGGCGGAGCTGGCCACCCATATTCCCGGCGTAGACGCTGCGCATTACAAGGGCGAGATCGAGCGCTACAAAAGCCAGAAGGAAGACGTGCGCCAGCAGGCAGAAAAGCTTGAGGCCACCTCGCGGGAATGGGATGAAAAATCAGAACAGGCGTTGCACCAGCACCACCGCTGGGCCCAGGCGATGACCGCGATTCAGATCGCGATTTCGCTGGCGGCAATTACGTTGCTCACAAGGAAGGAGTGGTTGAAGCGCATGGCGTATACGGCGGCGGGTGTGGCGGTGGTGTTAGGCAGCCTGGCGTGGTTGCACATCTGACGACGGGAAGATTGATTTCAATCCCCTGCCGGGGCGATTAAAGTACGCCCCCCGAGAATTGAATCTCGGGCTTTAGTCCATGGAGTTTCCCAGTGAAGTACATCAGTAAAGTGGTTGCAGCAGCCGTTCTCGGTTTCACGCTTGCAGGCTGCACCGGCACCGCCATCAAATCCCCGCAATACGACAGCAGCCAATACACCGTCCTGGGCCACAGTGAAGCCAGCGCCACCGGCATTATGCTGTTCGGCGTGATCCCGATCGGCCAGAACAGCCGTTTCGTGCGCGCCCAGGATGCCGCCATCAAAGCAAAAGGCGGCGATGCGCTGATCAACACCCAAGTGCAGGAAAACTGGTTCTGGGCCTGGGTCCTCAGCGGTTACACCACCAAGATTTCCGGTGATGTGATCAAGCTGAAAACCGCGCAGTAAATCCGCTCGGGCTTTCACCTGAGCCCGCGACGTATCATGGGCCACCCTTTCGAGGATGACCCATGAACCTCAGTATCCTCTACGCACTCGCCGCCGCCGCCCTGTTCGGCGCCAGCACCCCGCTCGCCAAAAATCTCGGCCTGGGCCTCTCGCCCGTGCTGCTCGCCGGCCTGCTCTACCTCGGCAGCGGCGTCGGCCTCGCCGGCGTGCGCCTGATCCGTGATCGTGGCTGGAAACCCAGCGGACTGACCTCATCGGAATGGCCCTGGCTGCTCGGCGCCATCGCATTCGGCGGCATCCTCGGGCCTGTCGCGCTGATGTTCGGCCTGACCCGCACGGCCGGCGCAACCGCCGCCCTGATGCTCAACCTGGAATCAGTGCTGACCGCCGTCATCGCCTGGGTCGTGTTCAAGGAAAACGCCGACCGTCGCATCATCCTGGGGATGATCGCCATCGTGATGGGCGGCGTGGTGTTGTCATGGGCCGACGGCGGTGGCACGAGCCATGACTGGACGGGGCCGCTGGCGGTTGCCGTGGCGTGCCTGTGCTGGGGGATTGATAACAACCTGACGCGCAAAGTGTCTGCGTCGGACGCGCTGTTTATCGCCGGGACCAAGGGGTTGATTGCGGGGCTGGTGAATGGCGGGTTGGCGCTCTATCTCGGAGCGCAAATCCCGGATATGGCGCAGCTGACGCCTATCTTGCTGGTTGGTTTTCTGGGCTATGGCATCAGCCTGGTGATGTTCGTGCTGGCGCTGCGCGGACTGGGCAGTGCACGCACGGGAGCCTATTTTTCCACCGCGCCGTTTCTGGGTGCCGCGATTGCGGTGCTGATGTTGGGTGAGTCAATGACATTGGCTTTCTGGATTGCATCGGCGTTGATGGCCGTGGGCGTTTGGCTGCACCTGAGGGAACGGCATGCCCATGATCATCAGCATGAGGCCATGGAGCACGGACATCGGCATGTGCATGATGAACATCACCAACATGAGCATGGGTTTGAGTGGGATCCGGCTGAGCCCCATAGCCATGTGCATGTGCACAGTCCGCTGAGGCACAGCCATGCGCATTTTCCGGATGTGCATCATCGGCACAGGCATTGAGGGGCGATGGGCATGGCTCTGAGACCAACAGACGCCCGATCGGCTGGCTTTTATCCGCTAACTCAAGGTGCCAATAGCCCACATCGTGCCACTGACCGAGCTTATAACCGACTGAGGATAGGTACCGATGTGTTGGAAGCCAAACCGCTCATGCAACTTGACGCTGCCTGAATCGGGCTGAGAAATGCCAGCATAGGCCGGACGATAGCCCTGCCGAACCAGAAGCTCGGTGCTGACTTGCATAAGCATATGCCGACCACCTTGCCTTCTCGAACCGCCACCAGATATGGATAGATCCGCAGCGTTAGCTCAATGCGCTGCTGTATCTCTTCAATACTAGGCGGCACCTCTTCAAAGGAAATAGCCGAGCCGGTCACTACCGAGGCATAGATAGCCTGGATGGCAACAGCATCTCCAAGCCGTGCCGCTCTGATTTCAATGGACATTGTTGAACTCAGATTGAACGCTGGTTCACGCGCGCCATGAGCTGTTCCGCGCTTTCCTTGCGCTCCGAGTAACGATCCACCAAAAACGCCTTTTGGTCACTCAGCAACAGGGTGAACTTCACCAGTTCCTCCATCACATCGACCACGCGATCGTAAAAAGCAGAAGGCTTCATTCGGCCTGCCTCGTCGAACTCCATATAGGCTTTCGGTACAGAGGATTGATTGGGTATCGTGAACATGCGCATCCAGCGACCCAGTACCCTCAACTGATTAACCACATTGAAGGACTGTGAACCACCGCAGACCTGCATCACGGCCAGGGTCTTTCCTTGGGTGGGGCGAACAGCGCCGAGTTCAAGAGGCACCCAATCGATCTGCGCCTTGAACACCGCTGACATCGCGCCATGCCGTTCTGGTGAACACCAGACCTGACCTTCCGACCACAACATCAGATCCCGCAGTTCCTGCACCTTAGGATGATTCACCGATGCGTCGTCGGGCAGTGGCAGCCCACTAGGATTGAACACACGGGTTTGCGCACCAAAGTGCTCCAGTAAACGCGCAGCTTCTTCGACCAGCAGACGGCTGAAAGAGCGCTCGCGGGTCGACCCATACAGCAAGAGAATTCGAGGCTTTTGATCTTTCGGGCGAGACGCAATCTGCAGGGGGTCGAACAGAGCGAAGTCTAGGTTGGGCAGTTGCTCTGACATATGTCCTCCTTCTCAGTGTTTGCTGATTTGATCCAGCTCGCGTTTGAGTTCATCGCGGCTGAGGCTGTTGAAGGGAAGCGCAAAGAACGCTTTACAGCGTTTTTCGATGCAAGCGAGCGTGGCTCGGAAAGCGGCATCAACTTCTTCTTCGTCCCCCATCACATCGGAAGGATCTTCCAGGCCCCAATGAGCTTTCACGGCTGGCCCGAAATAGACCGGGCAAGACTCGCCTGCTGCCTTGTCGCATACGGTAATGACGATATCCGGAGGGTTATCTTCGAAGGCTTCGTTGCCCTTGCTGCTCAAGCCTTCGATGGAAATGCCCGACTGGGTCAAAGTCGTCAAACTGCGAGGTAGCACCTGCCCCTTGGGAAAGCTTCCGGAGCTCACCGCTCTGAAACCCTCCGGCGCCAGGTGGTTGAACATGGCTTCTGAAAGAATGCTTCGGCAGCTGTTGGCCGTGCACATGAACAAGACTCGCATTAATTACTCCTTCCACTCTTCGCGGGCATTAAACACTTAGGCGCAGCGCCAGCTTCGATAGGGTTAACAGTTGGGATTAGCAGCAGGCAACATCGCGGACAGGGCGTCCATCCATATTCTGTAGACGGGAAGTGTCGCCCTGCAGCCAGTGAACGTTGGCTCGTAACGTCACTTGCAGGATCTCGTGCACCCAGGTGGGAAGGTCCGGATTTAACCGGTAGTAAACCCAGAGTCCCTGGCGACGATCCTTCAGGAGACCACTGCTGCGTAACTGTGCGAGGTGACGGCTGATCTTCGATTGGCTGTCGCCGAGAGCGCACATCAGTTCGCAGACGCAGAGCTCTCCTTGGGAGGCAATCAGCAAAGTAGCGCGTGCGCGAGTTTCCTCTGCAAGGCTCTTAAACACTTCTGGAGGCGTAATCATGTGGGCCACTTGCTACATGTGAATAACCGAATATACGGATACACATATATTTAAAGCAAGCTATCGATCGGGTGGGTTTCTTTGGGGCGATGGGAACCGTACGTAGGACCTTCGTGAGCGCCCATACGAGATAACCCTGTCGCAAACCCGCTAACGGGGCTTTTTTTGAATGCCAAAAACCACAAACCCCCGACTTTCTCTAGGAAAGTCAGGGGTTTGTGTTTGTAGAATGTGGCGGTGAAGGAGAGATTCGAACTCTCGATACAATTTCTTGTATACACACTTTCCAGGCGTGCTCCTTAAGCCACTCGGACACTTCACCGTATCTCGTCAAACCAGTTCAGTCTGTCGAGGCGCGCTAATGTAGTCGAAAGCCTTTCTGATGGCAAAGGTTTTTTTCAGAATTTTCATGCGGTTAGACGGTTATACCGGAATGGGCCCGCGGGAGGACGGTGATTATGCCAATCTCGGGGAGGGTTCAGAGGGTCTTCGCTGGGCACTGTGCCCTGCTGCAGGCCATTTGCGACCAGGGATACGGGAAAAGGCTGACTGGCCAGTCAGTCATTGCGCTTTACCGGAACGGGCGTGGTGGGTAACGTCTGCTGCATTCTTCTATAACAAGTCCTACAAGGAACCGCGTCATGAGTGAGTTGATTGCCTACCACCTCGAAGACGGTATCGCGACCCTGACCTTGAGCAACGGCAAGGTGAATGCCATTTCTCCAGATGTTGTCAGTGCGTTCAATACAGCGCTGGACCAAGCCGAGAAAGATCGGGCGGTGGTGGTGATCACCGGCACGCCGGGGATTTTGTCGGGTGGTTATGATTTGAAAGTGATGACGGCAGGCCCTAAAGAGGCCATCGGCCTGGTCACGTCGGGCTCGACGTTGGCGCGTCGTCTGTTGTCGCACCCATTCCCGGTAATTGTGGCGTGCCCTGGGCATGCCGTGGCCAAGGGCGCGTTTCTGTTGCTGTCGGCCGATTATCGGATTGGGGTGGAAGGCCCGTTCAGCATCGGCCTGAATGAAGTGGCAATCGGCATGACCATGCACCACGCAGGGATCGAGCTGGCGCGGGATCGTCTGCGCAAGTCGGCGTTCCACCGCTCGGTGATCAATGCCGAGATGTTTGACCCGCAGGGCGCGTTGCAGGCCGGTTTCCTCGACAAGGTGGTGGCGCCTGAAGAACTGCACGCAGCGGCACTGGAAGCGGCGCGCCAGTTGAAGAAGATCAATATGAATGCCCACAAGCACACCAAGTTGAAGGTGCGTAAAGCGCTCTTGGAAGCCTTGGACGATGCAATTATCCAGGATCAGGGTCACAACCTGAGCTAAGTCCCTACACCTGCTGTGCCAGAGCCCGACCTTGTGTCGGGCTTTTTCTTACACTTAAATCCGAAACGCCCCTAGCCGCTCTAGCCAGCCAGTGTCGGCACATGTTGAAACATACGCTTAAACATCGCCTATCTCCGACCTCTACCTGGGTAATTGCCGAAGTCAGTGCACATCCGTACACTGCGCCACCTTTTGTCCCGATAGGCCGTGTCGATGCTTTTTCTGCTGCGTATGTTGTTGATGGGCCTGCACTTTATGGTGGCAGGTGTGCTCGGGGTTCTTCTAGGTATCTGCCGGCCGTTCAACCCGGACAACAGCCGCCTGTGCGCGCGCCTGTATGCGCTGCCCGCGATGCGCGTCTTGCGACTGAACGTGAAGGCCGATGTCGACTCGCTGCGCAACAAGCCCGGCACCTGCGTGGTCATCGCCAACCACCAGTCCAACTATGACCTGTTCGTGGTGGGCACTGTAGTGCCCCATCGCACAGTGTGTATTGCCAAAAAGAGCCTGAAATGGGTGCCGTTGTTCGGCCAGTTGTTCTGGCTGGCAGGCAATGTGTTGATCGACCGCGGCAATGCGCACAAGGCGCGCCGTGCGATGCTGACCACCACCCATACGCTGCAACACAAAGACACGTCGATCTGGGTGTTCCCGGAAGGCACGCGCAATCTGGGCAAGGGCCTGCTGCCGTTCAAAAAAGGCGCGTTTCATATGGCGATTGCGGCGGGTGTACCTATCGTGCAGGTGTGCGTCAGCAATTACGTCGTTCATATGAAGCTTAATCGCTGGAACAGTGGTGATGTGCTCATACGTTCTTTGCCACCCGTTCCTACAGCCGGGCTGACAGCGAATGACGTCCCTGCGTTGATGCAGGCGTGTCAGGCGCAGATGGATGCATGCATTGCAGAACTGGACCGCGAAGTGCAGTCCGCCTGAACACGTTATTTGGGCGCTCCTTCCCCATCGCGAGCAACCTCGCTCACCACACAAAGCTCGCCGCAACGACGTCTACAACGGAACGCCATTCAAGCTAAGCTGCCCAACATCTGTCCTCCAAACAAGAAGTGATCAGCACCATGGGTAGAGTTGTTGCGGCAGCCGTCTACAGCGCCGGTAAGAAAGTCTCTGATATCACCCTTGATGAAGGCGCCGCCTGGGCCGCCAAGCCCGGGCATTTTGTGTGGATCGGCCTGGAAGAGCCCGATGCCCAGGAGCTGGCCAACCTGCAGCGCCAGTTCAACCTGCATGAACTGGCCATCGAAGACGCCCTGGAAAAACACAGCCGCCCCAAGCTCGAAACCTTCGGCGATGCGCTGTTTATCGTCACCTATTCACCGGTGCGCGAGAACGGCAAGCTGGAGTTTATCGAAACCCATATCTTTGCCGGCACCGGCTATATCATCACCGCCCGCAACGGTCACTCAGCGTCCTACGGCTTTGTGCGCCAACGCTGTGAGGCGCGCCCGCTGTTGCTGGAGCATGGGGAAGATTTCGTACTCTATGCGTTGCTGGATTTCGTCACCGAAAACTACCAGCCGGTCAGCGAGGCGATCCACGCCGAGATCGATGAACTGGAGCGCAACGTACTGTGCAGTTCACTGAGCGAACGCGATATTCAGAAGATCCACGGTCTGCGCCGCGATGTGCTGCGGCTCAAGCGGTATGTTGCGCCGATGGTGGAGATCAGCCAGGAGTTGCAGAAGCTGAGCTTCCCGTTTATCGACAAGAACATGCGCCCTTATTTTCGTGATGTGCAGATCCACGTGACACGGCAGATGGAGGACCTCACTACCCTGCGCGACATCGCCAGCCAGACGATCGAAATCGGGGTGTTGCTGGAGGCGTCACGCCAGAGCGTGGTGCAGCGCAAGTTTGCCGCGTGGGCGGCGATCCTGGCATTCCCCACCGCGGTGGCAGGGATTTATGGGATGAACTTCCAGAACATGCCCGAGCTGCAATGGCACTATGGCTATTTTGCGGTGCTCGGGTTTATTGCGGTGGGATGCACCAGTCTGTGGGCCAGTTTCAAACGCTCGGGCTGGCTTTAAGCTTTGTGCGCCACAAACCGCATCATCCATTCCGCCACGGTGGCGCCGTGGTGGTCGCGCTCCAGGCTGGCGACACCGTTCGTGTAAACCGTTTCCCCGAGGGTTGTCTGAAGAATCTCCAGCAACTCGCGCGAATAGTCGTGGATAAATTCCGGGTGGCCTTGGAAGCACAGCACCTGGTCGCCAATGTGATACGCCGCGAACGGGCAAAAATCGCTGGAGGCGATGACCGTGGCATTGTCCGGCAAGCTGGTGACTTGGTCCTGGTGACTGATCAACAGCGTCAACTCAGGCACCTCAGGGCTCATCCACGGAGCCTTGGCATCGAGTTTGTAGTCATGAATGCCCATGCCCCAGCCTTTGCTGGCGCGCTCAGTCTTGCCGCCGAGCAGCAATGCCAACAACTGGTGACCGAAGCAGATACCGAGCAATTTGTCGCCACGCTCATAGCGCTGCAGCAAGTAGGTCTTGAGGGTCTGGATCCAAGGGTCGGTACCGAAGGAATCGGCCTTGCTGCCGGTAACGAGGTAGGCATCAAACACTTCATCGTCTGACGGATATTCGCCCTGCACCACGTTGTAAACCACAAACTCGGCAGCAATCGGCTGCTTGGAGAACAGGCGCTTGAACATCTGCCCGTAACCTTGGTACTGATCGATCAAGCCTGGACGCAGGATATCGGTTTCCAGGATGCAGACGCGTAGCGACATAAAAAATACCTGACACGGCGATGGGAATATTGAACACCCAGAGCCTGCCTTGAAACACCCCTTCAAGGCAAGCCCCTCCATTAATCACCGAAACACTTCACTCCTCGCCGCTTTCTCCAGCAACAACACTGGCGGCGCAAAGCGCTCCCCATATTGCTCAGCCAGATAACGCGCACGGGCGATGAAGTCGTTCAAGCCGTACTGATTGATAAACTGCAACGCCCCACCGCTCCACGCCGCAAAACCAATGCCGAAGATCGATCCCACATTGGCATCAGCGGTGGACATCAACACGCCCTCCTCCACACAGCGCACAGTTTCGATGGCTTGGATAAACAGCAAACGGTCGCGCACATCCTGTGGCGAAATCTGCTGGCCCGGCCGTTCAAAGCGGGCTTTCAACTCTGGCCACAGGTACTTCTGCCCTCCAGCGGGATACTCGTAAAAACCGCCACCCGCCGCCTTGCCCGCGCGTTTGTATTCATTCACCAACAGATCGATGACCGCCGTTGCCGGATGCCCTGGCACCGTCTTACCTTCGGCCTGCAAATCCTTGGCCGTCTGCTGTCGGATATGGCTCATCAGGCTGAGGGACACTTCATCGGACACCGCCAGCGGCCCCACCGGCATACCGGCTTTGCGCGCCTCGGTCTCGATCATCGGCGCGGCCACACCTTCACCGAGCATGGCGATGCCTTCATTGGTGAACGTGCCGAACACCCGCGAGGTGAAGAAGCCGCGGCTGTCGTTGACCACAATCGGAGTTTTCTTGATTTGCAGGACGAAATCGAAACCTCGGGCCAGGGTTTCGTCCGAGGTCTGGGCGCCCTTGATGATTTCAACCAGAGGCATCTTGTCCACCGGGCTGAAAAAATGCAGGCCGATAAATTTGCCTTGATCCGCCACAGCTCTAGCAAGGCCGGTGATGGGCAACGTTGAGGTATTGGAGGCGATCACCGCGTCGGCTCCGACCACATGTTGCGCGGCGGCCGAAACCTTGGCCTTAAGTTCACGGTCTTCGAAAACGGCCTCAATGATCAAATCGCAGCCGACCAAATCAGCATCCGAGGTAGTAGGGTAAATCCGCGCCAAGGTGGCTTCCCGCTGCTCGGCGGTCAATTGCCCACGGCTGACCTTCTTGTCCAGCAGCGCGGCCGAATGTGCCTTGCCCTTCTCGGCGGCGGCATGGGTGACGTCCTTGAGCACCACCTCGATCCCCGCACAGGCGCTGACATACGCAATTCCAGCCCCCATCATCCCGGCACCAAGCACACCCACTTTGCGTGTCACGTAAGGTGAAAAACCCTTGGGTCGCGAGCTGCCGGCGTTGATTTCATTGAGTTGGAACCAGAAGGTGCCAATCATGTTTTTCGCCACTTGCCCGGTGACCAACTCGGTGAAGTAACGGGTTTCGATCAGGTGCGCGGTGTCGAAGTCCACCTGAGCGCCTTCAACGGCAGCACAGAGGATTTTCTCTGGAGCCGGAAAACAGCCATTGGTTTTGCTGCGCAGGATCGACGGTGCAATCGCCAGCATCTGCGCGACTTTTGGGTTCGAGGGAGTGCCGCCGGGAATCTGGTACGCCTTGCTGTCCCAGGGTTGTTTAGCCTCGGGATTGCCGAGAATCCAAGCGCGGGACTTGGCCAGCAGCCCATCGCGGTCCTCCGCCAGTTCGTTGATCAACCCCGCCTGGAGCGCCTGTTGCGGCCGTACTTTTTTACCTTCCAGCAAATACGGCAGGGCTTTTTCCAAGCCGAGCATGCGCACCATACGCACCACGCCACCGCCGCCCGGCAGCAAGCCGAGGGTGACTTCCGGCAATCCAAGCTGCACCGATTTGTCATCCAGCGCGACACGGTAATGACAGGCCAGGCAAATCTCCCAGCCGCCGCCCAGGGCCGCGCCGTTGATCGCGGCCACCACCGGCTTGCCGAGGGTTTCCAAGCGACGCAACTGCGCTTTAAGCACCAACACGCTCTCATAGAAGTTCTTGGCGTGGGACTTCTCGACCTTGATCAATTCATTGAGGTCACCGCCCGCGAAAAAAGTCTTCTTTGCAGAAGTGATAATCACGCCGGCAATGTGGTCCTTTTCCGACTCAAGGCGCAGAACCGCAGCGGCCATGGCATCGCGGTAAACACCGTTCATGGTGTTGGCGCTCTGGCCGGGCATGTCGAGAGTCAGCACCACAATTTGGTCCTGGCCTTTTTCGTAACGAATGGCATCGGTCATTAGAAATTCCTTAGGCTCAGAGACGTTCGATAATAGTGGCGATGCCCATGCCACCGCCGACACACAGGGTGGCCAGGCCGTAGCGCTGCCGGCGCACTTCAAGCTCGTCAAGCAGAGTGCCAAGGATCGCGCAACCAGTGGCGCCCAACGGGTGGCCCATTGCGATGGAACCGCCGTTGACGTTGACGCGTGCGGCATCGATGCCCATGTCCTTGATGAATTTGAGCACCACTGAGGCAAAGGCCTCGTTGACCTCGAACAGATCGATGTCTTCCACGCGCAAACCGGCCTTGGCCAAGGCTTTTCGTGTGGCTGGCGCGGGGCCCGTGAGCATGATGGTGGGATCAGTGCTGGTAACCGCCGTGGCGACGATGCGCGCCCGCGGTTGCAAGCCCAGTTCGCGACCCTTCGCTTCAGAGCCGATCAACATCAGTGCGGCGCCGTCGACAATGCCGGAGCTATTACCCGGGGTATGTACGTGGTTGATGCGTTCCACATGGCTGTAGACCCGCAGAGCCGTAGCGTCGAAGCCCATTTGCCCCATCATCTCGAAGCTCGGTTTGAGATTGCCCAGGCCTTCAAGGGTCGATTCGCCACGGATAAATTCGTCATGGTCCAGCAGGACAACCCCGTTCTGGTCCTGCACCGCGATCAACGACTTGCTGAAGGAACCGTCGGCACTGGCCCTGGCCGCTTTCTGCTGGGACTGCAGGGCAAAGCTATCGACATCCTGGCGACTGAAACCCTCCAGGGTGGCGATCAGATCCGCGCCGATGCCTTGGGGTGTGAAGTGGCTGTGCAGGTTGGTCTGCGGGTCCAGCACCCAGGCACCGCCATCGCTGCCCATGGGCACACGGGACATAGACTCGACTCCGCCAACCACCACCAGGTCTTCAAAGCCGGAGCGCACTTTCATCGCCCCCAGGTTCACTGCTTCAAGGCCCGAGGCGCAGAAGCGGTTGATCTGTACGCCAGCCACGCTGATCGCCCAGTTCGCTACCAAGGCGGCGGTCTTGGCGATGTCGGCGCCTTGGTCGCCCACTGGGGTGACGCAGCCGAGCACGATGTCATCCACTTGGTGGGTGTCGAGGTCGCTGCGTTGCGCCAGCGCCGTGAGCAGACCTGCCACCAGATTTACCGGTTTCACGCTGTGCAAGGCGCCGTCTGCCTTGCCTTTGCCCCGGGGCGTGCGTATCGCATCAAAGATCAAAGCTTGGGTCATGACATCCTCGAACCATTGCGCAGTAGTGCCCTTACCTTAGGCCCGATTGACACGGTTTCAATGACGGATGCGCTCATTGCTTTTGACCCCCACGCTCGGACGAACGGTAGGCCCCTAAGCGCATAGGCTGATTAATCGTTTTAGCTGTCTAGCCAAGGCATTGGCGCCAAGATGGCGTTCTGCCTCATGCCTTTTTAAGCTGAAATCCTGATTAGCTGATATGAAATGGATCTAAGCCGCGAAGAACGAGGGCTCTAAGGTTCAATCAGTAAGATGTTGCTGCCGGGTTTTGCTGGAGCAACTGTAAGAAAAGTGACACGTCATAGCGCCATACTGAAATAAAACGGCACGTATTTGACGCTCAGGAATAACAACAAAAGGCAGTCAGCCATGTTCAAGCATTCGAAAGTACGTCAGGCGGGACTTATTCTGTTCGCCACCACACTGATTCTGATCCTGCCCAATTTGACCAAGGTCATTGGGTGACCCTCTATCCTCCGCGCTTTGTGCATCAGGATTGCAGCTTTTTGGCAGCACCTGCCGGGACTTCGTGCATAGCGACCCCGTTGCAGGGGCTGCCTTTTTACGCGCGTTTTTCCGGTATTGTGAGCCCCATCGCCACTTAACCCGGGGCCTCTGTCTTGAAACCGATCTTCGCACTCTTAGCCTTGTTGCTTGCTCTGCCCGCAGCCGCGGCGCAATTGACTATCGAACTGGACCACACCCGCAAGACCTGGCAGACCGCCGACCTGCTCAAGCATCCGGATGCGCAGACGGTGCAGATCGTCGATGACGTTTCCTACAAGCGCAATATGACCTATCGCGCGGTGCCGCTGGCGGTGCTCTTACCAGGCCTAACGCCACAGAGCCATGTGCAAGCCGTTGCCCTGGATGGCTTCGCTGCAGAACTGACCGCCGCACCGCTGCTGGAACAACACGGCGCGCGCGCGTGGTTGGCCGTGGAAGATCCGGCCAAACCGTGGCCCGCCCTGGCCGATGGCAAACACAGTGCCGGCCCGTTTTATCTGGTGTGGACCGACCCGCAAGCAGGGCACATCAGCCCCGAGCAGTGGCCGTTTCAAGTCTCGACAATCAAGCAATTGAAGACCGTAGCCGAGCGCTTCCCCGCGCTGCTACCCGATCCGGAACTGGCGGCGAATGATCCCATCAACCAGGGCTTTGCACTGTTCCAGAAAAACTGCCTGGCCTGCCATCGCCTCAATGGCGCAGGCGATGCGCAGGTGGGTCCGGATCTGAATATCCCCTACAGCCCTACCGAATATTTCGGTGGGGATTTCCTAAAGCGCTATATCCGTGATCCGCAGAGTTTGAGGCATTGGCCCCAAGCGAAGATGCCGGCGTTCGCTGCCAGTGTATTGCCTGACAGCGAGCTGGATTTATTGGTGGGGTATTTAAAGCATATGGCGGGGCGTAAGCATCAACGCTGAGCCAGCCTCCTTCGAAAGACAGTTTCGTGTAGTGAGCGGGCTTGCCCCGCGCTGGGCTGCGCAGCAGCCCCAATACAGCAGAATTTTGTCGGGCAGGCATTACGCGGCGGATGGTCTTGGGGCTGCTTCGCTTCCTAGCGCGGGGCAAGCCCGCTCACCACAGAAAGCTCTCTCCCCCCAACAAGCCACGACCCACTCATCATTTATTGCTGCTGCACAGAAACCACCGGCGTCGGCGCCACAAACACCTTCGCGTGCATTTGCTCATGCCCGCCGCCACGACGCATGCCGCGTACGGGGCACGCATCCAGGTAATCCAGTCCCACAGCCAGCTTGAGATGCCGCTCCGGGCGCGCCAATTGGTTGGTCACGTCAAAACTGTACCAGGCGTCATCCAACCAGGCTTCGGCCCAGGCGTGGCTGGCCAGATGCGTACTGTCTTCGGTGTACAAATACCCCGACACATACCGCGCAGGAATGCCCAGGCTGCGTGCGCAGGCCAGGAACGCGTGGGTGTGGTCCTGGCACACGCCCGCAGCCCCAGCGAAGGCCTCGGCGGCGCAGGTGTCGACCTCAGTAGCGCCTGGCGTGTAGACCATCGCTTGGTTGAGCGCGTGCATCAGATCGATTAGCGCGGTGCGATCGCGACGCTGACGACAATGCTGTGCGGCAAAGCCACGCAAGGCGTCATCCGGTTCAGTCAGGCGCGTGCAACGCAGGAACGGAAACGCCGACTGGCTCTCATGCTCGGCTTCGCGTAATTCGTCGATATCCACTTGGCCACGGGCGCCGATGATGATGGCGTCATGGGGTTCGTCAAGAGTCAACACGTGCAGGATATTGCCGAAAGGGTCCACTTGGGCGCGCACCGGGCGCGGCAGGTCCAGTTGCCAACTGAGCACGTGCTGACGCTCGCTGTCATGGGGCGTCAGGCGCAGGTATTGGATGCTGGCGCGAACCTGGTCCTCGTAGTGGTAGGTGGTTTCGTGGCTGATGGAGAGTCTCATGCCGCCTCCAGGTAGGAACTGTAGATGGCGTCGCCCAATTGGCGGACCAGGGGGATAAAGTCGGTCAGCCAGGCGTGCAGGCCTTCCTCAAGGATTTCATCGATCGCGGTAAAGCGCAGGCGCGCGTCCATTTCGGCGGCCAAGCGCTGGGCCGGTCGACCGTTGAGGCCGGGCAGGCTGGCAAGGATCTGGTCGATTTCTTCACTGCAGGCACGCAGCGAGCGCGGCACATCGGCGCGTAACAGCAATAATTCGGCGACTTGCCGGGCGCCAGGGGCGTCGCGATAGATCTCGGTGTAGGCCTCGAACGACGACAACGCCCGCAGCAAGGCACTCCATTGATAGTAGGCGTGTGCCGTGCCATCGGTGACGGCTTCAGCACGGTCGCCGGCCATTTCATAGCGCGCATCAAGCAAACGCAGGGTGTTGTCAGCGCGTTCGATAAAGGTGCCCAAACGAATGAAACGGAATGCATCGTTGCGCATGATGGTGCCGTAGGTCGCCCCTCGAAACAGATGGGAGCGTTCCTTAACCCACTCACAGAAGCGACTCATACCGTAGCGGCTGAGACCTTGCTGAGCGATATCGCGAATATCCAACCAAGTGGCGTTGATGTTTTCCCACATGTCGGCGGTAATTCGCCCACGCACCGCATGGGCGCTGGCCCGCGCCGAGCCGAGGCAACTGTAGATGCTCGCCGGGTTGGCCGCGTCCAGGGCAAAGAAGTGCAGCAGGCGTTCGGCATGCAATTCACCGTGGCGCTCGCGGTAATCATCCAGGGTGCCGGTGATCAGCAGCGGCATGGCTAATTCATGCAGGCCATCGCCGCGCCCATCCTGAGGCATCAGCGACAGCGAATAACTGACATCGAGCATGCGCGCGAGGTTTTCCGCACGCTCCAGATAGCGCGACATCCAATACAAATCCGAGGCAGTTCTACTCAACATGGCATTCAGTCCTCAACCACCCAGGTGTCTTTGGTGCCGCCGCCCTGGGACGAGTTGACCACCAGCGAACCTTCGCGCAGCGCCACGCGGGTCAAGCCGCCCGGCACCACACGGGTTTCCTTGCCGGACAGCACAAACGGGCGCAGGTCGATGTGGCGCGGGGCGATACCGTTTTCGACAAAGGTCGGGCAGGTGGATAAACACAGGGTCGGCTGTGCGATATAGGCATGAGGCTTGGCTTTGATTCGCGCCCGGAACGCTTCGATTTCAGCCGCCGTGGACGCCGGCCCCACCAACATCCCGTAGCCGCCGGAGCCTTGGGTTTCCTTGACCACCAGGTCCGGCAGGTTGGCCAGTACGTGGGACAATTCGTCAGGCTTACGGCATTGAAAGGTAGGAACGTTCTTTAGGATCGGTTCTTCATCCAGATAGAAACGGATCATCTCGGTAACGAAGGGGTACACCGACTTGTCATCCGCCACCCCGGTGCCGATGGCGTTGGCCAGCACCACGTTGCCGGAGCGATAGGCCGCCAGCAGACCCGGCACACCGAGCATGGAATCCGGGTTGAAGGCCAGCGGGTCGAGGAACGCGTCATCGAGACGGCGGTAGATCACGTCCACCGCCTTAGGTCCGTCGGTGGTGCGCATGAAGACGCGGTCATCACGTACGAACAGATCGGCGCCTTCCACCAGTTCCACACCCATTTCCCGGGCAAGGAACGCATGTTCAAAGAACGCGCTGTTGAAGCGCCCCGGCGTCAGCACCACCACGCTGGGGTTATCCAAAGGACTGGAGCTTTTAAGGGTGTCGAGCAACAGGTTGGGATAGTGGTCGATGGGCGCGATGCGCTGGGCGGCGAACAGTTCGGGGAACAGGCGCATCATCATCTTGCGGTCTTCGAGCATGTAACTCACGCCGCTCGGTGTGCGCAGGTTGTCTTCAAGCACATAGTAAGTGCCGTCGCCATCGCGTACGAGGTCGACCCCGGAGACGTGGGAATACAGGTCGCGATGCAGGTCCAAACCCTGCATCGCCAACTGGTATTGCTCGTTAGCCAACACCTGTTCGGCGGGGATGATCCCAGCCTTGATGATGCGTTGCTCGTGGTACAGGTCGGCAAGGAACATGTTCAGCGCCTTGACCCTTTGGATACAGCCGCGCTCCACAATTCGCCACTCACTGGCGGGGATACTGCGAGGGATGGTGTCGAAAGGAATGAGGCGTTCGGTGCCCTGCTCGTCGCCATAAAGTGTGAAGGTGATACCGGCGCGATGAAACAGCAAATCGGCTTCACGCCGGCGCTGGGCCAGCAGTTCTGCAGGGGTCTCGGCCAACCAGCGGGCGAACTCGCGGTAATGGGGGCGGACCTGCCCCGCTCCATCGTACATTTCGTCGTAATAAGTGCGGATCATGCCGTACTCCTTGTCACCCGGACGCAAGAACCATCGCAAGGCCCGTGCCAGCGGCATAAACACTTAAAAAACAGTGAGTTAAATAAAAGCGAAGCGCTGATCGCACCGTCCTGGTGCGCAGAACGCCCGTCGTATTGCTGCACGCTTCATCGCAATGCAGGCTTTGACTATCAACAGCATAGCCAGAGTTGATTTCACTGCTCGACGAAGGGTGCGGATAATCGCCTCCATCAGCTGAACAGGATCTTTCCTACAGCTTTACCCCTTGCACACTCGGTACCGTGACAGCTCGTGTACTGACTGACTCCTAAGGTCTTCCCTTTCAGCCATCCTTTTAGGATGGCTTTTTTTTTGGTGCACGAAAAGGCAGCGCAAGTTCCAGGAATTTTCTCGCAACCCATACAAAATCGGCCGACCCTAAGGTCAGCCGATACGCTGCGTTACTCATACAATTGCGCTACATGGGTAACCCACGCACCTCCTGCTTGACGCCCCATCCTTCGATGATCCCGCCCAGCGGCTCGACCACCGCCTCAAAGTCCTGCTCGAAGTCTCCTATGCCGTCGTAGGTGGCGAACATGATTTTGCTCAGTTCCAGGTACCAGGCGCCATCGTCGCGCGCGCTGACCTGGGCATTCAGTGATTCTCCACGAAACTCACCCGCAGCCCTGCGCGCCCGTTCCTCATCCGGGAAAATGGCGTAGAACTCGATGGGGTGGAAGCGTGAAAAGTCGAAGCCGCCCTCTTTCATGCGGCGCAGAACGTTGGTGCTGATGTCTTCTTGATAGGCTGTGCTCATGAAACGTCCTCCTCAAACTGATGGATAGACTTTCCGTGCTTCCCAAAGCCCCGCGCGCTGCTGGCGCGGGCACCACGGCAATAACATCACCGCAGGAAAACAAGCATGTAGCTGACAAGACCAGACCTTAGCGATTCATTCGCTGATCTCACTTGCAGAGTAGCGCGAAGCTATCACCTCCACCAGAGGCGCATGGATGGCATAGCGGGAATGTTCAGACGGCGGGCGAGATATCGAGGATCTGGATACTGTTCTGGTCTTTCAGGATCTTGACCGTAGGCTCGGGCTTGCGGCCCTCCAAGTCATTGAGGTCGAGTTCGGCTGCGACGGGGACCAACTTGTTGCGAATCATGTGTGCCGCATCTTCGAGGCTGGGCTTTTGGTCGCAGGTGAACTGCTCCACGGACTGGACGCCGTGATCATCAACGAAGGTAATCTGCCACTTTTGCATCGGTGCCTCCTCGATAAAACCCGTGTTTGGGCTTACAACTATCTGGACCTTGAGGGCTCGGAAAACGTTCCGCTCAAGTCCGGAGACACCTGATCAACTGCACTTATTTTTCAGCGTGTTCTTTCAAGGCTTTCAAAGTGTTGAACGGCGCGTCCACCACAAACTTGTTCGCCAACCACGAAGGCACGCTGCCGCCTGGCTCGGTGTGAACCTGATAAGTGACTTCGGTTTCATTGGCGCCTTTAGGCACCAGCTTCCAGAAACCCTCAACCTGGGCAACACGCACGTAACCTTTCTCTTCAGGCTTGTAGGTAGGCACGCCCTGCAACTTGCGGGTCACGCTGCCATCGGCGTCCTTGGTGGTGGTGACATGGATATACGAATCGCGATCGGTCACCGGGAACGGCGCCTTGAACTGGGTGTAGGTCCAGGCCTCATCGCCTTTCCTGTCCACCAACTTCTGGGATTTACACTCATGAATCCATGAACAGGCGCCTGCCACATCTTCCTGCAGGGCCTGGATCTTGGCCACGGGGGCCTTGATCACGGTCACACCGCGATACGCCTTGTACTTGGAGCCGGCGATTTCGCTCAGGGAAATCTTGATACCGTCCTCATCCTTGGCGACTTGCCAATCCTCAGCCTGGGCAGTGGCAGCGAACAACACCGTAAACCCGCACAGCACAGCCATTCGTTTCAGCGAACCCATTGTTGTATTCCTTATTGTTGAAGTTCCGATAGTAAAGCCCATCAAGCCGCCGTCATTTGCTCCCACCAGCCGATCAACCGGATCGCGTCAGCTTGGTCGGTGCCGCAGACATCGATATCCGCCTTGAAATCACTGCACACCGCCGGGCGTTCCGGTTGGCCGAACAGTTGGCACAGCTGTTCGACCGACAGGTGCAGGCAGCGTTCGCCCGCCGGTTTGCCATGGGGCATTCCGGGTAATGGCGAACTGATGGAGGGAGCGATGCAGCAAGCGCCACAGCCTTCACGGCAATTCATGACCAGCAGGTCCTCGACGACTCAATAGGGATGGCCGGGCTAGAGTACGCCCTTAAACAGCCGTTTTAAAATGGTCTAACAGGGGTTTTTCGCATAAAAAAAACATGACTGACCAGTCTGCGACAGATGGTCATTGGCCTGCGTCACGTCGATGGGAAACGTTTATTGCTTGAACTCGAATTCCAGCGCTGCACCCTCCACGTCACGGCGCTCTTCGTTCCGCAGTTGTAGCTTCATCTCATTGCTGAGCAGACGGCCATTGATCTGGAAGGCACTGTTGTCGGTGGGCTTTTCGCCAAACATCGGCGGCAGCAACGGCACGCTCTGGGGCTTGGGCATGGTGCCGAGGGGCTGCAGGTGCCTGACCATGTCCGACGGCAGCGACAGATCCAACTGTGCCGGTGGCAGCTTGGTCTGTGCCACTTCCTGGGCTGACTTGGACTTTTTCGCCTTCGCTGCACGCTTTTTCGCCGTGGCGGCTTGTTTCTTCGTAACGGAGGCTTGCTTGGCGGGGCTTGGCTTCTTTGCCGGAGCGTTCTGCTCGGTAGTGGCAGCAGGCTTGTTTTCAGTCACAGGTGCCGCCGCCAGCACTGTGCTGACGTTGCACAGGCTTAACAGGCCAATCACCAAAACAGCACGAACAATCGAGGTCATATCGCCTACAGCATTAACGGCAGAGGGCCATATGCTCGCTTGTTGTGCGCGCCATGACAAGGGCGGTGATTAGCCAGCTATCGGAGTTGTCCCCTTTCAGCGCCTCAAAATCCTGCCGCGGTTTCCTGACACAACTGGCTGGCCAGCATCCCCAACGTCATCAGCGCCCGCTCTGCCTCGCGGTTCCACGGGGTGCCGCAGTTAAGGCGAATACAGTGGTTGAACTGCTCGGTGTTACTGAAGATCAACCCCGGCGCGATGCTGATGCCCTGTTGCAGGGCGCGCACGTGCAGTTCCTGGGTATTGACGCGTCCGGGCAAACTGACCCACAGGATAAAACCGCCGGTCGGACGGGTCATCTGGGTGCCTTCGGGAAAATACTGCTGCACTGCCAGTTGGAAGGCGCTGAGATTCTTGCGGTATTCCTGGCGGATGTAGCGCAGATGCCGGTCGTAGCCGCCGTTCTCCAGGTACGCCGCCACGCCCATCTGAGTGACGCTGCACGCCGAGTGGGTGCTGAACATTTGCAGGCGCTGAATTTCCTGCTGGTACTTACCGGCGATCATCCAGCCGATACGCACACCCGGCGACAACGTCTTGGAGAAGCTTGAGCAATAGATCACCCGGTCCAGGCGGTCGTAGGCCTTGAGGGCCTTGGTGCGACCGATTTCGAACATCAACTCGCCGTAGATATCGTCCTCGACAATCTGGATATCGAAATCCGAGGCCAGGCGCAGCAACTGTTTCTGCCGCTCCTCGGGCATGGTGCCGCCCAAGGGGTTGCTCAGGCGCGTGGTCAGCACCAGGGCCTTGATCGACCATTGGTTGGCCGCCAGTTGCAAGGCCTCCAGGCTCATGCCGGTGGACGGATCACTGGGGATCTCAATGACTTTAAGGCCCAGCAAGTCGGCCAGTTGCAGCAAGCCGTAATACGTCGGTGATTCAGCCGCGATCAAGTCGCCGGGACGCGTCAGCACGCGCAAAGACATCTGCAATGCATCGACACAACCGTGGGTGATGACTACTTCGGACGGATCCACCACAACGCCCGCATCGCGCATGCGGATCGCCACTTGGCGGCGCAGCGGCTCGAAACCTGGGCTGAACATATAACTGAACGCGCGCGGGCTCTGGAACCGCGTGACCTTGGCCAACTGCTGGTGGAGCGCCCGCACCGGCAAGTAGTCGACACTCGGCACGGCGGCGCCCAGCGGGAACACGCCTTCGCGGCGCGATTCGCCCAAAACCTGCTGAATGATGCTGCTGCGCGTAACCAACCCCGGGCGCTCGACCCGTGCGATATCCGGTGTCGGCGCCGTGAGCGCAGGCGTCTGGTGCACGTAGTAGCCGGACTGCGGCCGCGCCCGGATCAGCCCCTGGTCTTCCAGGTTGGCGTAAGCCTGCAATACCGTGGCGTGGCTCACATTGAGCTGGGAGCTCATCTTGCGCACCGAGGGCACGCGCTCACCCGGTTGATAGACACCGCGTCGGATGTCCTCAGCCAGTTGCTGGGCGATACGTTGGTAAAGCAACAGATTGGTCATGACGCAGCACTCGATTTCACGGGTATTTTATTTTTGTGTGAAACATACCGGCACAGTTTGAAAGTGTACGGGGACAGTTGCCACAATAGTCGAGCGCGCGCGGGAGTGACAGTAAAAACTGTAAGGGTGGCGGATAGAATTTTCAGGTTTATACGAAAAAACTGTGGGAGGGTCTGGCTCCCGATAGCGGTAGTTCAGTCAGCTTTTTCGGTGACTGATATTCCGTCATCGGGGCAAGTCCCCTCCCACAGTTTTGATCGGGGCAAGCCTTTAGCGAGCGGCGCCCAGTTGGCCTTTCTCGTCGGAAAACACAATCTCGACCCGACGGTTCTGCGCGCGACCTCGTTCGGAGGCGTTGGCTTCCACCGGGTATTGGTCACCATAGCCTTCGACCTGGATACGCTTTTCATCGATTCCCAGATCCACCAACACATCGGCCACCGATTGCGCGCGGTCACGGGACAGTTTGAGGTTTTCCTGCTGGCCGCCGGTGTTGTCGGCGTAACCCTCAATGCGCACTACGCGCTTGGGGTTCAATTGCAGGAACTGCACGATTTTCAGCACGGTGCGGTTGGCCGAGTTCTTCAACTCCGCTTCGCCGGTATCGAACAGCACATCGCCCAAGGTCATCACCAGGCCACGATCGGTCTGGGTGGTGGTCAGGCTGGCTATCTGTTCTTCCAGCCATTTGCCCTGTTGCTGCACGCTGATCAGCTTGCTTTCACGCAGGGCCAGTTGCAGGCGTTGGCGTTCCAGTTCGAGCTTGGCGGCACGTTCCTCGTTGAGTGCCTGCTCGGTGTGTTCACGGGCGATGGCACTGTAGCGCTGGCTCAGGTAGGCGTAATGCACCACGTCGGCGCCGCTGCCCCAATAGCTGGACAAGCGGTCAGCCCGCGCCAAGGATTCACCGGCGCGAATCACGTCTTTAGGCGCGATGCGCAGCACGTTGGCGTCTTCCTTGACCTTCTGGAAGTCGCTGCCAGCCTGTTGCAAGGCTTGCTCGCCATTCGGGTGACTGGCGCAACCGCCCAGCACCGCACTGCCCAGCAGCACGGTAAAACCCACTCCACGGATCATCCGACTCATTGGGCTTCCCCTAACTGCAATTGCTTGCGCAGGCGCGTGATGCGGGTGTTAAGCACGTTCAGTTGTTCCTGGCTCTTGCGAGTCAGCACTTGGGCTTCGGCCAGGCGCGCGTCCAACTCGGCCTGTTCGGCCTGCATGCGCGCGTCTTTGTAGGATTGGTCGGCCATTTCGGCCTTGGCCTGGGCGAATTTGTCTTCGGCCAGCTTCAGTTCAGGGGATTCATCGGCGCTGGCGCCCACCGCGTTGGCTTGCTCCAGGGCTTGCTGGGTGAGGCGAATTTGTTCATTCGGCGCAGGATCGGCCGCACATCCCGCCAGAGCGACAACGGCGAGGGCCGCGAAAAAAGGTCGAAGAGTCACTGAAAATCCCTACTTTGTTGGGGTGCCGACGGGTTGTTGCAATTGCGCTTTCCAACGCTCCAGATTGCGCTGCAGCGCGGCTTCCGTCACACCAGACCCGGGCAATTCTGTCATCTTTTTGGTGAGCTGTCCGCGCAACCACGGATCATTGCAGGCCGAGTTGTGGGAAATCGCCAGGTACAGCCCCGGCTGATCGATCGGAACATCGCGGGCGATCAGGTCGTTGCTCATGCCCAGTGTCTGAGCCATGGCCATTGCGGAATAACGTCCCGCCAGCACGTACTCCACCTCCCCCAGCAGCAGTTTCTGGAACGCCGGAGTCAACGTCGGCAGGCGCTGTAAGGTCAGTTGCTCACCGGCGAAGGTTTCGAATCCGGCACTAAAACGGGAACGCTCCGATACTGCACCCTTGTGCCCGTGCAGGTCGGCAGCTGTGGTGTAGACCAGTGCCGAGTCTTTGCGCGTCCAGACGAGATAATCGGTCTGCACCAACGCCGGGTGGATGTAATCAAGATTTTCCAGCTCGCCGAGGTTTAGCGGCGTATCGGCGAATATATCCATACGGCCGCTGCGCACCTCATCCAAGGCCTGGGAACGCTTGCCGCCGTAAAGCAGGTCGATCTTCAACCCTAGGTCCTTTGCCACTTGCTGGAGCACGTCGGCGGTGGCGCCGATCAGGTGCGTGGGGTCTTGGGGGTCGCGCCATAACAAGGGCGGTGCGTCAGGGCTGCCGGTGATCACCAGGCGCTCACATTTGCCAGCGGCCAAGGTCAGGCTCGGCAGCAGCGACAGGCCCAGCAATAGTGCCCAGGGACGCAGTTCCATGGCGGTTTCTCCGATATTCAAAAAGGCCGGACAAAAAAAAGCCCGGTCGCAAGACCGGGCTCTTTATAAGTGAAGCGGCTGGATTAGACCAGCTTCTCCAACTCAGGTACGGCTTCGAACAAGTCCGCCACCAGGCCGTAATCAGCCACCTGGAAGATCGGTGCTTCTTCGTCCTTGTTGATCGCAACGATCACTTTGGAGTCTTTCATACCGGCCAAGTGCTGGATCGCGCCGGAGATACCGACGGCAATGTACAGCTGTGGCGCCACGATCTTGCCGGTCTGGCCGACCTGCATGTCGTTGGGTACGAAACCTGCGTCGACGGCGGCGCGGGAAGCGCCAACCGCAGCGCCCAGCTTGTCGGCCAGGGCGTACAGGTGCTTGAAGTTGTCACCGTTCTGCATGCCACGACCGCCGGATACGACGATCTTGGCAGCGGTCAGCTCAGGACGGTCCGACTTGGCCAGCTCTTCGCCAACAAAGCTGGAAGTGCCAGCGTCGTGGGCAGCGGAGACGGCTTCAACGGCAGCCGAACCACCATCAGCAGCAACCGGATCGAAACCGGTGGCACGCACGGTGATGACTTTGACGGCAGCAGTCGATTGCACGGTGGCAATGGCGTTACCGGCGTAGATCGGGCGCTTGAAGGTATCGGCGCTTTCAACCGAGATGATCTCGGAGATCTGGTCAACGTCCAACTGCGCGGCAACGCGTGGCAGGATGTTTTTGCCGTTGGAGGTAGCGGCAGCCAGGATATGGCTGTAGCCAGCGCCCAGCTCTGCAACCAGTGGAGCGACGTTTTCCGGCAGCTGGTGAGCGTAGGCGGCGTTATCGGCCAGCAGTACTTTGCTCACGCCAGCCACTTTGGCAGCGGCTTCAGCCACGGCGCCAGCGCCTTGGCCTGCTACCAGCACGTGGATGTCGCCACCGATTTTGGCGGCAGCAGCAACAGTGTTCAGCGTGGCCGGGGCCAGCACTTTGTTGTCGTGTTCTGCGATTACCAAGATAGTCATGGTTAGATTACCTTCGCTTCGTTTTTCAGTTTCTCGACCAGTTCAGCCACCGACTTGACCTTGATGCCCGCGCTGCGTGCAGCCGGCGCTTCGACTTTGACGGTCTTGTTGGTGGAGGCGGTGGAAACGCCCAAAGCGTCCGGAGTCAGCACTTCGAGAGGCTTCTTCTTGGCTTTCATGATGTTTGGCAGGGACGCGTAGCGCGGCTCGTTCAAACGCAGGTCGGTGGTGACGATGGCCGGCAGTTTCAGGGAAACCGTTTGTGCGCCGCCGTCGATTTCGCGGGTCACGGCAACGCTGTCGCCGCTTACTTCGACTTTCGAGGCGAAGGTGCCCTGGCCGTAACCGGTCAGTGCAGCCAACATCTGGCCAGTCTGGTTGTTGTCGCTGTCGATGGCCTGTTTGCCGAGGATCACCAGCTGAGGCTGTTCCTTGTCGACAACAGCCTTGAGCAGCTTGGCAACGGCCAGGGAGGTCAGGTCTTCAGCGGATTCGACCAGGATAGCGCGGTCAGCGCCCAGTGCCAGGGCGGTACGCAGCTGCTCTTGAGCAGTGGTAGGACCGATGGAAACCACGACGATTTCAGTCGCTACGCCTTTCTCTTTCAGGCGTACGGCTTCTTCCACAGCGATTTCACAGAAAGGGTTCATCGACATCTTGACGTTAGCAAGATCGACGCCGGAATTGTCCGCCTTGACGCGAACTTTCACGTTGTAATCGACAACGCGTTTGACAGCTACAAGAACCTTCATGGATTCCTCGTTACTCTCCGGTGAAAAGAAAGTCGCCTAGGCGAACCTGGCGGTTGATGCTCATCGGCACACAAGGGCACCTCCAAAAACCTGGGCAAATGACCTTGCTCACGGGAAATGACGACCGTTCGTCAGTGGTGACTGAGAGGTCATTCTTTATCGCGGCGTGTAAACTGCGCGCCGGTGTTTAGGCGTGCGTCACCTGTTTCGCTTTTGGACGTGCTCTTGAAACCTGCTGTCTGCCTACGGTAAGCGCAAAACCGACCGTATATTGACCGGAACGCCTATTCTGGTCAATACGGCAAAATGGCCAGTCATAAGCCGCGTTGCTTTGATTTTCCTAGCCTGCGGGCAATTCAAACAAACGTTTGTATTGGACGCTGACAGTGGTCTATATATAATGCGCCACCTAGAGAGAAAGGTGGGTCTTGCCGTTGCCGCAAGACGACACCGAACCTCCACCCATTAGAAAAAAAGCCTGTTGAGCCTTGAGTAGGAGATAGCCTGTGGAACGCGAATACATGGAATTCGACGTGGTCATCGTCGGCGCTGGCCCGGCTGGCCTGTCCGCCGCCTGCCGACTGAAGCAGAAGGCCGCCGAAGCCGGTAAGGAAATCAGCGTCTGCGTGGTCGAGAAAGGCTCCGAAGTCGGCGCACACATCCTCTCCGGTGCTGTGTTTGAACCACGGGCCCTGAACGAACTGTTCCCGGACTGGAAAGAACTCGGCGCCCCGCTCAACACACCCGTGGTGCGCGATGACATCTATGTACTGCGCAGCCCCGAAGCTTCCACCAAAGTGCCTGACTTCTTCGTGCCCAAGACCATGCACAACGAAGGCAACTACATCATCTCCCTCGGCAACCTGTGCCGCTGGCTCGCCCAGCAGGCCGAGAATCTGGGCGTGGAAGTCTACCCAGGTTTCGCCGCCCAGGAAGCACTGTTCGACGAGAACGGCGTGGTGCGCGGGATCATCACCGGTGACCTCGGCGTCGACCGCGAAGGCAATCCTAAAGAAGGCGTGTACACCCCAGGCATGGAACTGCGTGGCAAGTACACGTTGTTCGCCGAAGGCTGCCGCGGGCATATCGGCAAGCAGTTGATCCAGCGCTTCAACCTGGACAGCGACGCCGACGCCCAGCACTACGGCATTGGTCTCAAGGAAATCTGGGAAATCGACCCGGCCAAGCACCAGCCAGGCCTGGTGGTCCACACCGCCGGTTGGCCGCTGGACATCATGAGCAACGAGAACACTGGCGGCTCCTTCCTTTATCACCTGGAAAACAACCAGGTGGTCGTGGGCCTGATCGTCGACCTGTCCTACAGCAACGCTTTCCTGTCGCCGTTCGATGAGTTCCAGCGCCTCAAGCATCACCCGGTGCTCGCACAGTACCTGGAAGGCGGCAAGCGCATCAGCTACGGCGCTCGCGCCCTGGCCAAGGGCGGCATCAACTCGTTGCCGAAAATGGTCTTCAAGGGCGGCGCTCTGATCGGCTGCGACCTGGGCACCATGAACGTGGCCAAGATCAAAGGCAGCCACACCGCCATGAAGTCCGGCATGCTCGCTGCCGACGCCGTGGCCGAGCGCCTGCTGGCAGAGTCCGAAGGCGGTGATGAACTGACCAATTACGTCGACAGCTTCAAAGCCAGCTGGCTCTACGAAGAACTGTTCGCCACCCGCAACTTCGGCCCGGCGATGCACAAGTTCGGCCCGATCCTCGGTGCGGGCTTCAACTGGTTCGACCAGAACATCCTCGGCGGCAAGATGCCGTTCACCTTGCACGACACCAAGCCGGACTACGCCTGCCTGAAGCTGGCCAAAGACAGCACGAAGATTGACTACCCTAAGCCAGACGGCAAGCTGAGCTTCGATAAGCTGAGTTCGGTGTTCATCTCTGGTACCAACCATGAAGAAGAGCAGCCGTGCCACTTGAAGTTGAAAGACCCGAGCATCCCGATCGGCACCAACCTGCCGCTCTACGATGAACCGGCACAGCGCTACTGCCCGGCCGGTGTGTATGAAGTGATCACCAAGGAAGACGGCGAGAAGCGCTTCCAGATCAACGCCCAGAACTGCGTGCACTGCAAGACCTGTGACATCAAGGACCCTTCGCAGAACATCACGTGGGTCACGCCGGAAGGCGCAGGTGGACCGACTTACCCGAACATGTAAGACGATTGCCTGAAACACAAAAAGCCAACGCCCAAAAGCGTTGGCTTTTTTGTTTGCGTCAGCTCAGCAGATAAACCGGAAAGCACTCGCACAGATGCATCACCCGGCGCCGGGTGTTCTCCAGCAGTGTCGCGTTGTTCGGCTGCTCCAGCAGGTCGGCGATCAGGTTTGCCACTTCAGCACACTCCGCCTCCCCAAAGCCCCGGGTGGTCAGCGCCGGCGTACCGATGCGAATGCCGCTGGTGATCGCCGGTTTTTGCGGGTCGTTGGGAATCGCATTCTTGTTCAAGGTGATGTGCGCACTCTCCAGCAACGCTTCGGCATCCTTGCCAGTGATGTTCATCGCGCGCAGATCAAGCAGGAACATATGGCAATCGGTGCCTCCCGACACCACACGCAAACCACGGCGAGTGAGGACGTCGGCCATGGTGCGGGCGTTGTCGATCACCCGTTGCTGGTAATGCTTGAACCCATCACTAAGCGCCTCGTTGAACGCCACAGCCTTGGCTGCGATGACATGCATGAGCGGGCCGCCCTGGTAGACCGGAAAAATCGTCTTATCGAGCAACGCCGCGTATTGCGCCTTGGCCAGGATCAAGCCGCCGCGCGGGCCACGCAGGGTTTTATGAGTGGTCGAGGTGATGAAGTCGGCAATGCCGACCGGCGACGGGTACACGCCCGCCGCGATCAAACCGGCGTAATGCGCCATGTCCACCATCAAGTAGGCGCCTACCTCATCGCAGATCTTGCGAAAGCGCTGGAAGTCCAGGGTGCGCGAATAGGCGGAGGCCCCGGCGATGATCATCTTCGGTTTGTGCTGCCGGGCCAGGGCTTCCATTTCGGCGTAGTCCAGGGTCTCGGTGTCAGGGTCCAGGCCGTAGGAAAACGCCTGGTAGAACTTGCCCGAGAAATTCACCGATGCGCCATGGGTCAGGTGACCACCATGAGCCAGGGACATCCCCAGAATGGTATCGCCGGGTTCCAGCACCGCGAGAAACACCGCCTGATTGGCCTGCGACCCGGAGTGCGGCTGAACGTTGACGTATTCACAATTGAACAGTTTGCGGGCGCGTTCGATGGCCAGGTTTTCGATCTCGTCGACGACCTTGCAACCACCGTAATACCGCTTGCCCGGATAACCTTCAGCGTACTTGTTGGTGAGCACCGAGCCCTGGGCCTGGAGCACTTCGTCGCTCACATAGTTTTCTGAAGCGATCAGCTCCAGGTGGGTTTCCTGACGATTGCGTTCACGGTCGATCAGGCGGGCAATGGCGGGGTCGAAATTTTGCAGGCTCATGGTGGGATTCCTAGGTCAGCAGGTCGGCCAGGGGCTGGGATTGCACCCGTGTCTGGCCCCTGGTCGAGTTGGAGAGAAAAATGGAGGTGTCTTTCAAACCGCTGCCGGTGATCAGGATCACGGCGGTCTGCGGGGTGTCGGGGTGTGCTTCGGCGTACTTGAGCAGCCCGGCGAAGGCACTCGCCGCGCCGGCCTCGGGAAACACACCGGTGCTGGCGGCCAAGCGGGAAGCCGCCGCGACAATGCTCGGATCGCTGACGCAAATGAACTCGCCGCCGCTGGCCGTCACGGCGCGCATGGCTTTGAGACGGTCGCGCGGCAAGGCCACATTGATGCTGCTGGCCAGGCTGGTGGGGGCAATGCGTTCAATCTGCTGCATCGGCCGGTCACTGCGCCAGGCCCGGTACATAAAGTTGCTGTGCTCGGCCTGGACGCCGATTAGCCGTGGAATACGCTCGATCCAGCCCATTTGCAGCAGGTCGAAGAACCCCTTGTAGACCGAGCCCAGAATGCAGCCATTACCGACCGGCACGAACACCAGATCCGGCACCTGCCAGTTGAGCTGCTCGCACATCTCGAAGGCCACGGTTTTCTTGCCTTCGCTCATGTACGAGTTGATCCCGGTGGTGCGGTTGTACCAACCGTGGGTTTCACAGGCGTTGAGGCATTGTTCGAAGGCTTCGTCGTACTGGCCATCGACCAGTACAATCTCGGCGCCATAGCCTTGCATCTGAGCGAGCTTCTCGCGGGGCGCACTTTTGGGCAGGTAAATCACGTTATGCAGGCCAAGGCTTGCACTCATCCCGGCCAGGGCCGAGGCGGCGTTGCCGGTACTGGCCACCGCCACAGTGCGTGCACCGGACTGCATGGCATGGGCCACCGCCAGGGCGCTGGCGCGGTCTTTCAGCGAGCCGGTGGGCTGGCGCGATTCATCTTTGATATAGACCTTGATCCGCGCGCCCCTACCTAGCAGTTCCGGGCGCGAATACAGCGGCGTGTTCCCCACCAGCAGCGGCGGGATGAACTGCGTCGAACGCAATGGCATCAGCCGGTCATAACGCCACATGCCTCGGGCGTGATCATGGACCAGGGTGTCCCTGGACCATTGGCGCTTGAGCGTCGAATAATCGTAAAGCGCATCGAGGGCACCGTCGGTTTTGCAATGAGGGCAGTAGTAGCTGACCTCATGCGGCTGGTAGCTGCGATCGCAGACCAGGCACTGCAACACATACTCGCTGTACGAATGTTTCATGACCAACCCCCTGAAAATACGCGGTGCGGGTGCTTTTTCTGCCGACGTCGGTCCACTGCCCCGGACCGACGGGCACTGCACGCAGAGAGTGGGCTTCAGACCACCATGATGGCGTCGATGGCGACCAGGGTATTGCGCGCCAGGGCGCTGGCCCCGGCAGTGGTGCGCGCCGGGTATGGCTGGGTGAAGTACTCCTCCATCACCCGGTTGAGGGTCGGGAACTCGCTCAAGTCCGTGATGAACGCCGTGACCTTGACCACGTTCGCCAAAGTGCCGCCTGCGGCCTCGGCCATTTGCTGCAGATTGTCCAGGGTCTGACGCAACTGGCCTTCGAAGTCCTTGGCCAGCACCTCGTTGTTCAGCGCCGAGACGGGAGTCTGTGCCGACAGGTAGATGGTTTGCCCGTGACTGACCTTGATCCCTTGGGAATACGTGCCCAGGGGCAGCGGCGCCTTGTCGGTGAAGATCACGTTTTCTTCGCCCAGGAAAGGCTTGGCGACGGACTGGTGTTGAGCGTTGGTCTGCATGGTGACGTTCCTTGTGAAGTGGGTGGAGGGTTAGTGCAAATCGGCAACCTGTTTGACGGCCAGGCTGGAAAACGCCTCGTCGCGGCAACGCGCCGGGGAGAAATGCTGGTAGTTGAGTTGCAGCGCCGCCAGATCGGTCGGCATGGCGATGCCCAACGCCGCGTGACTGCACAGCCGGGCAATGGCTGGCGCGGCTTGAATGCCGTAGCCACCGAGGGCGGCTAGCCAGATAAAGCTCTCGTGTTGCGGATCCTGGCCGAGCACCGGGGACCGGTCGGCAACAAAGGTACGCAGGCCTGCCCACTTGTTGATGATCGAGCGTGGACGAAGGCGCGTAGTGCTTTGCAGACGGTCCATGGTGATCGCCAGGTCCAGCTCGTCAGGCAGCGCGTCACAGGGCAGCGACGGGTTTTCATCGCAGGGCGAGACGATCAGGCGCCCGGCTTCCGGCTTGATGAAAATGTCTTCGTCCACCGTGCCCAGGTACGGCGTGTGGTGCACGTCGCACTGCGGATCCACCGCCAGCACCGTGCGGCGCAGCGGCCGCACACCAACCTTGGGCACCCCGCAACGCTGGGCAAACTCATCAGCCCAGGCACCGGCGGCGTTGACCACGATCGCCGCCTCCAACCGTTGGCCGTCAGCGGTGTGCAAGGTCCAGTGATCGTTGCGGTGTTCGCCGCGCACCACTTCGGCTTCGCGCTTGACCACACCGCCGCGCCCCCGCAGGCCGCCGAGGTAGGCGCCATGAATGCCGTGCACATCCAGGTCGAACGCGCTGGGCTCATAGATGCCTGCGCTCCAGGCGCCTTCGGCCAGGTAGGGCACCAGTTCGAGCACCTGTTTGTCGTCGAGGAACTTTGCCGTGGGCACTTGCCCGAGCACCGCGGTGAACCGCGCAGCCAGTTTGTCCACCCGCTGCGCTTGCGCCACGATCAAGGCACCGCGCGGCGACCACAGCGGGTGTTCGGCCAGGCCTTCGGGCGGGTTCTCGAAAAAGCCTCGGGAAGCGCAGGTCAGCGAGCGGATCTGCTGGTTGCCGTAGCTTTCCATGGAGATCGCCGCCGAACGGCCAGTGGTGTGATAGGCCAGTTGCTGCTCCTGCTCCAGCAGGCAAACGCTGCCGTGGGCCGCCAGCTCATACGCCGCCGACACGCCAGCGATGCCACCGCCCACCACTATGAAATCGTAACGGGCGGTCATGGACGGCTGCCCTCAGCCATCGCGATGGCCTTGCTTTCTCGGGTGTAGGTCAGCACGAAGTGGGCGACGAGACCAAAGATCAAGCCCCAGAACGCCGCGGCCAAGCCGAGGAAACTCATGCCCGAGGCGGTGACCAGGAAGGTGATCAACGCGGCTTCCCGTTGCTTCTCGTCGGCCATGGCACCGGTCAGCCCGGCGCTGATCGCACCGAACAGGGCCAACCCGGCGAGAGACGCAATCAACTCTTTAGGCAAGGCGGAAAACACCGAAGCCAGGGTCGCGCCGAAGGTGCCCATCAGGATGTAGAACACCCCGCAGGCGATCCCGGCGATGTAGCGTTTGTCGCGGTCCTCGTGGGCTTCGCGGCCGGTGCAAATGGCAGCGGTGATCGCGGCGAGGTTGAAGCCGTGGGAACCGAACGGTGCCATCAGCACCGAACCGATCGCCGTCACCGAAATGATCGAGCGCGCCGGGGTGTTGTAGCCCGAAGTGCGCAACACTGCCATGCCCGGCACGTACTGCCCGGTCAGCGTCACCAGCGCCAGCGGCAGGCCGATGTTGATGATGGCGTGCCAACTCCACTCCGGCGCGATAAACACCGGGTGCGCCACGGCGATGGTAATTGCCGTGCTGTTCAACTCTCCAAACGAGGCGGCGACTGCACAGCCGATAATCAACACCGAAAGAATTGCGTAGCGCGGCGACAGGCGTTTGAAGATCAGGTAGGCCGCGATCATCGACAGTACCAGCGCGGGTTGCAGCTTGATCGAGGTAAACAGCTCGGCGCCGAAGCGGAACAGAATGCCGGCAAGCATGGCAGCGGCGATGGCCTTGGGCAGTCGACTCATCAACTTGTCGAATGCGCCGGACAACCCCACCACGGCAATGATCACCGACGCGACCACATAGGCACCGATGGCCTGTGGCAGCGTCACCGTCGGCAGCATCGAGACGAGCAATGCCGCGCCAGGTGTGGACCACGCGGTAATCACCGGAACCCGTAGGCGCCAGCTGAGGAACAGGCCAGTGATGCCGCTGCCGATGGAAATCGCCCAGATCCACGAAGACACCACGTCATTGGGCAGGTGCGCTTCCTTGGCCGCCTGAAACACGATGATCAAAGGGCCGGCATAAGAAATGATCACGGCAATAAAGCCCGCGATGACGGCTGACAGGGATAGATCCTTTCTGAGTGTGTCCATGATGTCTCGACTTGGCGCGGCGGGGCCGGGCAGTGAACAGGGGAAGATTGAGTCGATTGCTTCGATTCGAGATGAGTGTATTTGAAGAAATTGAGTTGATTCAATAGCTGGCGAGGTTGTTACGGGATGTTTTTTTGCTATACGTGCCTGTTTTTGCGCCGTTACGCATTTAATTATTTGATTTATAAGGCGATTAAAAAACCAAAAAATATCTGAACCTAGCGATCAATATCGATTCAATCACGGGATCAATCGAATCAATTCGCCAATTGTATCGATTTATTAGTTGCCTAACCTCCATGTGATATGCTCGGATATTCATCATTTCTACGATGGGCAGTGATCATTCATGTGGGTTCCCCAGCTAAGCGAATTCGGCCAGCCGATGTATTTGTCGATTGCCGATGCGTTGGCACGCGATATCGGCAACGGCGTATTGAACGAAGGCGATCGCCTGCCGACCCTGCGGGAGCTGGCCACGACGCTGAATGTCACGCCGGGCACCATCAGCCGCGCATACAGCGAAGCCCAGCGGCGTCGCCTGGTGCAGGGTGAAGTGGGGCGCGGCACGTATGTGCTCAATCAAAAGCAGCTGGAACTGCCGGCGAGTAACAGCGCGTCCGTACCCTTGAATCTTGGGCAGTCCGAACTGCTCGATCTGTCGATCATCAAGCCCTACAGCGAAACCCTGGAATACTGGCTGCGCGATGCATTGGTGAGCATGGCCAAGAGCACCGATTTCGCGCGCGCCCTGGACTACGCACCCGATGGCGGCCACCCGGCTCATCGCGAGGCGGGTGCACAGTGGTTGCGGCATTCGTTGCCCGATGCGCAGTGGCAGCAAGTGATCATTACCGCCGGGGCCCAGCATGGCTTGATGGTGGCCATGAGCGCCCTGACCAACGCCGGCGACCTGGTGCTCTGCGAAGCGCTTTGCTACCCCGGCATCATTTCCCTGGCCCACGGCCTGGAGCGCCGTCTGCGGGGCGTGCCGATGGATGACGAAGGCATCATCCCCGAGGCACTGCGCGAACTGTGCCAGCGCGAAAAACCGGCGATGCTGGTCTGCGTGGCAACCTGCCAGAACCCGACGGCGGCGATCATGTCGCAAAAGCGTCGGGCGCAAATCGCGGCGCTGGCCGAAGAGTTCGACTTCATCATCCTCGACGATGACATCTACGGTTTTCTCGCCACCGACCCGTCAATCAAACCGCTGTCGGCGTTCGCCCCGGACCGTTCGGTGTACCTGACCAGCCTGTCGAAGTCGGTGATGCCTGCGCTGCGCATCGGCTACCTGTACAGCCCGCCAAAACTACTGTCACGCTTGACGTCGATGGTCCGCAGCAGCGTGTGGATGCCGTCGCCACTGACTGCGCAACTGGCCAGCAATGTCGTCACCGAAGGCCTGGACAAAAAACTGATTCGTATCCAGCGCAACGAAGCCGCCGGGCGCCAAGCGATTGCCCAGGAGATCTTCGCCAATTACGAACTCAAGACCCAGCCGTACTCCTACCATGTCTGGCTGACGCTGCCCGAGCCCTGGACCAGCGACGAATTCACCATGCTGGCGCGGGCCAATGGGGTGCTGGTGCTCAGTGGCACTCAGTTCCAGGCCGAACGTTCCGGGGTGACGCGCAGTGTACGGCTGGTACTGATGTCGCCCACCAGTCAGGACGAGCTGCGCTTCGCCCTGACCAAGTTGGCCAGCCTGATCGATTCTGACCCGCGACGTTACTACTAAGCCGCGCGCTCTTCCCCCGGGTTGCGCTCGAAGTAGCGCTTGTATTCGCGACTGAACTGCGACGTGCTCTGGTAACCCACGTTGTGCGCCGCCTGGGCCACGCCCATGCCTTCCACCAGCAGCAATTGCTGGGCCTTGAGCAGGCGCAGACGCTTGAGGTACTGCACCGGCGACAGCAAGGTGCAGCGCTTGAAGTGCTCATGGAAGGTCGACGCACTCATGTGCGCATACCCGGCTAACGTCTCGATATTGAGCGGCTCGGCGAAATGGGCATGCAGGTGACTCAACGACGTGGCAATCCGCGAGAATTGCCCCTGTTGCTCTACCAACGCACGCAGCACATCCGCCTGCGGCCCGCGCAGCGCGGTGAACAACAATTCGCGCACCCGCGCTGGACCCATGATCCGGCTTTCCAGCGGATCGTGCAGGCACTGCAACAGCCGTTCGACGCAACCGCGCATGGCGTCATCCAGCACCACCGAACTCATCGACTCAAGGGTTTGCGGGGTCGGTGGCGGCCCAGCCTGCATGCCCATGGCCATCACCAACTCCCCCAACACCACACGGTCGATACCCACCGACACACCCAACAGCGGTGCTCCGGGCGCCATGGCGAATGTCTCGCACTCGAACGGCACGGGCATCGCCTGGATCAAGTAATGCCCAGCGCCATACTCCAGGGTCCGCGGCCCCAGATAAGCGAGTTTGCTGCCTTGGGCAACGAACATCAGGCTCGGCTCATAGATCTGCGGGCCGCGCGCCACGTCGCAACTGGCGCGCAGCACCTTCACACCGGGCAGATGGGTAGGGGAAAAACCGTCACAGGGCGTGAGCCCCTCAATCAGGGAAACCAACGTGGCGTTGGCGTCGAGATGGCGGGTCAACAACATGGCAAAAAACTTCGCGAAAAAGGGATGAGAGCATCATCGCAGGTCTGGCGGCACATAAATCCAAACAAGGGGCACTCCCGGACGAATAGGCATGAGACTCGGAGCAATCGCCATGGTCGCCTCGACGGTCGATGGGGAGAATGGCCCGCCTCACTTGTCACTGCTTTTTGCGAGGTTTCACCATGTATACCGCCATCGGTTATGCCGCCCAGTCGGCCACCACTCCCCTCGCCCCCATGTCGTTTGAACGCCGCAGCCCGCGCGCCGATGACGTGGCGATCGAGATTATGTACTGCGGCGTCTGCCACTCCGACATCCACCAGGCGCGCAACGAATGGGGCATCGCTGTGTACCCGCTGATGCCCGGTCACGAAATTGTCGGCAAGGTCACTGCCGTCGGCGCCAGCGTTACCGCGCATAAAGTCGGCGACCTCGTCGGCGTAGGCTGCATGGTCGATTCGTGCCGTCACTGTGAAGCGTGCAAATCGGACCTGGAGCAATACTGCCTCGAAGGCCCGACCATGACCTACGCCACGCCGGATCGTGTGGATGGCAGCAACACCATGGGCGGCTACTCCGACAGCATCGTGGTCAGCGAGCACTTTGTGGTGAAGATTCCGGCCAAGCTCGACCTGGCCAGCGCCGCGCCGATCCTGTGCGCCGGCATTACCACTTACTCGCCGCTCAAGCACTACGGCGTAAAGGCCGGCGATAAAGTCGGGATCCTGGGCATGGGCGGTCTGGGCCATATGGGCATCAAGTTCGCCAAGGCCATGGGCGCGGAAGTCACGCTGTTCACCCGCTCCGCGAGCAAGGCTGAAGAAGGCCGTCGCCAGGGCGCCGACCACGTGATCGTGTCCACCGACGCCGAGCAGATGAAAGCTGCTGCCGGGCACTTTGATTTCTTGCTGGACACCATCCCCGTTCAGCACGACCTCAACCCCTACCTCGACGTGCTGCGCTTTGACGGCGTGCACATCCTGGTCGGTTTGATCGAGCCAGTGGACCCGCCGGTGAATGCAGCCAAACTGGTGTTGGGCCGTAAGGTACTGGCCGGTTCGCTGATCGGTGGCATTGCCGAAACCCAGGAAGTCCTGGATTTCTGCGCCGAGCATGGCATCACCTGCGACATCGAAATGCTCGACATCCGCCAGATCAACGAGGCCTATGCCCGCATGATCGCCGGTGATGTGAAGTACCGCTTTGTCATCGACATGGCGACCCTGAAGGTCTGATCAGACCTTCGCGCCCAACTCCGCTGAAAGCCGCGCTGCGACTTGTTTGATGACAGGGATCAGCTCGGCCATTTTCTCCAGCGGCATATAAGGCACGGTACTGGCGATGCTGATGCCGGCGACGATTCGCCGGCTCGCATCGCGCACCGGCGCCGCCACGCAGCGGATCGACGGTTCGTTGTCTTCCAGATCGAACGCATAACCGCCCACCACATATTCATGCATACGCTGCTCGAACTGTGCCCAGGATTGCTCCGGGTGCTGCGGCCACTGCAAGTTCTTTCCTCCCGCCGGCAGGCTGGTTTCGTACAAGCGTTGCCACTCTTGCACCGTGTCATCCAGCAGCATTGCCTTGCCTACGCCCGTGCGCGCCAACGGCATGCGATGGCCGACCCGTGAACGCATTTCCGGGCCATTGCGGCCGGGGTTCTTGTGCAGGTACAGCACGTCGTCAAATTCGCGAATCGCCAGGTGGATGGTGTCACCGGTCAGCGCGGACAACTCGTCCAGATACGGCACCGCCAGGGTCACCAATGGCAGCTCTTCCCGTGCCTGGAAGCCCAGTTCAATCAACTTTGGCCCCAGCAGGTAACCGACTTGCGGCACTACGCGCAGGTAACGCTCATCCACCAGGCAACTGGCCAGGCGGTGGGTGGTGCTGCGGGTGGTGCCGATGCGCTTGGCGATCTCTTTCAGATCCCGCGCACCGGCCGCCACTGCCTGCACCACGCCCAAGCCACGCAGCAGGGTCTGGGTGCCGGTGGGGGCGGCGTCTTTGACGGGGGTGTGGGCGTTTTCCTGCATATCGGGCCTATAAGTATGAAAGCGCGGGCATTATGGCAAATACCGCCCGTCAATACAGTTGAGATCTATAGGTGGGAGGGGCTTGCCCCCGATGGCGGTGTGTCAGAGACAAATGTGCAAACTGACACTCCGCTATCGGGAGCAAGCCCCCTCCCACATTTGGCTTTCATAGGGTTTGGATCAGCGTTGTTTCATGCGGTCGATGCCCCCCGCCAGTAGCAGGATCAAACCGCAGATCACGCATTGATGAACCCAATACAAACTTACAACCAGAACACCGTGTTCAAATTCTCCGCCGATTAAAACTGTGGGAGGGGGCTTGCTCCCGATGGCGGAGTGTCAGCTACATATTCATTACCTGACCCACTGCTATCGGGGGCAAGCCCCCTCCCACATTTGGCCTTTATAGAGTTTGGATCAGCGTTGTTTCATGCGGTCGATGACCACCGCCAGTAGCAGGATCAAACCGCAGATCACGCATTGATGAACCCAATACAAACTTACAACCAGAACACCGTATTCAAATTTTCCACCGATTAAAACTGTGGGAGGGGGCTTGCTCCCGATGGCGGTGTGTCAGAGACAAATGTGCAGGCTGACACTCCGCTATCGGGAGCAAGCCCCCTCCCACATTCGGCTTTCATAGGGTCTGGATCAGCGCTGTTTCATGCGGTCAATGACCACCGCCAGTAGCAGGATCGAGCCGCGGATTACGTATTGATAAAACGTGTCGATGTTCTTCAGGTTCATCGCGTTCTCGATGATCGCCAGGATCAACACCCCCGCGATCACATGGCGGATCATGCCAATCCCACCACTCAACGACACCCCACCCAGTACGCAGGCCGAGATCACCGTCAGCTCAAAACCCTGCCCGATCATCGGCTGGCCTGAGGTCATGCGCGAGGCGAGGATCACCCCGGCCAACGCGCCGATCAGGCCGTGCACGGCGAAAATCAGGATCTTGGTGCGGTCAACGTTCACCCCTGCCAGCAACGCCGCTTCCGGGTTGCCGCCGATGGCCATGGTGTT